>CAZQCG010000023.1:0-78353 GCA_964592425.1 uncultured Chloroflexaceae bacterium
CCGTGCGGCTCCGCTCAGCGTGACAACGCCCGTTACCCCACGTGTGAACAGTTACTGTAAACCGGCACGCTGAACAGGGATGACCCGCGCCACCGCCGCGCCCCCCAGCGCCTATGGTACAATCCGGCGTCTCATCGCTCTGTGCTACCTCTCACAGGTAGTTGTGACCCGGGAGCGCGGGCCTCCCGCTCACTCAGGCCGGATGCGGGCAAGCTGCCCGCGCTTCCAGCAACCCGCAGCAAACGTCTGGGACGCTGTACTAGCCGAAAGCCCCGCCAATGCATCTCCAGCCCGCTGCACAAACCACAGAGACAGCCCTGGCCGCCGCGATTGACCCCTGGCTGCAACATATGACCTGGCGGCGCGATTTTGCCCCCTGGCGCGAGCGCCGCCTCAATCAGGAGTACTATCAGGACGAGCGCCTGGGCATGCTGGCCGAGGCCGCCGGGCCATTAGCCGGGCTCTCTCTGCTCGACCTGGGCGCGGGCATGGGTGGCTTTGCCGTCGCCGCAGCCCTGGCCGGGGCGCATGTGACGGCCTGCGAATACAACCCGGCCTATTGCCGCATCATCAGCCTGCGCGCCGCCCGCCACGGCCTTAGCCTGCCCGTGCTCAACAGCGCCGGTGAACGGCTGCCCCTGCCGTCAAGCCACTTTGCGGTGGTAACAGCCTGGGATGTGCTTGAGCATGTGCAAGATCCGCGGCGCGTGTTGAGCGAGCTGGCCCGCGTCTTACGACCGGGCGGCGTGGCCCTGATCACGGCAATCAACCGGCGCGCCTGGATCGACCCACACTACCACCTCGCCGGAATCAACTGGCTGCCCCGGCCCGCCGCCGAGGCGCTGATCGCCTGGCGTGGGCGCAGTAAGGCCGGGGCGGCCTTTCGTGATATGCAGCGCCTCTCGGCTATGCACTATTTCCACTACCAAGAGCTGCTCCATCTCTGTGCCGGCCTGGGCTTCAGGGTACGCGACCTGCGTGAAGAGCAGCTGCGGGCGGGCCGTTTTGTCAGCCGCAAGGCCAGCCGCCGAGCCGTGCGCTCTGCCCTACGGGTCGTTGGCCTCGAACGCCTGGCCTACCGCGCTCAGCGGCGCTGGTACGTTGGCATGTTTGAGCTGGCCCTGCAGAAAGTAGCCTGATGGCCCCCAACCCAAGCGGCGAGCGCCCGCCCTCCCTGGCCAGCCAGGTCTCCAGAGCCGTGGTCTGGAATACGCTCTTTGTGCCACTGCGCATGGTCGCCGAAGTGCTGGCAACCCTGCTCAAGCTCAACCGGCTCTCGCTGGCCAGCTTCGGCCTGCTGGCGATGGTCAGCGGAGCCAGCAAAATGCTGGGGACAGGGATTGATCTGGGCACGGCCCGCGCCCTGCCCAAGTACATCCCTGAGACCAACCGCGCCGGAGGGGCCCTGGCCACCCTGCGCCTGCTGCAGCTGGTCTTTGCCGCCCAACTTGGCCTGCTCTTCCTGGTCGCCGCCGGCATAACCCTCTTCCAGCCAGCTTTTCGCACCTACCTGAGCGGGCTGATCAGCGGCGATCAGCGCCTGGATCTGACCACTCAGGCCCTCCTGCTCGATGTTGTCACCAGCTATAGCTGGCTGCTGGCCGCCAGCGTGCTCGGGCTGCTCTTCTTCGGCATCTGCTACGACATGCTCATGGCCTACCTGAGCAGCTTCTTCAAGCAGCGCGCCTGGAATAGTGTTGACCTGGCGGCCCGCGTATTGCCCCAGCTACTGATCGTCGCCGCCATTCTGGCCGGCTGGGACATCCTCGGTGTGCTTGCCGCCATGGTGCTAGCCCCGGCCATTGCGGTCAGCCTGGCCACCTGGCAGGTGCTGCGCCTGCGCCGCGAGCTGAAGCGTACCCAGGCCGCACCCGTCGTCGCGCCACCCCTGTATGCATGGCGTCACTGGCTGCCGCCGGGGTTTGTGCGCTACGCTGGCGTCTCCTTCCTGATGACCGCCACCGATATGATCGCCAGCGTCAACTTCGCCCTCTTCCTGGCTGGCGACCTGGGCGACGTGGCCATCCTCTGGGCCGGCAGCTCGCTGGTTGCCATGGCCCTCGGCTACCTCTACACACCCATGGTCGGGGTCCAGGTGCCCCTCTTTACCCGCGTGCGCCAGGGCGAAGGCGGCACGCTCAACGGTGCCTACCAATCGCTGGTACGCCTCCAATTACTCCTGCTCATCCCCGGCGGCGTCGGGCTGATGCTCCTCGCTGAACCGGCCCTGCTGGTCATCAGTCCGCAGTATCTGGTTGCCGCGCCGCTTGTCTGGGTCCTGGTGCCCTGTCTCTTCGCCGAGTGCCTGCTGACCACCGCCCATAATGCCCTGATCGTCTATGAGCGCCTGCCGGTGATTGTCACCTCGCGCCTGATCACCCTGCTGCTCGTCGCCCCCCTGGCCTGGCTGCTCCCGCCGCGCTTCGGCCTGGTGGGTGTGGCCCTCGCCTTCGGCCTGGCCCGCGTCGGTGCCGGGCTCTGGGTCACGACCAGCGGGGTGCGGCTGCTCGGCCTGCGCTGGCCCTGGCGCTTCAGTCTGCGCGTCAGTGGGGCGACCATCGCTATGGCCGGCTTGATCCTGCTGACCCGTGGGCTGTTACCGAGCCTCCCGTCAAGCGCTGGCCTGAGCGAACGCCTGCTGGTCGCCCTGGCCCTCTTCCTGCTGGCCCTGCTTGGTGCAGCAGGCTTCTTCGCCGCCCTCCGTCTGCTCGGCGGCCTTGACGAGCAAGACCGCGCCCAGCTCGCCCGTATGAAATTACCGCTCAAACGCTGGCTGCTACGCCTGCTCTAAAACCAATACCTTTCAGATAAGCTCACGCAAAGCCGCAAAGCCGCAAAGCTTCTGCGTCTGATCGGCCTTGATCGATCTGCGCTTGCCCCTATTTGAAACGTATTGGCTCTAAAACGATCAACACCTCAAAGGGATGCAGCATCAGCTGATCGAGCTGCAGGTGCTCAGTGATCGGCCGGTGGCTGGAGTAGGCCACCTTTGCCGTGAGCGCGCCGAGGCCGCACTGCACCGGCTGGGGGCTCGCGCTGAAATTGAGTGCCACCAGGCAGCGTTGCCCACTTGCCGGGTCGTGGCGCAGGTAGGCCAGGTGGGCGGTACTGGTCAGATCGAGGGCCTGATACTCCCCAATCAGCAGGGCAGGCAGGCTACGGCGCAGGGCGATCAACTGGCGGTAATCATTGAGCAACGAGGCGGGATCGGCGGCCTGCTCAGCGATATTGACCCCCTCGGCGTAGTCAGGGTTGACGGGCAGCCAGGGCGCGCTTGTGGGCGGGCAGAAGCCAGCATTAGGCGCATTGGCCCATTGCAACGGGCTGCGGCAACGGTCGCGGGTGTTGGCCAGCACCGTCTGCAGGGCCATCTCAGGGGCCATGCCGCGCTGGCTGGTCAACATGCGATAGTGGTGCAAGGCCGCCGTATCACGGATCTGATCGAGCCGTTCGAGCTGGAGATTGCTCATGCCGATCTCTTCGCCGTTGTAGAGAAAGGGTGTACCCTTGAGGGTCAGTAGCAGCGCGGCATGCAGCCGGGCCAACTGGGCATCGTGGGCACCGTCGCCATAGCGGCTCCAGACTCGCGCCGTGTCGTGGTTGCCGAGGGTATTACAGGGCCAGGCCCCGGGCGGCAAGGCAGCCAGGCGCTCGGCCTGGTTGGCCCGAATCGTTGCCGGGGTCAGACGCGGATTGCGCATCAGCGGGAAGTTGAAGACCATGTGCAACTCATCGTCGCCATCACCATGAAAGGCCACATCATCGTCCTCACCCACCAGCACTCGTTCACCGGGGTAGCTTGCCACCAGCGCCCGTAGCTCACGCATCAGCTCGTGCAGGCCAGGCTGTTTGAGCTGAAAACCAAACACCTGCGCAAAATCGTCCGCAGCTAATTCATTTATGTCAAGTATCGCCTCAGGCAGTAGCGGCAAGGGGTGATCAGGCAGGTCGGGGTGCTCGAAGATCGTGCTGATCGCATCGAGCCGGAAACCATCGACGCCCAGCTCGAGCCAGAAACGCACCGCCTGCCACATCGCCTGCTTGAGCTCGGGATTACGCCAGTTCAGATCGGGCTGCTGGGGCAAAAAAGCATGATAATAATATTGATCACGCGCCGGGTCATAGGTCCAGGCCGAGCCACCAAAGATCGAGACCCAGTTATTGGGCGGGCCGCCAGCCTTGCCATCGCGCCAGAGGTACCAATCGCGGCGTGGATTGGTACGGCTCGCCCGCGACTCGCGGAACCAGGGGTGCTCGTCCGAGCTATGGTTCAGCACCAGGTCGAGAATGACCCTGATCCCAAGAGCGTGGGCCGCTTCAAGCAGCGCGCGGAAATCGTCCAGGCTGCCATACTCGGGCGCTACCCCGGTATAGTCAGCCACATCGTAGCCACAGTCGTGCAGCGGCGAGGGATAGTGCGGCGACAGCCAGATCGCCTCAATCCCCAGCTCGTGCAAATAGACGAGTTGCTCACGCATCCCAGCCAGATCACCGATCCCATCGCCATTCCCGTCGGCAAAACTGCGCGGGTAGATCTGGTAGAAGACCGCCCGCTGCCACCATTTCGATCGCTGCATAGCGCTCCTTATGCCTGGTCAGAGTGGTACAATCAGCCCCAATTGAGTTCAGCAGGGGAGTGATGAGCTATGTTTCGCTTCGGCCTGGAACACGAGGTGGCCCTGCTGCGCCGTGATGGATGTTTTGTTGATTATACCAACACCAGCTTTAGCGAGCTTGAGGCCCTGATCGCCCGCTTGCCACTCTATCCGTCCGACTACCCCGGGCTCTACGTTGGCGATGCCGGGATTCGCAAAAAGCGCTGGTATCTCGAGGGGATTGAACGTTTTGACGAAGCCGGTACCCTGGTGAACTTCGATCCCAAGGGCATCGAGATCCGCACCACGCGCCACCCGACGATTCTGGGCGCAGTGAATGAGCTGGCCCAGAGCTATGCCCAGCTTACCGCCGTGCTTGACCTGGCTGGCTTCGTGCCTATTGCCATCGCCTTCCACCCCTGGCGCACCGCCTATCGCTACGACCCGCCCCTCAACGTTTATGAGCGACAGCTACACGAGGATGAGCCGGAGTACCAGACCGAACATCTGCCGATGGTCACCTTCGGGCCTGATCTCAACTTCTCGTGCAGCGCTTTTGACCAGGATCGCGTGATTGCGATCGGGCGCAAGCTGACTTACTACAGCCCGGCGATTGTCCCTTTCAGCTTTAACGCGCCGATCTACGCCGGGCAACTCTGGGAGGGGCTATCGGTGCGGACCGCGATCCGCACGGGGCCACGCCCTGCCGTGCGCGTCTACCTCGATCCGCAGGCGACGCTCCTGGCGAGCCAACCCATCCTGACCAAACGGGCACGCCATGGCCAGGAGGTCGGGCGGATCGAGTTTAAAGCCTGTGACAGCTGTGCCGATTGGCAACTCTATGCCGGGCTACTGGCCCTGCTCAAAGGGCTGGCCCTCGATACCAGCCTGGCAGGTTACGCCACCACGCCCGACGCTGCTCGCCACCAGGCTGCGGCCCAGGTGGGCTTCAACGACGCCGGGCTGGCCGCCGAGGCAGCCAGCCTGCTTGAGGCCGCCGCCACCGCTCTGGCCGGTGATCCCGACCAGAGTCTGCTTGCACCGCTCACCAGCGCCCTGGCCCGCCGTGACTGCCCGGCCCAGGCTATGCGGTGCGCCGTACAGGAAGCTGGATCAGTCGAAGCCTGGCTGGCCGCCCAGGCCATTAGAGGATAACCTATGCCTGCGATCATGCTCGAACTTGCCCCCTTAATCCTCGGCTCGGCCCTGGCGCCGATCTGGATCATTATCGTCCTGCTCATGCTCGCCAGCCCGCGTGGGCTGCTCAAAGCCCTGGCTTTTGTCGTAGGCATGAGCCTGACCCGTGTCCTCCAGGGCGTTGTCTTCGGCCTCGTTTTCGGTGCCTCGTCCGAGGCGGAGGCGGTTGATGGAGGCAAATCAACCGTCAGTGCAACGCTCCTGCTGGTCGTCGGCATTCTGCTGCTGATCAGCGCCTACCGCAAATGGCGCAAGGAAGAAGACCCCGACGACCCACCGCCGAAGTGGATGCAGGCCATTGATCAGCTTACCCCACTCAAGGCCCTGGGTATGGGTGCCGGGCTGGTAGCGGTAGGGATCAAACTCTGGGTCTTCACCCTCTCGGCGATCAGCGAGATCAGCGCCATTGACCTCAGCCGCAACGAGGCGATCACGGCATACCTACTCTTTATCCTACTGGCCCAGAGTCTCTTGATCCTGCCGATCCTGATTTACGCGATTGTGCCAAAAGCCGCGGCCAAAATGCTCGAAACGGCCATCGCCTGGCTCTTGCGCTACAACCGCCCGATCACCATCACCGTCACGCTGATCTTTGGCAGCTACTTCACCTGGGATGGTCTGACGAGCTTGCTGAGTTAGGTGTGTCTCTATGCGCTACTTTATCGGCCTTGGTAGTAACCTTGAGCCCCACCGGCACCTACCACTGATGCTGCATGCGCTCAGCGAACTGGCGCCGGTGCTGCACGTCGGGCGGGTCGTGGCGACCGCGCCGGTTGCGGTGAGCGGCGGCACTTTTCTCAATGTGCCGGTCTGCTTCGACTCAGCCCTTGAGCCGGCGGCGCTCAAGGCGATCTTTAACCGCATCGAGGCCGATCTGGGCCGCGACCGTAGCAACCCTGCAAGTAAACGCCTCAGCCGTACCGCCGACCTTGACCTGCTCTTTGGCCTGCCTGAAGCTGCAACCGATGTGCCCGACGCCCTCTTGCCCGCTGAAGCCTATATGCGCCCGATGCTGCTCGAGCTGCTGGCCTACCTGCAGCTGCGCAGCCCGGCTGATGTGCCCGATCTGGCACCGGGGCTAGCTCTGGAGCTTGAGGGGCTCAGCTTCGGCACCGCGCCGGTGAGTTTGAGGAGAAGTGCTATGACGATCACACCACTACGCCCGGCTGCCCTGGTGACCGGCGGCGCTGTGCGCCTGGGACGGGCAATTGCCCTGGCGCTGGCCACGGCTGGCTATGATATCGCCCTGCATTACGGGCACTCGCGAGGTCCCGCTGAGGAGACTGCCACCGCTATCCGTGCCCTGGGTGCTACGTGCGAGCTCTTTCAGCACGACCTGGCCGAGGCTGAGGGGCTGCCAGCCCTGGTTGAGCAGGCCAGATCTGCCTTGCCCAACCTGCGGGTGCTGCTCAACAGCGCCTCGGCCTATGGCCAGGCCACCATCGCCACAACGACTCCCGCCACCTTTGATCAGCAGTTCGCGGTTAATTTGCGTGCGCCCTTCTTCCTCACCCAGGCTTTCGCAGCCCAGGTGGGCCAGGGCCATGTGATCAACATCATCGATAACAAGGTTGCCTTCAACCAGTATCAGTATGCAGCCTACCTGCTGGCCAAGCAGGCCCTTGCCGCCTTTACGCGGATGGCGGCGCTTGAATTCGCCCCGGCGCTGCAGGTCAACGGGGTGGCCCCCGGCGTAGTACTGCCAGCGACAACCCGCAGCGAGGAGTACATCGCCTGGCGCGTCAGCGGCATCCCTCTGCGCCGCCAGGGCCGCACCGCGGATATTACCGGCGCGCTGCTCTACCTGCTCGCCAGCCCCTTCATCACCGGCCAGGTGCTGACGGTTGATGGCGGTGAGGGATTGACCGGCGTCGGGCAGAATGCAGCCCAGTTTGACCCGGAAAAAGTATGAAGATCGTCACCTTCTCGATCAACCCGCTCTTCGAGGAGCGGGTCATTGGCGGCTCAGCCCGCCATCAGCACAATATCCTGGTGCGCCTGGGTGAGCTTGGCCATCAAGTCACAACCCTCTGCACACGTCACCCGGAGAGCCGGGCCTTCCATTTGCACCCCAACGTCGAGGTTTTGCCGCTCCTGCCCTTCAAGCAGCCCTTTCCGCAACCCTACGCCGTGCCAGCCTACAGCCTGGCCGAGATTGCCCAGACCGTTGGCGAATACCTGGCCGAGGCTGACCGCTTCTATATGCACGACGGCGAGCTGCTGCTGCCTTACCTCTACCGCGACGTGCCGACGGTGATCTCGCTACGCGACAATGTCTACCCCGAGACCATTCTGGGTAGCTTTCTCTTCGCCGCCGACCGGCTGATCGCCATTGCCGAATACTCGCGCCAGGTCTATCTGCATACGGCGGGGCGCTTGCTGCCCGACCTGGCCCAGCGGGCGATCACAATCAACAACGGTCTCGACTTCAACCAGTTCTGTCCCGGCCCGGCCGGGGTCACCATCCGAACCCTGGCCGAGGTTGATCCAGCGCGCCACTTCGTGGTACTGCACCCGCACCGCCCCGAGCCGAGCAAGGGCCTGCCCCAGACAATTGCCGTAGCCGAGTTGCTCGTGCGCCGCTACAACTGCCACAACCTGCGCGTGCTTGTGCCCCGCTGGTACGACGAGGCCCTGGCCCCGGAAGTACGCGCCTATTACAGCGCACTCGAAGAAGAGATCGCTGCCCGTGGCCTGCGCGAGCATGTTATCTTCCACGGCTGGGTGCCCCAGGCCCTCATGCCCGACTACTACCGCCTTGGTCATCTGACCCTGGTGCTTGGCGCGTTT
Source organism: uncultured Chloroflexaceae bacterium (assembly GCA_964592425.1). Lineage (GTDB taxonomy): Bacteria > Chloroflexota > Chloroflexia > Chloroflexales > Chloroflexaceae > Viridilinea. Next base: position 8,583 of record CAZQCG010000023.1, read on the forward strand.
GTTGAAGCCTTCGGCAATGTGGCCTACGAGTCGCTGGCCTGCGGAACACCCGCCATCGTGGCGCGGGTTGCCACCCATCGCTCGCTGCTCCCCGACGAACTGGTGGACAAAGTTCACTACGACGATAACGAGGCGGCGGCAGCCATTGCAGCGGCCATCTGGCGTGAAGGCCGGCGCACCTCAGCGGCGACAATGGCCTACCTGCGGCAACATTTTTCGATCGAAACGCAGCTTGATGCTTATGCTGGCGCCATCCTCGGCGCACAGCGGGTGACACCGACGCCCCCGCAGGTGGTGCCGCTTGATGCACAAACGCGCTATGTCCTGCCACCCTGGTGCTACACCTGGGGCGAAGGGCTGGTCTTTCATGATTTCCTGGCCCGCCACGCCCACATGCCCACGCTGAGCAGCCTGGCGCAGCACTATCCCCACGGCTTCGACGCGGCGACGGCAGCCCAGGCCGGGGTGGACGCCGAGGAATTACGCACCTGGCGGCGTGAAGGCTACCTGGCACCGCGGCCCAGGTGGGGAGAGCACCATGACGACGGCTGAGATCGTCCTGAGCATCACCAGCATCCCCGAACGCATCGAGCTCTTCCTGAGCCAGCTCGACTGGCTGGCCGCGCAGACCCGCCTGCCGATGACCACGGTGATCTGGCTTGGCGAAGAAGAGTTTCCGGCCACACGACGCCGCGAGCTGGCAGCGCGTTTCAAGCTGCCCCCAGGGACGCAGCTGCGCTACCGCCCCGACCTGGGGCCACAGACCAAGCTGCTCTACGCCCTGCGCGAATTCCCCGACCTCGCGGTCGTCACCGCCGACGACGATGTGCGCTACCCACCCTTCTGGTTCGCTGGCCTTGCCGAAGCCTACCAGGCCGCGCCGGCGATCATTCACTGCTACCGGGCACACCTGATGCGTGTGAGCGCGACAGGCATGCCCGCCCCCTATCAGGAGTGGGACTGGCTGGCACCGGGCGTGCGCGGCCCCTCACAGCTGCTCTTCCCCACCGGCACCTGCGGCGTGCTCTACCCACCCGACAGCCTGGCCCCCCAGATCTTTGAGCTGGAACACATGCGCCAGCTCTGCCCCACCGCCGACGATGTCTGGTTCAAAGCGATGGCCCTGCTGCGCGGCACCCCTGCCCACAAGCTCTACCCCGACTCGCTGGAGTTCCCCCACATCCCCGGCTCCGAGACCCGTATGCTCTGGACGATCAACGCTGAGCGCAACGACGCCCAGATCGCTGCGGTCTTCGCCCACTATGGGCTGAAAAGCCGAAATATCTAGTACCAATACCTTTCAGGTAAGCTCACGCAAAGCCGCAAAGCTTCTGCGTCTGATCGGCCTTGATCGATCTGCGCTCTCCACACCTCCAGCGCTCCACAAATGGGATACGAACGTTCGGAATGCTGTACTAGCCACTTGAGTCTGGGTGTAGGACAGCGTGGGTAGTGATTATTTAACTACTCTATTGTTTGACCTGTGATTGACATGGGCAGATACCGCTTGCTAGAATAACCGTGAACTGTTGCGCATAAGCTGATAGGTGCTGTTGTCTCACTATGCAGGTGTGTATGCCCAGACCCGACCGCCAACGGTTGGGTCTCTGGCATAGATATGGGTCAGATTTTATCCTGTAGCAGGGTGGCAGATGCTGCGAGCCCTGATCCAGAGAAGGGAGCCGACGAAGATGGAAGTAGCACTCGAAGTCAGTGAGATGGTCGTGCTGGTAGAGGAGTTGGAGGAAGCGCCGCTGATTGCCGAGCAGGCGGAGGCTCCGGCGATTATGGCCGAGTTGCTGATTGAGGAGGTGAGCATCGACGGGATGTGTGGGGTCTATTAAACATAGCAGGGCGCATGATCAACCTGGACGGTAAAGTGGCCTTGATCACCGGCGCAGCGCGTGGGCAAGGTCGCGCCCACGCGCTTACGCTGGCTCGGGCGGGGGCACAGATCGCTGCGCTCGATATTTGCCGTGACCTGCCCTATCCGCGCTATAGCCTGGCGACTCAGGCCGAGCTTGCCGAGACGGTCGCGCAGGTGCAGAATCTGGGGCCGCGGGCGCTGAGCCTGGTGGCCGATGTGCGCAACGCCGCCGAGATGGCGTCTGCGGTTGCGACAACGATAGACACTTTCGGACAGATCGATATCTTGATCTGTAATGCCGGAATTGCTGATATGGCCACCACCTGGGATCTGACCGAGGAGTGGTGGGATATCATGCTTGAGGTGAATTTGAAGGGCTGCTGGCTGGCGGTGAAGTATGTCATTCCGCACATGCTGGCCCGTGGGCGGGGTGGGCGGGTGGTGATGACTTCGTCGGTGGCCGGGCTGAAGGGCATAGCTGGCCTGGCTCACTATTGTGCGGCTAAGTGGGGTATGGTGGGCCTGGCGCGTAGCCTGGCCCTGGAGGTCGGGCCAGCCGGGATTACGGTCAACACCATTCATCCGACTGCCGTTGATACGCCACTGATCGCCGGCATGGCCCAGGCCGGTGGGCTTGGTTATGCTGAGTTTGTGGCCCAACTTGGTGCTGATCACCTCTTGCCGGTCGGCCTGGTGCCAGCCCAGGATATTGCCAACGCCGTCCTCTGGCTGGTCTCCGATGAGGCCCGCTATGTGACGGGGATGGCCTTGCAGATTGATGCTGGCCACCTGCTGAAAGTTTCGTGAGTTGAAGCGAGAAAGCAGACACCCTGATGGATCTGGCTGCCTCCTACCGATTGGCCCCTGCTGCGGCGATTCGCCCTGAGCGCTTCGGCGGGCTGATCTACCGCTACGATAACCGCCGCCTCTACTTTTTGCACTCCCATGATCTGGTGGCCTTTGTCGGTCAACTTGATGGCTCAGCGGCCCTTGGCGTCCAGCTTGATCAGTTTCTGGCCAATCGTGCGTTAGCGCCGGGCCTGCGGCCCCAGTTTTTGCAGGCGCTTACCCAGCTTGAGCGACTTGGCATTATTGATCGTTCACTTTTGGGCACCACCTAAGCGTTTTGATCCAAAACTAGCGTGGATCTTCACAACTAATGCCGTCAAGACAGGTAACTGTGTAGCGGTCTTCTCACCACGTTGTGTGAGAGGGGGCTTATGCCTAACGCTGACCAGGATGAGCTGGATAACCCGTTACGGGTTGTGATCGCCGATGATCTCGAGTTACTGCGGATCGGGTTGTGGACAGTACTTGAGGCAGAGCCGGGCCTGACGGTTGTGGGCATAGCAGCGAATGGACGTGAGGCGGTTGAGCTCTGTCAGCGGCTGCGCCCTGATCTGGCCTTGCTTGATGAGCGCATGCCGGTGCTTGACGGCATTGAAGCGGCCCGGCTGATCAAGCAGCAAAACCGTGCAATCCGGGTCTTAACCCTTGCCTCGCCGAGTGAGGTAGGCGAGCGGGCGCGTGTCATGAAGGCCGGAGTCGATGCCTGGTTGCCGAAACATGTCACGCGGGGCGAGTTGATCGCCACGCTCTGGGGGCTGGTTGGCCGCGGGGAGGCCCCGCAGCCGTATGGGGGAACCAGGGCTCCTGATGGGGAGCGCTATGAGCAACTAACGCCGCGCGAGCTTGACGTGCTACGCCTGCTTGCCAGGGGTAAAACCAATAGCGAGATCGCCCAGGTGCTCTCGTTGAGCCGGGGGACGATCAAGGCCTATGTTGAGCAGATTATTGCCAAACTCCGTGTGAGTGGGCGTACCCACGCCGCAGTGCGTGCCGTAGAGCTTGGTTTGCTCATCGCTGAGTATGAGTAGCACAAGCTTGAGCATAGATCTGATAGTATAACGCACTGCGCTATCAAGAATCTGATGCTATAACGCACTGCGCTATCAAAAATGTGTACGTTCATCCCTGCCACATGGCAGTAGCCGCATCGTTTTCCGCTGTTTTATACTCTTACTATCCTTCCCCGAAGTTATTCCCCCATGGCAACAGCACCTGGATAGGTGGTGTCGCAGGCTAGCATGCCTGTCATTCTAAGCACCGCGAGGCATTTCGTTCGAGATCTCTCGCTGCGCTCAGGCTGATAGGCAAGTTTGCGCCACTACGCTGGACAGGCGACTGATGTCAACGCACCAGGTTGGCGTGTAGACCATGCTGCCTGATCTCCTGCAAGGCCAGCAGGGGATCTGTTGTGTGGTACCTGGTGTTGCCGCCGGCTCCCTCCTTCCTGCGCAGGCAAATGAGCGTGTAAGCCAGATCTGACGTGACGATGGAGTCCAGCCCGAAGATGGGTCGAATGTGAGGGGCGTGCCCCTCACCCTCTGGTAGCTTGAGCAAAGGAGTCAAGCCTTATGGAAGCGCACCGCCTCTGGCAGTTCCCGATCAAAGAATTCCACCGCATGCCGCGTGGCATACTCGGCCCCGGCGCTTACGAGATGGTGGGTGTGGAGGCCCGCAAGCTCGGCTTCAAGCGTTCGTTGTTGATGACATCGGGGCTGCGTGGTACGGGGATCGTCGAGGATATCATCGGCAAGTTGCGCTACCGCGAGATCGATGTGATCGTCTATGACAAAGTTGAGTCTAACCCCAAGGACTACAATGTCATGGACGCCTATCAAATCTATACGCAGGAGAAGTGTGATAGCTTCATCTCGGTAGGGGGCGGCAGTGTGACCGATGCCTGTAAGGCGGCACGGATTGTGGTGGCCCACGACGGGCGCAGCATCAACGAGTTTGAGGGCTTTAACAAATCGGAGCGCCCGGACAACCCGCCGCATATCGCGATCAATACGACGGCAGGTACTGGCTCGGAGACGAGTTGGGCCTATGTGATCACCGATATGACCAGCGAGAATGCGCCGCATAAGTATGTCGGCTTTGATGAGAGCTGTCCGGTCACGCTGGCAATCAACGACCCGGTGCTCTTTTTCTCGATGCCCCAGGATCTGACGGCCTACTGCGGCTTTGATGTGCTGGCCCACGCCTCCGAGCCCTATGTCTCGCGGATCAACTTCCCGCCGAGCCTGGGCAGTGCGCTCAGGACGATCGAGCTGGTGGCGGAAAATCTGCGCCAGACGGTCTTTGAGCCGCTGAACTACGAGGCGCGCTACAACATGATGATGGCCCAGTATATCGCGGCGCAGGCCTTCAGCAGCGGCGGCCTGGGCATCATCCACTCGATCTCCCACGCGGTGAGCGCCTACTACGATAGCCACCATGGGCTGAATAACGCGATCGCCTTGCCGCGCGTGTGGGAGTTCAACATGCCCGCGAACTACAAGCGCTACCGCGATATCGCCCGGGCGATGGGCGAGAATGTGGACGGGCTGACCGATGTGAGCGCCGCCGAGCGCGCCCTTGAGGCGGCGATCCGCCTGAACAAGGATGTCGGTATCCCCGCCAACTTCACCAGCGTCGGCAACTACACCAAGTCACGCATGAATATGGGCCGCTACGCTGAGTGGGGTGGCCCCAAGGTGCGTGGCGATGAGGCCGATGTTGAGCGGATCAGCCAGCACGTCCTGGGTGATGCCTGTACCCCCGGCAACCCCCGCGAGGTGACCATCGAAGCCCTGCGGCCGGTGGTTCAGCACTGCATGACCGGGTCGTACTAGTCCCAAGCACATAAACTCTTCGCACCCACCCCCAGCCCGACCCCACTGGGGGTGGGTGCCCGGCTCCTCCCCTCAGCGGGAGGAGGTCGGGAGGGGGCGTACCGCGCCTTCTTTGCAAAGTATTGCAACCACAGGTGCTGGTTTCGACAGGCTCAAGCGCCAGGTGCTGGCCGAGCATGTTGAAGCCGGGGCACACAGTCAGGCTAATGGGAGCCAAATACATGTTTGAGTCGATTGACGAAGTCATCGGGCAGTTGCGCAACCAGCAGTATATCTGCGACCGGAGGCTGGCGACGATAGTCTTTCTGGCGCTGAAGATGCAGAAGCCGGTGCTGATCGAAGGCCCTGCCGGGGTTGGCAAGACCGAACTGGCCAAGGTGGTCGCTCGGTCGCTTGATCGACGCCTGATCCGCCTGCAGTGCTACGAGGGCCTTGATGAGGCGCGGGCGCTCTATGAGTGGGAGTATAGCAAACAGTTGCTCTATACCCAGATCTTGCGAGAAAAGATTGGGCGCTTCCTTGAGCATGTGACTGATCTGCGCGATGCGGTAGAGCAGATCCGCCAGCACGAGAATGCTTTTTTCTCTGAGTACTTTATTGTCCGCCGACCCATCCTTGAGGCGATCAGTTCGCCCGAGCCGGTAGTGCTGTTGATTGATGAGGTTGATCGCGCTGAGGAGCAGTTTGAGGCCTTTTTACTCGAGGTGCTCAGCGATTTCCAGGTCAGTATTCCTGAGATCGGGACGGTTGTGGCGACCAATCCACCGGCTGTGATCATCACCAGTAACAATACCCGCGAATTGAGTGATGCCCTCAAGCGGCGCTGTCTGCATCTCTCGATCGGCTATCCCGGTGAGGAGCGTGAGCTAGAGATTGTGCGCCTCAAAGTGCCGGAGATCAGTGAGACCCTGGCCCGCCAGGTGGTAGAGGTGATTCGCCAGGTGCGCGGGCTCGACCTGCGTAAAGCCCCCAGTATCAGCGAGACACTGGATTGGGCGCGGGCCTTGATCCTGCTCAACGCCGAGAATCTGAGCCCTGAGCTGGTTGAGGAGACGCTGCAGTTGATCTTGAAGTATGACCGTGATGTGCAAAAGGTGATTGGCCAGCTGCCGAAGTTGTTGGGTGGTGCCGGAGCTGGCCACGACCATCACCACGATCATGATCACCACCACGATCATCATCATCACGAGAGTGGCGTGCAGGCGGCCCTTGAGCGCCAGCGTGAGCATAGCGCCCAGTATTTTTCGACCTATCGCGGCAATAGTTCGCGTGATGGATCGGCGAGGTAAAGATGGACGCCAGCATCAATCGTTTTATCCATATCCTCAAACATAATGGCATGCGGGTCTCGCCTGCTGAGACGATCGATGCCCTGCGCGCCCTGGCCCTGGTTCCCCTGTACGATCGGGCGACTGTGCGTGATGTGCTCGGCAGTACGCTGATCAAAGATACGCGTGACTTGCCGCTCTTCGAGCATCTTTTCTCGGTCTTCTTCAGCCTGCCTGATGATGCGCATCCGCATGATCACGACCATGACCATCACCACCATCATCACGATGAGCCCGATGAGCCGACCAGGATTGCCCTGCAGCCTGATGAGGGCGGGATCAATCAGAATGAGCACACCCATGACGAGCCAGCGGATGTGCGTGACTATTTTGATCCCGAGAAGATGGTGACGATGTTCAATCTGCATCGTGAGCCAAACCGCCTGAGCCTCTCGTCACTGAGCCAGCACCTGATCCTGAACCGCAATAAGGGCCTGCTTGATCTGGTCATGAAGCGGCTGACGCACCACCTGCGGACCCGGCGGGTGCGTAATGTGACCAACCCCGGCGATCTGAATTTTGGCACCGCACTTGAGGAGCTCGATCTTGATCTGATCGCTGGCGCGGCGGGGGCTTTGCAGAGCGATCTGGCTGAGATGGAGGTGGATGAACGTCTGCTGGAGCGCCTGGCCGAGCAGATCGATGGGGTGATTGCCAACCTGCCCGAGCTGCTCAAGGGCTATATCGAGCGTGAGCTGGCCTTGCGTGGAAATGCGGCTATGGAGCACGAGCTTGAGCACCTCGAGTCGGCCTATAGCTACCGCTTTCAAGAGCATGAGCGCCGCCAGATGGAGGAGCTTGTGCGCCGGCTGGGGCGCCAGATGCGTGGGGCGCTCTCGAGCCGGCGTACCGTCGATCAGCGCGGGCGGATCAACCTCTCACGCACGCTGCGCAATAATCTGCGCTATGACGGGGTACCCTTTCACCCGGTGCTGGCTCGCCGCCAGGACGAGCGCCCGCGGCTGGTGGTGATCTGTGATGTGAGCCTCTCGGTGCGTAATACGGCCCGTTTTATGCTGCATCTGCTCTACAGTTTGCAGGCCCTCTTCAGCAAAGTGCGCAGCTTTGTCTTTGTGAGTGATCTGGCCGAGATTAGCGCCGAGATCGAGCGTTTTAGCCTCGACGAGGCGATCGGGCGGGTCTTTAGTGGTGAGGTGATCGATACCGATGAGAATAGTAACTATGGGCGGGCGCTGGCGATCTTTTACGAGCGTTATCTCGCAGCGGTCACCAGCCGCACAACGGTGATCATCCTGGGTGACGGGCGCGGCAATAGCCATAACGCCAATGCCTGGATCCTTGAAGATCTGCGCCGCCGTTGTAAGCAGTTGATCTGGCTGACCCCCGAGGCCCGGACAAGCTGGCAGCTTGGCGGCTCGGATATGCCGACCTATGCCCCGATCTGCCATAAGGTTGAGGTGGTGCGCAACCTGGATCAGCTGGGCCGCGTGGCGGAGGATCTGGTGCGCGGCTCGTTTGCAGCACGGAGATAAGGCATGCTTCCCCTGGTGCTCGCCACCTGGCGTCACGCCGCCCTGACAACCTCGCTCGCTGCGGGGCATCCGGCCCTGGCTGAGAGCCCGCATTTTACCCTCTACCGGTTCGAACCGGGGGCGGATCGGCCTGGGGCGGAGGTTGAACTGGTGGTGGTGCATCATTTTGGCCCTGCGCAGATCGATAATAATCTCGGTTTTTATGTGGCGGAGGAGCTGCTGCCCCTGCTCCAGGCTGCCCGTGGCGGCCAGGAAGCGGGGCGTGCGCTCGATGATGCCTTTGCCTACGATGAGCATACGATCTTCGAGTATTGTGTCGGCGCACTTGTACGTTCGATCGATGGCAATGAGCGCCGGGCCTGGCAACACTTCTATCGTAATACGCTGGCCCTGTTTGAAGAGGCCATGTCGGCGGGGGAGGCCGCGCCGGGTTTTATCGGCCCCTTCGGCATTATCTATGCCGAGTTGCTGCGCCTGGCCCGCGGCAGCAGCCTGCTTGATATGGGCACCTGCTTCGGCTTTATGCCCATGCTCTTTGCGCGACGGGCAGCGCTGGGCCGGGCTACGCCCTTTACGACGATTGTCGGCGGCGACTTGGAGAGCGCCCTGGTCAACCTGGCCAATGAGGTTGCCCAGCGTGAGGGGCTCCAGGGGCTGCAATTCGTGCAGGCCAACCTGTTGAGTGAGGAGGTTGTGCGCCTGGGGCGTTTTGATACCGTGACCCTGGTGCATGTGCTTGAGCACCTCGAGCCGCAACAAACCATGATGGCCCTGCGCAATCTCTGGCAGTTGACTGAGCGCCGGTTGATTGTGACGGTGCCGATCGAGCCGGTACCTGATCCGCGTTTCGGCCACCTGCAGGTCTTTGATCCACAGCGCCTGCTTGATCTGGGGCGTGAGCTTGGTGGGCATTGCCGGAGTTTTGCTTTGCATGGGGCCTGGCTGGTGGTCGATCGTTAGAGCGATTCGCGCTGGGGTTGGAGGTTAGGGCCAATACTTTGCAAATAGGGGCAAGCGCAGATCGATCAAGGCCGATCAGACGCAGAAGCTTTGCGGCTTTGCGTGAGCTTATCTGAAAGGTATTGGGGTTAGGGCATGGGTTCTGCCGCGTCTGAACGTCATCCACCACGCACAGGTCGGCTGAACCTTTCTGAGAACCGCTGTAGGCTGGCTTGCCGGGGTGCAAAAGGATGTGCTTGCTATGACCTATGAGATCTTTCGTCAGGGCCTGGATGCGCCGATCTGTCTGACCTGGGAGCTGACCTACGCGTGTAATCTGCGCTGTGTGCATTGTCTCTCGGCGTCGGGGCAGGCCCATGCCGGTGAGTTGAGCACGGCTGAGGCACGTGACTTGATTGCAACCTGGGCGGCGATGAAGGTCTTCTATGTCAATGTCGGCGGTGGTGAGCCGATGAGTCGGCCCGATTTCTTTGAACTGATGGACTGCTGCCTCGATCATCAGATCGGGGTCAAGTTCAGCACCAACGGCACACTGATCGATGCGGCGGCAGCACGCTGGATCGCCTCGCGCGACTACCTTGATCTGCAGATCAGCCTTGATGGGGCCACGCCAGAGACGAACGACCCGGTGCGCGGCACGGGGGCTTTCAAACGGGCGCGGCGGGCGATGGAGTTGCTGGCCGCAGAGGGCTTCAGCTTTAAGATCAATACGGTCGTAACCCGCCAGAATGCCCACCAGCTTGATGCGCTCTACGCCCTGGCTAACCACTATGGTGCCGAGTTGCGTGTCACCCGCTTGCGCCCCGCCGGGCGTGGCGTGCAAGTCTGGGAGCAACTGCGCCCCACCTATGCCCAGAATCGTCTGCTCTACGACTGGCTGCTGGCCCACCCCGCTGTAATGACCGGCGACTCGTTTTTTCATCTCTCGGCCTATGGTGCGCCGATCGATGGGCTGAATATGTGTGGGGCCGGGCGCATCGTCTGTTGTGTTGATCCGGTCGGTGAGGTCTATGCCTGTCCTTTTGTGCTGGCCCCTGAGTTTTCGGCGGGCAATGTGCGTGATCCCGGCGGCTTTGCCCAGATCTGGCGCGAGGCACCACTCTTTGCGCACCTACGTACCTGGCAGGTAGGGGGCAGTTGCCGTAGTTGCAACGCCTATGCGCTCTGTCATGGCGGCTGTATGGCGGTGAAGCATTTTACAGGGCGCTCGCTGGACGAGCCGGATCCCGACTGTGTCTTCGGCAAAGGCAGTGAAACGTTGCGCACAGGGGTGATTCCGCTGACGCAGCTGTAGGCGGCCAGGAGCTTTTGTATGGCAGATCTTTTTGCACCGCTGTTTGAGCCGCTCAGGCTGGGGCGTAAAACTGCACCGAGCCGGATCGTCTTTGCGGCGCATCCGACCAACTTTGCCCGGCGGAATCGTTTTGAGGAACGCCATGCCACCTACTATGGGGCGCGGGCGCGCGGCGGGGCCGGGGTGATCGTGCTTGAAGGCAGTGTGGTGCATCCTTCCGATTGGCCCTACGAGTATGCGGTCTTTGGCTACGATGAACGAATTGTACCGAGCTACCGGCTGATGGCCGAGGCGGTGCATCCGCACGGTTCGCTCTTGTTGGCCCAGTTGACCCACAGCGGTATGCAGGGCACCAGCCACTACTCACAGACGGCGCTCTGGGCGCCTTCGCCGGTGCCTGAGGTGAACAGCCGCGAGGTGCCGAAGGAGATGGAGCCAGAGGATATTGCTGCGGTGATCGATGGCTTTACTACGGCTGCCCGCTACGCGATCGAGGGTGGCCTCGATGGAGTCGAGATCAATGCTGGCCCCGACAGCCTGGTGCGCCAGTTCCTCTCGCCTCTGACCAACCAGCGCCAGGATGCCTATGGCGGTTCGCAGGAGCACCGCATGCGTTTTGCCCGCGAGGTGCTGCAGGCGGTGCGGCGCACCGTCGGTGATGAGGCGGTGGTGGGCCTGCGCCTGAGCGGTGATGAGCATGCCCCCTGGGCAGGGCTCAAGCCGGAAGATTTTGCCGAGATCGCCCGCCTGCTTACCAACGACCATCAGATCGATTATCTGAGTGTCACCAGTGGCAGTATCTATACCCTGCATCTGACACGAGCGGGGCTCTATATGCCGCCCGGTTATGCGATGCACCTGGCCACCGAAGTTAAGGCAGCAGTTACGGTGCCGGTCTTTGCGCAGGGCAGCATTGTCGAGCCGCGCCAGGCGGCGGCGGTGCTGGTAGAGGGGCGCGCCGATGCGGTGAAGATGACCCGTGCGCTGATCGCCGACCCCGATCTGCCGCGTAAGGTGCGTGCCGGTCAGGTGGAGGAGGTGCGTCAATGTATCCTCTGCAACCAGGACTGTGTGATCAGCACGGTGCAGAATCCGCGCCTGAGCTGTTCGATCAATCCGGCGGCGGGCCACGAGGCGCAGTCTGAGTTTGCTACGCTGCCGCCTGCGGTACGGCCCCGGCGGGTGGTGGTGGTGGGCGGCGGCCCGGCGGGGATGGAGGCCGCCCGCGTGGCTGCCCTGCGTGGGCACTATGTAACGCTCTACGAGCAGGACGAACGCCTGGGTGGTGCGCTGCACCTGGCCTCGGCGGAGCCGGGGCGCAAGCGGCTGGAGCTGATTGGCCACTGGCTCGAGGGCCAGATCCGTAAGCTCGGCGTCACGCTGCGCCTGGGTACCACCGCAACCCTGGAGACGGTGCGAGGCGACCAGCCTGAGGCGGTGATTGTCGCCGTAGGCGGAGTGCCGATACTCTACCCCGGTGTCGCTTTCGATACCAGCGTGCCGGTCTTGAATGAGCGTGATGTGCTCGGTGGTGCGCCCCTCCCGCCGGTGGGCCGGGCGGTTGTCCTTGACCAGATCGGTGATCACGATGGCATGGCCGTTGCCGAGTGGCTGGTGCATAAGGGCTGGAAGGTTGAGATTGTTACCGAGGATATGTTCTGTGGCCAGCGCCTGACGGCGACCCAGGAGTTGACGGCCTGGAACCAGCGCGCCTTTACCAAAGGGGTGATCTTCCATCCCCAGCAGGAGGTGGCGCGGGTGCATGAACGCACGCTGGTGATGGTTGACCGCTTCAGCCGTGAGGAGCAGCACATCGAAGAGGTCGATCTGATCGTTGATGTGACCTACGATCGGCCTGATGAGCGGCTCTATTTTGAACTGAAGGCACTTGGCTTCGGAAGCGAGGGCATGCCGGCGCTCTTGCGGGCGGGTGATTGTGTGGCACCGCGGCGAATCAGCCAGGCCGTGCTGGAAGGCTACCGAGCTGGAAGGGCGGTGTAGCGTGGAGCAGAGCACACGCCTCATGTTTACGCCGATCAAGATCGGCAGTCTGACGCTCAAGAACCGCCTTGTCTTTTCGGCGCACCTGACCAACTACGCCGAAGATTACATGCCCTCTGAACGTCATACCTACTACTATCGCGAGCGGGCCCGCGGCGGGGCCGGGATGATTATTACCGAGGAGCATTCGACCCACCCGACCGATCACCCCTACGAGAAGCTGATCCATGCCTTTAATCCGGCGGTGATCCCAGGCTATCAGCGCATAACGGCGGCGGTGCATGCCGAAGGGGTGCCGATCCTGGCCCAGATTAACCATAACGGGGGCCAGAGTAGCGGCATGTTCACGCGCCTGCCAGCCTGGGCTCCCTCGGCAGTGGCCGACCCGCTCTTTCGTGAGGTGCCCAAGGCGGTTGAGCTTGAGGATCTTCAGGCGATTATTGCTGGCTATGCCCAGGTGGCCCGCAATACACAGCTCGGCGGCTTTGATGGCGTTGAGCTGCAGTGTTCGCACTCCTCGATTGTGCGCCAGTTCCTCTCGCGCCACAACAATCTGCGTACCGACGAGTATGGTGGCGGGCTTGAGCAGCGTATGCGCCTGCTGCGTGAGATCATCGCCGCAATTCGAGTGCGTACCGGGCGCGCTTATGTGCTGGGGGTACGCCTCTGCGGTGATGAGTTGATCCGTGATGGGATTGTGTTGGACGAGGCCGTGGCGGCTGCCCGCATGCTCGAGGCCGATGGTCTGGTGGACTATATCAATACCAGTATCGGGACGGCGACCCAATCGCTCTATATGATCGAAGGTTCGATGCATGTGCCGCCCGGCTATGCGCTCTTTATCTCGTCGGCGATCCGTAAGGCGGTGCGCCTGCCGGTCGTCGGCGTGGGCCGGATCAAAGATCCTATTCAGGCTGAGCGGGCGCTGCAGGAGGGCCATGCGGATCTGGTGGGTATCGTGCGGGCACAGATTGCCGACCCCGAGTTTGGCCGTAAGGCCCGTGAGAACCGGGTTGAGGATATTCGCCTCTGCCTCTCGTGCAACCAGGAGTGTGTGGGGCGTATGGGCCTCAATCGCTGGATGGGCTGTATCGAGACACCCGCGACGGGGCGGGAGCGCGAGTTGGGCGTGGGCACACTGAGCCCTGCAGCGCAACCCCGGCGGGTCTGTGTCGTTGGTGGCGGGCCGGCCGGGCTCAAGGCGGCCGTGATCGCTGCACACCGCGGCCACCAGGTGACCCTCTACGAGCAGCAGTCCGAGCTGGGTGGCCAGGTTCGGCTGGCAGTCAAGGTGACCAACCGGGCCGAGTTTGGCGACCTGGTGCGCAATCTGCTGCACGAACTGCATCAGCTTGACGTGAAAGTTCATACCGGCACGCCAGCTACGCCCGATCTGATCCTGGCTGCGCAACCTGATGTCGTGGTGATCGCTACTGGCTCGCGCCCGGATCGCCAGGCCTTTCCTGGCGCGGACGGGCCGGGGGTGGCCGATGTGAGTGACATTCTGGCCGGGCGAGTGACGCCTGGTAAGCGGGTGCTGGTGGTTGATCGGCTTGGTTTTCACGAGGCGACCAGTGTCGCCGAGTATCTGGCCGAGCGTGGCTGCCAGGTCGAGGTGGTCACGCCGACGCTCTATGTGGGCCAGGATCTGGGGATCACCCTCGATCTGGAAAACTGGTACCGGCGTGCCCGAGCGTTGGGAATTGTCTGCACCCCCAACGTCTCCGTGCTCAGCGCCGCTGAAGGCGTAGTCACCGCAGTCCATAACTACAGTGGCCAGATCCTGAGCTTTGACCAGTTTGATACGCTGGTTCTGGCCGTGCAGCGCCGGGCTGAGAGCGAACTCTACTTTGCGTTGAAGGGGCGCGTACCCGCCCTGCACCGCATTGGCGATGCCCTGGCACCCCGGCGGGCTCACGCGGCGATCATTGAGGGCGAACGAGTGGCAAGGGCGATCTAAACAGGCAGGTAGGAAGGGAGGCCTAGATGGATTTTCTGGTTATTGCCCAGGCTGATGAGCACGGTAGTGTGAGCATACCTTCACTGGAGTGCGTCGAGGAGTTACGCGGGCTGGCTGGCGGTGCCAACCGGCTGGTGCGGGTGCTCCTACCAGGCTACGGGCTGGAAGGCCAGGTGACGACGCTGGCCGCCCATGGTGCTGACGAGGTGACGCTGGTCGAGCACCCCGCCCTGGCTCATGCCGGGGCCGAGGCCTGGCTTGCCGCACTCGAGCCGGTAGTGCAGGCGCGTGTCCAGACAGCGCGTGACGGGTTGCTGTTACTGGCCCCCGCTACGAGCAGTGTGCAAGCCTGGCTACCGCGCCTGGCCCTGCGCCTGGGGGCACCGCTGGTGAGCAACTGCCTTGAGGTGCGCAGCGACGACGAAGCCGGGATGCTCTTTGTGCGGCCAACTCATAGCGGCGCATGTCACGAGCAGCTGAGTTGCCCGGAGGCTCCGGTCGTCTGCGCAAGCCTGACGGCAGGCGTACGCGGCATTGGACGAGGCGACCCGCGACGGCGGGCCCAGCTTGGCCATGTGCGGCCCGCACTCGAGGGCCTGCGTTTCCGTGACCGGCCCCTGCGCACGCTGCCCCCCGACCCGCGCACGGTTGATCTGCCGGAGGCTGAGCGCATCGTCGCGGGCGGACTTGGCGTAGGAGGCCCCGAGGGGGTGGAGTTGCTCTGGGAACTGGCGGCGACCCTGGAGGCGGCGGTTGGTGGCACCCGCGTGATCGCTGACCGTGGCTGGCTGCCGCCCGAGCGTTTTATCGGCACAACCGGTAAGATTGTTGCGCCCAAACTCTATCTGGCGCTGGGTATCTCAGGGGCCAGCCAGCACACCTCAGGTATGCTCGCCAGTGAGACGGTGATTGTTGTCAATAGTGACCGGACTGCGCCGATGTTTGGCCTGGCCGACCTGGGCATCGTTGGTGATCTGCACGCCTTTGCCGCTGCGCTGCTGGTACGGCTGGCGGCGCAGCGTGTCCGCCCACCCGTGCAGGAATTTCAACAGCGCTCGTTTGCAGCCTGAGAGACGGAGACGTCATGGCCTTCTTGAGCAGAGATGCTTCCCTCGCCCTGGTGCAACGGGTCAATCGCCTGGTGGGCTTGCGTCCGCCCACGCACCCACCTGCGCCAGCCGCTCAACCACGGCGGGCACCACAGGCAGAGGCCGAGCAGTTCGATGTGATCGTAGTCGGTGCGGGGCCAGCCGGAAGTGCCGCTGCCCTGGTTGCCGCCCGGGCCGGGCTCAAGGTCTTGTTGCTAGAGCGCGGCGAGTACCCCGGGTCGAAGAATGTCTCGGGGGCGGCCTTTTATGGCAGCGCACTGCTCGACCAGTTGATCCCTGCCTGGTGGGAGCAGGCCCCCGTCGAACGTCACCTGACCCGCCGGGTGCTGGCTTTTCTGACGGACAGCACATCGGTGGCCCTGGATTTTCGTAGCACCCACTTTGCCCAGCCGCCCTACAACGGCTTTAGTCTGCTCCGTCCAAAGTTTGACCGCTGGTTCGCCGAGCAGGCGGTGGCGGCAGGGGCCTTTTTGCTCAATGCGGCGGTGGTCGACGAGTTGCTCTGGGAGGGTGAGCAGGTTGTGGGCGTACGGGTGCGCCGCAATGAGGGCGACCTGCGGGCCAATCTGGTGATCGCCTGCGATGGAGCCAATTCGTTTCTGGCTAAACAGGCCGGGATGCAGCGCGAATTTCATGCCCACGAGTTGTCGCTGGGCGTCAAAGAAGTGCTGGCCCTGGACGAGGCGACCATCCGTGAGCGTTTTCAGATCACTGGTGATGAGGGCCTGGCGATCGAATATATCGGTGCGATCACCGGGGAGGTGAGCGGGGGGGCCTTTCTCTACACCAACCGTGATACCCTTTCGCTTGGTGTGATCGGTCAGATCTCCTCACTTGTCGACCAGCGTCAGCGCCCCTACGATCTGCTGGAGCGTTTCAAAGCCCATCCGGCTGTGGCCCCGCTGGTGCGTGGCGGCCGGGTGCGTGAGTATTCAGCCCATCTTATCCCCGAGGCTGGCTGGAAGATGCTGCCGAAGCTCTACCGTGACGGTATGCTGGTGGCTGGCGATGCAGCGGCCTTCTGCTTTGTCGCCGGGCTCTACCTTGAGGGGATCAACTACGCCCTCCAGTCAGGCCTGGCAGCTGGCGAGACGGCTGTCGCTGCGCATCAGGCGCAGAATTTTTCGGCAGCCAGTCTGGCAATCTACCGTGAGCGCCTGCAGGCCCATCATGTCACCAGCGACTTCTTCAACTACCGCCACGCCCCGGCCCTGGTCAACAGCCAGCGCTTGCAGAACATGTACCCGGCCTTGATCGCCCATGGTGCCGAGATGCTCTTTCGCGTAGATGGTGGCCCCAAGCGCAAGATCTTGCCGATCATGCGCGAGGCACTGCGTCGGAGTGGGGTCTCGCCGTTGCACCTGCTACAGGATGCCTTTGAGGCAGGGAGATCATTTGTATGGTAAGTCTGACTTTCGAGGAGCGCATGCACACGGTGCGCTTTAAGGTTGATGATCGTCCACATATTGTGGTGAATGCGGCAGTCTGCAATGACTGCTCGGTGCGGGCCTGTGTCTATGTCTGCCCGGCGAACCTGTTTGTGCCCCTGGACGATGGGGGTATCCTCTTTAACTACGAACACTGTTTTGAGTGTGGAACCTGTTATGTCGCCTGCAATCGCGAGGGTGCGATCCAGTGGTCGTACCCGCGTGGGGGCTACGGGGTAACCTTCCGAGAGGCGTAGAGCTATGCGCATCGTAGTCTGCCTGAAACGGGTGCCCGATCCGGCCACGGTGGAGGTTGACCCCTTGACGGGGCTTATCGACGAGGAGCGTTTGCTCTACGTGGCTGGATCGGGTGACCTTGCGGCGCTGGAGGTGGCCCTGCAGTTCGCTGGCAACGGGGGTGAGGTGCAGGCACTTGCGGTCGGCTCACCCGTCGCCGACGAGATTCTGCGCGAGGCACTTGCCGTAGGTGCCTCCGAAGCGCTGCGCATCTGGGATCACACCCTCGCCCAGCTTAACCCTGCCCAGACGGCCTTGCTGCTGGCGGTTGCCGTGCAGGTTGAGGCGGCTCCCGATCTGATTCTCTGCGCTACGCACAGCAGTGATAGCGGTAGCGGCCAGGTTCCGGTGTTGCTGGCCGAGTTTTTGCACTGGCCGGTGGTCACTGACGTGACGCAGATCAAGCTTGCGCCGGGCCTGGCCCGTGTCCAACGGCGCCTCGACCGGGGTGCCCGCGAAGAACTTGAGGTGGATCTGCCAGCTGTGCTGGCCGTTGAGCCGGGCATCGCTCGTTTGCGGCATGCTGGCTTGCCTGGCCTGTTGCGCGCCCAGCGGGCGAGCATTCCTAGCTGGAATCTGGCCCGCCTGGGGCTGGAGCCGCCTGATCTGGCGCTGCCCGCTATGACGGTGCGTACCTTGTATGCCCAGCGCCCCCGCTCGCGCCCGATTTTTACACCCGACAGTGACCGCCCACCCCACGAGCGCATTGCCCAGATCCTCACTGCCGGGGTCAGCCGCAAGTCGGGCAAAGTGCTCGAGGGTTCACCTGACGCGATGGCCGACGCCGTGGTTGCCTTCCTGCGTGAGCGGGGTTTTGTCTGAGCTAAGCCAAGTGTTACCTGAACGTTCTTTCAACCTGGCTGAGTTGACCTGGCCGGAGCTGCGCGAGGCCATCGCTGGCGGGGCGACAACGCTGATCTGGCCCCTCGGTGCAACTGAGCAGCACGGGCCGCATTTGCCGCTGGCCACCGATACGCTGCGGGCCACTGCCCTGGCCGAGGCACTGGCGGCGCATTTGCCTCAGGCCCTGGTGGCACCGACTCTGCCTATTGGCTGCTCCGACGAGCACAGTGGTTTCCCTGGCCTGCTGGGGGTTGAGGCCCCTATCCTGGCAAGCCTGCTGGTGGCTGCGGCCCGGCGCATGTGGGCCTGGGGCGTGCGCCGGTTGGTGCTGCTCTCAGCCCATGGTGGCAATGGCGAGGCCCTGGCCCTGGCCAGAGAGCGCCTGCGTGAGGAGTTGCCGGGCCTCGTGCTCTGGCTCCCCACCGATCTGCTGGCCTCCCATACCGCCCTGCTGACCATCGCCGCTGCCGATGGGCTCTCCCCCGAACTGGTCGGGCTCCACGCCGGTGAGGGCGAGACCTCGGAGGTGCTCGCGCTGCGCCCCGACCTGGTGCGCCGCGAGCTCGCTATGCCCGGCTATTGCGGCGATATGGTGGCGATTATGCCAACGCTGCAGGCAGTTGGCTTGCAGGCGGTGACGCCCAATGGTGTGCTTGGCGATCCGCGCCCGGCGACAGCGGAGCGTGGCACGCGCTATCTCGCGGCCTATGCCGAAGCCCTGGCCAGCGAGTTGGCCGAGCCATGACGACGCTTGATCATCCCAATACACTACGGCAACGCCTCTGGAGCGCGGCCCTGACCATGCCTGGTTATGCAGCGCTGCGCCCCAGCCTGCTGGCCGAGTTGGCCGAGTACCTCGGTCGTCCGGTCGCCTGGATCGAAGGGCGCTGCCGGGCCGGGGCCGCCGAGTTGGCCCAGGCCTGGCAGGCGTCCGCACCGCAGACGGTCGAGTCGATCAATGCCTTCTACCAGACCGCTGAGCCTTATCTCTATGACCTGACCTGGTGGCATGCGCTGGGTGATGATGAAAGTGCGCTGATTCAGGTTGAAGCGCTGGAGGTCGCCCTGGGCCACCATGCCCACACCGCGCTCGATTTCGGCAGCGGCATCGGTTCGCTGGCGCTCCTGCTTGCAGCCCATGGGCTCGAGGTGAGCCTGGCCGAAGTCAACCCACACCTCCAGGGCTATGCACGCTGGCGTTTCGCCCGGCGTGGCCTGACCGGCCATTTTCTCGACCTGAGCGGGCCTGTGCCAGCCCTGCCGACGGCAGCCTACGACTTCATCAGTGCCGTCGATGTCTTCGAGCACCTGCCCAACCCCGGCGCAACCCTACTGGCGCTCGCACAAGCCTTGCGCCCTGGCGGAACGCTCTACATCCACCTGCCTGCCACCCCCGATGCAGCCCACCCGATGCATCTCTGGCACCGCCCGGCCACCTTGCTACGCCATCTGGAGCAGGCTGGCCTCTGGCTGGAACCAGGCCCGGCTGCGCCAATGCATAGCGCGACGGGCTTCGTCTTGCGGCGCGGCACAGGCCCGCAGTACCGGCTTAACCAGGGCCTGCGGCTGGTGCCTAAGGTGAGCGGCGGGGTGGTTCACTCAGCACAACCCCTGGCGGCCATCCAGCTCAACGCCCAGGCTTTTGGGCTGCTGGCGGCACTGGGTGAAGCGGGCACAGCACTTGAGGTAGCGGCGGCGCGTCCCGGCATAGGCCTGCCAACGATCAGCACCTTTCTTGAGACGATGGCCCGACGGCGCTTGTTATTGCGTCGCTCACCCGCTCCAACACGCCAGCCGACAGTCAGCGTGATTGTGCCGGCCTATGGGCGTCCAGCGGCGACCCGTGCCTGCGTTGAGTCGCTGCTGCAGCTGGACTATCCGCAGGATCGCTGTGAGATCATCGTTGTGGATGATGCCACCCCTGAGCCCCTCGCACCGGCCCTGGCCGGGCTCGCTGTACGCATCGTGCGGCTCGAGGCCAACCAGGGTCAGTCGGCTGCCCGTAACCTGGCCCTTGGCATGGCACGGGGTGACCTGATCGCCTTTATTGACAACGACTGCGTTGCCGCGCCAGCCTGGCTAGGCTTGCTGGTGGCCGAGTTGGACGATCCGCGGGTAGGCCTGGCGGGGGGCAGGGTGTTAGCGGCACCAGCCGAGGGGCTCGTGGCTGCCTTTGAGGCGGTACGCTCGCCACTTGATATGGGTGCGCTCAGCGGGCCAGTTGGGCCGAACGAGCCGATTGCCTACCTGCCCTCGTGCAATCTGGTTGTGCGCCGCGACCTGTTGCAGCGTGTTGGCGGCTTCGATCCGGCCATGACCCTGGGTGAAGATGTCGATCTGGTCTGGCGTCTGCTGGCCAGTGGCAGCGAAGGACGCTACCTGGCCGAGAGCACCATTCTTCATGACCACCGGGTAGCGCTTGCTGCGCTCTTGCGCCGCCGGGCCGATTATGCCTCCTCGGAGGCCGACTTGCAGCGTCGTCATCCAGCAGGCCGGCGGGTAATGGTGCTACCCACCACAGTGCTGCTGCTCCTGATCGCCCTGTTGCTGCTCCCATCGCTGGCCGGGATGAGCCTGCTGCTGGGTGTACTTGCCCTGCTCAGCCTAGGCCTGGAGTTGGCCCAGAAGCAGCGCCGGTTGCGCCAGGCAGGGCTGGATCTGCCCTTTGGACGCACGCTGGCCGCCGTGCTGGCCGCACACCGGGCCGCGCTCTACCACCTGGGGGCCAACCTCACGCGCTACTACAGCCTGCCCCTGCTGTTGGGCATGCTGCTCTGGCCGGCACTGCGGTTGCCCCTTGCCATATTGCTGCTCGTCCCACCGCTGATCGACTACGATCGCCTGAATCCGCCGTTTGGACGGCTCACCTTTATCGGCCTCACCTGGCTCGAGCTGGCTGCCTACCAGATCGGTGTCTGGCGAGGATGTTGGCAGCGGCGCACCTTGCGCCCCCTTTTGCCGCGCTTGCGGCTTATGCGTTAACAAGAAGGAGACCCCCCATGCCCAAGTTCATCATTGAGCGTAACATCCCTGCGGTTGAGACCTGGACGGAAGAGACGTTGCAGGGGGTGGCCCAGAAATCGAATGGGGTCATCCAGGCCATGCAGACGGACGGCAAGGGCATCCAGTGGCAGCAGAGCTATGTCGTTGCTGACAAGATCTTCTGCGTCTACATTGCCCAGGACAAAGAGGCCCTGCTCGAGCACGCCAACCTGGGTGGTTTTCCCGCCGATGCGATCTACGAAGTCAGCAGTACGATCGATCCTACAACCGCCGAGTGATTATGAGTCTCTTAGCGACCGCGACGCCCTGGGCCGAGGTTGATGCGGAAGGGCGGCTGATCTTCCCCGCTGGCTTAGCTGGGCGCCTGGGTTTGCAACCCGGCGCCCGCTTGCGCATCGAAGATGGACCCAACGGTGTGCGCCTGCACCGTCCACTCAGCCAGCTTGCCAAAATCTATCTCGAGCCAACTAACCGCTGTAACCTGGCCTGTCGTACCTGCATGCAGAATAGCTGGGAGACGACCCAGGGCCAGATGCAGGAGACAGTCTTTCAGCGCATCGAGGCCGGGCTAAGCCAGGTGACCCCGACACCGAGCGTCTTTTTCGGTGGCATTGGTGAGCCACTGGCTCACCCGCGTATCATCGAGTTTGTGGCGCGGGCGAAGGCAGCGGGGGCCAATGTCGAGTTGATCACCAATGGCACCTTGCTGAACGAGCAGCGCGCCCGCGGCTTGATCGAGGCTGGCCTTGATCTGCTCTGGGTCTCCCTTGATGGGGCGACTCCCGCGAGCTATGCCGATGTACGCCTGGGAGCGCAACTGCCGCTCGTGCTGGAGAATCTGGCTCGTTTTCGTCAATTGCGCCAGGCGGGACACCGGGCGCACCCGGTGATGGGCATCAATTTTGTGGCGATGCGCCGCAACATTGCCGATCTGCCAGCGGTGCTGGCGCTGGGCCGGCGCCTGGGCGTCACACGCTTTGCGGTCAGCAATGTGCTGCCCTATACCCCCGAACTCTGCGACGAGGTGCTCTACACACGAACGCTGCGTGACATCACCTACCTACCCTCACCCTGGCTGCCCCAGCTGCGCCTCCCCAAGCTCGATCTCGACGCCGACACCGAAGCGGTCTTCTTACAGGCCCTGCGCAGCGGTGCCAACGTCACCTTTGCTGGCAACAATCTGGGGGGGGCCAACGACGTCTGTACGTTTATCGAGAGTGGCTCAATGACCGTGGGTTGGGACGGTAGCGTCAGCCCATGTCCGCCGTTGCTCTACACCCATGTTGAGTACCTACACCGGCGGCGGCGGCTCTCGCGGCGCCATATTATCGGCAACCTGGCCGAGCGCGACTTGCTCGATCTCTGGAACGACCCGGACTACCTGGCCTACCGTACACGTGTGCAGAGCTTTGCCTTTGCACCATGTACCATGTGCGCTGGCTGTGAGCTCTCCGAGGGGAACGAAGAGGACTGCCTCGGCAATCTCTTCCCAACCTGCGGCGGCTGTCTCTGGGCACAGGCAATCATTCAGTGCCCGTAGGCACATGAACCCCGTGCGAGCTGCTATGAAAAAGGCCGGCGGGAGGGCCTGGCCCTCCCAGAAACCCTCTTTCATCACGGCAGTGTGCAGCACGGCTGCATAGCAGTCTATTCTTCTATGAACCGTAAGGGCGCAGCAGCGGTTAACGCTACTGCGCCCTTGGTGCCTATGCTTGCCGTCATTTTGGCTCTGATGCTGTACCAGGCGCACGGAGACTGCTTAGCGGGCCGCCCGGCTACTTGGGCGCTTGCTGCGCAACTGGGTCGGTTCTTCCTCAGCCGCAGGGGTATCTTCCATCCGGGTAACCAGGCGATCCAACTCGGCGAGGGTATGGGAGAGGCCGGAGGGTGCCACATGTAATGAGCCGTCAGAGGCAAGCGCGGCGCGCAGGTTACGCGGATTATTACCGGCGCTCTGCAGATTCTTGAGATCCTGGTCGATGCGCAGGTTATTGATCTTGAGTCCGTGGCGAGCCATCAGTTCGCGGTAGTAGGGATAGTGTTCGTTGAGGTGGCGGGCAACCGACTCATAGCCGTGGCGAGCGATAGTCATGCGGGTCTGATAGCGCATCGTACTATCGCTGAACATCACGTGATCCTGGCGATCAGGCTCAATCAGCACGATATCAACTTCGGGATGGCGTCGGCGCACCTGCTTGATGTGGTAGTGCAGACCAGCGTGAATGAAGGTACGGAAGACCTGATTGCCAATACTGGGCAGACCCTCATCGCTGATACCGTGCCCAGGGGCATGGCTACGATTATCGTAGGGCACGAGGGGGTTCACACAGATGATCAGCTCGGCCCCGGCCTCAATCGCCACATCAAGACTGGCAGTCCCGCGGATACCGCCGTCAATATAATCACGGTCACCGATCCGTACCGGGCGGTAGAAAAGCGGGATAGCCGCCGAAGCACAGACCGCCAGCGAGATCGGCACATCACACATGGGAGGGCGCCCGAAGACGGCACGGTCGCCACTATCCAGCTCGGTAGCGACAATTGCCAGAGGATGCGGCAGCTCAGTGAAACGATTGCTGCGCCCCGGCCCCGAGAGCGCCGAGCGCAGGTAGCGCTCGAGCATACGGGTGTCGTAAAGGCCATTGGGCAGCGTGGAAGCCAGGGCCTCCATTACATCAAGCAGCGAGGCGGTGCCACCCTCGCTGAAGGCACGCTGCACCATACTAGCGAGCGCTCCCGGCATGCGTGAGAGGCGCTTGAAGAGGTCGGGCACATTCAGCTCGTAGAGGTGATGCGGTTCAAGCTGATCGATGCCAAGCATGGGGCTATCCAGCACCGAGAGGAGCGTGCGTGGCGAGATATTATTGGCAAGGCACGCCGAGATCAGGGCACCCGCACTGGTACCGACATAGATGTCAAACTCATTGACCGAGATCTGATCAAAGAGTTGGTCGACTGCGCACATTGCGCCGATCTCATAGGCGGCACCAGCAACACCACCGCCTGCCAGCACGAGGGCTGTCTTGCTTCGCTGCATTGTTGCCCTATCTCTTCTCTCTGTATACGGATGCCGCTGTTCGGGTGCAGGACTGGAGCAAGTCAGTCCTTGTTGGCTTCGCCAGGCTCAGCCAACGCTTGCCGGTGGTTTAGTGATGGTTGTGATTGTTGTGCTCATACTCATTGAGCAGCTGCTCAACGATGGCGGAGAGTTGATCGACCTGCTGGTGCAGCCGGAAGACATCGCGGCGGCTGGGCACCTCGGCTACCTCAGGGTCAAGCCCTTCGATCTGCGGGCCAAAGTCGGTGCGGGTGAGCAACTGACGCCAGTGTTGGCTATCTTCTGCCGTCAGCAAACCATTGGCAACAAGAAAGTCGATCCGACGGTCGATCTCGCTGGCAATCACCTCGGATCCGGCCAGCGTCGAGGCGAGGGTGCGCCGCAGGTTACTGATCGTGTCGCCACCGATCTGGATCAAGCCGGTGAGCAGCTGGGTCGGCAATTGCGGGCCGCTGCGCCCGCGGGCGTGCAGGACGACCTGGGCCAGAATGCCCGATGTAATGTCGTCGCCGGTCTCGTTGTCGAGAATCTGTACCGCTTCGCCGTCCTGCACCAGCCGAGCAATCCCTTCCAGGGTGATGTACTGCTTCTGGTTGGTGTGGTAGAGCTTACGGTTGGCGTATTTCTTGATCAGATGCATAGGCGCTGGATCTTAAATGGTGCGGTAGCCTATTATAACACGCCGTGTCAGAAATAGGATTCGCGCAAGGAGGAAATTCAATGGAATTCTGCGCCTCTGCGATCAAAGCAGGCTGAAAGCGCGGGCAACCTGCCAACCTCCGAGCCGTGCGAGCAGGGAGTCCGCGTTGCCGGAAGCGTTGCATCCATGATAATGGGCAGGGCTGATCATGAGGAAGGCCAGGGGAAGGCCAGAAAATCAACTGCGCCGAGGCGGGTGAACCCCGTCCCGGCGCATGGTCGCCGCAGCTATGCTCATTCGCTGTGGGTGGTCACGATGGGCGTTTGCCACACCTACCGCAACCGCTCAACGAAGGCAACTCAGGCGTGATTCTCAACCCTGGGCATCGCCGGTCTTGACAGCGCGCGGCTTGGGCGTACCGTCGCCAGAGCGCCGCAGTTCCTCAACCCGAGCGGCCAACTGGGCGATCTTGGCACTCAGTTCATCGATGTCACGCTTCGACGGGATGTTCATGCGGTTGAGCACCTGCTCGAGGCCCGTCTCCATCTGGTTGGTAATGTTGTTGACGCTGGCCTCGACCTGCGGAGCCTGCGGAACCTGGACGTGGCGGATCTTCGAGACCGTCTCGTCAATCAGGTGCTGGGCATCCTTCTGGGCCAACTCACCCCGCTCAACCAGGCGGTTGAGGAACTGCTCGGCCTCGTCACGGGTGAGCGCAAAGGCCCCGAAGCCCGCCAGCATCAGGCGGCGGATGACGTCAAACAGCGGAGCCGCCGGGCCTGTGGGCTCAACAGCCGGCTCGTCCACCTGACGAACGCTGACTTCGATCTCTTCTGGTGCAGTCATGGTCATCTCCTCCAATTGTACGCTTCTCGGCCACATACGGTGGCCATAATTAGGTGTTGGACTGGTTGGTACTGCGAGCCCTGGTTACTTCAGTGGGGCTACACCCCGCTGGCTCTCCCTGTATCAACCGTAACGCAGTGCGTTATGAAATGAGTATAACACGCTGCGTCATGCATGTCAAGGGGTAGGTATGACCGGCTGTAGCGGGGCGATGGCGGCCAGTAGTTTGACCAGGCCTCGGCTACGGAATTCGACGGTGACGAACCACTCTTCGCTGCGCCCGCTCTTGCCGAGGGTGACGGCCACGACGACGCCGCGGCCAAACTGGGCGTGCTCGACCGACTCGCCGACGCGGTAGGGCGGCGGGGGTGGTGGACTCGCACCGCGCCGCCGCTTGCTGGCCGATCCACTGTTGCTGGCGGCGGCAGGGGCCGTTTGCGGTGGACAGAGACGCTCAAGGTCGGGGAAGGCTGGCGTGCTCAGGGCCTGAGCGGCGGGGGCCAGACCCTGCCAGAGCTGAATATCCGCCTCGCTTACTGCGAGCCGTTGCAAGCCCTCACGTTTGCGCAACGCCTCCACCAGGGCCAACAGGCGCCCGCCAATACGCTGGCGCTGCGCCTCAGGGGCAGCCCACCATGTGCTGAAGAAGCGCTCCTGGCCGTAAAGCCGGGGGAAGGTCAACACCAGCAGGGCCTCGGCGGCTGTCCAGGTTGCCGGGTCGCCCGTCAGCAGGCGCTGGAGATCGCTGGCCCGGGTCAGGGTGGTTTCGACCCCGGCGGCGCTCAGGAAGGGCGAGAGCGGCGGCTCGCCGCTGGTGGCGTAGAGGTAGAGCTCTTGCCTGGCGCGAGTGATTGCGACGTAAAGCAAGCGACGTTCCTCTTCAGGGTCGGCACTGCCACCAACAGGAATGGTGCCTGCATTGCAGTTTGGAATGAATACCGCCGGCCATTCCAGCCCTTTGGCCCGGTGAATGGTGCGGATATCAACCGCGTCGGGGGCGTCGGGGGCCAGGACGGCCCGCTGCGCCTCCAGTTCGGCCAGGTGGGTACGCAACTGGGCCAGACTGCCCTTGCCGCGGCTGTACTCAATAAAGGCCGCAACGTTGGCGGCATAGCCGACCCCGGTCTCGGCAAACCCGCTGTTGCGGATGAGGAAATCCTGGTAGCCCAGCCGCCAGTCCAGCTCAACCAGCAGGGCCGCCGCCGAAACTTGCGCCTGAGCCTCGGCCAGCCAGAGCAGCAGGCCAGCAAGATCGTGGAGCGTATGACTGAGCCGTTCGGGCACTTTGTCGCTCAACTCAAGCAGGAGCTCACTGAGTGGTTGGCCGCGCTGCAGCACAGCGCTGGTTGTCTCGTGCAAGAACTGGCGGGTGAGATAGCGCTTCGGGCGATTATAGAGGCTGCGCCAGCAGGCGGCAAACTGTTCGCCCGCAACACCCGCCAGGGGCTGGCCTGCGCGCAGCATGGCGTCATAGTCAGCCAGATCGAGATAACGCAGCAGATCGACGATCTCACGGCGGCGGAAGAAGGGCTCTTCGCCGGCAATGCGATAGGCGATCCCGGCGGCAATCAGGGCCTGCTCGATTGGCGGTGTCTGGGCAGTCAGGCGCACCAGAATGGCGCTCTCGGCACCGCGCAAGCCGGTGGCCAGCACTGCCCGCAGATCCTCAACCAGGCTGCGACTGAGCGCAGCCTGATCGGAGGCCTGGCGGAGAAGGGTGCGGCCAGCGAAGCCGCGGGTCGCCACGAGGGTCTTGGGGTGCCGTCCGCTATTCTGGGCGATCACCCGGTTAGCCAGCACAACCTGGGCTCCCTGGCAGCGAAAATTGTCGGTCATCGCGTAGGTCGTCGCCTGGTAGCGCTGCCCGAAGTTGCGGAAGAAGGCCATACTGGCCCCACGAAAGCCGTAGATCGTCTGATCGTCGTCGCCGATGGCCATGTAGTTGCGATGCTGCTGCACCAGCAGGTCGAGCAACTCGGCCTGGGCCAGGTTGACATCCTGGAATTCGTCAACGATCACGGCATCATAGCTGCGCTGCCAGAAGGCCAGCAGCTCAGGGTGGCGCACCAGCGCCTCCCAGCCCAGCAGCAGCATATCGTCAAAGGTGAGCCAGCCGCGCTCGTGGCGCACTTCTTCGTGCAGCCGGTAGAGATCGAGGTACCAGGGCAGGTTAGGTGGCGCGACAGCCTGCCCGGCGAGGGTCAGAGCGGCCTGGGGCAGGCGGGTCGCGGCAAGATCGGCATAACGCAGGTTGCCCTTGCAGGCACCGATATAGCTGAGCAGATCCTGCTCATCGAGGGCCTCGATCTCGCCAGGGGCGACCAGATTACGCTGGCGAGCCAGGTCACGGGCGGCCCAGAGCAACTGGCGCTCTTCACCGTTGACCTTGAGCGCATCGCGGGCCAGGCGCGGCAACTGGCCATGCTCGGCGGCGTGGCGCACAATTTTGTAGCCCAGGGCATGCAGGGTATGGCGGGCCACCTGGCGGCAGGGGGGCCAGGCCGCCAGGGCGCGCCCAAGATCATCAACGGCAGCTTTGTTAAAGGAGCTGACAAGGATCTTCTGGGCCGCAAAGACTCGCTCGCGTACCAGGCGCTCGACCCGATGCACCATGGCCGTTGTTTTGCCCGCCCCGGCGACAGCATAGACCAGGGCCGGGCCGTGGTTATGGGCGACGATCTGCTGCTGCTGATCGGTCAGGGCGACCGTCGCACGGGGATCAGGCCTGCTAGTCATGGCAATCAGTGTCGGTATCAGATGTGGTAGCTAGCGATGACGGGCGGCGCAGGCGGTAACGGAAATCGCAGTGACTGGCACCCTGCATAATCGTCTGGGTGCGGGTCAACTCGACCGCCGGATTGAAGCCCGCGATCAGCGCCTCGTCACGGTTGCACGAGAGCACAACACCAAGTTCGGCCATGCCCAGCGCACGGTAGAGTTCGGCGTAACGGCAGCGGGTGACATTAAAGCCAAAGTGCTCAGCATCACGCTCAACCAGCTCCATCCGCATGGCATCGTCCTGCATCCAGGCAGCCAGGCTCTGCTCGAAATCGGCCAGTTGATTGTCGCCAAGCTCAACCGCCAGGCGGGCCCCCTGCTCATGGGCAATCCGCACGATCGTCGCACGGGCCACCTGCAGCACCTCTTCGCGCCCAAAGGCCGCCCCCAGCGCATCGAGCAACGGCCCGACGATGCGCGCCTCGATCTCGCGCCGACGTAGCACGCCGATCGCGTTGCCGGTATCGGGCGGCACCGCAGCCCCCTGCCCCTCTGCCTGTTCACGCATAGACGCTTGCTCCCCTATCGATGGCACACGCGGCTTAATCATACCATTATTAATGGTGTTGGGGACGAGACACGGTGGGGGACATGAGTGGGGTAGGGGCGCGGTAGGGGCGCAGCAGCGAACGCTGCTGCGTACCGGGGTCATTGCATCCCGCCGGGGGGGGTGCATCCCGCCGGGGATCGCCCGCCGCCCACGGCGGCGTTGCATCCCGCCGGGGATCGCCCGCCGCCCACCGCCCGCTCATCACCCTCGCCCCAGCCAGTTGCGCATCCCGATCCTATGCGCTACACTGGCCCACGCTGGGATGAGGCAAATTTGAGAAGGATCGTCATATGGCCGGCACGGCAGAGGTTGTGATCATTGGCGCGGGGGTAATTGGCTCGAGTATTGCGTACCACCTGGCCCTGCGTGGCTGTACAGACGTACTCATCCTTGAGAAGGAGGCGACGGAGATTAGTGGGAGCACGGCCCGTTCGGCGGCAGGCGTGCGCCACCAGTTTTCCAGCCCGACTAATATTTTGCTCTCGCGCCACAGCATTGCGCACCTGCGCGCCTTCGACGAGGAGGTTGGCGGCCACGCGGAGCTGCACCTGGTCGGCTATCTCTTCCTGGTCAATGATGCGGCGACCTGGGCGCAGTATCGCCAGAATGTGGCCCTCCAGCGCGAATTGGGCGTGCGGGTCGATCTGCTGACCCCGGAGGAGGCGGCGCGTTTTGTGCCGCAGCTGCGCTGTGATGATCTGATCGGGGCGACCTTTGGCCACGATGATGGCTATTGCGACCCCTATGGGATCGCGCTAGGCTACCTGCGGGCGGCCCAGGCGCGCGGAGTGCGTCTGCAACGGGCGACCGCCGTGACTGGTATCGACATCCATGGCGGGCGCGTGGTCGGGGTGCAAACTAGCGCCGGCCCCATCGCCTGCACGACGGTGATCAATGCGGCCGGGCCGTGGGCTGGCGCAGTTGGGGCAATGGCTGGCCTGCACATCCCCGTGCAACCCTACCGCCGCAACATCTATATGACCACGCCCTTCCCACAGATTCCCGGCCCCATCCCGCTGACCGTCGATGTGGCCAGTGGCTTCTATATGCGCCACGAGGGCACAAGCATCCTGATGGGACGCTCGAACGCTGCCGAGCCAAGCAGCTTCAACCAGACGGTCGATTGGCCCTGGCTCGATCAGGTACTTGAGGCCGGGCTGAACCGCTTCCCGATCCTGGAGGCAGCCGGCCTGGCCGAGAGTCAGTGCTGGGCCGGGCTCTATGAGATCACCCCCGACCACAACCCCATCCTTGGCAAACACCCCGATCTACCCGGCTACGTCGATGCCAGTGGCTTCAGTGGCCATGGCATTATGCATGCCCCCGCCACTGGCCTCTTGATCGCCGAGGAGATCGTCGATGGACGCGCCCACAGCATCCCCCTTGACGAACTGCGCATCAGCCGCTTCAGCGGGGGAGCCGGGCGATCAGAGCAGAATGTGATCTGAGCCCTAGGGCGCTGAACCCTACACCTCCGGCGAGCGATCGTCGGGCGCGGGAACCAGATCCAGGTCAATCGCCCGGCGCAGCCTTGCGCATCAGCAGGGTCATAAACGTCGCGAGGGCTGCCTGCCCCGCGGCCTTGCCGTAGGACTTCTGAAAGCTGCGCTAGCTGTTGCGCTCAATTATGAAGGTGTTGCGCTGCGATATTCGCGTATTCGTGGCCCGAATCCGTGACGCCATGCGGGCTATCAGAAGACCTTGTTTACAGCCTACGCATGCTTCGTGGTAAGATAGCAGCGGTTTTCCAGCGCTTGAGACAGGGTGGTGTTATGGGCTTGATGGACGGGAAACGTGGATTGATCCTGGGTGTGGCCAACGACCGCTCGATTGCCTGGGGCATTGCCCAGGCCCTGCATCGTGAGGGTGCCGAGCTGGGCTTTACCTATCTTGGTGAGGCGATTGAGCGGCGGGTGCGCCCCCTGGCCGAAGCGGTGGGATCACGGCTGATCGAGCCCTGCGACGTCAACAATGACGATGAGATCGCGGCGCTGATGACGCGCACGGCTGAGGTCTTCGGCAGGATCGACTTTCTGGTTCACGCCATTGCCTATGCCAACAAAGAGGAGTTGAGCGGCCCCTACCTCAACACCACCCGTGCTGGCTTCCTGCTGGCAATGGAAGTCAGTGCCTACTCACTGACGGCCCTGGTCAAAGCGGCTGACCCATTGCTGGCCCCAGGGGCATCGATCATCACCCTGAGCTACTATGGTGCCCATAAGGTGATGGCTAACTATAACGCGATGGGGGTAGCCAAGGCCGCCCTGGAGGCGAGTGTGCGTTATCTGGCGGCCGACCTGGGGCCGCGGGGCGTTCGCGTGAATGCGATCAGCGCCGGGGCCATCCGCACCCTGGCCGCCAGCGGCATCACCGGATTCCGCGCCCTGCACAAGCATGTCTCAGAGCACTCAGCCCTGCGACGCGGCGTTACCATCGAAGATGTCGGCAATACGGCCCTCTGGCTCTGTAGCGACCTGGCGAGTGCCGTGACGGGCGAGGTGCTCTATGTTGATGCTGGCTTTCATGTGATGGGGCCACGTAAGTCGGAGGAGTGAAGCCTTGCCCGCTGGTGGCCAAGCTCGCATAGCGTTATAGACGGACAAACACGTGCGCACCCAGGCCCTAGCCGAACAGATCCGTGCCGAGGCCCGCAAAGTGCTGGTTGGCCAGGATGAGCCCTTCACGATGCTGCTGGTAGCCCTGCTGGCCGGTGGCCATGTCCTGCTCGAAGGCGTACCGGGCACTGCCAAGACCCTGATGGCCCGGACACTCGCGCTGCTGGTGCGCGCCGAATATAAACGTGTCCAGTTTACGCCCGACCTGATGCCCTCCGACGTGGTCGGGACACAGATCTTCGAGCCGAACACAGCCCAGTTTCGCCTGCGGCGCGGGCCGATCTTTACGCAGATTCTCCTTGGTGACGAGATCAACCGCGCCCCGGCCAAGACCCAGAGTGCGTTGCTGGAGGCGATGGAGGAGCATCAGGTGACGATTGAGGGCGAGCGCTTGCCTCTTCCCAACCCCTTCTTCGTCATCGCCACCCAGAATCCAGTTGAGTACGAGGGCACCTACCCGCTACCCGAAGCCCAACTCGACCGCTTTCTCTTCAAATTGCTGATTGAGCATCCTGCGCCCGAGGCTGAGCTGGAGATTCTGCGGCGCTATCACCACGGCTTTGATGCACGCCGTATCGAGGCCACCGATCTGCAGCCGGTACTCACCAGCGAGGAGTTGTCCGCCTGTCGTGAGGAGATTGCCGCCGTGACCGTCGAAGAGGGCCTGATCGGCTACATCAGCGCGATCACCCGCGCCAGCCGGCGCAGCCCCGACCTGGTTCTCGGCGGATCGACCCGGGCCAGTATCGCCCTGCTGCTCACGGCCAAAGCCTATGCTGCCACCCAGGGGCGCAGCTACGTCACCCCCGACGATGTCAAAGCGCTGGTGCCAGCGGTTTACCGCCACCGCATCATTATGCGCCCTGAAGCTGAGTTGGAGGGCCTCAACCCTGACCTGGCGCTGGCGCGCATCCTTGCCCGCGTCGAAGTGCCGCGCTAACCCACAACCAGGATGGCGAGAGCGGCGGTCAGGCGCAGCCCGCTGACGGAGAGCGGGGTGGGCGCGGTGCCCACCGGCAGCACGGCCCCATCGGCGTCGCCGCCGAGTTGCTGAGCGCTAGATAACTGGGCAAGGCTGAAGCCAGCGGCCTGGATGGTGGCGAGGGCGAGGGCACGCAGGGCGGCAGGATCGGGCGGCGCGCCCTCCAGGCTATGCAGGGCCTGGCCTGCCTCAGCCGAGAGTGTGGGGCGGGCGGCAAGCCAGCGGGCGGTACGCGCCAGCTGGGGGCGGAAGTCGCCGCGCCGCGCCGTGTGGCCAGCCAGGGCAAAGGCCAGGGCCGCCAGGACGGTCAGGGGTTCATCGTCGGCCCAGGTGCCATTGACCGCCTGCGTGCGCGCCAGCAAGCGCAGAGCCGCATCGCGCCGCTCAGTGGGGGATGGCTCACGGGGGGCGGGGCGGCTCGGTAAAGGAGCGGCGGCAGGGTGGGCCGCACGGGCGCTGTCTTCCTGCAGGCGCTTCTGGAAGGTACGGGCCATGCTGCCGCCGGCCTGGCGGTGGGCCGCCTCGCGGGGGGCGGCTATCGCGAAATGTGCCGAGGCGGACGGTGGGCCACCCAGCAGACCAGGGGCAGGCTCGAAGGCATCACGCATAGTGCCAGCGGGCAGGTGTACCGGCACGATCACCCGCAGCGCAGCCCGGTGGCCTGACGCAGCGGGGGAAGGCTCTTCAAGCGCGACAAAGGCCGTCTGACTGCTGAGCAGGCCATATTCCATCGCCAACGCACGGATCTCGCTCTCGAGGGCCTGGGCGCGGGCTGGATCGAGGCGGGCATGATCTTCAAGCAGGGCCAGGCGGGCCTTCGCCCAGAGTTGCGGCAGGGCCGCCCAGACCCCCTGCCGGTCGGGGGTAGTGACGGGCAGATCGAGCAACAGGCGCTCACTAAAACGGCCCTGGCTGGTCTCACCCTGGACAACTACCTCGGCCTGCTGGGGCCGGGGAGCGTGGTAGCGGGCCAGCAGCACCAGGGGCTGGCCGGCATAGAGGTCGGGCAGGGGCTCGGGCAGCCAATCAACCAGGGTGGCCGCACCCCAGCTGACTTGCAGATCACGCATCAACGGCATAGCTGCCCGGCGCTGGAAGCGTTGCACGGCTGGCTCAATTGCCTCGCCAGGCAGGATATACTCGGCGGTACCACGCCCAAGAGCAGCCAGGCGCTTGAGCAGCATGCGGTTGACGGCTGAACCGATGCCGAAGGCGAAGATGCGCGCTGCACCAATCTTGCCAGCCAGGAGCCGCAGCACCTCATCTTCATTGGCCACGGCACCATCGGTGAGAAAGACGAGCACGCGCAGGCGGCTGCGGTCGGGGGGCTGAGCCAGGGCTGCACTGATCGCTCCAGCGATCTCGGTGCCGCCGCGGGCCTCAATCCCGGCGATAAAAGCATCAGCGCTATCGACGGCGGCCTGGGTAAAACGCAGCGGCGTCGGGGCAAGCTGCTCAACCCGGTCGTCGAAGGGGAAGATGTTGAAGCTGTCACCCAGATTGAGCGCACGCAGACAGGCGCGCAGAGCATTGCGGGCCTGGGCCATGCTCGTACCACCCATTGAGCCGCTGCGGTCAAGCACAAAGAGCACCTCGCGTGGCAGCAGTTCGTCGGGCTCAGGCAGGGCCCGCGGGGTCAGCATAAGCATAGCCGCGCCGGGCCGACCGGCCTGACGATAGGCGAAGGCCGCCGCAGCATAACTATCGCCCGCCGGGCGGTAACGCAGCACCATATCGCGGTCAGGGACGGCCTCCGGGTCGCGCAGGGTGGCCACAGTGCGACCATGCTGCTCAACCAGATCAAGCACAAACCCGGCCGCCTCGACGGCGGCCAGGCGACCAAGGTTGAGGCTGACTTGCAGGCTGAGGCGATGGGCGGGCTGGCCTTCGGGTAACAGGGGGACGGCCCCATCCTGAGGGCGCACGGGGGTTGTGTCAGGAAAGTAACGCGGCAGGACAACCGTCGGAATGGCCAGATTGAACCAACCATCGTCGAAGGGCACCTGGCTGAAGAAGCGCAGGCGCACCTCAACCAGTTCGGCAGGCTGCAGGTTAGCCAGCTCAAGGCTGAAGAGATTGGGGCGTGTCTGGGACAAGAGCGCCGCCGCGCCACCACGCCGGGCGACATCCTGATAGGCCGCCTCGGCGGCGGCACGGGGCTGTAGCTCACCACGGATCAGGCGTGCGCCGACCTCGAGCTCGAAGGCGCTGATGGCGGCCTCTTCGGGCAGGGGGAAGACATAGAGGGCATCAAGAGGTGCGTGGTGGTGGTGACGAAAGCGCTGCGTGACGTTGGTCTCGGCGAGCGGGCCGAGCACCTCTACGTTGATCGTCGTCTGTTCAAGGGGCACCGGCGGGAGGGCCGCATCAAGCGGCAGCAGCATGCCGCCACGCAGGGAGGCACCAGGCTCAAGCTCAGATCGGCTCATGGAATACCTCCTGCTGTATGAGACCTGACAGGTCTGGCAGACCTGTCAGGTCTGGCGCAGGTAACAGCATTACTTTTGTTCTACTGCCTAATTATAGCACCAGGGTAGGTGCCACGGCTGGTTTGGAGCCGCCTGGTGTGGCGTATAGCTCCGCCCGCGGCTGAAGCCGCGGGCTACAGCTACGAAGCCGGCCTGCGCCGGCTCCGGTAGACCGATGGAGCGGCCTGCGAGCCGTCCGAAAACGTACGCCACACCCCGTGCCGCCTGGCCTCTATGCGCTTGGGGTACAATAGGCCGATGCTGCCTACCCCACGCCTGCTTATGCTGCTGCTACTGGCAGCCCCGCTGATCGCGCTGGCGGCCCTCGCCCCGGGGCTGATCTGGCTGGCGGCGATCTACCTGGGCCTGCTTGGCATACTGACGGTGAGTGATGCGCTGCTGGTAGTGCGCCGCGAGCAGATCGAGGTCGAGCGCATCCACGAGCAGCGCCTCTCGCTTGGGGCTGAGAATCGAGTAACCCTGATCCTGGCCAATACGACACCACGGCCAGTGCGCTTCACCCTGCGCGACGAATACCCCCATGCTTTTCCCTGCGCTAGCGGGCTGATCAGCGGGACGATTGGACCCTCTGCCGTCTTCGAGGCACGCTACTATGTCCGTCCATTGCGCCGCGGCGACTATAACTTCGGCGATGTGGTGGTGCGCTTCAACGGGCCGCTGGGTGTGCTGCAACGCCAGGTGAGCTACGCCCTGGCGGCGCCGGTGCGCGTCTATCCCAACCTGCTCGAGCTGCGCAAGTACGACCTGCTGGCGCGCAAGGGGCTCTTGCACGAGTTGGGCCTGCGCGCCTCACGCCTGCGCGGGCCGGGCGGTGAGTTCGAGCGGTTGCGCGACTATACGCCCGACGATGAGTTTCGGCAGATCAACTGGAAGGCGACCGCCCGCCGTGGCCGACCGATCAGCGTAGAGTACCAGGCCGAGCGTAGTCAGCAGGTGATCTGTCTGATCGACTGTGGCCGACTGATGGCCCCACCGGTCGGCGAATTGATGCGCATCGATTACGCCGTCAATACGGCGCTCATGCTCAGCTACGTGGCCGGGCTGCGCGGCGACCAGGTCGGGCTGTTGACCTTCAGCGACCAGGTGCGCAACTTTGTGGCCCCGCGCCGGGGCAAACCGCAGATCCAGCTCTTGATCGAGGCCCTCTACAACCTGCAGCCGGAGCCAGTCGAAGCCGACTATGGTGCGGCCCTGGCTTACCTGGCCCGCCGCCAGCGCCGCCGGGCACTGATTGTGCTCTTCACCGATCTAGCCGTGCCCGAAGCGGCTGGTAGCCTGGTGCTCCACCTGAGCCGCCTGGCTCGCCAGCACCTGCCGCTCTGTGTGACGGTGAGCGACCCTTTTGTGAGCGGGGCAGCTGGGCAACCCCTGCAGAACACCGGGGATCTCTATCGGCGCACCGTGGCCGAGGGCTTGCTTGATGAGCGGCGCGCCCTGCTTGAACAACTGCACCAGCGCGGTGTGCTCTGTCTTGATGTGCCAGCCGATCGCCTCAGCGCCGGGGTCATCAACGCCTACCTGCGTTTGAAGGCCCAGGGCCGCCTGTAGGATGAAGGATGAAGGATGAAGGATGAAGGATGAGACGGACTACCCGGCTCACGGTTGGCGCACCTTTCTGATCCTCTGGGTGACCCAGGCCTTCTCGATCTTCGGTAGCGCGATCAGTGGCTTTGCGATCACGATCTGGCTGACCCAGACGGCCTATCCAGCCGCCGAGCAGCGCCAGGAACTGGCCTTTGCCCTGGCCTCAATCGGCCTGGCCTACTTTGTCGCCGGGCTGATCGCTGCGCCAATTGGTGGGGCCTGGGCCGACCGCGCCGACCGGCGCTGGACGATGATCGTGAGTGATACGCTGAGTGGCCTGGTAAGCCTGGCCCTGATCGGGCTGATCGCCAGCGGGATGCTCCAACTTGGCCTGTTGCTCCCGCTGATGGTGCTGGCCGGCGTGGCTAATACCTTCCACGACTCGGCCTTCGACACCTCCTACGCGATGCTTGTGCCACCCGAACGCTTACCACGGGCCAACGGCATGATGCAGACGATCTGGGCACTCTCGGGTGTGTTTGCGCCAGCTATGGCAGCCAGTATGATCGCCCTGCCCGCCCTGGCCCGCCAGGGCCTGCTGCCGGAGCCGCTTGCGAGC
Organism: uncultured Chloroflexaceae bacterium; assembly: GCA_964592425.1. GTDB lineage: Bacteria > Chloroflexota > Chloroflexia > Chloroflexales > Chloroflexaceae > Viridilinea. Next base: position 45,946 of record CAZQCG010000023.1, read on the forward strand.
CAGCTCGCCGGGCTACGTGACGGCACGATCCTGGCCATCGGGCTGGACGTGCTGACCTTTGTCGTCGCCGTGATCACCCTCCTCCTGCTGCAGATCCCCTCGCCGAAGCGGGCCGACCTGGAGGCTGCGGAAGGGGAGCGCCCCAGTATCTGGGCCGATGTGCGCACCGGAGCACGCTATATCTGGGAGCGCCCGGCGATGCTCTGGCTCCTGGGCACCTTCACTGTCGCCAACTTTAGCGCCGCACCCGTGGAGGTGCTGCTGCCCTTGCTGATCCGCGATGATCTGGCCGCCGACTGGAGCAGCCGCGGCTTCAGCTTCGAGACGGCCCTGGCGCTGATCAATTCGGCCATGAGCATCGGCGGAGTACTTGGCGGGGTGCTGATCAGCACATGGGGCGGCCTGCGCCAGCGGCGCGTCTACGGCGTGCTCATCCCAATGATCATTGGGGGCGTGCTCCAGGTCGTGCTGGGACTCTCGCCGCTGCTCTTGCTCAGCGCTGCTGTCGGGATGGCCATGACCATGACCATCCCCATCCTCAATGCCCACTCCCAGAGCATCTGGCAGACCCGCACCCCACGCGAGTTGCAGGGACGAGTCTTTGCCGTGCGCCGGGTGATTGCCCAGTTCAGTATGCCGATCGGCACCTTCATTGCCGGTGTGACCGGCGGCGTCTTTGCCGCCGGCCAGGTGATCGCCGTCGCTGGGATCATCCTGGTGATCTTCTGCTTCGCCCAACTCTTCAACCCGGCCCTGCTCGGAGTGGAGAGGGATGCGGGATGATTCGGACGGTGTACTACGCCGCAGCCGCCAGGACAGCGGCGGCCAGATCCTCAGGGGTGAGACCGGGAGCCTGGATGGCAAGCGCACGATAGGCTTCGCGCAGAGCCGCCGCGAGGGCAGTGGGCTCGGCGACAATCCCACGCAGAGCCTGCTCCAGAGCACCCACGGCGAGGGTCGGCAGGATGGTAAAGTCGCCGGAGAAGCTGATGTCGTCGATGCGCCCCTCGCGCAGGCGGGCCGTCACGCGCACCAGGCCGCCGGGAGCCTTGTGGGCCGCCTCGACCACGCGCACATCCTCGTGGATCTTCACGCCACTCTGGCGCAAGCCGCCCTTCTGGTAGAGCCACTCATCGCTGACGAAACGCGCATCGAGAGCCTCGGCCATGGCCAATTCCCTGGGCGTGAGCGTACCAGGGACAATCGTCAGGCCGAGCATGCGTTCACACTGGCTGAGGTAGATCGCCTGGGCGTGTTCACGCGCAGGTGGCGTGCCCAGCTCACGGCGCATTGTCGTCATATACTCTTGCAGACTCTGGAAGATCTTGTCGCGCATCTTCTCAGAGCTGACCTTGAGCACACGGGACATCAACTCGCTGTTGAAGTCGAACATCAGGCTCCCGACGAGCACCTCGGCCTCACCGACGGCCATCGCCCCGGTGCCACCGATCTTACGCCCGCCCACCTGCACATCATTGATCGGGCGCAGGTACGCCTCGATGCCAAGCTCGTGGTAGGTGGCCACCAGTGGGCGAATGTAGTACTCGAAGCGGGCCGCGAGGCCTGCTGGCAAATTCGAGCGCCGGAAGACCCACTGGGCGAAGAGTTGGTGCTCATCGAGATAGACCGCCCCACCGCCGACCTCACGCCGCAGCACTGGCAGGCCCGCCTCGCGGCAGTAGGCGGTATCAACCTCCTTCTCTAGCTCCTGATGATAGCCGATGCAAACATAGGGCGCATTAGGCCCAACCAGAATGATCGTATCGGGAGTCTGGTCGTCAAAAGCATGGGCGACCGCGTGATAGACCGTCTGCGAACGAACAGGATCAACCAGACCAAGATCGAGCAGGCGCACCATGGATGCCATGCAACACTCCTAAGCTTCTTCTCACCCTTCAGGTATGTCAAGAACAATACGCCCAAAGAGCGATCTGCGCAAGGAGGGCAAAATCATGCGCCGCCCTCAGCTCACCTGCGACGGATGAACCAGCCAGCCAGCGTCCCCACGAGGCCCAGGCCAAACAGCGCCCAGAGCGGGAGACTACTGCTAGCACCAGCGCGTGGCATGCCCGGACGCGAGAGACGGATGGTAGGGGTTGGTGGGAGAGGAATGGCCGTAGGCAATGGGGTAAGGCTCGGCTCAAGCGTCGGGCTCGGCTCAAACGTCGGGCTCGGCTCAAGCGTCGGGCTCGGCTCAAGCGTCGGGCTGGGCGATGGGGTTCTGGTCGACGTGTTACGCTCTTCGCCCTCCGACTCAGTCACTGGGGAGGGTGTCTCTGTAGGCGGGATGGCCGTAGCAGTAGGCGGGACGGCCGTGGCAGTAGGCACAGCCGCTGTCGCCGTAGGTGGCACCGGCGTCTCGCTCGGCAGAGGCGTCACGGGTGGTGGCGGTGGTGGGGGCGGTATATCCGTCGCGGTCGGTAGAGGCGTCTCCGTCGGCGGTGGCGGCGGCTCAGCCGTCTCCGTCAGTGCCATCGCGGCCCCTGGCGGCTCATCATCGGCCAGGGCCTTCTGCACACCCTGACTGCCCAGCAGGACGATCAACAGGATCGGTAGCAAGATCAGCTGGCGCATACGTTTCTCCCGGATCACGCGGCGAAGGCGGAAAGCAACGGGAAGGCACCAGGGGAGGGTTACGGCCCTCGCCCGGGCTATCTTACACGCAAAGGATTTGTGAGAGGAGGCGAGGGAGCCTGAGTCCCTCGCCCGCCATGCTCAAACCATGTCGTCAACGTTGCACCAGTGGCAGATGGACGCGGAAGCCAGTGTTGCTCAACTCAGGGCCAACACTGACGGGGCCATAGATGGTGCTCTGTCCATCAAGTGCAAGCTCCTGAAGCCAGTAGTAGACCCGCTGCCCAGTCGGTGGCGCAGGATCGTGCCAGTTGTAATCTGCGCCGATCTGTGAACTACCACTGGCCCTGATCAGCGCCGGGGTGATTGTCACAGCACCGACAGCCTCTGGCTCAAGACTACGCAGGATGTGGAAACCCAGACTGTTCCATTCGCTACCGGTCTGCCAGCGCAGTTCCACTGCCCCTGGGAGACGCTGGGCCACGAAGCTGCTCAGGCTGATGGCGGTTGGATTGATCAGCCCGGCCCAGAGGTCGAGGTTGCGATCACCCGGCTCGAGGGTGACCGGATTCGTCAAGCCGGTGTTGGGGTTGGCGTCGCTATCACCACCAGGGCTAGTAAAGGTGAAGCCGGAAGGCAATTGGCTAAACCGTACGCGATAGCTGCCGGGGATGAGCTGCTCGAAGAGGAAGAAGCCATCGGTATCGGTGGTGGTCGTAATGGGCTGCCCTGACTCATTGAGGATAGGGCTGCCATCAGGGTTACAGAGCGTGACCAGGATGTTGGGGGCACCTGGCTCGCCCGGGTTTTTCAATCCATCGCCGTTGCGATCGTACCAGGTATAGTTACCAAGGGCTGCGGGCAGAAACAGGCCAAAGTCGACGGTGAGGTTGCCGTTAAGGTCGTCACCGTCAATTGCCACATCAGGCTCAGCCAGACTCCACAGGGTGACGCTGCCGCTACGGATGGTCGTGCTGAGCACCTGGCTGCCATTGTCGTCGTTATCACGGTCATTGTTCGGGTCGGGGGCTGGCTCGTACGGGCCAACCAACGATACGTTCTGGCCACTGCTTGAACGATAACCCTCGGGCGGTGTGATCTCAAGCAGGTAGAGCCCCGGCAGAAGGTTGTCGAACAGGTAGCGACCATTCCCGTCGGTCGTAGCGCTGGCCAGGGCCGCACCGTCGGGCACGCCGTCAGCATTGGCGTCCTGGTAGAGCTGGACGGGCACACCAGCGATGCCAGCCTCACCTTGATCGACCAGACCGTTGTTGTTACGATCAAGCCAGACCAGATTGCCTAGCCGCACACGCTGGAAGAGGCCAGCATCCCAGGTCGGATCATGCTCATCGGGATCGATCACGATCAGGGTGGTGCGCCCGGTGGCCGGATTGACGTCACTGTCAGCACCTGGATCAGAACCCTGAAGAAGAGGGCTGATCTCAAATCCGTTTGGTCTGCTGAATTCAATTGTATAGGTCATGGGTTCCAGGTTCTCAAAACCGTAGAAGCCGTTAGCATCAGTGCTGGTTGTGCTGATCACCGTTGTGCCGTCGGCAGCATAGAGGGTAACGGGAATGCCCGGTATGCCTGGCTCGCCATTATCCTGAATACCGTTGGCATTACGGTCAAGCCAGACCCGGTCACCCAGGCTGGCAGTGTAGAAGATACCGGCATCCCAACTCAGGTCGGTCGTAGCAGCGGGCAGGTTGATCGTGCGCGTGAGGCCACTGATCAGGTCGGCATCGTTATCAAACTCCGGGTCGCTGGTGCCGCCAGCCGGGCTACGCGCAAAGCCTGGGGGCAGATCGAAGCCGATCACGTAGGTGCCTGGCATCAGATCCTCGAACAGGTACAGGCCATCGGCACCGGTGGTGGTGGTCATGATCACCGTGCGCCCATCAGACTCGTAGAGCGTGACCGGCACACCGGCCACACCCGGCTCGCCAGCATCCTGCACGCCGTCCTTGTTCAGATCGAGCCAGACACGGTTGCCCAGGGCAGAGAGCGGCACAAAGCCGAAGTCGACTGTACGATTAGAGTGGTTATTCGGGGCCTCACCCGCCAGCGGGTTGGTGCTCGGGTCATCGTCGTTGGTCGGCTCACTCTCGCCCGGCCCCAGGCTGATCACGCCGCTGCGAATGGCACCCGCCACGGGTGGATCAAGGCCATTGTCGTTCAGATCACCATTATTGTTCGGGTCAGCCTCCTGGCCCGCGCCGTTGCTGCTGGCAAAGCCACGCAGGGCCGCGCTGCCGCTGAAGTTGTCGGCCAGCACCTCCACCAGGTAGTCGCCAGCCGGCAGGTTGTCAAAGCGGTAGTAACCGTCAGCATCGGTGGTCTGACTGAGCACGGCGGCACCGCTGATGTCGAGGGCCACGCTGATGCCGTTACTCTGCAGCAGCCGCAGGCTCACCCCGCTCAGTCCCAGCTCGCCAGCCTCCTGCGTGCCGCTGTTGTCGGGATCACTCCAGACCCGGTTGCCCAGCGAGTAGAAGGGCACGAAGCCGAAGTCCAGCGTGCGGTTGGACTGGTTGTTGGGGGCCTCACCAGCCAGCGGGTTGGTGCTCGGGTCATTATCGTTGGTCGGCTCCTCCGTACCGCTGCCGTCGCCCAGGCTGATCACCCCGCTGCGAATGGCACCCGCCACGGGTGGATCAAGGCCATTGTCGTTCAGATCACCATTATTGTTCGGGTCAGCCTCCTGGCCCGCGCCGTTGCTGCTGGCAAAGCCACGCAGGGCCGCGCTGCCGCTGAAGTTGTCGGCCAGCACCTCCACCAGGTAGTCGCCAGCCGGCAGGTTGTCAAAGCGGTAGTAACCGTCAGCATCGGTGGTCTGACTGAGCACGGCGGCACCGCTGATGTCGAGGGCCACGCTGATGCCGTTACTCTGCAGCAGCCGCAGGCTCACCCCGCTCAGTCCCAGCTCGCCAGCCTCCTGCGTGCCGCTGTTGTCGGGATCACTCCAGACCCGGTTGCCCAGCGAGTAGCTGCGTACCAGGCCGAAATCGAGGGTCGGGTCAACCGTGCTGCCGGTAGTACTGATCACCACACTCTGGCTCAGTGTTCCGCTACTACCAGGAACCAGAGGCAGAGCCGCACTGGTGATCACGCCGGTTGTCCCGCCGGGGCCGTTGTCGTCGTCGTTGAAGTTACCATCGGGAGTGTTCGTCCCGGCGGTATCGCGGGTGCTAGCATAGCCGCTGGGGGGCGTGAGGCGCACGCGATAGCTGCCCTCGGCCAGGCCGGTGAAGCTGTAGGTACCAGTGGCACTGCTCGTCGTCGTGAGCAACACGGTACTGCCACTCGCTGGCAGCAACTCCAGGCCGACCCCTGCCATCCCGGCCTCACCCACCTCGCGCAGGCCATTCACGGCGGTGCCGCCACTGGCCCCGTTATCCTCCCAGACCAGGTCGCCCAGGCCCAGGGTGTAGAAGCCGAAGTCGAGGGTCAGGTCGCTGTCATCGTCGTCGATGCTGAGCGGGCCAGGGGCCGTGCCCGCCCCTTCCGGCTCGCCGGTGGGGGCCAGGTCAGCCAACACCAGCAGCGGCTGGCTCAGCACGCCGCCGGGCAAGAAGGTTGCCCCGCTCGCCTGCAGCGTGCCGTTATCGTCACGGTCGATTCCGTTGTTGGGGTCGGCCGCAAGCGTCTCGCTCAGCACCCCGCTGGCGTCGATGGTCGTGCCGCTGCTGTGGTAGCCCGCCAGAGGGCCGCCGCTGGCGAACTGGCTGGCGGGCATGCCCACCAGGTACTGGCCAGGGGCGAGGGGGATGGGCGTACTAAGGGCCACCCCGGCAGCATGGGTCTGCGCAGTGAAACTATAGAAGCCGGTTGCATCGGTCGTCACTGTGGCGATCGGACTCTGCTCCAGGCCGGTGAGTTGCCCATCGCGGTCGCGGTCGAGGAAGAGCTGCACCGTCACCCCGGCGATCCCGCTCGAGGAGCCATCGGCACTGCCAGCCCCATCGTTGTCCAGACCGTCGTTATTGGTATCGAAGAAGAGCCGATTGCCCAGACTGACCGGCTCGACAAAGCCGAAGTCGAGCGTGCGGTTGGACTGATTATTCGGGGCCTCACCCGCCAGCGGGTTGGTGCTCGGATCATTATCGCCAATCGGCTCCTGCGTGCCGCTGCCGTCGCCCAGGCTGATCACGCCGCTGCGAATGGCACCCGCCACGGGTGGATCAAGGCCATTGTCGTTCAGATCGCCATTACTGTTCGGGTCGGGCTCCTGGCCCACCCCGTTGCTGCTGGCATATCCATCCAGGGCCGCGCTGCCGCTGAAGTTGTCGGCCAACACCTCCACCAGGTAGTCGCCAGCCGGCAGGTTGTCGAAGCGGTAGTAACCATCAGCATCGGTGGTCTGACTGAGCACGGCGGCGCCGCTGAGGTCGAGGGCCACGCTGATGCCGTTACTCTGCAGCAGGCGAAGGCTCACCCCGCTCAGGCCGGACTCGCCGCTCTCCTGCCTGCCGCTGTTGTCGGGATCACTCCAGACCCGGTTGCCCAGCGAGTAGCTGCGCACCAGGCCGAAGTCGAGCGTCGGGTCAACCGTGCTGCCGGTGGTACTGACCACCACACTCTGGCTCAGCGCACCCGGGCTACCGGGGGTCAGGCTCAGAGCCGCGCTGGTGATCACGCCAGTTGTCGCACCGGGGCCGTTGTCGTCGTCGTTGCGATTGCCGTCGGGATTGTTCGTATCGGCAGTGTCGCGGGTGCTGGCATAGCCGCTGGGGGGCGTGAAGCGCACGCGATAGCTGCCCTGGGCCAGCCCGGTAAAGCTGTAGGTACCAGTGGCACTGCTCGTCGTCGTGAGCAACACGGTACTACCACTCGCTGGCAGCAACTCCAGGGTAAGGCTAATCCCTGCCAGGCCACTCTCGCCGCCGTCCCGCAGGCCATTCACGGCGATGCCGCCACTGGCCCCGTTATCCTCCCAGACCAGGTCGCCCAGGCCCAGGGTGTAGAAGCCGAAGTCGAGGGTCAGGTCGCTGTCATCGTCGTCGATGCTGAGCGGGCCAGGGGCCGTGCCCGCCCCTTCCAGCTCGCCGGTGGGGGCCAGGTCAGCCAACACCAGCAACGGCTGGCTCAACACGCCGCCCGTGAAGAAGCCACTGGCCTGGCGCGTGCCGTTATCGTCGTGGTCGGTTTGATTGTTGGGGTCAGGCGCAAGCGTCTCGCTCAGCACCCCACTGGCGTCGATCGTCGTGCCACTGCTGTAGTAACCCGCCAGAGGGCCGCCGCCGGCAAGCTGGCTGGCGGGCATGCCCACCAGGTACTGACCGGGGTAGAGCGGCACCGCTGCGCCGAGTGCTATCCCACCAGCGTGGGTCTGCTCGGTAAAGCGGTAGAAGCCGCTCGCATCGGTCGTCACCGTCGCGATCGGACTCTGCTCCAGGCCGGTCAACTGCCCATCGCGGTCGCTGTCAAGGAAGAGTTGCACCGTGACCCCGGCTATCCCGCTTGAGGAGCCGGGAGCCGCGCCGGTGCCATCGTTGTCGAGGCCATCGTTATCGGTATCGAAGAAGAGCCGGTTGCCCAGACTGACCGGCTCAATAAAGCCGAAGTCGAGCGTGCGGTTGGCGCGGTCGTTGCGCGACTCGCCCGCCTGCGGATTCGTGCTCGGGTCATCGTCACTGGTCGGCTCACTGTTGCCCGGCCCCAGCGTGACCACCCCGCTGCGAATGGCCCCCGCGACCGGTGTATCGAGGCCATTGTCGTTGTTGTCAACGTCGCTATCGGGGTCGGCCTCCTGCAGGCTGCCGCTACTGCTGAGGAAGCCTGTGAGCACGCCGGGGGCGCTGAAGTTGGTGCTCACCACCTCCACCAGGTAGTCGCTGGCGCGCAGGTTGTCGAAGCGGTAGTAGCCACCGCCACTGGTGGCCTGGGTCGGCACCAGCGTACCAGTGATGGTGGTGGCCGGATTGCCCGTAGCATCAAGCAAGCGCAACTCCACGCCGTCGAGGCCAGGGCTGGCCCCGTCACCCGCATCAAGCGCCCCGCTGTTGTCGCGGTCGAACCAGACCCGATTGCCCAGCGCGTAGATCGGCACGAAGCCAAAGTCCAGTGTGCGATTGGCCTGATTGTCGGGGGCCTCACCCGCCAGCGGGTTGGTGCTCGGGTCATTATCGCCAGTCGGCTCCTCCGTGCCACTGCCCTCGCCCAGGCTGATCACGCCGCTGCGGATGGCCCCCGCGACCGGTGTATCCAGGCCGTTGTCATTCTGATCGACATCGTTGTTCGGGTCGGCCTCCTGGCCCGCCCCGCTGCTGCTGGCAAAGCCACGCAGGGCCGCGCTGCCGCTGAAGTTGTCGGCCAGCACCTCCACCAGGTAGTCGCCAGCCGGCAGGTTGTCAAAGCGGTAGTAACCGTCAGCATCGGTGGTCTGACTGAGCACGGCGGCACCGCTGATGTCGAGGGCCACGCTGATGCCGTTACTCTGCAGCAGCCGCAGGCTCACCCCGCTCAGTCCCAGCTCGCCAGCCTCCTGCGTGCCGCTGTTGTCGGGATCACTCCAGACCCGGTTGCCCAGCGAGTAGCGGCGCACCAGGCCAAAGTCGAGCGTCGGGTCAAACGTACTACCGGTGTCACTGATCACCACACTCTGGCTCAGTGCACCCGTACTGCCGGGGCTCAGGCTCAGCGCCGCACTGGTGATCACACCCGTCGCCGTACCGGGGCCGTTATCGTCATCATTGAGATTACCGTTCGGCGTGCTTGTGCCAGCCGTGTCGCGGGTGCTGGCATAGCCGGTGGGCGTGGTGAGCCGTACCCGGTAGCTGCCCTGGGCCAGCCCGGTAAAGCTGTAGGCCCCGGTGGCGCTGCTGGTGGTCGTGAAAAGGGCCGTGGTGCTATTGCTCGGCAATAGCTGGAGAGTAACGGTGATGCCGTTCAGGCCACTCTCGCCGCCGTCCCGCAGGCCATTCACGGCGGTGCCGCCACTGGCCCCGTTATCCTCCCAGACCAGGTCGCCCAGGCCCAGGGTGTAGAAGCCGAAGTCGAGGGTCAGGTCGCTGTCATCGTCGTCGATGCTGAGCGGGCCAGGGGCCGTGCCCGCCCCTTCCAGCTCGCCGGTGGGGGCCAGGTCAGCCAACACCAGCAACGGCTGGCTCAACACGCCGCCCGTGAAGAAGCCACTGGCCTGGCGCGTGCCGTTATCGTCGTGGTCGGTTTGATTGTTGGGGTCAGGCGCAAGCGTCTCGCTCAGCACCCCACTGGCGTCGATCGTCGTGCCACTGCTGTAGTAACCCGCCAGAGGGCCGCCGCCGGCAAGCTGGCTGGCGGGCATGCCCACCAGGTACTGACCGGGGTAGAGCGGCACCGCTGCGCCGAGTGCTATCCCACCAGCGTGGGTCTGCTCGGTAAAGCGGTAGAAGCCGCTCGCATCGGTAGTCGCCGTCGCGATCGGGCTCTGCTCGAGGCCGATGAGTTGCCCATCGCGGTCGCCGTCGAGGAAGAGTTGCACCGTCACCCCGGCGATCCCGGCCGAGGAGCCGTCGGCACTGCCAGCCCCGTCGTTGTCCAGGCCGTCGTTATTGGTATCGAAGAAGAGCCGGTTGCCCAGACTGATCGGCTCAACAAAGCCGAAGTCCAGCGTGCGGTTGGCGCGGTCGTTGCGCGACTCGCCCGCCTGCGGGTTCGTGCTCGGATCATCGTCATTGGTCGGCTCACTCTCGCCCGGCCCCAGCGTGATCACCGCGCTGCGAATGGCCCCAGTTACGGGTGTATCGAGGCCATTGTCGTTGTTGTCAACGTTGCTGTTGGGGTCGGCCTCCTGCAGGCTGCCGCTACTGCTGAGGTAGCCTGCGAGTACGCCCGGCGCACTAAAGTTGCTGCTCATCACCTCCACCAGGTAGTCGCCGGCCGGCAGGTTGTCAAAGCGGTAGTAGCCGCCACCGCTGGTGGCCTGGGTCGGCACCAGCGTACCAGTGATGGTGGTGGCTGGATTGCCCGTAGCATCAAGCAGGCGCAGCACGACCCCATCGAGGCCAGGGCTGGCCCCGTCGGCGGCATCAAGCGCCCCGCTGTTGTCGCGGTCGAACCAGACCCGGTTGCCCAGGGAGTAGATCGGCACGAAGCCGAAGTCGAGCGTGCGGTTGGACTGGTTGTTGGGGGCCTCACCCGTCAGCGGATTCGTGCCCGGGTCATTGTCGCCAGTCGGCTCCTGCGTGCCGCTGCCGTCGCCCAGGCTGATCACCCCGCTGCGTACCACTGCACCGGTAGTTGTGCCATTGTCGTCCTGATCGACATCATTATCCGGATCAGGCGCGGGCTCATAGGGCAAGGGCGTACCGCTGCCGGTACTGCTATGGTAGCCACGCAGTTCATTCGTGGTCAACTCACTGGCAAGGATCTCAACAATATAGTCGCCGGCCGGCAGGTTATCAAAGCGGTAGTAACCATTAGCATTGGTCGTTACATCATCTACCTGACTGCCATCGATCCCCAATGCACGGCTCTCGGTAATGCCATTCGTCACATAGAGGCGCAATGTCACACTGCGGATACCGAGCTCGCCAGGATCCTGGAGGCCATTGTTATTGGCATCGTTCCAGACCCGATTACCCAGCGAGTAGTGGCGCGCCAGGCCGAAGTCGAGGGTCGGGTCAAAGGTGCTGCCGGTGGTACTGATCACCACATTCTGGCTCAGTGTTACGCTAATACCGGGGGTCAGGCTCAGAGCCGCGCTGGTGAGTTGCCCCGTGCCTGTGCCTGCACCATTGTCATCATCATTGAGATTGCCGCCAGGGCTCCCTGTGCCAGCGGTATCACGGGTGCTGACATAGCCAGTGGGGGGCGTGAAACGCACGCGGTAGCTGCCCTGGGCCAGGCCGGTGAAGCTGTAGGCCCCGGTGGCGCTGCTGGTAGTGGTGAAGAGGGCCGTGGTACCACTACTCGGCAGCAACTGGAGGGTAACGGTGATGCCGTTCAGTCCACTCTCGCCAACGTCACGCAGGCCATTGACGCGGGTTCCGCCACCTGCCCCGTCATCGTCCCAGGCCAGATCGCCCAGGCTGAGGGTGTAGAAGCCGAAATCAAGCGTCAGGTTACTGGCCTCGTCGGCAATCAGGGTACCACCAGGGGCACTACCCGCATCCCCATCTTCACCAGTTGGCTCGTTGGTCGTATCGACAAAGACCGCCTTGCTGATCACCCCACGGTCGTAGAAGGCGAAGGGGTTGGACACCGGGCTGCCAGCAACCACGCGCACCGTATCACCATTATCGTCGCGGTCAACATCAGTATCCGGGTCAGGTGCAGAAGTCTCGGTAAGCGTTCCCGTCGCATTGATCGTCGTACCACTACTGTGGTAGCCCGCCAGGGGGCCACCACTGCTGAACTGGCTGGCGGGGATACCGATCAGGTACTGGCCAGGGTAGAGGGCGAGCGTATCTGCGAGGGCCACCCCATTGGCATGGGTCTGCCCCGTGAAGAGATAGAAGCCAGTCGCATCGGTCGTCACCGTCGCGATCGGGCTCTGCTCGAGGCCGGTGAGGAAACCGTTGCCGTTGCTGTCGAGGAAGAGCTCAACGTCAACCCCGGCAATCCCGGTCGAGGATCCGTCGGCACTGCCAGCCCCGTCGTTGTCCAGACCGTCGTTATTGGTATCGAAGAAGAGCCGATTGCCCAGGCTGACTGGATCTGCATAGAAACCAGCATCCCAGGTCGGGTCATTCTCACCGGCACTCAGGCTGGTCAGATCTGTGCGCCCGCTAGCCTCAATGAGGTCGCTATCGTTAGCCGGATTTTCGCCCGCATTCAGCGTTGTCACCGTGAAGCCGGTGGGCGGGACAAACTCGGCAAAGTAAATACCAGACTCAAGCGCACTGAAGAGATAGTAGCCGGGGTTGCCGCTGGCATCGTTGCGGGTGATCTGTATCCCAATCAGGCGCTGGTCGCCGGGCGTGTTCGGGTTATCATCGTCATCACGGTAGAGGCGCACCGTCACACCATTCATCCCAAGCTGGGGCAACTCGTTCTGGATGCCGTCACGGTTGACATCGTTCCAGACATAGTTGCCGTAGCTGGCCAGATCCGTCGCACTCTGTACCTCTACACCCACGCGGGGCGGCTGAGCCACCAGGGTACTGCTATCGTCAGTGCGGGTTGCCACATAGGCGAAGGTATTCCAGGCCACATTCGTGTCGTCGCTGGTGCCGGGAGTGCCGTCAGGGCCATTTTCGGCGATAGGCGCATCGTCGGGGGCAAAGGCCGGGAAGGTGAAGCGCAGGTTGGCCAGAGGCGTCAGTTCATAGCTGCCGAAGTCGAAACGCAACGAGCGCACCGTCGTCGGGTCACTCGGCATCTGCGTACTCCAGACACCCGGGCCGGGCACGTCACCATCGACCATCGGCGTACAACTTGGGTTCGGCCCATCGGTCAGGGTAGCGCGGCAGGGGTTCAACTCCGAGCTATAGCGGATGCTCAGGCCAGGAATGGTTGGACTGACGACAACTGGCCCGGCCAGCTTGACCGTCCAGGCCGTGCCAAGGGGGGTCTGGTCACGCACACCGACATTCTCACTGCTAGCATCCTTGTAGGGCATAATATCGACCAGCAAAAGATCGGTGAGCGTAAGATTGCCGGTATTGGTCAGAGTCAACTGGTAGGTAATCAGGCCACCGGGCACCGTGCGTCCAACCACCGGGTCGCGGCTGAAGGCCGTATCAAGCTGGCCCTGCACAAACTTGGCCGACTCCACCGAGGCGATTGGGCGCACAACCAATTGCACATTTTCGGCAAAGCAGAGCCGGGTGATATCGATCTGGAGCGTATTGTCAGTGGTAAAGATGCTCTCATCACTGCCACCATCAGCACAGAGACTCGTTCGGGTGCTGTTGGGAGGGTTATCATAGTTGACCACCGCCATACGGTTAAAATAGTTACCAGCGGTGGTGCCGTCCTTGACGGTGACCTTGTAGCTGATGCGAAGGTCATCGTCGGAGGGGAGGCTACAGCCGCTGCCGTCCCAACTCCAGAGCAGCAGGGTGCGCCCACTGCTGTTGTAGTTAGCAACCTGGTTAAAGCTCGGGTTGGTGGCACAGCCGCTGATATTTTTGGTAACGGTGATGCTAGCCGGGTCGAGGATCACCTCGCTCGGCAGCAGATCGGCGATCACCGGATCAGTGAGCGGTTCGAAGGCTCCGTTGCGCAGGCGCAGTTCATAACTTACCGTGCCGCGGGGCAGGGCCGGGCTACCGCTGATGATCGTCTTGCGCGGGTCAGGGCGCGCCTTGAGCACAGCGATCTCGAGGGTGGCCTCGGCAGTCGCATTACTCAGCGGATTACCGTTATAGCTGGCCCCGGCGCTAGCCGTATTGGTCACCGTGTAGGGCAGGGCCGCCGTTGGCGTATAGGGGGTGGTGCTACCGTTGGGCGGGTTAACGATCAAACTCTGGAAGCTGACCGTGCGCGAGCGATCCTCCATAGTCAACTGGTTGAAGTTGAAGCGCAGGCCAGAGACATAATCGCCAGTACTCCAGCCGGGGAAGCTGGTGACGGCAACATTAGTGCCGGTAGGGACGCCCGTAATCCAGCTTGAGCTACCGTTGAGCTGGTAGGCCACTGCGTCGGCTGCGCCTGTGTTGACTGCAAAGGGGGCATACTCAGGCGGGATCGTATCGGTAATCTGGACATTATCAAGCGCAACATTACCCTCGGGGCTAGCCGAGCCGACATTGTTAACCGTCAGCGTGGTGGTCACCGTCCCGCCGACAATCGTATCGGGCGTATTTTCAGCCCCGGCAATACTCTTGCTCAGCCCCAGGCGTGGGTTCGGTGCTTCGAGCACATGGGTAATCGTCTGGGTACGGGTAAGCACGTCCGAGGTGCTGAAGGGTGTGGTTGAGACCAAGCCATGGTTGACCTTGATCACACCAATCCCATTCTGTGGATCGCTGGTGGGATAGCGCACCAGCAGATCGAAACTCCGGCAACCCGAGCCGCTGGCTGCAACCGTAATCCCGCTCCAGACAACTGTTTGACTGCCGCTGTCATAGACTCCAGCAGGATCGGAGCTGACATAGACAGCACCAAGGGGCAGTGTATCGGTAATCGTGCTGTTGGTCAGATCGAGGGCCCCGATGGTGCCGGAGCACAAGTTAAGGCGGTAGAGGCTCAGATCGCCGCTGGCCCCACCGGCAACCAACTCTTTGCTGAGGGTAGGGTTGGGATTGGCCGTGGCCGGTGGCGCAGTAAGCTGACCAGTGCCGGGCGTGGCCCCGCCATCAACCGAGATCGTCGCCGTAATCGTACCGGTCGTGCCGGTAGGAGTCGTACCGGGGCCATAACGCACCTCGAACTCGATCTGGCCCGTGGTGCCGAGCGGCAGCGCATCACGAAAATTCCAGGTTGCCTGGCGGGTGACTGGGTCATAGTTTGTCTGTTCGACATCGTTATTACCCAGCACCTGGATAACCTCAAGCACCTCCGGTACAGTACTGACTACCTGCATGTTGCTGCACGTATCGGTACCGATCGAGGAACTGCACTCGTAGGTCAGGCGCACCACAAACGATTGTCCCGAGGGGATCGGGTCAGGCGTGCCGGGGGCCAGTTCGAGACGCAGGCGCACGATCGGCGCAGCCAGAACTTTTGTCGTGGGCAGCAGAGCCCCGGCGATAGCCAGCAGCACTGTGAGGCTGAGCAGGAGGCCGAAGAATGAGCGGAGACCGGAGACACGACGATGGAGAGAGAGGAACTGCACCATAGGAGTACCTCGGAATCATGAAGAAAAGCCGGTGTCCCGATGCGCAAGCTGTATGCCCACTTAATTGGTAGAGCGGCGCACGCACTGCGACCTGACGATGACAAATAGTAAAAAGGCAGTCACACCAAAGAGACGAAATTAACTTTTATAATACTACTGCTGTGTAACCAATACAATCATGACATATGATACTGTGGCCGAGCCTGCCCCGAAGGATAGCCATTCGGACTTTGCATCAGCCCTGGTACCGTCCTGGCCGCGTTTGCGATCCACAGCTATACAATGGTACAATCGGGTCTCTGGTGTAAGCGGGTACCATAGGCCTATTGCGAGAGCGCAGGCGATCCCATGACGACAAGGGAGATCTTCGATATCCCGGCTGATTTTGTCATGCCCGATCCGGACGAGTGGTACCCGGGCATGCCCCCGGCCTAGGCCAGAGCTGGCCGGGCGCGCCAACGCTGTGGTTGACACCGTAAGACCAAAGGAGGTTTTCGATGGCCGAACTGACCCAGGACAAGTTACTCTGGATCTACGAGCGGATGCGGCTCATCCGCGAGTTCGAGAATCGGGCCAGCGCCCTCTTCGCCGCTGGCAAGCTACCCGGGTTCGTCCACCTCTACGCCGGTGAGGAGGCGATCGGCGTCGGGATCATGGCCAACCTGAGCGAGCGTGACTTTATCACCTCGACCCACCGCGGCCATGGCCACTGTATCGCCAAAGGGGTGGAGATTAACGGGATGATGGCCGAGCTCTATGGCAAGGCGACCGGGTCGTGCAAGGGCAAGGGTGGCTCGATGCATATCGCCGATGTCGATAAGGGTATGCTTGGAGCCAATGGGATCGTCGGCGCGGGTGGCCCGCTGGCCTGCGGCTCCGGCCTGATGGCCAAGGTCAAGGGTACCGACCAGGTGACGGTCTGCTTCTTCGGCGATGGGGCCGCTGAGCAGGGCACCATGCACGAGTCGATGAACCTGGCCTCGATCTGGAAGCTGCCGGTGGTCTTCGTCTGTGAGAATAACGGCTACGCCGAATCGACCCCGGTACACTACCATAGCGCCTCGAAGGATATTGCCGACCGCGCCACGGCCTACAATATGCCTGGCTTCGCCGTCAACGGCACCGATGTCTTCGCCGTCTATGAGGCCGCCTACGAGGCAATCGCCCGCGCCCGGCGCGGTGAGGGCCCGACCCTGCTTGAGGCCAAGGGCTTCCGCTATTATGGCCATTTTGAGGGCGATCCGCTCAGCTATCGTACTGAGGAAGAGCTTGCTAAGAATAAGGCGAACGACCCGATCACGCAGTTCCGCCAGCGGGTGATCGAGCGTGGCCTGCTGACCGTCGAGGAGCTTGATGCGATCGATGCACGTGCGAAGGCAGTCATCGATGGCTCGGTTGAGTTTGCCGAGGCTTCGCCCTACCCCGAGTTGGAGGAGTTGATGACCGACGTATATGTGAGCTATCGCTAAAGGAGTAGCAACAATGACAACTCGGATCATCACCTTCCGCGAGGCGATCAACGAGGCCATCCGCCAGGAGATGCGCCTTGACCCCAACGTGATCCTGTTGGGTGAGGATGTGGCTGGTGGGGCGGCAACCTTTGTCGAGGAGGCAGGCGAGGAGGCCTGGGGTGGCGTGCTTGGCGTCACCAAGGGCCTGGCCCGCGAGTTCGGGCGCAGCCGGGTGATTGATACACCAATCAGCGAGTCGGCCTTCATTGGGGCGGCTGTCGGCGCAGCCTCAACCGGCCTGCGGCCCATCGCCGAATTGATGTTCGTCGGCTTCCTCGGCGTCTGTCTTGACCAGATCTACAACCAGGGCGGCAAGCTGCGCTACATGTTTGGCGGCAAGGCCCAGGTGCCGCTGGTCATCCGCACCCTGATTGGCGCTGGCTTCCGTGCGGCCGCCCAGCACTCGCAGTGCCTCTACTCGGTCTTTACCCATATGCCCGGCCTCAAGACGGTAGTGCCCTCCACGCCGTACAATGCCAAGGGCTTGCTGGCAGCGGCCATCCGCGATAACGACCCGGTGATCTTCTTTGAGCATATCGCGATGCTCGACTCGGAAGGGCCGGTGCCGGACGAGGAGTATATCATCCCGCTTGGCAAGGCCGACCTGGTGCGCGTTGGCAAGGATGCCACGGTGGTGGCGATCGGGCGCATGCGCCATGTGGCGATGGAAGCGGCTGCTCAGCTGGCCCAGGAGGGCATCGAGGTCGAGGTGATCGACCCGCTGACCCTCTCGCCGCTTGATGAGGAGGCCATCCTCGCCTCAGTGAAGAAGACCCATCGCCTGGTGGTCGTCGATGAGGATACACCCTACTGTAGCGTCGCTCACGACATTGTCACCCTGGCCGCCCAGCAGGCCTTCGCCTACCTCGACGCCGCCCCCCAGACCGTCACCGCCCCCCACGTCTCGGTGCCCTTCAGCCCACCGCTTGAGGATGCCTATATCCCCAGCGCCGCCAGCGTGGTCGCCGCCGTCAAGGCGACGGTGGGGTAAGGTCAGGTGTATGCAGGGAGAGCCTGGCTCTCCCTGCAACCCTCGCCCCAGTAACACAGGTTTGTTATGTCAACTGTAGGCATTATTGCCAACCCGGCCTCGGGCAAAGATATTCGGCGCCTGGTGGCCCACGCTTCGGTCTTCGACAATAACGAGAAGATCAACATTCTGCAGCGCATCTTGCTGGCGCTGGAGGCCCTCGGGGTCGCACGGGTCGTGATCATGCCCGACTATTATGGCCTCGGCGAGCGGGCCATCGACGGCATCACGCTGCATCGGCTGCACGCCGAACTGCTCGGGATGCCGATGACGTCGACCGAGGGCGACTCGACAGTGGCTGCCGAGCGCATGCGCCAGCTGGGGGTGAGCTGCATCATTGTGCTGGGCGGCGACGGCACCAACCGTGTGGTGGCCAAAGGCTGCGGCTCCGTCCCGATCATCCCAGTCTCCACCGGCACGAACAATGTCTTCCCGGTGATGGTCGAAGGCACGGTGGCTGGCATGGCCGCTGGCCTGCTCGCCCTTGGTCTGGTTGACAGCGCCACAACGACCTTTCGAGCCAAGCGAATCGAGGTCTTGATCAATCAGGTGCTGAGCGACATAGCTCTGGTTGACCTGGTAACCAGTAGCGATCTCTTCATTGGGACGCGGGCGATCTGGGATCCCAGCCATATCCGTGAGATTGTCCTGGCCCAGGCCGTGCCGGGGCGAATCGGCCTCTCGGCGGTGGGTAGCTGCCTACGCGCCGTTGACGCGCAGACGAACCACGGCATGTACCTGGCTATTGGTGAAGGTGGCACGCGAGTTCTGGCCCCCCTGGGGCCGGGCCTGGTGACCCGCATCCCTGTGCGCGAACACCACCTGCTGGCCATCGGTGATACGGTACACCTGGCCTCCGAGGCTGGTACGATTGCCCTTGATGGTGAACGACAGATCGAGATCTACCCTAATCAGGAGATCAGCGTACGCCTGAGCGACCAGGGTCCACGCGTTGTGGATATCGGGCGCTGTATGGCCGAAGCCACCCGGCATGGGATCTTTGAACGCCTGGGGGCGGCCGATTGAGGAAGCTAAGTTATGGCGAGCAGCATCATAATGCCCAAGCTGGGCATGGCGATGAGCGAAGGCGTGATCGCCAAGTGGCAGAAACGCGACGGTGAGCCGGTCCAGAAGGACGAGGTGGTCGCGGTGGTGATGAGTAAGAAGATCACCTACCAGCTGACCGCCGCTGAGGCGGGCGTCCTACGGATTGTCCAGCAAGAGAAGGCCACCCTGCCGGTGGGCGCAATACTCGGCTTTATTACTGCCCCCGGTGAGGCTCTGCCGGCGATCAGCGAGCTTGCGCCAGCTACGGGCGCGGCAGCGGCCCCAAGCAACGGGGCCGCCGCAAGTTCACTACCACCTGCGGCAGCCCCGCCAGCCCCGCCCGCAGCGGGTGGCTTTGTGCCAGCCTCGCCGGCAGCCCGCCGCCTCGCCCGTGAACAAGGGGTTGACTTGAGCCAGGTGCGTGGCAGCGGCGCTGAAGGTATGGTGACCGAGGCCGATGTGCGCAACTTCCTGGCTGCCCCGCCCCCCGCCCCGCCGTCGATCCTGGCTACCTCAGCGGCACGCCGCCTGGCTCAGGAGCGCGGGGTTGACCTGGGGCGGGTACGTGGTAGCGGCCCAGGTGGACGCATCACCGAACAGGATGTGCTGGCCTTCGGTGCCGCCCCAACGACCACCGCCGCCCCGTCCGCTGTACCGCCAGCATCCGCCCCCGGCGCGGCCCGCATCATTCCCTTCACCGGTATGCGCCAGGCCATTGCCGAAAATATGGTGCAGAGCCTCCAGCAAATGGCCCAGGTCTCGCTCATGACCGAGATCGATGTCAGTGAACTTGTGCGCCTGCGTGGGCAGCTCAAGGCCGATTTCGAGCTGACCTACACCGACCTGCTGGTGAAGGCGGTTGCCAGGACGCTCAAGGCGCACCCGCTGCTCAACGCCACGCTGATCGGCGACGAGATCCATCAGCTTGAGGAGATCCATATCGGGGTTGCGGTGGCCCTGCCCGACGGGCTGATCGTGCCGGTGGTACGCAACGCCGACCGGCGCACCGTGCCGGAGTTGGCCGAGGAGACGCGCCGGCTGGCTCAGGCCGCCCGTGATGGCAGCCTGGCGGTTGATGAGGCGAGTGGGGCGACTTTTACGATCACTAACCTGGGCGCCTACGGCGTCGATGGCTTTACACCAATCATCAACCCGCCCGAAGTGGCCATCCTCGGCGTCGGGCGCATCGTCGAGAAGCCGGTGATCCATCATGACCAGATCGCCCGCCGCTCGATGCTGACCCTCAGCCTGACCATCGACCACCGCATCGTTGACGGCGCACCCGGTGCGGCCTTCCTCAACGCCCTGCGTGAGTTGATCGAAAGCCCTTACCGCCTGCTGGTGTGAAGGTAGTCGAGAAGGAGTCCTCTATGGCAGATGTGATCGTGATCGGCGGCGGGCCCGGTGGAACAGCTGCGGCAACCCGGGCGGCCCAACTGGGTGCGCAGGTGACGCTGATCGAGCAAGCGGAGCTGGGCGGCAGTTGTGTCAACCGTAACTGCATCCCGCTGACGACTATGCTCGCCAGTGTTGAGCTCTGCCGGCGGATCAACCAGGCTGCAACCCTTGGCATCACGGTTGGGCCGGCCACGATCGATCTGCCCGCCCTGCTGGCCCGTAAAGATCAAATTGTGCAGGATCTCCGCGAGGGTATGGGTGCCTTGCTGCCGACCTTCGGGATCGAGGTGCGCCAGGGCCGGGCCCGTCTGCTTGATGCACGTACGGTCGAGGTAGACGGCACGCGCCTGCAGGCAAGCAAGGCGATCATCCTGGCCACCGGCGCTGGCTGGGCCGCGCTGCCCCCCGACGTCAGCGAGGTGCTGCGCCCCGACGAGGCCATCCGGCTCGATCCGCTGCCGGCCAGGGTGCTGATCTGGGGCGGCGAGGCCTCGGAGATCGAGTTCGCCACACTTTACGCCGGCCTTGGCACGCAGGTCAGCCTGGCGCTGGAGGGGCCGTATCCGCTGCCTGCCGAAGACTATGAGATCGGCCAGCGCCTGCAAGGCCTGTTACAGGCCCAGGGTATGCAGATCTTCACCAATGTGCAGCTCAAGAGCGCTCAACGCGCACCCGATGGCCTGCATGTGCGCCTTAGCGGCAGTGGCGGCAGTGAGCAAGAGCTGGTCGTTGATGCGCTCTTCTGGGCCGGGCGCAGACCCAACAGCGCCGGCCTGGGCCTGGAAGCGCTCGGCGTGCGGCTCAACGCTGGCGCGGTGGTGGTTGATGATCACCAGCAGAGCAGTATGGCCGGAATCTACGCGGTGGGCGACCTGATCGGCCCGCCTTATTTCTCGGCCCTTGCCACGGTGGGCGGCATGGTCGCCGCCGAGAATGCACTGGGCCAGACCCGGCGGCTCGACCGGCGCAACGTGCCGCGTTATGCCTTCTCCATCCCTGAGGTGGCCACCGTCGGCCTGACTGAAGATGAGGCGAGTGACGCTGGCTATGATGTCGAGGTGGTTAACGTGGCTTTCAACAGTAGCCCACGGGCGATGGGCCTGGGTGAGAGTGAAGGCGGGATCAAGCTGGTAACCGACCGGCAGCTGGGCAAGGTGCTCGGCGTACATATTGTCGGCCACCGCGCCACCGAGCTGATCAGCGAGGCCGCCCTGGGCCTGCAGCTCGAAGTGCTGGCCGAAGATCTGGCCTGGGCCGTGCGCATCCATCCAACCCTGAGCGAGAGTCTGGTCGAGGCCGCTCGCGCAGCCCTGGGACAGGCACTCTATGTTCCACGTTTCTGAGCCTCCCGACCCGGATGTGCGGCTGATCCGCATGGGCCGGGTGAGCTACCGCCACGCCGCCCGGCTAATGGAGCGGCTGGCAGCCGCTCGCCGCCATGAGCAGATCGGCGATACCCTGCTGCTGGTTGAGCATCCGCCCGTCCTGACCATGGGCTGCGCCGGTGGGGTCGAGGATCTGCGGGTGACGACGGCCCGCCTGCACGACCTGGGGCTGGAGTTGATCCAGACCGGGCGTGGCGGACGTATGACCTACCACGGGCCAGGGCAACTGGTGGCCTACCCAATCATGCGCCTGCCCGACAATGACCTGCACGCCTATGCCGCCCGCCTCGAGCAGGTGGCCCTGGAGGTGCTGGCCGCGTGGGGCCTGGCCGGAAAACGGCTGCGCGCCCATCCCGGCGTCTGGTTGAACGGGGCGAAGATCGCCGCCATCGGTATCGCCGTCGCGGATGGCGTTACCAGCCACGGGCTGGCGCTCAATGTCGATCCCAACCTGGAGCATTTCCAACTGCTCAACCCCTGCGGCCTCGAACGGCGCGGGGTCACCTCGCTGCGCGCCGCCCTCGGCCATGCCCCGACGCTGGAGCAGGTTGAGCAGAGCTTTGTGAGCGCCTTCGCCCGAGTCTTCAACTGTAGCGTCGGAGCGCAGCGTCGGATGGGCGCGTGGCTGGTCGCCCCGGCAGCCCAGGCGGCCACCCGCCCCGTCGAGCGCCTGGTTGATGATCTGAGCCTGCACACGGTCTGCCAGGCGGCGGCCTGCCCCAACCTCGGCGAGTGCTGGTCACGCGGGACGGCGACCTTTATGCTGCTCGGCGACCGCTGTACGCGCCACTGTCGTTTCTGCAATGTGGCCCCCGGTCGGCCTCGCCCACCCGATCCGCTTGAGCCAGCACGGGTGGCGACGGCGGCGGCCCGTCTGGGTCTGGAGCATGTGGTGCTCACCTCGGTGGCCCGTGACGATCTACCCGATGGCGGGGCAGGCCATTTTGCCGCGACGATCGGCAGTCTGCGCCAGCACCTGCCCCACGCCACCGTCGAGGTGCTGGTGCCCGACTTTGGTGGGGCCATCGGGCCGCTGCAGGTGGTGGCCGAAGCCCACCCCGATGTCTTTAACCACAACCTTGAGACGGTCGAGCGCCTCTCCGAGCGCGTGCGGGCGAAGGCCACCTACCGCCGCTCGCTGGCCGTGCTGGCCTGGGCGCGCCAACACGGCCTGACCACCAAGTCGGGGCTCATGCTAGGCCTCGGCGAAAGCTGCGGCGAGGTGATCACCGCTATGCGCGACCTGCGCCGGGCTGGCTGTAGCATCCTCACCCTTGGCCAGTACCTGCAACCGACCAGCCATCAACTCGAGGTGGCCGCCTACCTACCCCCCACGCTCTTTGATTGGTACCGCGAGTTGGCCCTGGGGCTGGGCTTCCAGGCGGTTGCCGCTGGCCCACTCGTGCGCAGTTCGTACCACGCCGAAGAGCTGTGGCTGGAGAGGACAGGCAGCTATGCCCCCCTCGTTGAGTGATTTTCCTCCTGAACGGCTGACCGATGACCTGGTTGAGCGCATGCTCTATGCCCGCGACCTGGCCCCTGTGCCGGCGATTATGACCCGTTATTTCTTTCAGACCCTGCCCGACGCGGTGGTGCGTCCCGCCGATGCTCTGCAGGTGGCTGCGGTGCTGCGCCAGGCAAGCCGCCTGAATCTGCCGGTGACGCCGCGTGCGGCAGCCAGTACGAGCTACTACAATGCAGTTCCGGTGCGCGGCGGCCTGGTGCTGGATCTGAACGACCTGCGCTATGGCATCCGCTTTGACCCGGTCCGCGAGACGGTGCGGGTGCTGCCCGGCACGACCTGGTTTGAGCTTGATGATGCCCTGCGCCGTCAGGGCGCCGCAGTGCGATCCTACCCTTCGAGTGCTGTGGCCGCCACCGTCGGCGGTTGGGTAAGCACCCAGGGCCATGGCCTTGGCAGCCTGCAGTACGGCGCACTCGCCGATCAGCTGGTGGCCCTCGAAGTCGTGCTGCCCAATGGCGAGCTACGTGAACTGACTCCCACGAGCGACCCGCCGCTGGACTGGTTTGTCGCTGCCGAGGGTACCCTGGGCGTGATCACCGCAGTTGAGCTGAAGGTGCGCCCACGCCCCGCCGCCGTTGCCAGCCACCTCTTCAGTTTTGATGACCTTGCCGGCCTGGCTGCCGATGTAGGCCAGCTGGCCAACCGTCAGCCGCGGCCCTATACGCTCTTCTTTGCCGACGATGGCTACCTGAACCTGCTGGCCAGAGCTGGTTTGCATGTGCCGTGTGATCCAGCAACCAGCCGGGGCCTGCTGCTGGTACGCTACGAAGGCGAGCCACAGCTGGTCAAGCAGGGCCAGGCGCAACTGAGCCGCATGGCGGGGCGTGAACTCGCCAGCGAACTGGCTCTGGATGAATGGAACCTGCGCTTATACCATCTACGCAGCAAACGCGGCGGCCCCTCGCTCCTCGCCGCCGAAAGCTGGCTCCCGCTACGCAACCTGGCAGGCTACCTTACCGCTGTGCGCGAGCTCGCCCGACGTAGCCAGCAACGCATCGGCAGCTACGGCCTGGCCGTCTCGTCCGAGTGGGCTCAGGTGATGGCGATCTACCCGACCGACGAGCGCCGTACCGCCGCCTACCTGGCGGCGATTGGCTTCACCCGGCACCTGCACGAGCTCGCCGCACGCTATGGCGGACGCCCCTACGGCGTGGGCCTCTGGAATACACCCTATCTCGCCCGGCTCTTCAGTCGTGCCCAGCTGAGCGAGCTACGCCGCCGCAAAGCCCGGCTCGACCCGGCGGGAATCATGAACCCGGCCAAGCTCTACGCTGCGCCCTTCCCCCTCTGGCCGCTCACCTTCGGCCCAGCCGCCACCCTGCTGAGCGCGGCCCATACCACGCTCCTGCGTGGCGAAAGGACAGCCCCATGAGCAGCGCCCCGGTCTTTTTTCAAGGTCTGGCGAATGAGACGACCATCTGCGCTCAATGCGGCTACTGCCGGGCTGTCTGCCCGACCTACGCCGGGGTGGGCTGGGAGTCCTGCTCGCCGCGTGGGCGGATCCAGCTGACAGGGTTGATGCTGGCGGGTGAGCCGCTCTCACCTGAGCAGATGACCCGGCTCTACCAATGTACGGTGTGCAGCGCCTGCACCGAGGTCTGCCCGACCCAGATCGACCTGCGCCAGTTCTGGCTGGCTGCCCGCGCCGAGGCTGCCCGGCGTGACCTGGCCCCGCCAGGGCTGAAGGCGGCCAAAGCGAACCTCACCGCGACCGGCAATGTCTACGGCTACCCCAACGACGAGCGGGCCGGCTGGGCCGAATACATGGACGATGCGCCCGAAGATCTCTATCAGCGTGAGACAGCGGCAGTCGTCTACTTCGTCGGCTGCTCAACCGCCTTCTCGCCACGTGTGCAGCCCATCGCCGAGAGCCTGGTGCGCCTGCTCAGCGCCGCCGAGGTCGACTTCAGCATTATGGGCGGCGACGAGGTCTGCTGCGGTTTTCCGCTCCAGGTCGCCGGGCTGGCCGATGACTTCCACAGCCTGGTCGAGCACAACCTGGAGCAGGTGCGTGCCCGTGGTGCCGACACGATCGTCTTCAACTGCCCGGCCTGCCGCTTGATGTGGCGCGAAGAGTATGCCGCCCACCTGCCCGGCGTACGCATGCTCCACGCCACCGAACTGCTGGCCGAATTGAGTGCGGCAGGCCGCCTGCACCTGCAGGAACTGGCGCAGACGGTCACCTACCACGACCCCTGCGACCTGGCGCGCAACGGAGGGGTCTACGAAGCGCCGCGCCAGCTGCTGGCGGCCATCCCCGGCCTGGAGCTAGTCGAGGCCCACGAACGCCGCGAGCGCGGGCTCTGCTGTGGTGGCGGCGGCGACATGGAGATGGTTGACCCGGGGCTTAGCCAGCGTGTGGCCGGGGCGACCGTCGCTAAACTGGCTGCCACCGGCGCTGGCACGATCATCACCGCCTGCCCCCAGTGTGTGCGCACCCTTAGCCGGGGTAGCGAACAAAGCACCCCCGCCGTCGCCGTCCTGGACATCGTCGAACTCCTCGCTCAAGCCCAGCAGGGAGCCAATGGGACGTAGTCCCTTTCGTCAGGGCGCAGCAGCTACCACTGCTGTGCCCCAGCTAGGATTAACTATGGCTGAATATGAAGGCATCATCCTTCCCGACGATCTCTACTACCAGCCTGAGGATCACCTCTGGGTACGCCTGGACGGGGCGCAGGTCTGGGTTGGCCTGGACGACATGGCGCAGCGCTCAGCAGGGGCGATCAGCGCCATCCGGCTCAAGCCGGCCGGGCGCCCGATCACCCAGGGCAAGCCCTTCGGCACTATGGAGGCCGGCAAATATGTCGGCCCGCTCAAGGCTCCCCTCAGCGGGCGTGTGCTCGCCATCAACGCAGAGGTCATGAGCCAGCCCGGCCTGCTCAACCAGGATCCCTACGGGCGCGCCTGGCTTTTGCAGATGGAGCCTGAAAACGCCAGTCGCGACCTGGCCAGCCTCATCCACGGCCCCGGCCTGCAAGCCTGGCTGACCCAGGCCGTAAACGACTGGCGACGGCGCGGCCTGCTCAAAGGCTGAAGCGACTCTCAGTTCACCCTCAGCCAGCCCTGAGTAACAGCGCAGTGGCCTACCATCGCCAACCTCCCCGGCGGGTGTTACCATCCGCACAAGAGCCGGCATCCGCCGCAAGGAGGTCGTTATGGCGCACCGTAAGCTACGTATTGTTACAATCATGCTGAGTGCCGTTATCCTGCTGGTCACCCTCACGGCAGGCACGCCTGTGCAGGCCCAGGCGGCCCCGCGCTGTTTCCCTGAGACTGGCTACTGCATCGCAGGGACTCTGCGCGCCTACTGGGAACGCAACGGCGGCCTGGCCGTCTTTGGCTATCCGATCAGCGCCGAGCAGGTCGAGACGGTCGAAGGGACCTGGAGCGGCCCTGTGCAGTGGTTCGAGCGCGATCGGCTCGAAGACCACAGTAATGAAGGTCTGGGCGTGCTGGCCGGGCGGCTCGGTGCCCGCGCCCTCGAACTCCAGGCGCGGCCCTGGCAGAGTCTGCCCGCAGCCAACGAGCGCCCTGCCGACTGCCGCTTCTTTCCCCAGACTGGCCACAACCTTTGTGGCGTCTTCCTGAGCTACTGGGAGCGCAACGGCGGCCTCGAACGCTTCGGCTACCCGCTGAGCGAGCCAGCCACAGAGACCATCGAGAATTGGAGCGGCAGCGTCCAGTACTTCGAGCGGCGGCGTATGGAGCACCACCGCGAGTTCAGCGGCACGCCCTATGAGGTGCTGCTCGGCCTGTTGGGCCGCAATACGCTTGAGGCCCAGGCCATCCCTGCCTGCGGCAGCGGTGCCGGCACGCTCGCCTTCGGGCTGGGGCCACGCATCAGCGACATCCCCTTCCGTAGCGCCCTGATCTGCCCGGCCCTGACCTATGCCAACCTCCCCGCCGCCTTCCAGCCCTTCCAGGGCGGCCATATGATCTGGCTCGATCTTGGTGCCGACGGACGCTCGATCATCGTGATCAAAGGCCCCGGACGTCCCGCGCCCGAACCCTCCTACTTCATCACCCCCGACACCTACCAGCCGGGCGATGGGCTCATCCCCGTCGGCGATCCGCCCCCCGGCCTCTACGTCCCGGTCGGCGGCTTCGGCAAAATCTGGCGCGGGCGTACCGGCCAGGGCCAGTGGATTGGCTACGGCACCGCCCCCGAACAGGCCGAGCGGGCCAATGTGCAGATCCTCGGCGGTGGCGGCATGCTTGTCCACCTCGTCCAGACAGATCAACTCTGGGTCTTCGGGCCACGCTACAGCTACTGGGATCTGCGCTAAGGACAAAGATAGCACCTCTCAGCGTAATCGATTTATCCCTATCAAACCTCTACTCTCAACATATACTTGACTGCACAGGGGGCGATCCCACCACCATCCCTGCTCCACTTCCCATCCCAACCGCTGCTCCTGCCCCAATCGCCTACTCAGGAGGCTTGCTATGCAGCGCTCGGCTATGCTCTTCTTTGTTCTGCTGCTGAGCATGATCACCCCGACCACAGCGCCATGGAGTAGCGCTGCGCCGGACTCACCACCCACTCCAGGCCTGCAAGCCGTTCGGTATCTTCACGTGGCTGCAGGTGAGAATCACACCTGCGGTTTGAGCGGCGACGGCTTGGTCTACTTCTACTTTGTGCACATACCGCTTGTGCAAAACTGAATCACGGGTGTCACGGATCGCCGTGCCTGGCGACTTTACGCCGCACTCACGGATACTGGGTTGTTGTAGAGGATGACCTTGTGTGCGGATCGCCAATCGAGCCATCCTCCGCTGAAAAAGGGACACCGCTATGAAGACAAATGACCGTTTTCTGATCGGCATTGTGATCGGGCTGGTGCTCCTGGTAGTCGCAGCGCTGGTCGTCGCCCGTATGCGCCCCGAACCGACCTTTCAGGCTGAGACGAGCCCTGAAGGGGTGGCGATGAACTACCTGCTGGCTCTCCAGCAGCGTGATCTAAGCCGGGCCTACGGCTACCTCGCCACCGATCTCTCGGGCTACCCGACGACGTTGGAGAAGTTTGCCGCCGATCTCAACCGTTATGGTGGTGGGCTCGACGAGCGTGAAAATGCCGTCGGGCATGAGGTCGTCGAGACGAGTGTCATCGGTAACCAGGCGACGATCACTATGGGCAAGAGCGTTTTTACAGAGGGAGGCCTCTTTGATGAGGGCCAGTATCGCTACACCTTTCTCATGCATCTGCGTCGTGATGGCCCCGAGACACCCTGGAAGTTGACCGGCTCGGACAGCAACTGGGCCTGGTGCTGGAATGAGAAGGAAGGGTGTGAATAAGTATGGCAACCATTCGTCGCTGGTATGTGCTGCTTGTCTGTGGGGTCAGCCTGCATGCCACGGCCTGGGCGGCGATAGCGCTTGTGCGTGGCCTGCTGCGCACCGGCACTGGCGACCCAATCGCAGCAGTTGCCCTGCAGGTTGCGATCATTGTGATCGGTTTGCCAATCTTTATCGCCCACTGGCTCTGGGCTCAACGGCTAGCAGCCAATGATGTGGAAGAGCGTGGCAGTGATCTGCGCCGCTTCTACCTCTACGTCACCCTGGCCGCACTCTTCGCACCCATGCTGGCCAATGCCTTCACCGCTGTCCATAGCTTGCTGCGCCTGATCGCCAGTGAGACAGACCCGATCGGCTGGTTGGGCTACACTAACGGCGAGTTGATTGCACGGAGCCTGGTGGCCCTTGTACTACTCGGCTTGCTCTGGTGGTATCACCGTCGGGTGTTGCAATCCGATCAGCAGGCACTACCCACAACTGCCCTGGCTGCCAGCTTCGAGCGGCTCTACCGCTTTGGTTTCAGCACGGTTGGACTGATCATGGTTGCCGGTGCAGCAACTGATCTATTGCACTGGCTCTTGCTGTCGTTTGGCGCAGGAGCGCCGAGTTTTGCCGGGCAGGGTCTCCTCCGTATCAGCAGTCCCATCACACGCATCGCGGTGGGCTTGCCACTCTGGTTAATCTTCTGGGGCCAGGCTCAACGCCGCTTCCAGGGAGCAGCCAGCGATGAGCACGAGTCGCTGCTGCGCAAGATCTACCTCTACGCAACCGTCTTTGTCACTGTACTGAGCACTGTCTCAAATGCGACCTTTTTGCTGTCGGGGCTGCTGCAACGCCTGCTTGGGCTAAACCCGGATGGTGATGCCCGTGGGCCGCTGGCGGTGATCGTGGTCGGCGGGATCATCTGGGCCTACCACGCCCGGGTGCTCAGCGCTGATGCCCGGCAGGCCCCCGAAGTGCCGCGCCAGGTGGCGGTGGGACGCATCTATCGTTACCTGGTGGCCGCAATTGGCCTGGCAGCGCTGCTGGTTGGGGTTGGTGGTGTGCTGAGTGTGCTGATCCGGGCCGTGGCCGAGGGTGGCTTCAACGACATGCTGAGTGAACAACTGGCCTGGTTCAGCGCCGCGCTGATCGCCGGTGCGCCGGTCTGGTTGTGGCCCTGGCGTCAGATCAGGGCAGCAGCGGCGGCAGCGCCCCCAGCGGGTGCCGCCGAGCGGCGGGCGCTCGTCCGCAAGCTCTACCTCTATGCCTACCTCTTCGCCGCGACTATGACCGTCCTGATCGGTGCCATCTACATCGTCGCCCGGCTCGTGCGCCTCTTGCTTGGCGACCCGCTCGAAGGCAACCTGCTGAGCGACCTGGGCCAGGCGCTGGCCTTCACCACGCTCGGCGTGGGGGCCTGGCTCTACCATGGCAGCGAGTTGCGCGCCGACAGTCGCGCCGAGGCGCACGACCGCACCGCACGGCTGGCCGGCCTACGCATCGCCGTGATCGACCCGGGCGACGGCACCCTTGGACAAGCGCTTGTCACCGGGCTCCAGCACGAGTTACCAGGGCTGGCCCTTGAGCTGGTACTACCGGCGGCCGGGGTCGCGGCACTGGCGGCAGCCCCTGCCCAGATTGAGGCTGCCGGGCTCCTGATCGGGCCGTGGAGCATCGCTGGCGAGGGGCCGGGCGGCCTGCCGCCCGCCTTGGCCCAACTGGTGGCAGCCAGCCCGGCCCGCAAACTGCTGCTGCTCCATGAACAGCCCGGCTGGGAATGGGTTGGTGTCGAACCAGCAGGCACCCCGACCCTGGTACGCGAGACGGTGCGGGCGGTGGTACGCATCGGCGCGGGCGAGCCACCGGAGCGTACAAGGAACGCCAGTACGATCATTGGAGTAATCGTCGGAGTAATAATCATTATTCCGATCTTGATTCAGTTGTTGACTTTGGCGATTGGCGGGCTGTTTTTTTAGGAGATCTACGAAAAGACACATGCGGCCATCCAGCACCAAAGGCCAGACAGGTCATCGAGACCTGTCTGGCCTTTGGTTATACCCGGGTTTACAGGTCAGCTTTCTGAGGGGGCACCACGCCCAAGCCGCAGCATACGTCCGCCAACGACGATCAGGATCACGCTGACGGCGACGATAGCCAGATTTTTGGCCACCTCGACCAGGCCGAACAGGCTGGGGCCACTGTCGCCATGCTCACCGCGGCCCGCAAAGCCAGCGGGGCGCTCATCGCCGAAGAAGGGTATACCGTTTGTACCCTCGGCAGAGGGGCTGCCAGCAAAGTCGCCCTCGTGTCCCCCACCGGCATGACGCGGGCCGTGGCCACCCACCTCCGCGCTACGCAGCGCCTGGCCCGCCGACGACTGAGCAAAGGCGGTCAGGCCGGCAACGACCACCAGGGCCGCGCCCAGAATGATCAGGGTACGTACAATAATCTTCATGATCAGGCCTCCGTTGAGCTCGAGTTGACCAGCGCTGCCGGACGCGCAGCCTGCGGCGAGTTGCGCCGCGTCAGCAGCCGGCGCGTGACATTGACGATCCAGCGCCAGTGCAGGGCGACATGCAGCCCAATCAGGATGACGGCTATATCCGAGGCTTGATAGTGCAGCTGCCGCCAGAGCGCATCGTGGGCGAAGCGCACCCCAATCAGCGGCATGGCTACCTCAGAGATCATCACGCCGGTGAAGGTGATTACGGTGAAGGCGATAAAGAGCAGTGTATTGAGCAGGTAGTTGACCCGTGAGTTCCAACTGGTCTTGCCGAAGAAGCGCTGGGTGACGCAGACGATCCAGCTCCAGTGAAGCAAAAGGTGCGTGATCAGCGCCGCACCAAGGGCCAGGCTCAACCACTCATGGATGGCCAGGCCGGTCAGCCTCGGTGAAGTGGTCGCCAGAAAGGCGACAAACACGGCGCTGTCGAGCAACAGGTTGACGAGGTTGCGGTTCAGCGGGCGACGTTCCGATGCCATCGATGTTTCCTCTTTAGCACAAAGTGCGCTGTCTTGCTAAACTTCAGCATAACGAGCCTATGTTTAGAGAGTGTGTAGATCCTATAAGCCAGAGGTGTAGTTCTGCTTACAACCTGGGGCAGACTGCTATATAATAGAACTGACGCAATACCGCAGAAGTAACCCTGTCACCAGGTTCATGTCACCCTGAGCGAAGCGAAGGGTCCCGGTCGAGCTGTTTCGCTGCGCTCACCATGACATGGGCTACAGCGTTCCTTATGCGCTACTGCGAACTGACCCTGAAGAACTGCGGATCAGCAGACCAGATAGAGCGCAGGAGAGGAACCATGCGAGTCAAGATCGGCACATCGACAGACTTTCCACCCGAGACCCTGGTGACCGTAACCGGCGAGAATATCAACCTGGTGGCTGCACGCGTAGATGGCACCATTTATGCCGCCTATGCAATGTGCCCGCATATGGACCTCTCGCTGGGCCGTAGTACGCTCGAGGGGTGTACCCTTACCTGTCCCTGGCACGGCTCGAAGTTCGACCTGGCCACCGGCAAAAACCTGGACTGGGTGCAGGGCGTCGCCGGCATCAAACTGCCCCAGTGGT
Organism: uncultured Chloroflexaceae bacterium; assembly: GCA_964592425.1. Lineage (GTDB taxonomy): Bacteria > Chloroflexota > Chloroflexia > Chloroflexales > Chloroflexaceae > Viridilinea. Next base: position 77,982 of record CAZQCG010000023.1, read on the forward strand.
CACGCTCATTGATCGCTATGGGCAAAGAGCCCACCCCACTCACCACCTACCCTGTCGCCGAAGAGGGCGGCGAGGTCTTTGTCGAGCTCTAGATCCACTACCTTTCAGATAAGGCAAGGTTTCAGCAAGGCCGGATCCGCTGAACAGTTTACCCACAGCTCCCACAGCTCCCACAACCCCCACACCGCACGCGGTCGGACTGGCGGGTTGTCGCCCAAACGGTCAAGCTGGTTTGAACCTTGTCTAAGGCGCGGTAGGCGGTACGGCCCCCCCTCATATGTGCGTCCGGGCGGGTGTCACGCATTGGTTTGCCCCGAATCCGCAGCGGGTAGGGGCGGACACGTGGGTTAATGGTGAAAGGTTAAGGCACGC
>CAZQCG010000024.1:0-50243 GCA_964592425.1 uncultured Chloroflexaceae bacterium
CGGCACCGGGGCGCGTCCTAGTCACTTGACGTAGTCCCTACCGCGTATCGGTCTCTCGACAGACCGACTGAGCCATGGTTCAAACCGGTTTGACCGTTTGGGTGACAACCCGCCAGCCTGACAGCCCGACCGCGTGCGGTGTGGGGGTTGTGGGAGTTGTAGGCAACGGCCAGGCTGGATCGCCCGCTTCTGAAACCTTGTCTCACGGCGTAACAACCAGCGTCCCGAGCTCAGCCAGGTCCCCGAGGGTGCTACCATCGGCGGCCCAGACGGGCTGGCGGCGCCCGTCTTTGTCGGGCCGGTAGAGGCCCACCCGCAGGTGGTACGTGCCAGGGGGCAGATTGGCGGGCAGGTGCAACTGGTGCTGATCCTGCATCCAATCGCCTGGCGTCCAGCGGGGAAAGGGCAGGCTACCGGCGCGCGGCTGGCTGTTGCTCTCGGCGACGATGCGCTCGTCGGCGGCGACCAGGTGGACAAAGACGGTCCATGGGCGTGGGATAGGTTCAAGGCTGTTCCAGGTGAACTGGAGCGTGATTGTTGTTCCGGGGCGGGGCGGGCCGTCCAGGTGCCAGCCGCGCAGCACCACGCCCTGCTCCCAATCGGCAGCGTAGCGGGCGTAGGTGGGCGTGCCGAGTTGGGCCAGGGCGGTTGCCGGGGCGAGGGCCACCCATTGATAGGCCGGGCGAATCACTCCAAAGGGCAGCCATGCAGCCAGGGCAACCAGGCCGAGGCCTAGGGCGAGGACTGCGCCTGTCGGGCTCAGCGAGGGCCTTGGGTGCTGCCCCTTCAGATGGGCCAGGCCAGCGGCCAGGCTGAGTGCAAAGGCGGCCAGGGCTGGAAAGAGCATCCGCCCCTGCCAGCCGACCAGCCCGGCTGTAGCGACAAAGGCCAGTGTCCAGGCCAGGGCCATAAGTATGGCGAGCAGAGGAGCCAGCCAGAGCGAAGCGCTGTGTAGTCCTGGTTGCCCACGCTGCGGGATTCGGCGCACCAGAGCCAGCAGCCCGCCGCCCAGGGCCAGGGCGCAGAGCAGGCCATACAGATTGAGCACCCAGCCTGGGGCGGGCAGGCTCATCCAGCCGAAGCGTGCCCAGAATGAGCCGAAGAGTTGGCCAAGGGCGGCGACCCAGGCTCCCGGATCGCCCCAGTTGAAGGGCTGACCGCCAAACTCGGTGCTAAAAGCCGCCAGGCCGAAGATGTCGCCATAGAGGGCCTGGTTGCGCAGGTACCACCAGCTGGCACTGAGCAGGGCAACACCCATCCAGAGCAGTGTGATTGCGGCGAAGCGGGGCCAGACTGCATTGCCGGCACGCCAACCGCCCCAGAGCAGCAGTGGCCCGAGTAACAAGGCGCTCTGCTTCGTCACCAGGGCCAGGCCGAAGAGCAGGCCAGCCGTAACGGCCCAGCGATAGGGCATTGGGCTGGGGCGCAACGACCACCAGAGCAGGCTGGCGGCCAGGGCAGCGAGCAGGGCATCGTTGCCAGCCAGGGCGGTGATGAAGAGAAACTGGGGATTGCAGGTGACCAGGAGGGCCGCCAGGGGGGCCAGCCAGGTGGTGTTGGGGGCGAGCTGGCGGGCGGCCAGATAGGTACAGCCGATCACCACGGCCCCCCACAGGCCCGAGACGGCGCGTACCATGTGCCAGGCAGCGCTCAGGCCCTGCCAGGGCCAACGTTCGTGGCTGGCGCGCATAAAGGCAGCGGGATCATCACCGCCAGCCCAGAGGAAGTGGGGGTTGGTGGTGAGCAGGATTGTGCGTTGATCGGCGGGCAGCCAGGCTACCGCCGGCAGGGCCAGGGCATAGGCCAGGGGTGGCTGATGGCCCTCACCAGGCACATCACTCGCGGCAGGCGCAGGGCGCTGCACCGGCAGGCGGGCCTCTTGCAACAGGAAGAGCGTATAGGCCAGGTGGCCCGGCTCGTCGGGGCCTTCACCGAGGGGGATGGCCCAGTTGTAGAGCATATGTAGGGCCAGGAAGAGCACCAGGATCGGCCAGAGGTACTGACCCTGCCAGGCGGGGGGTTGCGCTGCATGCGGCTGCATCAGGCCACAGGCCTACAGGGCCGGGCGCTCGGCATCGTCCGGGGGGGTAGAGACCAACGCAGGGTCGTGGGTCGCTTCGAGGTGGGCCATATCGTTGATCAGCAGGGGTATCCAGTTTTCTTGCGTGATCTGCACTATGCTCAGCGAGGTATTACCGATATGGGGGAAGCGTTTGAAGCCATCGCCATAGTAGCCCTCGGCGTGGGACAGCAGCATACGGATGCAGCCACCGTGGCTGACCACCCCCAGAGTTGCACCGGGATGGCGGGCAACCAGTGCCTCAAGGGCCGTCACCACACGCTGGCCCATAGCGCCGATGCTCTCACCGCCACCACGGGGCAGGTCGTGGCCCTGCGCAAGGAGAGCCATCTCCTCGGGATGGGTGGTGCGGATTTCCTCGTAGGTCAGCCCGCTCCAGGTGCCCAGGTCAATCTCACGCAACTGGCGATCGAGATGCACCTCGACGCCAAGGGCGGCGCTGATTGCACGAGCCGTCTGGTGGGCACGGGCGAGATCGCTGCTATAAAGCGCATCGAAGACAACACCCTCTGCGGCAAGACGGCGGGCGATCAGGCCAGCCTGGTGTTCACCGACCGCGTTGAGCGGCACATCGGCGTGGCCCTGCCAGCGCCCATTCAAATTCCACTCCGTCTCGCCATGACGGATCAGGTAGACGGTTGTGACAGTCATCGTAGCTCCATGTACAAGTTCCGGGCACGGGGTAACGTATGATACCACAAGCCTAAACTTGGATGTTGACAGCCCCCCATAGACGCGGTTACGATAGATATATCACCACCATCTTTCATCGGAGCCTCGCCATGTCTACACTACTTCTCTTTAACGGCCCGATCTACACCCTTGACCCGCAACGCCCGCTCGCCCAGGCCATCGCCTTGAAGGATGGTCGGGTAATGGCTGTCGGCAGTGAGAGCCGTGTGCATGCGGCGGTCAGCGGCGAGCGCACCGATCTGATCGATTTACAAGGGCGCAGTGTCGTACCCGGGTTGACCGATGCCCATGTGCATATTACCCACCAGGGGCTTGTCTCACGCGAGGCGCGCCTGGGTGCCGCGACGAGTCTGGCAGGTGCGCTGCGGATCTTGGCCGAGCGGGCCGGTACCCTGCCTGCAGGGGTCTGGTTGCGTGGCGGGGGCTGGGATCACAACCGTTGGGGCTGGCGCTGGCCTACGCGCAGCGATCTCGATACAGTCTGCCCTGACCGCCCGGTGATCCTGATGCGCAAAGATGGTCATTCGCTCTGGGTCAACAGTCGTGCCCTGGCGCTGGCGGGGATCACTGCGAACACGCCTGACCCTGAGGGTGGCCAGATCCAGCGTGACAGTGCGGGTGAGCCCACCGGCATTCTGCTTGAGGCGGCGATGGAATTGGTGCAGGCCGTGGTGCCGCCCCTGACCGAGGGTGAGCGGCTTGAGGCCCTGCGTGGTGCCCTGAACCAGGCCCTCAGCTATGGGCTCACGGCCCTGCAGATCGTGCCAGCCGTGGATCCGGCTACCGGCCCCGAGGTGCTGCGTGACCTGCAAACGCTCCGCGCCGATGGTGATCTGCCGGTACGCTGCCTGGTCTACTTTGCCCCAGCCGACCTTGAGGGCGTCATTCATATGGGTTTGCGCAGCGGCTTCGGCAATACCTGGCTGCGTCTCGGTGGGCTCAAGCTCTTTGCCGACGGCTCACTTGGCTCGGAGAGTGCCGAGATGCTCAGCCCCTATGAGGGCCGTAGCCATACTGGCATTGCCACGCTCGAACCGGAATTGCTCGACCACTACATTCGGCGTGCGAATATGCATGGCATCAGTGTCGCCGTCCACGCCATCGGTGATGCAGCCAACCGCAAAGTACTTGATGCCATTGAGCGAGCGAACGCCGAGCGGGCGGCCAGTGACGCGGCACCGCGCCTACTGCTGCCCAACCGCATTGAGCATGTGCAGGTCATCCATCCCCACGATTTGCCACGCCTGGCCCGGCTGCGGGTAGTTGCCTCAATGCAGCCCATCCACTGCACCAGTGATATGGAGACGGCTGAGGCGCTCTGGGGTGAGCGCTGCGCCTATGCCTATGCCTGGCGCAGCCTGCTGACCACCGGGGCCATCCTGGCCTTCGGCTCTGACGCGCCGGTGGAGAGTATGAACCCCTGGCGTGGCCTGCATGCCGCCGTGACCCGCCAGCGCCATGACGGCCAGCCTGCGGAGGGCTGGATTCCCGAACAGCGCCTCACGGTTGAGGAGGCCCTGCGAGCCTATTGCATGGGGCCAGCAATTGCTGCCGCCGAACATCACGAGCGCGGAAGCCTTGCCCCAGGTCGGCGCGCCGACCTGGTGATCCTGAATGGCGACCCGTTGCACGGTGTCCCTGCGGATCTCGCTTCGATCACTGCCGCAATGACGATTGTTGACGGCAAGATTGCCTTTGAGCGCAAAGCATGAAACAAGCCCCTAGCTACCGCAACCGCATCTTCCTGTCCGTTTCGGGTGGTCATTTCGCCGTCGATGTGCTCAACAGCACCGGAGCCGTGCTGTTGGCGATCTTAAAAGAGCCGTTGGGCTTGAGCTATGCGCAGATTGGCACAGCCCTGACGCTTTATATGCTGATCGGCGCACTGGCCCAGCCCCTCTTCGGCTGGCTTGCTGATCGGGTGCCCGGGCGGTTGATGCTGCTGGCGGCTGGTAGTGTGCTCTGGATGGCCCTCAGTTTTACCCTGGTGGCTCTGGCCCCAACCTGGGGCCTGTTGCTGCCGGTCTTTCTGCTGGCCCCACTTGGCAGTGCCCTCTTCCACCCGATTGGGGCAAGTAGTGCAGCGGCAGCGGTGCCCGAGCGGGCCGCGAGTGCCACCTCGATCTTCTTCTTCTCCGGGCAGATCGGCCTGGCGCTTGGGCCTTTTCTGGCCGGGGCGCTGGCCGGACATTTCGGGGCCCCCGGCCTGCTCCCGCTCACCTTGATGGCGATCGTGCCGGCAGGCTTGCTGCTGATCGCCCACCGTGATGAGGCGTATCTGTTGCCACACGCCCAGCGTTCGGCGGCGCGCAGGGCCGGTAGCACCTGGACGGCAGTAGGTGTCAGCCTGGTACTGGCCTTTGTGCTGCTGGTAGCGGTGCGCTCGTCAATCCAGTCCGTCTACCAGGCCTATCTCCCGCAACTGTTCCAGAGTCGTGGCTGGGAGCCGGCTCTTTTCGGTTTGCTGGCAGGCGTTTTTATGGCGGCTGGCGCCGTAGGCCAGTTAGTCACCGGCAACCTGGCCGACCGTTACGGGATGCGTATGGCTGTCGTGCTTCCCCTCCTGCTGGGCGTACCCGCGGGCCTGATAGGCATCCTGGCACCTTCATTGTGGGGGGCCTTCCTCGGCTGTGCGGCGACGGGTTTCCTGGTCGGTGGCCAGCATAGTGTGCTGGTTGTCCATGCCCAGCGCCTGCTGCCGGTCAAGCAAGGCTTTGCTGCCGGGCTCATCCTTGGCTTTACCTTTGCCACAGGGGCGATCGGTACATGGTTCGCCGGGCAAGCCGCCGATAGCGTTGGCCTGCAGACTGTGCTGATCGGGATTACCCTGCTTGGTCTGCCAGCCGCCCTGCTTGGCCTGACACTGCCGGGTCGCCTGCGTCCCGTCGCCGCGCCCGCTGCCGTGCCTGCGCCAGCCGGGGATTAGCGCAGAACCCAGGCTTGCCATTCGGTTTCCAACTCTAGGAAGGATTTGCCGTAGACGGCGCGGTAGTCGGCAGAGCCTGGGGCGCCCTGGCCGGTCAGGTAGAGGCTGTCGAAGCGCTCGCGCCCGTACTGCTCGATCAGGTATTCGACGAAGCTGGCCCATTGATAGTAGAGCTGGTTCATCGCACTGATCGGCAGGCCCACATAGCTCTGGCCAAGGGGAAGTTGGTTGCCGCTGGCCAGCCAGGGGCGCACGAAGGCGCGAAAGGTAGCTGCCTCACCGAGCCAGTAGCTGCCAGCACCCCAGGTTGCCACCCCCTCTGAGAGTACCAGGTCGGCGCTAAGGTGGGGCGCACCGTAACGATCTTGGCAGAGTTGGTGGACAAATTCGTGGGCCAGAATGTTGACGGTGCGCCCCATCGGTAGTTCGCGACAGGTGAAAACCTGTACGCTGCGTATGTCGGTGTAGGCGATGCCGTGCAGGCTACAGCCTGGTTCACTTCCGACATAGATGCTCAGGGGCGCGCCGGGCGCACTACCGAAACGTTGACTGACGTAGCGCAGGGCCTGGTCAAGCTCGGCCGCCAGGGCGGCTTGCTCGTCCGGGGTAAAGAGGTCGTCGGCGATAACCAGTTCAAAGCCTTCGGCCTGCGTATACTGGCCGCCCAACGGGGCCGGGGTCTGCGTAGCAATGCCAGGGGCAGCGGGGGCCTGGGCCAGCACGATCGGTGGCCCGTTCAAGGCACCGGCGGGGGCGAAGCGCGGAGGGGGGCGCCGCCCGCCGATAACTAGCCCGGCAAGCACGATCAGCAAGGCCCCCAGGGCCAGGGGGCCGAGCGCAGCGGGTGAGAGCCGGGGCGGACGGAGCATATGCGACTACTTGACGGTCACGCCGTAGGGGGCCCGTTCGGTGGTGTGTGGGGTGGCCGCAATTACCACCAGGACACCCTCTTCGTCGGGGGCGAGCCTGGCCGTGGTCTTGCCCTCGCTATCAACTGCCAGGGTCTCAACCGTGATCTGGCCGTTCTCGGCAGTGCGGATCAGTCGTAGCTCCCAGAACTGGGGCAGGTCGCCATCGACACGTACGAAGCCTTCGGCCTCCCAGCCGTTGGTATCGCTCTCGACATCATCGCTAAAGCCAAGTTCAGGAATACGCAGATTATCGAGCATGATTCCGGGCGCGTTAAAGCCCTGGTCGTTGATCTGCCAGAAGCGTAGTAAGATCTCCTGGCCAGCATAGGGCGAAAGGTCGATGCGCTCTTCGACCCAGCGTCCGCGCAGGCCCTCATCGAGTTGGGCGTCACCCTGCCCGCTGATGCCGGTAATGCCGTGGCCGTAGTTCACACCCTGGGGATCATAGGTGGTCGTCAGTTGGCCGGGTAGGCTTTCCCAGGTGCGGCCACCATCGGTCGAGACAGTAACGAAGGCGTAGTCGTAGTCATTCTCGATCTCGTACCAGGTTTCAAACTCGAGGGTGGCACGATCAAGGCCACGCAGGTCAACCGCACGGGTCAGGGTTGCCAGCGAGTCGTCGCTGCGCCCACCCCACCAGGCAAAGCGTCCCTGGGGCATCTCGGCCCCGAGCACGGCACTGGTGGCACCCTCGAAGCGGATTTCACTACCGGCGGGCAGGGCCAGGTAATCCACGCCATACTGGGCCACCTCGCTGCGGTAGCGCTCGCCCGCATCAAGCACCTGGGGTGTCACCCGCTCGGGCAGCAGGTCGGGCAGTTCGTGGCCGGTGGCATAGGTATAGCGCCCATCAGCGACATCGGGATCGTCGATCAGGTTGGCCACCGCCCAGTCGGCGACGATCTGGCTGAAGTTGACAATCTCGGGACGGGTCTGGGCCGCCAGCTCAACAAAGCTCTGGAGGTTATGGCCGGCATTGCTGCGCACGAGGGGTTGCAACTGCGCTTCGCCAGCATACTGGGCGTAGATATAGCGCATAAAGAGGTGCGCCGCGCCATAGTGCGCGCCGGAGGTGTCGGGGCCATTGCCCCAGGCCGTCAACTGCACATCGGGGTCGAAGAGGTAGAGCCAGGTGAAGCCGGTGCTGAAAAAGCCATTCAGATCTTCGGAGAGTTGCGAGGCACCTTCGTTGAACCAGGTTGCGCTACCGGGCTGCTCGTTCTGGTGAATCATGTGCTGAAACTCGTGGGCCAGCACATCAAGGTAGGTTGGATCGTCGAAGGGCATGAGCGAGATATTCATAAAGAACATCTCCCGCTCGTTGCTGTAACGGTTGACCTGGCGCGTCAACGAATCTTGCGAGGAGTAGTAGCCAAGGATCTGCCCGCTGGGGTCGTTGGCATTGAGGATGGTGACCCGCAGATCGCCATCCACCCCGGGCTGTAGCTCAGAGCCGAAGATCTCACGGGTGCGTGGGTAGATCTCCTCTTCAAAGGCGCGGGCCGCCTGCTCAAGATCGGCCTGGTCATATTCGAGCCCCTGCTCGACATACATCAACACACTTGGGCCAATGTAGCGCAATTCGGCTTCGATCTCGAACTGGGTGTTGGTATCAAAATCAGTCACATAGAAAGGCCGCACATCACCCACGGCGACCTCAAGCGGCTGCTCGTGGGCAACCACCGGGCAATCGTCGGGAGTCTCACGGCAGGCCCCGAGGGCTCGGGCCAGTTCAAGCTGGTCGCGGCCACGGCGCGGTGACGCATCAATGGCGGCGATCTCCGCGTCGAGGGCTACCGGCCTCGCCGGGGCGGCCGTAGGGGCGGCGGTTGAAGAGGCTGGCACACTCGTCGCCCCACCAATCGGGATCGGTGTAGAGTCATTGGTGGGCGCACGGGTGGGCCGGTTCACCTCGGGTGGCGGCGCGGTGGGGGTTGGGGAAGCCTGGCCGACGGGTAGGCAGGCGCTGATCAAGAGGGCGAAGAGAACCAGCAGGCCAGCAGCACGGCGGAAGGGGCGCTGGGCTGGGCGACGTGCTGGATGGGTATGTGGCAGGTGTGTTTGCATACTTTATTGTACCGCCGGGCCACAGGCTTTTGCAACTGTGAGCATCAGGGTAGCAGGGCGTAGATCCTTACTTCGCACGAGGGGCCGGGCACAGGTATAATGAACAATTGGTGCGCTCTTTAGCCTGGAAGGGTACGTATTCGATAGGCCTGTCGCAGCTTGCCGTGCCTATGACCGAAGATGCAGATTGGCCGGATTAAGGAAGCATAATGATAACCACGCTACGTCAACGTGCCGAGGTTCCCCTTGCCCAGACATGGGATCACGCCAGTATCTACCCCGACCTTGCCGCCTGGGAGGCCGATGTGGCGGCGGTGGAGGCGACCCTGGCTGAGTTGGCCGCCTATGCCGGGCGCTTGGATGTGCCAACGGCCCTGTATGAGCTGCTGCAGCGCGCCGAGCAGATCCAGGTGACACTCGGGCGGATCGATACATATGCGATGATGGGTTTTGACGTTGATACGACGAACCAGGCGGCGGCGGCGGTACGCGAGCGGGCATTTAGTCTCCAGAGCCGGGTGATGGCGGCCCTTGCCTTTATCGAGCCGGAGTTGCTGACCCTTGAAGTCACCGCGTTCGAGGCCATGCAGGCGGCAGAGCCAGCTCTGGCTCGGTATGCTCAATACCTGAGCGATCTGCGCCGGCGAGCGCCCTATGTGCGCTCGGGCGAGGTTGAAGTGTTGCTGGCTCGTGCCAGTGAGCCTTTGAGCACGCCCTACAGTGCCTTTATCCTGCTTGCCGAGAGCGATCTGCGCTTTGCCCAGGCGCTTGATCGTCAGGGCCAGGCTCACCCGGTCAGCACTGCAACCGCCGAGACGCTCTTGCAGAGCCCTGATCGTACCCTGCGCTACAACGCCTGGGCCAGCCATCAGGATGGCTTTCTGGCCTACAAGAATACCCTGGGGGCGCTCTACGCCGGGAGTGTGCGCGCTGACACCTTCAACGCGACTGCCCGCGGCTATACCGGAACCCTTGCGGCGCGCCTCTTCGCCTCCAACCTCGATCAGCAGGTCTACGACAATGTGATCGATGCCTGCAACCGCCATCTGCCGATCTGGCACCGCTATTGGGAGATCCGGCGACGGGCCCTGGGTCTTGAGCAACTCGAGGCTTGCGATATCTTTGCGCCGCTGGTGCCCGTGCCGCACTACAGTTATGCCGATGCCGTTGAGTTGGTCTGCGCCGCCATGAAGCCCCTTGGTGAGGAGTACGTTGCCGTGGCACGGGCGGGCCTGACGACCGAGCGTTGGGTGGACATCTATCCTAACCGCGGTAAAGTCAGCGGGGCCTACTCAGGCGGTAGTTATGCCACCCGACCCTTCATTCTGCTCAACTACGAGCACACCCTGGTTGATGTGAGCACCCTGGCTCACGAGTTGGGCCACTCGATGCATAGCTGGTATACCCGCCGCACTCAGCCGCCGATCTATGCCGACTACCCGATCTTCCTGGCCGAGGTGGCCTCGAATTTTAATCAGGCTCTCTTGCGTGGCCACCTGTTGAGCCAGGAACTGGCCCCTGAATTTGAGCTAGCCGTGCTGGAAGAGGCGCTGTCCAACTTCCACCGCTACCTCTTCCTGATGCCGATTCTGTCGCAGTTTGAGCACTGGGCTCACATGCAGGTGGAGCAGGGTGCCCCACTGACGGCCGACCAGTTGAACGCAACGCTGGCCGACCTCTTCACCCGTGCGTATGGCCCGGCGGTCAGGGTTGACCCGGCCCGCGATGGGATCGTCTGGGCACAGTTTCCGCACCTCTATATGGCCTACTATGTCTATCAGTACGCCTCGGGCATCGCTGCTGCCAATGCCCTTGCTGATGGGGTGCTGCACGGCGAGGCCAGAGCCCGTGAGCACCACCTGGCCCTGCTCAGCGCCGGCAGCTCGCGCTACCCGCTCGACGTGCTGGCCACGGCTGGCCTTGATATGCGCACGCCTGCCCCAATGAACCGCGCCTTTGCCGTCCTGGAAGGCTTTGTTGATCGCCTGGAACAGCTCTACGCCGGGCGAGCTTGAAATCTGGAGTTGAACATGACTGTTGACATACATAAGATACCTACCCGTAGTGAAGCTCCACTCGAATTGACCTGGGATCTCGGCCTGATCTTTGCCGACCTGGCGCATTGGGAGGCTGAACTCGCGGCGGTGGAGGAGCTTTCCAGGGCGATGGCGGCCATGCAGGGGCATCTGGGCGAGGGCGCCGCGCAACTATTGGCGGCCTTACAGGCCCGCGACGAGGTGCTGCGGCGGCTCTCGGCCCTCTACGTCTATGCTGCCCATCGCAAAGACGCGGACTCTACCGATCCTGTCGGCCAGGCCCTGCAAGAACGGGCTGGCTCATTTGCGGCCCGCGTGGTAGCCAGTCTGGCTTTCATCGACCCGGAGATCCTGGCGCTGCCCGAAGCCACCCTCACTACGTGGCTTAGCCAGGAGCCGGGCCTGCAGCTCTATGCCTATGCCATCGAGCGCCTGAATCAACAGCGCGCCCACGTCCGCTCTGCCGAGGTCGAGCAGGTGCTGGCTGAATATAGCGACCTGACTCGGGCTCCCTATGAGATCTACGAGATGCTCAAAGACTCGGACATTGTCTTTCCGAGCATTCTTGATGAGCAGGGGGCGAGTATGCAGCTCTCGCATGCGCGTTTTGGACGCCTGCGCGAGAGCCTCGACCGGCGGGTGCGCCGCGATGCTTATGAGGGTTACTACAGCGCGATCCGGCCTTTCCGCAATACGATTGCCAGTGCCCTCGGGGCTGCTGTGCGTACCCATGTGCTTGAGGCGCGGGTGCGCAACTATAGCTCGGCCCTGGAGGCGGCCCTGCAGCCGAATGAGATCCCGCCGGCGGTCTATCACAATCTGATCGAGACAGTCGAAGCGAATCTGGGCCTCAACCATCGCTATATGGAGCTGCGCAAGCGGATTATGGGCCTGGACGATCTGCGTGTCTACGATCTCTATGTCCATCCCTTGCCCGAGGTCGAGTTGAAAGTTGCCTATCCCGAAGCCCAGGCGCTGATGCTTGAAGCCTTCAAACCGCTGGGTGAGGAGTATGGCACGACGCTGCAGCAGGCTTTTGGCAGTCGTTGGATCGATGTCTACGAGAATGTCGGCAAGCGCAGTGGTGCCTACTCAGGCGGCAGCTATGGCACACCGCCCTATGTGCTGCTCAACTACCAGGATCGCCTCGACGATGCCTTCACGCTGGCCCATGAGCTGGGCCATTCAATGCACTCCTTCTTCTCACGGCGCACGCAGCCCTTCATCTATGCCAGCTACACGATCTTCGTCGCTGAGGTCGCCTCGACGCTCAACGAAGCCCTGCTGACTGACTACCTGCTTAACCACCGCGACGACGAATCGCTGCGCCGACGCTTGCTAGTACAGCAGATCGAAGACATCCGGCGCACGATCATTCGCCAGACGATGTTTGCCAGCTTTGAGTTGAGTATCCACCAGCTGGCCGAAGCGGGCCAGCCACTCACCTCCGAGGAGCTTAGTCGGCGCTATTACGACCTGGCGGCCAGGTACCACGGCCCGGCAGTGACGTTGGATGAGTCGATCAGCCTCGAGTGGGCGCTGATCCCGCACTTCTACTACAACTTCTACGTCTATCAGTACGCGACCGGCCTTTCGGCGGCGCTGGCGCTGAGCCGGCAGATCATCAACGAAGGCCCGCCTGCGCTCGAGCGCTACCTGGGCTTCCTGCAACGCGGCTCGTCACGTGCGCCAATTGATCTGCTGCGCGATGCCGGGGTCGATATGACCACCCCGGCCCCGGTACAGGCGGCCATGACGACCTTTGCAACCCTGATCGACCAGTTGGAGCAGTTGTAGGAGGGGCAGGGGGTCTAACGATCAACGGTGACATGTGCGCCCATCACGGCGTGGGCGCGCATGTCAAGCGGCACTTTCTTCTGTACTGTACCTATCGAAGCGGTGGCTGAAGGAATACGCACATGGCTTCTCCGTTTCCTGGTATGGATCCATATCTTGAGGGCTATCTTTGGCCTGACGTACATAATGCTCTTTCTGCAAAAATTCGTCAGATTCTTACGCCACGCATTCGCCCTCGTTATACTGCGCGTTTGAACATCTACGTTGTTGAAGATATATCTCCCGAGGGCGACATTGGGATTTTGTATCCCGATGTCGAAATTATGCGAAATCAAAGGTCTGATGAAACGAGGTCTTCAGTTGTACCGCGATTAGATACTGCTTTTGGAGTCGTAACTCCAGCAGCGCTGACCATACCTGTTGTGTTACCGATTGATGTTCAGATTGCCACGGTTGAGATTCGTGATACTGCACAAAATCAACTCGTCACCTCGATTGAAATCTTATCCCCGGTCAATAAACGGGATCCAGGTTTACAGCAATATCGTTTGAAGCGACAACGGCTCTATCAGGCTGGAGTTCACCTTTTGGAACTGGATCTTCTGAGGCGTGGTACACGACCAATTACCCACGCTACATTACCTGATGTACCGTATCTCATCACATTGACTCGTGCCCATACAGGAAAGACAGAAGTCTGGCCATTAGGGTTGCAAGACAAATGGCCTATTGTACCAATTCCATTACGGCAACCTGATGATGATGTTGCTTTAGATCTAGGAACTGCGTTCACCGAAACATATGACGAAGCGGCATATGATTTGTCGATTAATTATCAGGAGCCGCCACCGGCCCCCGCATTATCGGATGCCGAGAAAGCGTGGGTGCGAATATGGTTTGAGCAGCGTTAGATATGACCGTCCGGGTATGACATCCGGGTATGGCGTAGGGGCGCAGCAGCAACCGCTGCTGCGCCCCCATGGTGTTCGACGATCAACGGCGACATGGCGTGCCCAGGGCGGCGTGGGCGGCGCGCAAAGGGGCATTGTCGATGGCCTCCTCTATGGCGACCGGCCCCTTAAGCAGGTTCAAGGCCTGCATCAGTCGGGCCTGAGCGGCCCAGACTTCAGGGTCGCTATAGCCGAGACATGCGGCCCCGGCCCCGTAGCGCAGCAGCTTGATCGTCTCGGCGGCCTCGAAGGCCAGTTGCTCACGGTCGAGTTCGGGGTTGAAGCCAAGCACAAGCTCAATCGCTGCTTCCGGATCGGCCAGGGCGTCTTGCCAGCCATGCAGTGTGGCCGTGACAAAGGCGGCAACGGTACGCGGGTTAGCCTGGGCGAAGGCCGCCGTGGTAAAGAGGGTGTCGCCCATCAGCTGTACACCATAGTCGCGGGCGACGATCAGCTTAACTTCAGCCCCGGCCCGGCGGGCGATATTGGGCTGGTCGGTGGCGTAGACCGGCCAGACATCAACGCGCCGTTCGAGAAAGGGGGCCAGGCTGAAATCGCCGGGCACCTCGCGGATGCGTGTGCGATCAACCCCGGTCGCGGCCAGCAGGGCGCGGTACTCGGTCTCAACATTGTCGCCGTAGAACATACCGACCCGGCGATCGACAAAGTCCTGCGGCCCATTGATACCTGCGTCGCCATGAACCATAAAGGCGACCGGGCTGGCCTGGAACCAGGTGGCCAGCGCCTGCACCGCGATGCCCTGGTCACGGGCGATCAGCACCGTATCGGCCCCGGTACTGCCGAAGGTGTCGGCCCCCGAGGCGACTAGCGGCAGGGAGACCAGGTCGGGACTCCCCGGGTTGATCGTCACGTCGAGGCCGGCCTGTGTGTAGTAGCCGCGTTGCTGCGCCACCAGGTAGCCAGCAAACTGCCATTGGGGGAACCATTGCAGGCGCATGCGTACTGCGCGTACTTCCGGGCCGCCATCGTCGGCGGGGGCTGCGGGTGGCACGCTAGCACAGCCAGCAGCCAGGATGATCAACAAGAGGAGGTAGGGAAGCTTAGCCAGGGTTCGATAGCCCTGACATTTCATCGTGGCGGGAGATCGCGTCATTGGTGAGTACTTGCTCTATTTACCAACTCGGCGGTGATGGCGTGATGGCGGTAGGGGGGTGGGGTGCGTTGGGGGTAGGTGCGGTTACTGAGCACCACCAGGGCCAGGTTGTGCTCCGGCAGACCGACCAGGGCTGGCCCGGTGAAGCCGGTGTGGCCGAAGCTGTTTGCGGCGGCGCTGCCCATAAAGCCGGGCCGGTTGAGCATCCAGCCAAGTCCGCAGTGGATTGTGCTACCGCCTGGCCCACGTAGCCCGCTGGTATGGTTACGCAGCGCTTCGGCTACACTAGCCTCGTGCAGAATCTGGCGTCCCTGCCTGCTACCACCTTCCAGCCACATACGCATCAGCCGTTCGAGATCGCTCGTTGTGCTGAAGAGTCCGGCATGGCCCGCGATCCCGCCGAGTGCCGCCGCGCTCTCATCATGAACGGTACCATGCACCAGGCCGCCCCGCCAGGTGTTGTCCCACTCGGTCGGCACGATCCGTGCCGTAAGGCTCGCTGGCGGGCAAAAGCTTGTCTCCTCCATACCCAGGGGGCCTAGAACCAACTCGCGCAGGGCCAGGTCGAGGGGCGCACCAGCCACACATGCCACCACTTCGCCCAGCAGGAAGCTGTTGATGTTGGTGTAGGCCACCACACTACCGGGTTGACAAAGGGGCTGGGCAGCCCAGACGGCGTCACGAATGCCAGCAGCGCCAGCTTCGCGCAGCAACGACAGGCGCAGATCAAGGCCGCTGCTATGGGTCAGCAGGTGGTAAAGGGTGACACCGTGGGCGCGCACAGCGGGCAGCCAGTGCGTCACCTCTTCTTCCAGTTTGAGCCACCCGGCATCAAGCAGCACAAGCGCCGCCGTCGCCGTTACGATCTTGGTCAAGGAGGCAATGTCGAAGATGTCGTTGAGGGCGACAGGCCGCGAGCCGGAGTCGGCGTACATGGTTGTGCCGCAGGCCAGGTGCTGCAGGTGCTGCCCGCCCTGGCTTACCAGCACAACAACGCCGGGAAAGATCTGCGCTGCAATTGCGTCTTCGCAGATGCGGGTGATCGCGCGCTCGGTCATCAGGCGCTCCAACCACGCACGAAGACACCGCGCCGCACCGCGATTTCGAGCACCCAGAGGGCCAGGGCCAGTCCCAACAGCCACGGCCATAGGCTCACTGGTTCGGCGGCGGGTGGTGGGGCCTCCGCTGCCTGTGGGAGTACTTCAGCAAGCAGCGTCCCGCCCGTCACTTCGCTGATCGCGGTAAGTAACGCCAGCCCGCTGGCCGGATCAGTGGGCGCATAGTACTCGGCGGGCACCGGCTGCACATAACCAACCTGCCGTTCGAGCAGCGCACCGTCTTGTAAGACCACGACCGAGAGGGCATATGCACCGGGGGCAAGGGCGGTCAGATCCTGGGCATAGCGTCCAGGCGCTACCTGGCCCAGGTCAACGCTGCGTTGCGAGCCGTCGGGCAGGGTAATGCGGGCATTGACGCTGGCCAGGTCGAGGGGTAGACCACCGGGCTGGAGCACATCAACCAGCAGGTGCGCACCGTCGGGGCGCGGCTCAAGGCGCACCTGGAGCGGGCCGCTCTCCGGTTCGGGCAGGGTATAGCGTACAGCCTGGGCCCAGAAGCGCTCGAAGCCCCCCCATGCGGCCCAGTCGCCTGCCCACGGATCGGCGCTACTGGAGGTCCAGGCGATCGAGCGACCCAGGCCATACTGCCAGACGGCAAGCAAGGGATCTTCTTCAGGCGCACGTAGTACCACCTCAGCGCCGGGCCGCGGCTGAGTGGCGATATAGCCTTGCAAGGGCGGCAGTTCGACCGGGGCGAAGTCGCGCATAATCGGGTGGGGCTGGTTCAGACCAACACGCATAGTGCCCTCGACCACCAGATCGGCGCGGGCGATCGCGCTCTCGAGCAGGGTCAGGCGGGGAATATCCTCGGGCTGGTCGGCGTAGTAGTAGCGCCCGCCGCCCCAGCGGGCCAGTTGCTCAAGCAGGGTCACGTCGGAGTCTTCACCAATGGCGATGGTCGAGAGGGTGATCGAGTTGGCCTGGGCAGTAGCGACCAGATCCTGGTAGGCGCGGTAGTCGTTGGTGAAACTGCGTCCATCGGTGAGCAGAACTGCATGGCGCACGCCGGTGGGCTGCAGGGCCAGGGCTGGCAGCCCTTCGCGCAGGGCATACTCGATCTCGGTGCCACCCCCACTCGGTAGATCGAGTACCGCCTGTTGAATAGCCGCCAGGCTGCCGCGCTCGTCCAGCAGTTGGAAGTTAATCACCCAGAGCGTGCCCGTATCAAAAGCGAGGATACCAATGCGATCACCAGGCCGCAGACTTTCGCTGGCCAGGATCGCCGCCTCTTTGGCCATATCAAACTTACTGACCCCGAAGGCGGCGGTCATACTGGCCGAGCGGTCAACGATTAGCAGCAGGGCGACCTCGGTGCGTTCGGGGCGCGGCGGCGGCTCCATCAATACCGGCAAGACCTCTTCAAGCGGCGTAGCTTTGTAGCCACCGAGGGTATAGGCATTGCGCCCACCAAGTACCACCAGCCCACGTCCCTCACTGCGCACAAACTCGCGTACAGTCGCCATCTGGTCGAGGCTCAAGCTGGTGGCTGGCACATCAACCAGCACCATCCCATCATAGGTTGCCAGGTCGGCCAGACGCCCCGGTAGGCTGGGCGCTGCAACGATCTGGGTTGTGAGGCCCTGGCGTTCTAGGGCCTGGCCAAGCAGGGTTGCCTCACTCTCGGTGCGCGCCACGAGCAAGACGCGGGGCGGCGGGTTGACGACGGAGGTGGCGGCAATAGCATTATTTTCGCCAAAGGTGTCGCCGCTAGCCATAGCAAGCTCGGCCCGTAACTGCAGCACACCGGGGTTCGCGGCGCGATGGCGAAAGCGGAAGCTTTCTTCACCCGGCTGCAGCTGCACCTGCTCATCGGCAAGCAGGGTCGTACCTTCCCACAGGCGTAGGTGGCCAGCGAGGGTGGTATCGCTGGTAGGATCGGCTGTGACGTGGGTAACGATCGTGATCGGGAACTCCTCACCGACCCGCAGGCTAGTCGGCACCTGCAACTCGATCAGGGCTGCTTCGCTGCGTGATGCAGGGCGCACCGGGGCTACGTCAACGCGGAGCCCGGCGGCGGCTGCCAGGTGCGCCTCGGCCAGGGCGGTGCCGCCCGTATCGTAGCCATCGCTGAGCAGCACAACCCGCCCGCCTCCCGGTAGCAGCGCTCGAGCGGTACGCAAGCCCGCGCCAAGCTCACTCCCGTCCGGGTCAGGCATGTGTGTAGCTGCCTGCTCCTCGCTGCCGGATGCTGGCGGGCCGCTGAGCACCTCCGCGCCGAAATAGAGCACCTGCGCCGCCGGATCGCTCGCCACCAAATCAGCAGCCTGGCTGCGCAGGGCGGCCTGGGTGGCTGGCGTCAGGCTAGCGGATTGGTCAACCAGCACCACCAGCGGCCCTTCGGATGGCTGCTCGTGGCTCAAGAGGGGATCGGTCAGGGCGACTACCACGGCAGCCAGGGCCAGCAGGCGCAGCAGTAGGGCTGTAGCCGGTACGCGCACGCCACGCCAGCGCCAGAGCAGGACTACCACAGGTAAGATCAGCAGCAGGGCGAGCAACTGAGGGTTGCGCAAGATCATGCGCGCCCCCTGAAGGATGCTATCAGGAGCAGCAGGGGGTGGCCCACGGGCTGCGGCAAAGGTGCGCCCATCAGCGCTGCCGATCCCGGTTGTTCAACCAGATCACCAACATTGCTCCGACTACGGCCAGTACGAGTATGCCACTCGCGATGATCAACAAACTCATCATCGCCATAAGCATTCCCTTTGAATAGCGATATTGCCATCATACCGCTGTACGAGCCGCCGGGCAAGGGCAGGTGGGTGTAGGCGAGACGGCTCTGCGGCCCCTAACATAAACAAACCCCCGCCTGGAGGGCGGGGGCAAGGGGCAGAGCGGAAAAGGCGATCTACTTCTTGCTGTCGACCGAGTTCATACTCGTGGCAGCCTTGACCATCATCTGGCTGAACTGGGTCTGCGCTTCGACGGCCCGCTGGGCAGCATCCTGCCACGAGGACATCACCGACTGCGCCTGGCCCATATCCCAGACCTGCGCCAGCATGCCCGGCTCGGCCTTCTTGAGCATCTCAAACCAGTTCTCCGAGAAGCGAACCTGAGTTTCGGTCATGGTGCGGGTCATCTCGAGCATCTGGCGGGTCCACTCTACTGCAGTGGCGGGCACGCCCGGCATAGCTGGCATCCCCGGAACGCCCGGCATGTTGGGCATGTTGACCGAGGCAGAAGCTACGCTCTCGGCCCACAGGCGCGTCAGCTCGAGTTGCTGCTCCAGCGCATACTTCACCGTACCGCGCCAGGTGTCAACCGTCTTCTGCCAAGTCTCAGGGCTCTGGGGGGTCGTGGCAAGCTGCATCGAGGAGACCCAACTCTCCCACACCTTTTGCTGTGTGCTGGTGTAGGTCTTGAGCATATCATTCGCCTGCTTCGTCCAATCCATGCGATCCTCCTTGTATTGGTTCGGGTCATGCGGGGGGACCCGCTGTGCTGGTTCCGTGGCTCACGTGTGCCTTATGTATGCAGAGGGTACCAGAAATGGTTACAGGCGAGTTACGTTTGTGGTATTGATGGTCATATGTATAGAATATTTGCCACTGCTGTTGGGATTCGCTGACGTTTGACAAGCTTCCGACGCTCCTCTACCATGAAGGGAGCTTTTCGCCCCCCGCTCAACGAGGAGGTCGCTGATGACATTGAGCCCTGGCCTGATGGCCCTGCCTCGCCGTGTGCAGATCCGTGAAGTTGGCCCGCGTGATGGTCTGCAGAATGAGGCGGTGGTTGTCGCAACGAATGATAAACTGCGCCTGATCAGCGATCTGGCGGTGGCTGGCCTCACCCAGATCGAGGTCGGTGCTTTTGTGCGCCCACAGAATGTGCCCCAGATGGCCGATACGGCCGAGGTCTTCGCCAGTCTCCAGCGTCGCCCCGGCGTGATCTACAGTGCGATTGCGCCCAACCTCGTCGGGGCCCGTCGGGCTCTCGCGGTTGGCGCCGATGCGGTGCAGGTCTTCCTTTCGGCCAGTGAGAGCCATAATCGCAGTAATGTGAATATGAGTATCGAGCAGTCGCTGGCCAATGTCGCTGATATGAGCGAGGCAGTGCGCTCGTCCGGCACGGCCTTTGATGCGGTGCTCTCGGTCGCTTTCGGCTGTCCCTTCGAGGGCCATGTCTTGATCAGCCGCGTGCTCGATCTGTGTGAGCGCCTGCTTGACCTGGGTGCCGAACAGGTGACCCTGGGCGATACGACTGGGATGGCCCACCCGCTGTTGGTGCAGGAGGTTGTGCTGGCCTTCCGCGAGCGTTTCCCACGCCAGAATCTGGGCCTGCATTTGCACAGCGCCCGTGGTGCTGGCCTGGCTAATGTGCTTGCTGCCCTACAGTTGGGCATCGATACTTTCGATAGTAGCATTGGCGGCATCGGCGGCTGCCCCTTCGCTCCCGGTGCTCCCGGTAATCTCTGCACCGAAGACCTGACCCATATGCTCCATGAGATGGGCATTGCTACCGGCCTGAACCTGCCCGCTTTGATGGAGACGGCGCGTATGCTTGAGCACCTGGTTGGCCATGAGGTGCCGAGTCAGACGATCAAGGCGGGGATCTGTAAGCATCTCGAAGCGGCCTAGTTTTCCTTACTTGACCTTCTTCCCGCAAGCTTGAGCTTGCAGGAAGGTTTCCGTGGGAGGTTCAAGGGAGAACCCTCCTTGCCATCCTCCTGCGCCGCACTACACATATGGATCCACGCGGACAGGTTGTGATTATTACAGGGGCCTCGGCAGGCATCGGGGCAGCCACGGCACGCGCCTTTGCCGCCGCCGGGGCGCGTCTGGTGCTTGCTGCGCGGAGCCCGGAGCCGCTTCAGCGCCTCGCTGCCGAGTTGTCTGCTCCGGCCCTGGTGCTGCCGACCGATGTGAGCGATCCGGCGGCCTGTACGGCTCTGGTGACCCGTACGGTCGAGGCCTACGGGCGCGTCGATATCCTGATCAATAATGCTGGGGTGGGCCTGGCTGGGCCTACCGCCGGTCTCGCTCCAGCCGATCTCGCTCAGACGCTGGCGGTCAATCTCTACGGGCCGCTGCTGCTGATGCAGGCGGTGTTGCCGTTGATGCGGGCCCAGGGTCGTGGCCAGATTATCAATGTCTCTTCGGTGCTGGCGGCACAGCCTTTACCCTTCCTGGGCGGCTATGCTGCCGCTAAGGCGGCCCTCGAACGGCTCAGTGAGGCGGCCCGTATGGAGTTGCACGGTACGGGCGTCACCGTAAGCGTGGTGCGCCCCGGCACGACCCGCACCGACTTCAGCGCTCATCGCCTCGGTGCTGGTGCCGAACGCCGTCGGGTCGTGCCCCGTGGGGTTCCACCTGCCACCGTCGCTCGTTGCATCTTGCGTGCCGCCCGCCGGGAGCCGCGCCTGCTCTATGTCAGCTCTGGCGACCGGCTCGGTATGGCGCTGGTGAGCCTCTTCCCCGCCCTTGCCGAGCGCCTGCTTGCGCGTATGATTACATGGGAAACAACCTCTGGTGAGTGAGCTCCAACCACAACCCTACCTGCGTACCCCCGCTATCGATCCCGCTGGTCAGCGCATCGCCTTTGTCTATGCCGGTGATATCTGGCTGGTCAACGCCGAGGGTGGCTCCGCCGAGCGTTTGACCGCGCACCCGGGGCTGCATGCCAGTCCGCGCTTCAGCCCCGATGGGGCGTATTTGGCCTTTAGCTCGACCCGCACCGGTGGTGGTGATGTCTATGTGCTCTCGCTTGAGGGTGGCCTGGCGCGCCAGTTAACCTTCCACGATGAGTATTGCGCTGTCGAGGATTGGAGCGCCGATAGCCAGGCCGTCTATTTCAGCGCCGACCGTGAACAACTCGGCCCGCTGCTCTACCGGGTCGGCCTTGATGGCAGCACGCCAGCTCCGGTCTATCACGAGCCTTATGAGCAACTCGGCCAGTTGAGTGTTTCGCCTGATGGAACCAGTCTGGCCTTTAGCAATACACGCGAGCGCTGGTCGCGCCGCGGACCCAACCCCTTTGCCCCCGGCGAGATCTGGGTTGGCCCGGCCCGGCCCGACTATGCGGCCCTGCGTATGCTGGCTGGCCCATGTGCGCCCAATGGCCACCCGCCGCTGGCTGAACCCTACGCCGGGCGGAATGCCTGGCCCCTCTGGACTCCCGATGGTCAGGGTATCTATATCGTCAGTGACCGCGATGGAGTCGAGAATCTCTGGTACCTTGCGCTGGAGGGCGGTTCGCCGCAGCAGATGACCCATTTTCGTGATGGGCGGCTGCTCTTTCCGCAGTTGGCCCGGCAGACGGGCACGCTCGTCTTCGAGCACAATTGGCAGATCTGGCGTCTCGATCCGGGCGGTGAGCCACGGCCCGTGCCCATCCAGGTGCGCGCCGATACGAAGATGAGCCAGGTGCGTGAAGAGAGTTGGACGCGCAACTTCAGTGAGTTGCGCCTCAGCCCCGATGGCAAAAAGATCGCTTTTGTCGCCCGTGGCCAACTCTTCGCTGACTTTGCCGATAAAGAGACCAACCGCGACCTGCGTCAGGGACCCTCGTTCCGCTTGACCGACACCCGTGCCCGCGAGAGCCAGTTGGCCTGGTCGCCTGATAGCCGCTGCCTGGTCTATATCTCGGATCGCCATGGCGAAGATGAGCTCTACCGTTATGATTTCAGTACGCGCCAGGAGACCCGCCTGACTGATGACCTGTCGCCCAAAGCCCTGCCGCAGGTCTCACCGGATGGGCGCTGGGTGGCCTACCTCAGCGGCTCTGAGCGCATCTGCCTGCTGAGTATGAGCGGCGGTGCCCCGCGTGAGCTCTGCCGGGCGCGTTTTGTGGTTGCCGCCGACCTGGCCTGGGCTCCCGATTCGCACTGGTTGGCCTATATCTCGCAGGACGAGCGCTTCTTCAGCAATGTCTCAGTGGTGCCGATTGAGGGTGCTGCACCGCACCAGATCAGTTTTCTGAGCAACCTCGAAGGAGGCAATCTGCGCTGGGCGCCTAACGGCCAGTTCCTCATCTTTACCACCGAGCAGTATCGCGCTGAAGCCCAGATCGTTCGCATCGATCTGCGCCCGCTGGTGCCAATCTTCCGTGAGGCCGAGTTCGAGCGTCTGTTTGAAGAAAACAAAGATGACGATCGTATGCCTAAAGAGGGTGTTCAACCCCCTGCGGGTGAGCCGCAGCGCACTGAACAGCCACCCTCAACCCGGCGCCTCACGCGCATCAAGGTCGAACTGGCCAACGAAGAGGTGTCGCACCCGCCCGATCTCGATGATGCCCTCCCCGCTTCCCCCACCGAGCCGCCGGCTGCTTCACCTCCGGCACCGGCTCCTACCGATCTGCAGATTGTCTTTGAGGGCATCGAGCGGCGTTTGCGCTTCTTGACGCCCATCCAGATGGATGCCAGTGCTGCCGCGATCAGCCCTGATAGCAAAGACCTGCTGCTACTCGCCGTCGTGGCTGGCAAGGTCAACATCTGGGCCCTCCCCCTCGACGAGCCACGGGCCGAACAGCCGCCACGTCAGTTGACTGCTACCGAGAGTAGTAAGCGAGGTGTGCAATTCACCCCTGATGGACGGGCCTTCTTCTACCTGGACGACGGCGTGATCACCCTGCGTAAGTTCCCCAGCGGCAACGACCCGCTGCGGGTCAATGTGCGCGCCGATGTGAGTGTTGATTTTCATAGCGACAAGCACCAGATCTTTGGTGAGGCCTGGCGTGCCCTGCGTGACCGCTTCTACGATGCGACCTTCCGTGGCCAGGATTGGAACAGCCTGCGCGAGCGCTTTGCGCCTCTGGTCGCCGGTGCGCAGACGACCGAAGAGTTGCATACGGTGATCAATCTGATGGTTGGTGAGTTGCGTACCTCACATCTTGGTAGCGGCTTTGGCGGCTGGACGGGGGTGGATGGCTACACCGGCATGCTCTTTGACTCTGCTACCTTGCTGAACCAGGGCCTCTTGCGCGTCGAGCGGGTCATCCCTGATAGCCCGGCGGCCTTGCATGAGCGCCCGCCCCAGCCTGGCGAGTACCTGCTGGCGGTTGATGGCACAGCCCTTGGGCCGGGGATCAGTCTTGATCGGTTGCTCCGTCGCAAGGTCGGGCGACGGGTGCGCCTGAGCCTGGCCTCGGAGCCGAGCGGTGTGCCTGCGCGTGAGGTGGCTCTGCGCCCGGTTGATGCCGATAGCTACTGGTACCTGCGCTATCGCGACTGGGTGCTAAGCAACGAGCAGTATGTTCATCGCGTGAGCAATGGGCGGCTCGGCTATATCCACATCGAGAGTATGAGCTACCCGGCCTACCAGCAGTTCCTGGCCGACCTTGATGCTGAGGCCCACGGCAAAGCGGGTGTGATCGTCGATGTGCGCTACAACACGGGCGGGCACACCGCGACCTTCATCCTTGATGTCCTGGCCCGGCGCAGTAGCCTGCGCAGCGGCTTCCGCGAACGGGCTGCTGCCGATGCCGGCCACCTGGCGGGCAACCGTATCTTGAACCGCCCGACCGTGCTGCTTACCAACGAGCGTTCGGTCAGCAATACCGAAATGCTCAGTGAGAGCTACCGTCGGCTTGGTCTGGGCAAGGTAGTCGGGCGGCCCACGGCAGGTGCCGTGATCTGGACCTTCGGCATGCGTCTGCTGGATGGAGCCTCGCTCCGTGTGCCCCACTTTTCGATTGTCACCCTCGAAGGCGAGGATCTTGAAGGCCATGGCCGTCCGGTTGACGTGGACGTGCCTCGCCCTCTTGGTGAGTGGGCCCTCGGGCGGGAATGCCAGCTAGATGCTGCTGTCAGAACCCTGCTTAGTGCGGACGATGATCCGCCGATGCCTGTTGGGTGAAGTGGTGCGGGCCTGACTTTGGCACCGGGAACCAGGCCAGACGCGTTTCCGTGCGGTTGGGGCGCCGCGTTGCGCTGGGTGTATCAAATAACCGGCGAGCAAAAGTGGCGTGAAGCGCTGGCTTTACTCGCCCGGCCAGATCGTCACCTGGTTGCGCCCAGCGTGTTTCGATTGGTACAGGGCCTGATCCGCGTTGCTGATCAGTTCTTCTGCGTTGTTTCCGTGATCAGGATAGGTTGCGATGCCAAAGGAGATCGTTATCTTCACGGTTCCGTGTTCATGTTGGGTGCAAAGTGCTGTGGAAGATTGCCTGATTTCTTCTGCACGTTTCGCCGCATTTTCCGGTGTCGGCGCGAACCATTGTTTGAGGTGAGCTACCATACTGTAAGTTCTGTGGTGGCAGAATGAACAAATCGTTGCCACTATACCATCAAATTTATTTTTTGGTTTAGTATAGGCTTTTAGGGTTGAGCGCTGTCCAGCGTCGGCGTTAGCCGTGCGTCAGCGGGCGCGTGGGCACTGCGCTTCCTAACACCCTATGAGCACGTGCATCGTTATATCGCGGCCGACGGGAGCGTGCGCTGGGTGCGCGTCTGCTCGTCGCCCCGCCCCCTCCCCGACAGGTGCGTCCTCTCGTCCTCCCTCCGTATCCAACACCGTTTACATTCCATCTTCACGCGTTCTGAAACCGTACGCGATACAACTACGTTACGGCTTACGCCTGGAGGGTTCACGGATACGGAAGGAACATCATCATGAAAGCAAGCCCTACCGCAAAATGGATCGTCGACGCCGCCCTGCTGGTAGGGTACTGCGTCGCCGTCTGGCTTGACCTGACTGGCCTGCAGCTGCACCAGTGGATTGGCGTGGGGGTGGGTCTGCTGACCGGATATCATCTGCTCACGCACCTGGATTGGCTCACGGCGGTCACCCGCCGCTTCTTCGGCAAGACTAGCCCGCGTGCACGTCTGTACTACCTGATCGATGCGCTCATGCTGGGCGGCTTTGTCACCATCGGCGTGACTGGCCTGATTATCTCGACCTGGCTGAACCTGACGCTGGACGGCATGGCCACGCTGGCGGCCATTCACAAATGGACAGCCTACCTGACCCTGGCGGCGCTTGGCGTCAAGCTGGTGTTGCACAGGCGCTGGATTGTGAGTGTGGCAGGCAAATTTGTGAAAGCGCCCGCCGCGCACCGTGCGCCCGCCGGTTCCCCGGTGGCAGCCCTGGCGACCAGCGGCGGCGCATCAGATGGCGCAGCGCCCGGTATGCCCACCCGCGGCTACACCCGCCGCGAGTCCCTCAAGCTGATGGGCGCAGCGGCCCTCTCGACGGTTGCTGTGGTCGGTGTGACCACCAGAGTGTTGGATGCGCTCCAGGCGCGTGACAACGGATCGAGCAGCACTGTGGCCGTCCTGGCGACCGACCCGACGCCGAGCTCCACAACGGTTGCGGCAGCGCCAGCCACGACGACGGTTGCGGCAGCGCCAGCCACGACGACGGTTGCGGCAGCGCCGACCGCCACGACGACGGTCGCGGTAGCGCCGATCGCCACGACAACGGTTGCGGCAGCGCCGACCGCCACGACGACGATCGCCAGCGTAGCAACGGTGAGCGTGGCCTGCATCAGCTGCCGACGCGGCAAACACTGCTCCTACCCCGGCGACTGCCGTGACTACGTGGACACGAACAGCAACAACCTGTGCGACCACGGTGAGTGCGCCTGACGGGCACGCCCCCGCACGGGAACGGAGCTGCCCGCGTAAGATGCGAGCAGCTCCGCACTGTTAGACCACGCGCACGAACTTGCGCCGGCCAACCTGCACCACCACTCCGGCACCAGGTGCCAGAGTCATCTCATAGCCGCTGACCCGCTCACCGGCGACGCGCACTCCACCGCCATCGATCAGGCGGCGTGCTTCACCTTTCGAACTGGCCATGCCAGCGGCAACCAGCAGATCGACCAGGGCGGTCGGGGCGCTCAGGGTGTGCTCGGCGATCTGCTCGGGCAGCTCGCGGCTGACGAACTGGCGGATAAAGGCGGCTTCGGCGGCCTGCCCGGCGACCGGATTGTGGAATAGGCTCACGATGCGCCGGGCCAGATCGAGCTTCAGATCGCGCGGGTTGACCGTGCCAGCCTCCAGGCTCTGGCGTAACACGGCCAGTTCGGCCAGGGGCAGATCTGTCAGCACCTCGAAATAGAGCGGCAGCACGGTGTCGCTCATCGACATAACCCGCCCAAACATCTCTTCAGGCGGCATACGAATGTCGATCGTATTAAAGAAAGTCTTACTCATCTTGCGCCCGTCGGTGCCGGGAATGAGCGGCAGCAGCAGCACCTGCTGCGGGATCATGCCAAGCTGGGCCATCAACTCGCGCCCTGCCAGAATGTTGAACTTCTGATCGGTGCCGCCGAACTCTACGTCGGCGTTGATCGCAACCGAGTCGTAGCCCTGCAGCATTGGGTACATCAGTTCAAGGATGGTCAGAGCCTGGCCAGCCTCGTAGCGTTTGCGAAAGGTCTCGTGGGCCAGCATCTGGGCCAGGGTAAAGCGCCCGGCCAGATCGAGGGCCTGTTCCAGCTTAAATTCGCCGAACCATTCACTCTGCCAGCGTACCTCCGTGCGTTGACGGTCGATCACACGGAAGAACTGCTCCATATAGGTCTCGGCATTGACCCGTACTTCATCGGCACTGAGGCGCGTGCGCGTTTCGTCGCGTCCGGAAGGGTCGCCGATCTGGGCCGTCCAGTCACCGACAATCAGCACCACCTGATGGCCCTGCTCCTGAAAGCTGCGCAGCTTGCGCAGGCCAACGGCATGACCGATATGCATCTCGGGCCGGGTCGGGTCAAAGCCCTGCTTGAGGCGTAGGGGTGTACCGGCGGTGAGGCGTTGGCGCAGCTCACGTTCAACAATCACTTCAGCTACGCCACGCGTCAATAACTCATCAATCACGGTCATATCTTCCTTCATCAACCTTCAGCGATGACCCGATTGCGTCCGGCGGCCTTGGCCAGGTAGATCCGGCGCTGGGTCGCATCAAGCAGATCGGTTGCCGAGTTTCCTTCGTGCTCAGCCACGCCGATACTGATCGTCAAGTGCAGCTGTGGATGCAGCGTATGCCACGCATAGTCTTCAAAGGCGATCCGGATGCGCTCGGCGATCAGGGCCGCCTGGAGTAGGGCTATGTCGGGGAGCACCATCAGAAATTCTTCGCCGCCGAAGCGGGCGACCAGATCAACCGGGCGTGCGGCGGCGCGCAGCAGATCGGCTGTCGTACATAGCACCTCATTCCCAAGCATATGGCCGAAGCGGTCGTTGACCTGCTTAAAATGATCCAGGTCGAGCATCAACATGCTCAACTTGCTGCCACTGGCCTCGGCTTTGGCGATCAGTTCAACGGTACGCCGGTCGGCGGCGTGGCGGTTGGCAAGTAGGGTGAGCCGATCTTCCACCTCTTCTGCTTCGGACTCCGGGTGGTGTACATCAAAGCCCTCGATCATTGCGGCAGCACCGGCATCGGAGGGCGCAACGCTCTCGTTGGTGAGGGTGGGCAACAGCCTGTTCGCCAGATCGTTCAGGCTTTCGGTGGCGATCAAGGCAGCGATGGCTCCGTCGAGTACCTGCTGACCGGCGGTATCACCCAGGCTTTCGGTGGCGATCAGCGCCGAGATGGCCCCCCGAGCAAGGGCAGCCTCGGCACTGGCAGCGTCAGGCACAATCGCGATCAGCGGTGCGGGGGTTGGTAGGTTGTGCCAGATTGTCCAGATCGTCTCGTCGGCAAGATCAGCGATCAACAGGCCTGGCTGGGGTGTATGGGCCAGCAGATCCTGGCCGCGTACGACATTGGCGGCGATCAGTGGGCGATAGCCCTGGTGGCGCAGGCTGGTGGCGATGGCGGCCCGCAGTCGCTCCGATGGATGGATCAGGAGCGCCGCCGGGCGGCGCTTGCCACGGCGATCCTGGGGGCGCTCAATCCCGCCGCCCCGCCGATCAAGCACATAGCTGCTGCCGGAGATGCTCTTGGCGGCCTGTTTGACCTCGGCGGCCACTTTGCTGATTGCATCAACGCTGCTGAAGCGCCGTCGCTCACTGCTTACTACCGAGATCGAAAGGCTCAGCAGGCCAAACTGGCGCGGCACCCCATGGCGATCAATGCCGCGCAGGTAGCCCCGATCAAGGTCGATCAGGTCGTATAGCTCAGGCACACGCGCATCAAAGTCTGCGATGATCCGCTTAGAGAGATCTTCGGCCCGGCCGCCGTAGTGAATGATCGCAAAATCATCCCCGCCGATATGGCCGAGAAAGTCGTCTCGTGAGGCGATCTCAGTAAGCACATTAGCCAGCATATGGATGGCCCGGTCGCCGCGCGCAAAGCCATAGGCGTCGTTAAACGCCTTGAAGTTGTCCAGATCGACATAAAGTAACGCAAAGGAGATGTCGCGCTCGATCTGCCGTTCCAGCTCGGCCTGGAGCAGAATATTGCCAGGCAGCCCCGTGAGCGGGTTGCGGACGGGCAGCTTGGCGGCGCGGCGCAGCTGGCTGCGAATGCGCGCCAGCAGCACCTCGATATCGTAGGGCTTGACGATATAATCGTCTGCGCCGGTGTCAAAGCCTATCACTACTTCCGACGAATCGCTGCGTGCCGTGAGGATGAGCATGGGCAGGTGGGCCGTGCGGGTGTCGTTGCGTAACTGGCGGATCACCTCAAAGCCGTCCATCAGCGGCATCATCAGGTCGATCAACAGGAGATCAGGCGGGTGGTGCTGGGCCATGCGCACAACCTGGTCGCCGTCATAGGCTACCAGCACCTCGTAGCCCGCATCCTGAAGCGTCTCGCGGAGGAGCAGACAGAGAGCCTTATCATCATCGGCAACGAGAATGCGGGCTTGCGCTCTCATGGGGAAAACCCTTTATTGGTAGCTTCGCTTTTAGCATACCACATAGAGTCTACCATAGACCTGTCCCTTTGCCTACGCTCGGAGGGCTGGTGGTCTAGGGCGTACGCCAGTTGAAGTAGAACGCACCCTGCCCCACGGGCTAGAAGTGGTATAATTCAAGACTCAGCGGGAGCCGATTTTTTATACCCGCAGGGAGTTGGAGGGAGTGTATCCCTCTTAAGATCAGTATGACCACCTTTGCAACCCTTGGTTTGAGTGAGCCTATTCTCGCTGCCCTGCGCGACCTCGGCTACGACGAGCCTACACCGATTCAGGCCCAGACCATTCCTGTGCTGATCGAGGGCAGCGATGTGATCGCCCATGCCCAGACCGGCACGGGCAAAACTGCTGCTTTCGCGCTGCCGATCATTACCCGCCTGCGCCCGGAGAAGGTGCCCCAGGCCCTGGTGCTTGCGCCAACCCGCGAGTTGGCTATGCAGGTGGCCGAGGCGATCTTCCGCTACAGCAAATATGCCGAAGCGCGAGTCACCCCGGTCTATGGTGGCCAGCCGATTGATCGTCAGCTACGCGCTCTTGCCCGTGGCGTGCAGGTGGTCGTCGGTACGCCGGGCCGGATCATGGATCATATGCGCCGTGGCACCCTGGCCCTCGACGCCATCCATACCGTTGTGCTCGACGAGGCCGACGAGATGCTTGATATGGGCTTTGCTGAAGATATCGAGTATATCCTCCAGCAGACTCCTGCCGGACGTCAGACGGCCCTCTTCTCGGCGACGATGCCAGCGGTGGTGCTTGACCTGGCCCTGCGTTATACCCGCGAGCCGCAGCGTATCAGTGTGGTCAGCGAGCAGCTGACGGTCCCGCGCACCCGCCAGGTCTACTACGAAGTGCCCCCACGTGATAAGCTCGACGCCCTCTGCCGGGTGCTTGATGTTGAGACTCCGGCGTCGGCTATGATCTTCTGTCGTACCCGTGCTGAGGCTGACCACCTTGGGGAGAGCCTGCAGGGGCGTGGCTACCTGGCCGAGGTCATCCATGGCGATCTCAGCCAGGCCATCCGCGACCGGGTGATGAAGCGCTTTCGCGAGGGCCAGGCTGAGTTGTTGGTGGCGACCGATGTGGCGGCCCGTGGCCTCGACATTCCCGACGTAACCCATGTGATCAACTATGATGTGCCCGGTGACCCGGAGAGCTATGTTCACCGCATCGGGCGTACCGGGCGGGCCGGGCGTACCGGCCTAGCCATCTCGCTGATCACCCCCCGCGAGCGGCGTCAGCTTCAGATTATCGAGCGCACTATCCGCACGCGCATCCAGCGCGAGAAGCTGCCTTCGCTCGCCGATGTCGCTGCCCGTCGCCGCGAAGCCTTCCGCGAAGCCCTGCATGAGGTGCTTGAGACCGGCGAGCTTGAGCCTTACCTGCTGATGGTCGAAGAAATGGCCGAGCGCCATGACGCGACCGAACTGGCCGCTGCCGCCTTCAAGTTGCTGCTCAACGAGGTTGAACAGGAAGATACGCTTGTCTCGGTCGAGGGTGATAGTGCTGGCACCGAGCCGGGTATGACCCGCCTCTTTATCGATGTCGGGCGTCTCGACCGGGTGCGCCCTGCTGATATTGTCGGGGCCATTGCCAACGAGATCGGGCTGCCGGGCAAGCAGATCGGGGCAATCGATATCTACGACCGCTTCGCTTTTGTTGAAGTGCCCAGCGACCAAGCCCAGCGCGTCCTGCGGGGCCTGGCCGGTGTCACGCTACGCGGACGCTCGATCAAGGTTTCCCTGGCCAAACCGCGCCGGTAGGGGGTAGCAGTGTAGCAGCTAACGCTGCTGCACTGCTCCTACGTCGCAAAAAGCTCCGCCTGAGCCTGAAGGCTTTCGAGGTTGAGCGGAACCAGGTCGGCGATGATTGCCCGCAGTTCGTCGCGGGTGAAGCCGCGGGCCTGGATGTTCAATTCGGCTGGCTCGCCCGCTGCGGCGGCTTCGCCCGGCTGGCTCAGGCTGATGCGGTAGAGCCTGGTTCGCTCGGCGCTCAGGTCGCCGTACCAGGTCGCGCCGATGAGCGGAGCATCTCTACTGACACTGTTTTCCGACCCATAATCGATGATCAGGCTGCGCTCTGTGCCCAGGTAGACTAGCCCGCTGAGGCGGTCTGTGCCGGGCTCAAGGCTACCTGCGCCGATCAACAGGGCGCGTTCAACCCCAGGCGGTGCTTTGGCGGGCATCCAGATCAGGGGCGCCTGCTGGGTCAACAGGCTGAACGGGTCGATCAGGCTGCTGGCGAGGATCAGCGGCAGAGCCGGGTCGGCCGCCGGAACGCGGGGAATCTCACGAAAATCGCCGATGCCGGTCCAGGCCCGCTCAATCGCGAAGGTTGTGCGGATCTGCTCACTGCCAATGATCCACTGTTCATCAAGCAGTTCCCAGGTTACCCGACTGACTCGGGGTGTGTCGTCAAAGCGGCCCAACTCGGTGGCCCGTAGTAGCAGGCCACTTGCGCTATCGAGCGCCAGCAGGATGGTCACCCGCTCCGCATCGGTGTCAGCCGCATCGGTGGGCAGGCCGAGGGGGCTGGTGCCGCTGAAGGCCAGGATCTGCAACTCGCGGTTGCCTTCAAACTGGCGCCCGAGCAACTGGAGTGTGCTTGTCGCCTCGGCCTGGCGCAGATAGTCGACAGCAATTGTCCAGGGCCCTGTCTGCAGGCGCTCGTCACGGGCATGGATCTGCGCCTGCGGATCGAGGGGTTGATCCGCCAGCGCCGGGCTGCCGGGGGTCGCACCCACTGGCAGCCCATTGTAGAGCGCCGGAGCGTAGGCGGCATCAAGGGCGTAGGAGAGCCGCCCGCGCCCATCGCCGACCTGAAGTTCGTAGGGAGCCCCGCCGCTGCGATGGCTTAGTTGCAGGCGGTGACGGGCTGCATGCCCAGGATCGAGCCAGATCTCCGCTGTCAGTGGTGCATAGACCTCATGATCGAAGTACCAGAGGGTCGCGTAGCGTCGGTACCAGATCCCGCTGCGTTCAGGGGGGCTGAACTGCTGGGCCAGGGCCTGGGCAATCAAGGCCTTGCCATCAACCGGCGGTGCGTCCGCACGATCAATGATCCGCACCGGCGGGGTTAGCCAGCCTGGCAGGGCCAGGGCCACGATTAGCGCCAGCACCGCCAGGGGGGCCAGGGCCAGACGGGCCAATGGCCAGAGCGGCAGGCTGCGCCGGCGCGGTTTGGGTGTGGCGGCAGCGAGCATTCTGGCCCGCAGGCCATCCGGCAGATTCTCACTTCGCAGCGCTTCGCGCAGGGCCGTCTCGACAGCCGGTAGGATGTGGTTCCAGCCCTGGTCGAAGTTGCGGCAGAGGCTACAGCCAGCCAGGTGGTTGCGTACAGCGGGGCGCTCACGCGAACCGGCACTCGGGTCAGCCAGCAGTTCGCGCACTGGCGCACACCCTTCGTCACTGATACGGTCGGTCAGGCTGGTGCCGGTTCCTGGCCCGAGTGCCCGGACAGCTTCCACGAGTTTTGTGCGGGCCGTCTGCAGATCATAGCCCAGGCTCTGGGCCAGGCGCGGGCTATCGTAGCCAGCCAGCAGGTGCAGGGCTATGGCCATGCGCTGCTCAAGTGGCAGGGCCAACAGGCTGCGAAAAAGGGCTGGCCCGTTCGGTGCTGCGGGTCGCTGTCGGGAAGGGGGCGACTGTTGGCGGGCCAGGTGTACCAGGCGGGCTGGCAAGTCCAGTTCGGGCGGTGCTGCTGGCGCAGAGCTGCCTGCCAGGTCGCTGCCAAGGGCCAGGAGCAAGCGCTCCGCCGTCTGTCGCTCCCCGCCAGCCACCAGGGCCAGCCGGTAGAGCAGGTCGCCGGAGTTGCGCAGGGCCTGCTCAAGCCTGGTTGCGGCAACGGGCGTATTCACGCGGGGCTGTGAGTGGTCTGATCGCTGTCAGGGGGTGGTTGGGTGGTACTTTTGAGCATACGATGGAGGCGCCAGATCATCTGCACACGGGCGCGGTGCCAGGCGGCACTCTTTGGCCCGGTCTCACGCAGCAGTACTACCTGCTGCAAGGTATGGGCCAGGTGGGCCGGATCGGGCGGCACCGGCTGATCATCAACGGGCGTCATGGATGGAGCGACCTCTCGAAGCGGCGTCCGGGGCGGGCGCCCGGCACCGGCACCATAGTCAGGATCTCCTCGATCAAAGTGCTCGCCGTCACGCTGCGCACCCGGGCGGCGGGACTGACGATCAAGCGATGACCAAGCACGGCATCAGCCAGCAACTTCACATCGTCGGGGGTGACATAATCATGGCCACGAATGGCCGCCCATGCCTGCGCTGTGCGGTAGAGGGCCAGGGATCCGCGCGCACTGGCCCCCAGGTAGATCTCCTCGTGGTGGCGTGTAGCTGTGGTCAGGGCGACAATATACTCCTCAACCAGTTCATCGACATAGACCTGCTTGATCGCTGTTTGGAGTTCGAGCAATTCTTCAATCGAAGCAATCGTCGGCAGATGATCGAGAGGATGGGCCTGGCGCTGGCGGCGCAGAATAGCGATCTCATCAAGGCGCTCGGGGTAGCCCAGGTGCAGGCGGAGCAGGAAGCGGTCAAGCTGGGCCTCGGGCAGCGGAAAGGTGCCCTCATACTCGATGGGGTTCTGGGTAGCCAGGACGATAAAGGGTGCTGGCAGCGCGTGGGTCACTCCGTCAACCGTAACCTGGCGCTCCTCCATCGCCTCAAGCAGGGCGCTCTGGGTCTTGGGTGTGGCACGGTTGATCTCATCAGCCAGCACGATCTGGGCAAAGACCGGACCGGGGCGGAACTCAAACTCGCGGCTCTGCTGGTTAAAGATCGAAACCCCCGTCACGTCGGAAGGCAGCAGGTCGGGGGTGAACTGAATGCGCTTGAAACTACCGCCAATCGAGCGGGCAATACTCTTGGCCAGCACCGTCTTGCCGGTGCCCGGCACATCCTCTAACAAGACATGGCCCCGGCAGAGGAGGGCCACCAGCACCAACTCGACCGCCTGCCGTTTGCCGATGATCACCTGCTCAACATTTTGAAAGAGGCGCTCGGCGAACTCCTTGACCAGATCCAAACCTCAACCTCACTCGTACAAAAGAGACCCTCGTGCATGGAGTATACACTATTGTCAGGTTGCCTCGAAGGTACGCAGGCGATCAATCGTTGGCTGCTCCTCCGGCGGTGGGCTGCTGCTGAACCAGGCGGACAGGATCTCACGGGCCAGGTCGATGGTTGTTGTGCGCAGGCTCAAGGCGAGCACATTGGCATCGTTCCAGCGTCGAGCCCCGGCAGCCGTCTGGGCATCGTGGCAGAGGGCCGCACGAATGCCGCGCACCTTGTTGGCGGCGATACTCACCCCCGTGCCGGTAAAACAGCAGACGATGCCTTGATCGGCGTGACCGGCGGCAACCGTTGCGCCCACAGCCCGCCCGACCTCCGGCCATGCCTCGGCTTCACCCGCCAGTGGCCCGATCAGGATCAGCTCGTGACCTTCCCGGCGCAACTCTTCTACCAACGCATCGGTAAAAGTCGTTCGCTCGTCGCTCCCTACAACCACACGCATCGCTGGCCTCCTTTCCGGGTCTTGAAGACCTCGCGCACCGGCGTGCGGCTGCAGCGACAAGGCCAACCACAAAACCCAGGCTTCCTTATTGTACAAGTATGCTACAATTGTCCCCCATCCCCCATCTCTACCAAAGGAGTATACACCCTTGCCTACTGACTCGCTCAGCGCGGCCTTGCGTCTACGGTATGGTGTTCAGGATCAGCCAGCCGATCCGATTGGGAGTGCTACCCTCGACCTGCTGCTGGCCCATCGTTCGGTGCGCGCCTATCGCCCTGAACCGCTGCCGGACGGCACGCTCGCAGCGATGCTGGCCGCAGCTCAGTCGGCCTCAACCTCGTCGAACCTGCAAGCCTGGAGTGTTGTGGCGGTAGAGGATCCTGAGCGCAAAGCTCGTCTCGCCCGGTTCGCCGGTGATCAGGAGCATGTCAGTGCCTGTCCCCTCTTGCTGATCTGGCTGGCCGACCTGGCCCGTCTTGAGCGTATCGCTGTGCAGCAGGCTCTGCCCTATGCTGCCCTCGACTATACCGAGATGCTGCTGCTGGGGGTGATCGATGCGGCCCTGGCGGCGCAGAATGCGGCGGTTGCTGCCGAGTCACTTGGGCTTGGCGTGGTCTATATTGGTGCGATGCGCAACCAGCCGCTCGAAGTTGCAGCCGAGTTGCACTTGCCAGCGCGGGTCTTTGCCGCTTTCGGCATGTGTGTGGGCTGGCCCGACCCTGCCCACCCCGCAGCCGTCAAGCCGCGCCTGCCCCAGTCGGTTGTGTTGCACCGCGAGACCTACAGCACTGCCAGGGAGGAGCAGGCCGTTGCACGCTATGGTGAAGCTATGGGCCAGTTCTATGCTGAGCAGGCTATGCGCGTGCAGGGTGATTGGGCGCGCCACTCGGCAAAACGCATCGCCGGGCCGCAGAGCCTTGCCGGGCGCGATCAGCTGCGTGAGGCGCTCATCCGGCTGGGCTTTGAGTTGCGCTGAAGGCTCATTTGGAACGCGGCCCCGCCCGGCGCGGCGCTGGCGGCAGATCCTCCGGCCCCAGTTGTGGCTCTTCCCCAGGGGCTAACTCTTCTGCCGGGGGCGTCGGACGGGGCGGCTGCGCTCGCTGCGGCTCCGGCGCAGCCCGGCGGCGCTGCTCGCGCCAGGCCAGCCGCTGACGCACCACCTCTTCGAAGCCACGGGCAGTCGGCT
Source organism: uncultured Chloroflexaceae bacterium (assembly GCA_964592425.1). Classification (GTDB taxonomy): domain Bacteria; phylum Chloroflexota; class Chloroflexia; order Chloroflexales; family Chloroflexaceae; genus Viridilinea. Next base: position 36,132 of record CAZQCG010000024.1, read on the forward strand.
CGTAGTAGATCCGCCCTTCGAGGTTCGACGGCAGGTGGGCCTGATCTGAGCGACCGGCTTGCAGATCATGGGCGTACTCGTAGCCTTTGCCGTAGCCCAGGCCCTGCATCAAGCGTGTTGGCGCGTTACGCAGGTGGAGGGGCACCGGTTCGTTACGCGTCTCGGCCACATCTTTGAGTGCGGCCCCGTAGGCCCGATAGACAGCATTGCTCTTGGGGGCCTGGCAGAGGTAGACTGCTGCCTGGGCCAGGGCCAGTTCACCCTCGGGCTGGCCGAGGAAATGGACGGTCTGCTGGGCGGCAATGACCTGGTTCAGCGCACTGGGGTCGGCCATGCCAATATCTTCGAGGGCCATACGCACCAGGCGCCTTGCAATGAAGAGGGGATCTTCGCCGCCGTCAAGCATGCGCCCAAGCCAATAGAGCGCCCCGTCGGGGTCGCTGTCGCGCACACTCTTATGCAGGGCCGAGATCGCATCGTAGTGCAACTCGCCATGTTTATCGTAGCGTGTGGCTCGCGACTGTAGCGCATCACGAATATCGGCCAGGGTGATCAGGCGTCGGTCGCCCAGGGCTGGTGGCTTGGAGAGCGCGGCAGCCTCCAGGGCATTCAGCGCGGTGCGTACATCACCGTTGGCCATATTCACAAGGTAGCCACGCGCATCGGCGGCCAGAATCACATTCAATGCGCCAAGACCGCGCTCGTGGTCGCCCAAGGCCCGGTCAACCAGTTGGCCCACCTCATCGTCACCCAGTGCCTGTAGCGTAAAGACCCGTGCCCGTGAGAGCAGGGCGCTATTCACCTCGAAGGAGGGATTCTCGGTTGTTGCACCGATCAGTACCAGCGTGCCGTCTTCGACATAGGGTAGCACCGCATCCTGCTGGCCCTTGTTAAAGCGGTGGATCTCATCGATAAAGAGGATCGTGCGTTGTTGGTGCATCCCGAGGCGATCCTGGGCCTCCTGAATGACCCGCCGCAGATCGGCCACTCCGGCACTCACCGCACTCAGCGGCTCAAAGTGGGCATTGGTCGTCGCGGCGATAATGCGTGCCAGGGTCGTCTTCCCACTGCCGGGTGGCCCCCAGAGAATGATCGAGAAGATCTGGTCATTGGCAATCGCACGGCGCAACAGGCGTCCCTCACCGACGATCTGTTCCTGGCCAAGATATTCGGCGAGAGTACGCGGGCGCATGCGTGCTGCCAGGGGTGCCTGGCTCTGCAACGCCTCGCTTCGCTGACTGTCGAAGAGGCTGGGGCCACGTTTCGGAGGCATAAGCAGACCTGTGTGCAATGGCCAATCGGCAAGGCTATTGTAGCATGGTCCCCCCTAAAACCAGTACTTTGTGGTTCTATGGGTCATTGGCTTAGGGGAACAAGGGCCTATTGAGCTATGTAACTGCATCGGTTATGCTGAAGCTAACAGAAGTTTACTGCCTTACTGCAAACTAGGCTTCGGCGCATCCTCTTCAGTCTTGCTCTGCTACACCACCCCCTCCCTCCCGCTGCTACCCCTCCTTCCTCCTGCTCTGGATCTGGCTTTGGTAAGGCAGTAGCTTCTCGTAACTCGCGCATATGTATGTGGCGGCCTACCCAGGCCGCCATTCGCTTTCTGCTGGTCGGCATATCTTGTCGGCTGCGAACGGGAACGCTTTAACCGGGTGTTGCGAGCGATGGGGTGCCGCCAGGGTGATTCACACTAGACACACTGTGCAAAAGGTGTGTATAATGTCGATAGAGCAACAAGCGTAGCTGGCCGGCTTGCCTGGGCAGTGTTATTATCTGAACGTCCCATCTCATCTCTGTGCAGCAGCACCTATTACAAGGAGTCAGCCCTATGCATAATCGTACCGAGACCCGCCGTTATAAGGCCCCGCGTTGGATCTCCACCGAGGCGGGCCAGTGGGCCTACGAGGTCAATGAGGAGTGGCGCGAGATCGCCAACCACACCTTTGGCGTGATTGAGCGCCAGCGCCTGCTCGCCGACGCCGAGCGTATGCGTCAGGAGAGTCAGCCAGCCAGTTCGTGAGCCACACGCGCGGCGGCAAGCCAGAGGGGCGCAGCCCCTCTGCCCCCCTACTCTCCCGCCTTTACCCCTAGCACAATCCGGCTGCCCCGCTGTACCAGGTCACCGTTGAGTAGCCCAGGGCCATTCTCAATCTGGGCGCTCACCACCTCGTCGACGCGGAAGCGATCATAGTCGATCAGCCGGTCACGCCCCTGGCGATCCACATAGACCAGCACCAGCCCGTCAGTGGCGTTGAGTATCTGTTCGGCCTGGTCACGCTGCATGCCGATCACCTCGGGGAAACGCACGACATCACCCTGGCTGATCACCAGGGTGACTACCTCGCCCTGCGGCACACGCAGGCCCGGGCTGGGGGTCTGGCGTACCACAAAGCTGCGGTCAACACTCTGGCTCGGCTCTTCAAGCAGTTGCACCCCTAGCCCAAGCGCCTGCAGCCGCTGGCTGGCCATCTCACCTGGCGAACGTACCAGGTCGGGGACTTCTACCAGGAGCGGACCCAGACTCATGGTGTAGGTGACTGGCTGGCCGGGGGTGAGGGACGTACCAGGTGGTATGTCCTGGCTAATCACCTGGCCGAAGGCACTCTGGGTGTCGTTCAACTGCTGACGCACTGGCAGCAGTTGCAGTCCGCGCAGGGTCGTGTCGGCGGCCTCAGCGGTGTAGCCCACCAGGCTGGGCACTGCAATGCCAGCAACGACCGTCGCGGTCGGCTCCTCCGGCTGCGTTGTCGCGGTCGCCGTTGCCCGTACCGGCGTGCTGACATTGCCCCCGCTCCCGCCGCCGCCACCACCCAGGCTGCCCAGCAGGCTACCGAGGGTTCCCGAACTGACTAGATAGACCAGGCCGAGCACACTGGCCAGCACGAGCATGCCCACCAGGAAGACACCGCAGCCAAGGCCATCCTGGCGCGGCGCACGCGCCACAGCGGTGTTGCGTGGGGCGACCGGCACCCGTCCTGTTGTCCCGCTGCCCTGCGGGCGGGCGGGCAGCGTCCCACTGAGCCCGTTGCGTGCGCTGCTGGGCGGCTGTGGGGCAAGGGCCGGGTTGATCAGTGTCTCTTGCTGGGCCAGTTGGCCATAGTTGGCCAACAACTGGGCAAACTCTTGCGCATCACGCGGGCGTTGAGCCGGATCTTTGGCCAGGGCGCGCAAGACCAGCGCCTCAAGCCCGGCTGGAATGGCCGGGTTCAGGCGGCGTGGCGGGGTAGGGGCCTCGCTCACATGCTTCATCGCAATCGCCACGGCACCGTCACCGCTGAAGGGTAGCCGTCCGGTAAGCATCTCATAGAGCACGATGCCTAGCGCATAGACATCCGACTGGGGCGTGGCTGGACGGCCCTGAGCCTGCTCCGGCGAGAGGTATTCGACCGTGCCGAAGGAGATGCCCGTCTCGGTGAGGGCCGTCGAGAGGTGGCTCTTGGCTACCCCGAAGTCGGTCACACGGGCCTGGCCGTCGGGCGTCACGATCACATTCTGCGGCTTGATGTCGCGGTGAACCATACCGGCGCGGTGTGCGGCATAGAGCCCGCGGGCGATCTGCTCGGCCAGGTTCACCGCCCGCTGAATCGGTAGCGGCCCCTCACGATTGATGATCGTCTTCAGGTCGGTGCCGTCCACATACTCCATGACGATGTAGTGAATATCATCGTCATGGCCGACATCATAGATGTCAACAATGTTCGGGTGGGCCAGCATCGCCGCCGCCTGGGCCTCGTGGCGAAAACGCTCCAGAAAATCGGGCTCATGCAAAAAATGGGCATGGGGGATCTTGATCGCCACCCGCCGGTTTAGCCGCCGATCAAGACCGGCGTAGATGCGCGCCATGCCGCCTTCACCGATCTTCCGTTCAAGTTCGTAACGCCCGTCGAGGACTTTCTTTTGCATAGCATACGGCAGATCTATTGCATCAACACCTGCAGGTCTGACGTGGGTGCAGCCAGCGGTGTTCCATCAAGCAGTGCTTCCAGCATGGCCAGGTTGACCACATCCTCGTAATTGTAGGTAAGCAGGGTTTGCAGGGCCTGCTCGTCGGCAGCATACTCATAGCGCTGCCAGAGGCGCGGGGCATCCCATCCGCTGATACCGACCGTTGAACGGGCGATGCCCAGGCGCTGCTCAACGATCTTCAGGCCACCGCGCAGGCCATGCTTCCGGCAGACATAGAGCAGGTCACGATGGGCAAATTCGGCCTTCAGATCAGCCAGGAGCCGTTTGCGGATCACCGGCAGGTCAAAGCTGCTGCCGTTGAAGGTCACCAGGGTGCTTACCCCTTCCAGACTTGCGTAGAGGTTCAGGTCGTTGACGCCCCCTCCGACGAGTTGGATGGTGCCGCGATCCTGGCGATAGATGCCGATCACACTGATGCCGCCACTGAAGCTGGTCTCAATATCCAGATAGGCGTGCAGCATAGGCGCTTCCTGCTCGTCTTGCAGCCTCAGGCATTATGGCACTATGGCGTTGCGGCGTCAATGGGATGCGGCGTCTGGGGGCAGTTAGATCTGGTTCGCCTGCGGATACACTTTCTTGTTACGATAGGAGCCTGTGATGATCGATCAACACATATGCTGAGGAGTGTTTCATGTACGCATTACGTATACATCGCTTTCGCCCATTGGCACTCTTGCTTATGCTTCTTCTCTTAGCCCTCTGGATTAGCCCTGCTGGCCTCCAGGCCCAGGATCCGCCGTCTGACCCGCTGGTCGAGGCACCCCCGCCCTCACCAACCCCTGACCCCTCCACCGACGAACTAACTCCCCTCAATTATCAGGGCGAAGAGTTACCCGATCTGCCTCTGCTTACGCCGGAACCTGAACTGATTGATCCAGAACCTGCGCCACCTGTTCTGCCCGAGGGCTACCAGCCTCCGTCTGCATTGGCCGAGCTTAGCGCCACCGAGTTACTTGAACTGGGTCTCCCCAGCCAGGTGCAGGGTGACATCCAACTTGATCTGGTCGTCAGCCCTGAACGTATTCGTGCCGGGACTGATCTCACCTATACCTATATTCTGACCAATACCACCGGCGAGACCGTTAGCAACCTCTACCTTGTTGCCCGCTGGACCAACTTCAAACGGGCCAATGCCAGCAATCTCTTCCAGTATTGCAAACAGAGCAACTGCCCCCCTGTCGGTGCTCCGGACGATCTTGCTGCCGAGCTGGCGACGGATATTGCTGCGCCGACTGACACCCAGATCCTCTATCGGGTTACGGGCAGCCTGGCTCCGGGTGCCACTGGCCGCTTCAGCGTTGTCCTGGCGACCCGTACTGACCAGTATCCCCGTACCGGCCAGGCCCCCAAACGCCCGGCTGGCTCGGCCCAACTCTTCCGTACCTCTGATCGTAACCCCGTCATCAGCGAGGATACGGCCAATGCGCTCTTCATCGGCCCGGTCTTTGTGCTCTCCAAAGCACCGACAACGACAGATCCGATCTTTGTTGGTGCCGAGCAAGAATTCACCATCACACTTGGGAATGCGACGGCTGCGAGCGATATAATTGATGACCGCATCCGCAGTGATGCCACTGCTGCGACTAATATCACTCTGACCGATGTGCTTCCCGCTGGGAGCAGTTTTATCAGCGCCGATGGCCCGGTGCAGACGGTCGAAAATCCCGAGGCTGGCCCGGTGATCTGGCTCTTCCCTGGTCCACTTGAGCCTGGCCAGAGCGTCTCGGTCAAGGTGCGTTTTGTCAAACGTGATGTACGCTCTGAGTGTGGAACACTGTCTAATAAGAGCTATAACGTTACCAGCGACGAGATACCCTTCAAAACCGGGACTACACGCTATACGATCAATGGATCGTCTTCCAGCGTCACCGTACGTACCCCACTCACTGCGTCGGTTGTGTCGATCGTACCGAGTTCACCCATCTTCGGTACCGAGGCCGTACTGACCTTCCAGGTGCAGAGCTACTGGCCACAGGCAATCAACGACCTTGAGGTCAGTTACACTATTCAGTCCAATGCCTGGTATGTACCGAGCGGTACGACCCCTGCGCCCATCGCGGCACCTGACGGCACAACGATGGGTGGGACGGTGACCTGGCGGATCAATATGCCAGCCGGGACGATCACGATTCCTTCCAGCCAGAGCTTTGTGCTGACCATTCGTGGTGACTATAGCAGTAACGGATCAGGCACACTCAGCATTGCGGTGCCTACGGGCCAGGGTGTGCCTACGGCCTGTATCAACACCGTGCGGCGGGGTGTCTCCTTCCAGCCACGTCTGGTCGCCTACAAGTTGCCCGGCCCGGAGGAGGAGACCAATGATAATGGCGATTATGCCGTGAACCGTGGCTCCCCCTTCACCTACCTCATCCGTCTGCAAAACAACGGCCTGACCGAGATGACTGATCTGATCGTCGATGATCTGCTGCCCACCACTGCTGGCGCTAATTTCACCTATGTCCCCAATTCGTCGCGGCTCAACGATGCACCCTACGAGCCTGATCCGGACGATATTGTGAATGGTGAAGATGGCTGGATCACATGGCGCAACATCAGCGTGCCGAGCCAGTCAAGCGTCGATCTCCAGTTCCAGCTCTATGTCAACGGCTACGAGTTTCAGAACTACTGTAATAATCTGCGGATCACGGCCCTCAATAACGAGCCGGTGCGACTTGGTTCCTACCGGGTCTGCGTACGGGTTGATCCGCCGATTGTGCTGACCAAGATAGCTGACCGGGCGACGATTGACGGCAATGATAGTAACGACACCCGTGAAGTCACCTTTACCTTGACGGTGACGAATCAGGATAGTGTGCCCTACGACCTGGCCTTCTACGATGTGGGCGACAACTTTCAGTATGTACGGATGCTCGATGATGGGCCTGCGCCAACCCAGGTGGGCAGTGCATTCACCTATGAGTGGCCGCGGATCACTCTTGCCGCCAATGGCGGGCACTACCAACTGCGCTTCGTGGCGCGCCTGGTACCCAGCCGTTGCGCCAACGACAACTATAACAATGATCTCAACTTTCGCTTCTGGCCGAGTGGCAGCAGCACCTCCTACGTTGTCCCCTCCAATCCCCTTGCTCGTGCTACGGTGCGCTACTTTTGCGGCAGCAACCTGATCAGCTATTCCAAAGCGGTCGATGCCAGCACGATCGGCCTGCGTGATCGGCACCTCTACACGATCAACATCAAGAACGAGAATGCCAGCGGTGGCTCGGCCCGTACGAACATCCAGGTTGTTGATGTCTTGCCGCCAGGCTTTAGTTATGCTGGCATGGCTTCCGGTAGTGCCGTACGCGATGAGCCTACCATCACCACCAATGGCAGCGGCCAGGTGCAACTGGCCTGGCCAGCACCAAACCTCAACCCCGCTGCTACCACCAATGTGAAGTTCTACGCCCGCTCCGGCGACATTGTCGGTAATTTCGCCAACTGGCTGCGGGTGACCGCCGACGGGATGGAGGGGGTGAAGGGCTGTACGATCTCCCCGCCAACCGATTGCTTTGTGACCCGCGCGGTCAAAGTTGAGCCGCTGGCTACCCTGGAGCCTTCGATCAACAACCCGGGTGTCTGTGCGAACCCTGCTGCCGAACGCATCTACCGGCTGGCCCTCGTCAATACCAATCGTCACGCCTACAACAGCACTGTCGTCACAGTGACTTTGCCGCTCGGCTTGAGTCTAAGTCAGGCGATCGGCTCGCTTCAGCCGACGATTGTCTCGCAGGATCAGGCTGGCACCGTCCTGCGCTGGGAAAACCTAAGCTTGCCGCAGAAACCCTCCAGCGCACCGGCAAGCCAGATCGTTCTCGATCTGCAGCTCAACATCGGCCAGGTCTGGGGGCCGTTGCAGCCGGAAGTAGAAGCCTACAGCCCTGACGGTACGTTGCCGAAGAAGGATGGCGTGCTCTCTCCCAACGTCATGCTCTGTGAACTGCCAGATCAGCCGCGCACGGCGATCGCTATTGAGGCAAGCAAGCGCCAGGTGTTTCCTGATGAAGAGTTCTACTACTTCCTCTCGGTCACCAATCCCACCACGACGCCCCTGACCCTTGATCTGCGCGACGTGCTTGATTCGCGGTTGACCTATCTCGCCTCGGCGCGAGGGCCTGCGCCGAGCGTTAGCGGTGCAACGCTCACATGGAACGACCTTGAAGTGCCTGCTCTGGCCAATGATCAGCCAGGCGTGGTCATGCTCGTCTATAAGGTCAAAGCCACGGGTGGGCTTCCGGGCGACGAGATACCTAACCGTGCCGATGTGGACGCAAGCTCGGTAACTATGAACACGGTTTACGCCAGCGTCAATGTCGAGATCATCGCTGCCCGGCGCAGCACCTATCTCCCCCTGACCATGCGCTAGTACACCATCCGAGCTATTCGGATGGTTTGACGGCGTTGGGGCGCAGCAGCGGTAGCCGCTGCTGCGCCCTTACCCAGCCTGGCGTTCCTGTCATCTTTGCCGTGCTAAGTACTGCGCATCGCAAATACATGGGCTGTTGCACTCCGTGGGAGGGAGGGCGTCCCGCCCTCCTGATCCGGCCGTAGGCGAGACGCCCGCGCTCCCGGAGACTCTGCCTGAAAACAGTAGACCTGCCCGATCGGAAAGATCGGACAGGTCTAGCCTTACGCGAACTGGGTTCAGACCTAATCAGCGCCGGACGGAGCCTTGCTCGGCTCGGTCATCTGCGGGCCTTCACGTTTGCTCTGCCAGATCGCCCAGACCAGGGCCACGAAGCAGAGCGCCATTGCAAAGATGACCCCGATGCTGAGCGGTTGGCGCGGAGGTACCAGGGTTACCACCACCGGGGCGATGATTAGCGCCACCAGGTTGATCACCTTGATCATCGGGTTGAGGGCCGGGCCAGCGGTGTCCTTCAGTGGGTCGCCGACGGTGTCGCCGACCACGGCAGCCTTGTGCGGTTCGCTATGCTTGCCGCCGAAGTTGCCCTCTTCGATGTACTTCTTGGCATTATCCCAGGCCCCACCGGCATTCGACTGGAAGACGGCCATCAACTGGCCCGAAAGGATGATCCCGGCCAAGAAGCCGCCCAGCGCCTCGACCCCGAGTAGGAAGCCGACCAACACAGGTACCATCACTGCGATGATCCCCAGCGAGACCAGCTCTTTCTGTGCTGCGGAAGTCGAGATCATCACTGCACGGGCATAGTCGGGCTGAACCTTGCCCTCCATCAGGCCGGGGATGCGGAACTGGCGGCGTACTTCGGTCACGATCTGTGCTGCGGCGCGCGATACGGCCCGAATGGTCAGCGCCGAGAAGAGGAAGGGCACCGCGCCGCCGATCAACAGGCCAATGAAGACGGTGGGCAAGGCCACGTTAATTCCCACCAGCTTGTCGGCTGCCGTCAGCACCCCACTGTTCGACTGGATGATCGACTCCTGGATGCGGCCTACGTCAGTCAGGTAGGAGCCGAAGAGGGCCACGGCCGCGATCACCGCCGAGCCGATCGCAATACCCTTGGTGACGGCCTTGGTCGTATTGCCCACTGCGTCCAGGTCATCCATCACATTGCGGGCATTCTTATCGAGCCCGGCCATCTCGCCGATACCGTTGGCATTGTCGGAGATCGGCCCGAAGCTGTCCATCGAGATCGTATTGCCGGTAAGCAGCAGCATACCAATGCCGGTGAGCGATACGCCATAGAGAATCGCGGTGAAGGTCACCGTCGGGTCTTCTGAATAGCCACTGAAGATTAACACCGAGCTGAAGATCGAGACAGCAATCACCAGCGCAGCCCAGACGCTCGACTCCATCCCGAGCGCCAGGCCAGAGAGGATATTGGTGGCGGCACCTGTCTGCGAGGCCTTGGAGGTCTCTTTAACCGGGCTGAAGTGGGTGCTGGTGAAGTATTCGGTCAGTTTGTCGAGGGCGATTGCCAGGACGACACCCGAGACGGTGGCAAAGAAGGGGCGCCAGTCGGGTGCGCCGGTGTCCGGGTCGGCCATGAAGAAGAAACTGGCAACGGCACTGGCAAGCACGGCAATGGCGGCGGCGATATAGAAGCCGCGGTTCATTGCCGCCATGGCGTTGCGCTTGCGCTCATCGGTGACAACGAAGAAATTGCCGATCACCGAGGCGACCACGCCAATGCCGCGCAGCACCAGCGGGAAGATCACGAAGCGTAGGTCATAGTTACCGTCGAAGAGTGTGCCAGCTGCTGCGTCACCCAGCACCAGGCCCAGGATCAGCGCCGAGACGAGGGTTACCTCGAAGCTCTCGAAGACATCGGCAGCCATACCAGCACAGTCGCCAACGTTGTCACCGACCAGGTCGGCAATGACGGCTGCGTTGCGCGGGTCGTCCTCGGGAATGCCAGCCTCAACCTTGCCCACTAGGTCGGCGCCGACATCAGCGGCTTTAGTATAGATACCGCCGCCCACGCGCATAAAGAGGGCGATCAGCGAGCCGCCGAAGCCAAAGCCAAGCAGGGCGTCGGGGGCGGCAATGCCGAAGAAGAGGAAGATCAGCGTGCCGCCCAACAGACCCAGGCCCACTGTCAGCATGCCAGTAACCGAGCCCGACTTGTAGGCTATCTGAAGGGCCGGGTTGTAGCCCTTGCGCGAAGCAGCCGCCACGCGCACATTACCCTCGACCGCGACATTCATACCAACAAAGCCGACGGTATAGGAGAAGAGCGAGCCCATCAGGAAGGCGATGGCACGACCAATTGCAACAATCGTTGTGGCATTTTCCCCAAAGACCTCTTCTGCCTCACGCGTAGGCGGTACGACAAAGACGCTGGCTGCCAGCACAAAGGTGAGCACCCCGATCAGAATGGCGATAATACGAAACTGGCGGCTGAGGTAAGCATTTGCGCCGTCCTTGATAAAGCCCCAGACCTCTTGCATCTTGGCCGTGCCCTTATCCTGGGCCAGAATCTGGTTGCGAAGGAAGAAGGCGTAGGCAATTCCGAGGATCGAAATCACCAGGACGGTCCAGACTGCAGCCTCCTGCAAGCCGGTCAGATTTTCAAGTCCCTTCATCGTACAACTCCTTACGTTCGAGTGGCGGGCCAGGCATTATATTGGCGAACAAGCCAGCGACAGGACTGTCTCCGGGCCGAGACAACGCCGTGTGGAGGTTCTTGCGAGGAACTCGTCGAAAGCAATTATGTTTGGATGGCAGGCCTACTAACCGGGGCCTATTCTAACATACTCTTAATCTACGTATGATGCAAAAGCGCCGGTAGCCTGGCTACCGGCGCTGCACCTCTCTACGATATGCCCCCAACAACCCCTGGCTAACGCACCACAAGCGGTAGGTAGTTCAGGATCGCCTGTAGCTCAGGCTGGGGTGTAAAGCGGCCCTTGGCAGTGAAGTAGCTGCTGTTGCCTGCCACATCGGTGGCCCGCACAATGAAGCGTACCTCACCCGCTGGAACCGGTACAATTGTGCTATAGACTCCTTCTGTGCTACCGAGCGTCAGGCGCTGCTCGACCCAGGTGGTGTCGCCGACAATGTAGTTCAGACTAACCTCACCGATGCCCTGGTTCGTGCCGCCGCCGTCGGCGGTTGGGCCACTATCACTGGCCCGTACAATCACCTCTGCCCTGGTCTGGCTAAGGGTTGAACCAAAACCTTGTGGTGTTTGCACCTCGACCGACTCAATCATCGGCCCCTGGGTGTCGGTCGCGAGTGCTGGTGGGGTGCTTGGTGGATCTTCGTAGAAGACGCGGAAGACCATACGTCGGTAGCCCCGTAGCTGGCCCGTGAGCCCGTCCTCATTTGCCTTGAACTGGGCCGCGAAGCTGGTCAACTGATCACGTTGCAGTTCACCCTCGCCGACACTACTGTAGCTGAAGATCTTGTACGGATACCAGAAACCAGCACCGGCGCTGAAGTTCGGTTCCAGCGTCGTACTCATGATCGGCGTGTCAGTCTCGGTAGCCACCTGGGTGATCTGCGGGTTGAAATCGAACAACCGGCCATAGTCACCCTCGACAAAGACCACGTCGCGCACTCGCAGCCGTGTGATGCTGTCGCTGTTGCTGAGCGCACTGATGTCGTAGGCAAAGGTGGGTAGACTTGGCGCACCCAGCTGGTCGTTGGCGAAGAGCCGCACAGTCTGGCTGAAGGTGCTGTCCAGTGCGGCGAACTCGTCTTCAACCGTAAAGTCCTCTGGGTCGAGTTTGATCACCTGGCTGCCGGTACGGGGCAGCGTGACCACGCTGTTGCTCAGGTTGAGTGTAAAGGTGATCGTGCGGCTCAGCCGCCCCTGATTGTTGGCGCTGATCGGGGCGACTGTCTGCAGCGGTGCGCCTCCATCAGGTCTGGGATCTTCATTCAGTGGTGGCAGCGGATTGCTCACCGTTACCCGGATAAAGGGCAGCCCGTAGAGGGTCATGATACTGAGAGACTTGTAGTCGTAGGCGCTCAGGCTGGTCGCGTTGCGCACATAACGCTGTTTGGCTCGCATCAGCGACTCGCCAATCGAGGCATAGATGTGGGTGATGAGCTGTGGACGAGGGCTGGTGAGTTGGGGGAGATCTACCTCGCTCCCGCGGGCCAGTTCCTCCGTCAGCAGCACAGCCAGGCGCTCGGAATAGTCGATGCCATCAGCGGTGCCGTACCCGAAGCCGGTATTGCCGATCCAGTTGCCGCCGTTGCGGTTGAAAGCCTGAGCAAAATCGGCCTGATAGAGTTGGGCGTTACTACTGGTGAGAATGGCACTGTCGACGACATTGTAGCCACTGTGACATCCCACCGAAAAGCCTAACGTACTGCGGAAGTAGTTCAGGCTGCTCTCCAGATGGTAGGTGGGCTCAAGCAGGCGCCGGGCCGGGAAGTTCCCGGCAGTGGCGGTTGCCGGCAGCAGTTGCCAGTGGTCAAAGTGGGCATTGACCGAACTCAGCCCGATCTGGGGATCGTACTGGTTGCCGAAGACCGGTGTCACAAACTCCGTATCCAGCCGTCCGTCAAACCATTCACGCTCAGCATCAATCCTTGTCCAGAGGTCGTTGTTCAGTACGCGCATGTCGTTGCTGACGCTGCGGGTAGGATCGTAGACCAGGCCCGTGCGGGTGAAGATGTTGGTGACAGCGGCGGCCTGATCTTTGAGGAAGTCGTAGCCGCTGACGAAGGTGCGGGTCGGACCACCGATATCACCGTAAGGTGTCGCATCGATCTGCAAATCGGTGTTGACACCGCTGGCGTAGCTATCGAGGTAGCGCGCAATCTCGGAAGGGCGCTCAACGATGCGCCCAACCGCCAGGCGCGGCAAGAAGAGCGGTGAACCGGCGAAGCGGTAGGGTCTTCCACTCCCATAGGGATTATCGCTCAGCAGCATGCGGTAGTAGAGTGCTGCGCCAAGGGGCTGCGAACGACTGAGCATGGTGCCGTTGGCGACCTGACTGATGTAGGTCAGGTAGTCGCTCTCATTGGCGATCTCGGTCAGGTCGGGCAGGCGGAAGAAGGGCAAGACTTCGTCGCCGCCGATCAGCACGATATTGCGCACATTGGGAAAGCTGATCGGATTGCTGTTGGCGTTGCCCAGCACAAAGGCCGGGTTATCGCCTGAGGGTCCCGCATCAGGACGTGTAGCCGACTCGATCAGATTGTCGATCAGCCCGGCCACGTAGTTGGCATAGAGCGGGTTGCCCTGATTGTTAAACCATGTCTGGTAGACCTGGCTGATCGTGAGGGTGCTGCTGATTGTCGGCACCAGTTGGCCCACATCAAGCACCACGCCCCACTCCGGGGGCAGATCAGGGCTTGGCTGCGGGGGCGAGCCTATGGCACCGCTTAGCTGGTTCAGGGCGCTGCTTATCGCCGGCACATGGGTAGTACCATCGCGTCCGTAGAGATTGAGCATCCGGTCGGGATAGTAGATGTAGAGCGTAGTGACTGCATCAGGGCCGGGGTAGTACGTCGGCAAATTTAGGCGTACTTCCACTTCAGGAGAGGGCGGCGGCACCGTCAGCACACTTCCCTCGATCAGCAATTCAAGCCGATAGGGGCGGCTGGGATCGTGGGCACCGTTCTGCGGGGCCACGACCACATAGTAGACCCCCGGTTGCCAGAGGAAGCTGTCGATCACCTCAGGGGTTGTGCCGGGCTGCGCACTGATCGAGGAGATGCTGGCACCGATCGAGGAGATGCTGGCACCGATCGAGGAGATG
>CAZQCG010000024.1:50343-77019 GCA_964592425.1 uncultured Chloroflexaceae bacterium
AGATGCTGGCACCGATCGAGGAGATGCTGGCACCGATCGAGGAGATGCTGGCACCGATCGAGGAGATGCTGGCACCAACCTGAGTAATACCTTCAAGCCCCTCCTGGCCTGGGTCAAAGCTCGGATCGAAGCCGGGTGAGCCGTCGGCGTTCTGGCGCGGGCCGCCCGCAAGCACCAGGTCGTAGTCACCAGCAAGCTGGCTTAGCCTGAGGCGAACGCGTGAGGCGGGCCGGCTCAGCACAAAGCGGTAGTAGTCAAGGTCGGTTGTGGTGCCAATGGTTCCGCTGATCGCACGCGTCCAGCTGGTGATGCTCTGGTCGTCTGGTCCAATCGGCTCTGAGGTGACCGGCGTATCATTGCTCTGCGTGCCCGCAGCCTCCTGCTCAAGGTAGTTGGGCAGTGCCGTAGCAGCAAGGGTGGGATCGTCCGGTGTCGCCTGTTCCAGTGGAGCAGCCAGGGCGGCCGGGCTGCCGGGGGTTGCGGCAAACGGGGTGAGTACAAGCAGCAGGAGCATCAGCATGCTCAGTTTAGGCAAGAGTCGCATCTAGCGGCCTCCTCTTCAAGGACTTATTAAGGTGCTGGCCAGGGCCAGGTCACGCTGGGCGTCAAGCTCGTGAAAGATCTGCATGGCTTCAGTGTGGGCGATAGCAAAGGTGGCCTGATCATTGAGGGCCAGGGCCAGGCGGGCCTGCTGGTAGCGCGTTTTGCCCAACTCGTAGCGATTATCGAGGTGAGCCAGTGCAGCAAGGCTCTGCTCCAGCTCACGCTGGGCAAGCTCCAGGTTATCCTCTGCCAGAGCCACCTGGCCGAGTATGCGGTGGGCGATGGCTGCTTCAGGAGTCATACCCAGTTCATTGGCAAAGGCCAGGGAACGCTGGGCGTAACTTCTGGCCGCCTCTCGATCTCCATATGCTAGCGCTGCCTCTGCTGCCATCCGCAAGAATTCAGACAGAAAGCTACGTGCTCCAATCTGCTCGCAGATGGTAATCGCCTCAATCAGCAGAGGTAAAGCCTCAGCCGATCGGCCCTGGAGCAGCAGTACTTCACCCCGGTTGGCAGTGGTGACGACCACGCCAAGGGTTGAGCCAATGCGCCCGAACATGGTGCTACTGAGCTGATAGAGCTCGGCGGCGCGCTCAAGCTGGTTGCGCCCGACCAGGACGACCGCCAGGTTGTTCGAGGTACGTGCCACTGCCTGTACATCGCCGATGCTCTCACTGATCTGCAGACTCTGCTCGTAGCTGTCGACCGTTGCAATCCAGCGCCCTAGCCGTAGGTAGAGCATACCAAGATCATTGAGCGTATCACAAAGGCCACCAGGTAAATTGAGACCCTCGTAGGCGGTGCATGCCCGTTCAAGATAGCTGATTGCCTGTGGTAGTTCACCCTGGTCGCGATTGATGTTTCCGATCAACTTGAGCGCATGGGCCTGATCGGCCTGGCTGCCCACCTGCTCGGCCAGACCAAGGCCCTGGTTGGCCCACTCAAGTGCCTGCTGATAGAGCCCCTGGCGATAGTAGAGGCCTGCGCCAAGCAGGTAACAGCGGGCCTGTTCGGCGTGCAGGTCGGCGGCAGCCGTGGCCATGCCGCTGTTGAGCCAGGTAAAGGCGGCCTCGTAGCGCGAGCGGCGCTCCTCGACGCTGGCCAGCAGGCGGTGCAGGCGTAGCCAGAGCTCTTCGTCGGGCCGCGCCAGGCTAAGGGCTTCGCGGAAGTGGGCCTCGGCATCGTCATACTCACCCAACAGGAGGCGCAGCTGGCCACTCTGCTCGTGGATATTGCGGCACTGGCCTTGCAACCACCCTGGCTCCGGCTCGGCTGCCCCCTCCAGGTGTCGAGTGATGCTCAGGGCGGTTGCATAGAGGGCCAGGGCGTCGCGGTTGGCGAAGCGACTGACGGCCTGTTCAGCAGCGTGCAGGTGGTAGTGCAGGGCGGGCATAAACTCTTCGGCCTGCAGGTAGTGCCAGGCCAGCACTGCCAGCTGATCTTCCAGGTGATCCTGGCTCAGTTCCTCGATCCGCCGGGCCACGCGCCCATGCAGCACCCGCCGGCGGGCATAGAGAATGCCTTCGTAGGCTACATCACGCAGCAAGGCGTGGCGGAAGAGATAGGCCAAAAAGCGCTCAAGCTGTTCGGCCTGGATCAACTCAAAGCCGATCAGGCGTTGCAGGCTTTCGTCGAGCCTTTCGGGACGCCCATAGAGCCCCTCGACCACCGGGCGCTGGAAGCGCCGCCCGATGACTGAGGCTACCTGTACCAACTCCTGGTACGACTCGTCGAGCCGATCAAGGCGGGCCATCAACAGGCCCTCGATGCTCTTGGGCAACTCGACCTCGTCCAGGCGTCGGGCCAGGCGCCAGCCCTCGGCACTGTCGTGGCAAAGCACCTGGTTGGCGATCAGGGCCCGCACCAGCTCCTGAATGAAGAAGGGGTTGCCCTGAGTGCGTTCTAGCAGGGGCAGGATGGCTGGCGGCGGAGTGCCACCCAGCAGGGCGGTTAGCAGGGTGGCACTCTCTTCCGCACCAAGCTCATTCAGCCGCAGCGTCAGGTTCTGGGCCTGGTCTTGCCAGGGTGCCGCGATCGGCGGTTCAGAGCGGTAGGTTACCACCAGCAACAGCGGCAGACCAGGGGCTGCTTCAGCCAGGCGGGCGAGCAACTCTTGCGAGGGTAAATCAGCCCAGTGGGCATCTTCCACGAGCAGCAGCAGTGGATCCTGGGTGGCCAGGCCAGCAATCAGGGCGATCACTAATTCCTGTAATCGATCGCGGCGCTGCTCAAGCGAGAGCGAACGAGTCAGCGGGCTGTCGGTCAGGTTTATCCCAAGCGCATCACCAAGCAGCGGGGTGAAGCGTTCAAGATCCGGGGCAAGCTGTGTGACACGGGCGACCAGATGTTCGGCCAGTTCGGGGCCGTCGAGGCTCTGCGGGCCAAGGCTGAGCAGGCTACGCAGGGGGCCGCGGAGGGCGGCATAGGGCGTGCGTTGCTCGTAGCTCTGACATTCGCTGAGCAGGATGGTAAAGGTAGGTACCCCGGCCGTGTCACGGGCCACTGAAGCAACAATCAGCCGTTGGAGCAACTCTTCGGCCAGGCGGCTCTTGCCTGCGCCGGCCTCGCCGATCAAGGAGAGCACCCGCCCTTGGCCATGGAGGGCTGCGCCGCTGGCTTCGAAGAGCGCCTCAAGCTCAGCATCACGCCCGATCAGCGGGGTATGGCCAAAATGTACCGGCAGATCTTCACGCTGGGGCTGGCTCACACCGCGGGCCAGGCCGAGCACACGGGCCGGTATCACCGGCTGGGCGATGCCCTTGAGACGCAACGAAGATCCATCAACCAGTTCAAACTGGCTGGCCACCGCTGTGCGTGTGCTTGGTGAGATGAAGACTTCACCATCGTTTGCTGCGGCCATCAGGCGCGCCGCCAGGTTCACCTGCGAGCCCATAACGGTGTATTCGTAACGGACGGCCCCGCCAACGCGCCCGGCAAAAACCGTCCCGGTGTTCAGGCCAATCTTCTGGAAGAGTGGCCCCGGCCCTTCCAGGGCGGGCGGCCTGGGTAGTGCTTGGAGTAGTGCCGCAATCTCAGCGTTGGCCTCGTCCAGCGCCCCGCGCAGATCAAGTGCACAGCGCACCGCACGGGTCGGATCGTCCTCATGGGCGCTTGGCGCACCAAAGAGCGCCATCAGTTTATCGCCGTGGGTATACATGTCCACCTTATTCACAATGCCTTCGTAGTGGTGGACAACCGTCTGAGCGCGGCGGTAATAGGCATTGAAGATCGCAGCCGCCGTGTCGGGGCGCTCCTGTAGATGGCCGAGCAGGGCGCTGAAGTCGTGCAAGTTGGCGAAGAGCACACTCACCGGGCGGAATTCCCCCAGGGTGTGCGTCTCAGGTTCAAGGAAGCGGTTGGGCAGGCCATGCACCAGGTAGGGCCGCAGGGCTGCCAGTTGCTCGGCCAGCCGTACAAGCGTGGCCATATCGTCCGGGCCGCTGCGATCAAGTGGACTGGGCATCGTCGAGGGTAGCTCGGGCGCGGGCAAATCCTCAAGCAAGTGAAAGCCCTGACCCTTGCCGCGCAGGGTCACCGCTGGCACCCGCATCGCTGTCTGGTCGGAAATGACCACCTGGCCTGGTTCAGCGATCTCCTGGGCCAGCGCGACCCGGTTCACTTCTGGGCCGGTGACGACCAGTTCGATATGCTCGCTGTCGCCAACCTCGGCGGCAAAGACGCGCCCACTATGGACGCCGACACGCAGGCTGAGGGTAAAGGTGCCAACTCTGGTCTGTAGATTGGCAAACCTGGCCATGCGGCGCTGCATCGCCAGGGCGGCGGCGGCGGCGGCGGCGGCATCGAGCGAGCCAAGGCTGGCCGAGTCGAAGAAGGCCGTCAGGGCATCACCGCCGAACTTGAGCAGCATACCCTGGTGGGCATAGATTTCGGCAATCAGGTTCTCAAAGAGGTAGCTGATCACCGCGCTGATCTCCTCGGATCCCTGGCGCCCCAGGCCACTCAGGTGCTCAGAGAGTTTGGTGAAGCCGGAGAGATCGGCAAAGAGTAGGCTACCCTCCCAGAAGGCCCCACTGATCCGTCCAGGCTTCGGATCGGCCAGTTGAGCCTGGAGGATGCGCGATGGCACAAAGCTTGCATAGGTAGCCAACCGTGAGCGCAGCGTTTCGGCCAGTGAGGCTCGTACTGGTGCCGGCAGATCCGGGCTATGATCGAGCAGAGCCGCCTGCTCGGCGCTCAGGAAGTGACGCAGAAGAAAGGTCGCCTGAGGATTCATCGGCACACCTGACAGCACTCGATCTGATCACGTACCAGGGACTGTACCAGGATAAACGTTGCCCGGCAAGCAGTTGGGTTCCTGGGGGCTAGGCTTTTCGTAATGGCTTGGGGGGAGCTGTACCGCACGCTATGCCTCCTACCGCCCGCTCCGATAGACGCGTGTGGTTCTATCGTCAGCTGCATTATGCCATTATTGTCCTCTTGACAACAGGGCCAACGGGGCGTATACTAGCGTGAACATATGGTACGCCGTGCCGTCAATCTCTGCGCATGGCTCTAGTGTCATAGGGACACTTATGCGTGGCGGCACGGCGTTTTTCCACATCAGGATTAGTGTTATTTGTACACTATATGTGTCCCCCCACTGCGAGGAGTTGCCCTATGGCTCTGAACCTCTATCATGACCCGCCTGCAACGGCTGCGGCGCTCACCGCTGAGATCGCTGCCTTGCGGGCCAGTCGCCAGGCGGTCATCCTGGCGCATAACTATGAATATGGTGAGATCCAGGATCTGGCCGATTATGTCGGTGACTCACTTGGCATGGCCCAATATGCTGCCCGCAGTGACGCGCAGGTGCTGGTTGTCTGTGGCGTACACTTTATGGCTGAGACGGCCGCCATCCTTGCACCAGCGAAAACAGTGCTTATCCCCGACCCGGAAGCCGGCTGCTCACTTGCTGCTTCGATCAACGCCGATCAGTTGCGCGTCTGGAAGGCCGAACATCCCGGTGCCGTCGTGGTGAGCTATGTCAATACCACTGCTGAGGTCAAGGCCGAGAGTGACTATTGCTGCACCTCGGGCAACGCCGAGCGGGTCATCCGCGCTATTCCTGCTGATAAGACCATCCTCTTCCTGCCCGATATGTTCCTCGGTAGCTATCTGCGTCAGCAGACTGGCCGGGCGATCGAGATCTGGGCTGGCGAATGTCATGTCCATGCCGCTATTCGCCCCGACCTGGTTGAACAGCAACGGGCGGCCCATCCGTCCGCTGAGTTTCTGATCCACCCTGAGTGTGGCTGTGTCAGCAGTACTATGCACTACCTGGCGACCGGCAAGATCAGCCCCGAGGGCACCCATATCCTCTCGACCGAAGGTATGATCCGCCACACTGCCGCCAGCCATGCCAGTCAGTTCGTCGTCGCTACCGAGATTGGTGTGTTGCACCGTATGCGCAAGGCGAACCCGGCCAAAGAGTTTCTGCCGATCGACGATTCGATCAGTTGCAAATATATGAAGCTGATCACGCTGGCGAAAGTGCGCGATAGCCTGCGTGATATGACCCATGTGGTGCGGGTTGAACCAGAGTTGGCTGCTCGTGCCCGCGGTGCGATTGAGCGCATGATTGCCCTGTGACACGCTGGTAGCGTACCACGGTGATTGTGCGTAAAACGCCCCACCGGGGCGTCTTTAGCCCGCAGCTTCAGTTTTGTCACTACTGTCCTTGGAGGGGAGGTGCTCGTATGTTTACCCTGCCACGTTATGCACTCCATAGTTTACCCGTTGCCGAACGCCGCCGCACGGGCCTGCTGGTGATCGGTGCGGGGGCTGCTGGTCTGAGTGCCGCCCTGGCTGCTGCTGCCCAGACGGAGGTGCTCGTGCTGGCTCGTGGCACGCTGCCCGAGAGTAATTCGGCCCTGGCCCAGGGGGGAATCGCTGCTGCCCTCGACCCTGCCGATTCACCCCTGGCCCACCTTGACGATACGCTGATTGCCGGCGCTGGTCTCTCCGATCCTGCAGCCGGCGCAACCCTGGCCGAGGCCGCCCCGGCTTTGATGCATAAACTGGCCGCCCATGGCGTGCCCTTTGCCCGCGCCGAGGCTGGTCGGCTGGCCCTCGGGCTTGAGGGTGGTCACTCGGCGCGGCGCATTGTCCATGTCGGCGATGCGACGGGCTGGGCCGTCACCAGCGCCCTGCTTGCTGAAGCCCGCCTCCATCCGCAGATCACCCTGCTTGAGGGCTGGCAGGCGGTTGATCTGCTCGACCAGGCTGGGCGGATCAGCGGGGCCCTGGCCCGTGACGCCTCCGGACGCTGGTGGCGTCTGCTGGCTGATGCGACCCTGCTCGCCAGCGGTGGGGCCGGAGCGCTCTACGGGCTGACCAGCAACCAGCCCGGTGCGCTTGGCGAGGGCATTGCTATGGCCTACCGGGCGGGTGCCGAGGTGGCCGATATGGAGTTTGTCCAGTTCCATCCCACCGTTTATCGAACTCGCAGTGGCGAGGGCTTCCTGATCAGCGAGGCGGTACGCGGCGAGGGTGGCCTCTTGCGCACGCTCGCTGGTGAGCGTTTTATGCCAGCCTATGATCCACGTGCCGAGTTGGCCCCCCGCGATGTAGTTACCCGTGGGATCTATGCAGCAATGCAGCGCAGCGGCAGCGACCATGTCCTGCTTGACCTGACTCACCTGGCGCATGAGTTGGTCGAGAGCCACTTCCCGACCATCTCGGCCCGTCTGCGCGCCGATGGGCTTGAGCCCCTGCGCGAGGCGATTCCGGTAGCACCGGCGGCCCATTACCTGATGGGTGGTATTCGTACCGATCTCGACGGTGCCACCAGCCTGCCTGGCCTCTTTGCGGCTGGCGAGGTAGCCTGTACCGGCGTGCATGGGGCCAACCGCCTGGCCTCCAACTCGCTGCTCGAATGCCTGGTCTTTGGTCAACGCGCCGGGCTTGCGGCATTGCAAGGGCCTGGCCGACGCAGCTTCAGCCTGGTACATGCGGAATCCGAGCTTCCCGATGCCAGCTCTGCCCAATACATGCCGCTCCAGGCTGGGGCAGCGTGGCGCAGCCAGCTGGCTCAGATCATGCGTCAGGCTGGTGGGCCGATGCGTGATGCAGCCGGTCTGCGTGCTGGCCTGGCCGCCCTGGCGCAGTTGCCATTGCAGGCCGCCCCCGCTGACCCCAATGCACTTACCGCCGCCAACGCGGCCCTGACCGCCCGGCTCATCCTTAATGCTGCCCTGCTGCGCGAAGAAAGCCGTGGCGGACATTTCCGCAGTGACTTCCCGGCTCCGCGTGAGCAGTGGCGTGCCCATAGCTTGCAGGTGCGCGACCATGCCCCGACCCTGGTGCCCCGCATCGCTCCTGAGCCGCGCCTGGCCCACGCCGCCGATTGATCCGCTAGAGCGCTTCGCGCTGGGGTTGGGGGCTGGGGGTTGCCGCCTCTGGACGCCATCCACCGCACGCAGGTCGGCTCAACCTTTCTGAGAATCGCTGTAGACTGGCAAGCAATATGATCGCACTCGCTTCCACGTTGATCCACGCTGTGGTTGCCCAGGCCCTGGCTGAGGATGTTGGCACCGGCGACCTGAGTACGCTGGCGGTGATTCCTGCGCATGCCCAGAGCGAGGCTCATTTTGTCTTCCGCGAGGCCGGGGTTGTCTGTGGTCTGCCTCTCGTTCAGGCTGTTTTTGTTATGCTCGACCCGGCTCTGCGGGTAACCAATGTTGTGGAGGAGGGCGCACGGGTAATACCGGGACAGGTGGTGGCTAGCGTGGCTGGCCCGGCCCGTGCCATCCTCACCGGCGAGCGTGTGGCGCTCAACCTCTTCCAGCGTATGAGTGGCGTGGCAACCCTCGCGGCCCGCTATGTTGAGGCAGTGGCTGGCACGCAGGCATGCATCCTTGATACACGTAAGACCACCCCCGGCTTGCGGGCGCTCGAGAAGTATGCCGTGCGTGTGGGTGGGGCACGCAACCATCGCCACGGCCTCTACGACGGCATTATGCTTAAGGATAACCACCTGGCTATTCTCGCCGCCGAGGGCCTGGGTCTGGCTGAGGCGGTCGCCCAGGCGCGGGCTGCCGTCGGCCCGATGGTGCAGCTTGAAGTGGAGGTCGAAAGTGTCGCGCAGGCCGCCGTCGCTGCGGCTGCTGGCGTCGATCTCATCCTGCTTGACAATATGCCGCCTGATCAGCTACGTGCCGCCGTAGCCATCGTGGCCGGACGTGCCCGTACCGAGGCGAGTGGCGGGATCAGCCTGGCGACTGTGCGGGCCGTCGCCGAGAGCGGGGTCGACTACATCAGCGTGGGGGCGCTCACCCACAGTGCGCGGGCCCTCGACATCGGCCTCGACAGCATTAGCAACTGAGCGCCCGATCGCCTGTTGCTCGATGTGCATCAGGCTGGGTGCAGCAAAACCGAGCAGGCAGATTGCCGCTGAACTCAAGCCGCCAGCGATAAAGACCCCCCGCACACCGATCAGTTCACCGAGGATGGCGGCCAGGCCCAGGCCCAGGGGTACCGTCAAGCCCATCACCGTATTCAGCAAAGCCAGCACCCGCCCCTGGAGTTGGTTGGGCACCTGGGCCTGTAGCAAGGCCATCAACGGCGCATTGCCGGTCGAGAAGGTGATGCCACTCAGCGTCCACCAGGCTGTCGCGAGCCAGAGCCATCCTCCAGGGGTCAGCGCCGTAAAGGCCACCGTTGCACAGGAGATTGCAAAGGAGACCAGCACGGTGACGATGCGCCGCTTGAAGAGCGGCACGACGCTGATCAGTGCGCCCCCGGCGATCACCCCGATGCCGGCCAGGCCCTCCATCAAGGCAACCTCGTTGACTCCACCGCCGAAGTGCTCTTTGACCAGCAGCGGGGTCAGCGTAAAGGTGGGCATAATCGTCAGCACCACCAGCGCTACCAGGCCATAGAGGATGAGCAGGCCACGGTTGTGCAAGACAACCCGTGCTCCGCCCATAAAATCATCCCAGAGGCCGGAAGGTTGGGCCGGATTGCGCTGCGGCTGAGGGATGCGAAAGAAGAGCAGCGGCGCAAGGCCCAGCAGCGCGGTGAACACATCAACCAGCAGGGCCCCCTGGAATGGCAGAAAGGCCAGCAGCAACGCGCCCAGTGGCGCTGCGGCAATCGTCATAACCCCTTGCAGCATCTGGTTGAGCCCGGCGACCCGGTCAAGCCAGCTTGCCGGTACGAGCATCACGGTGCTGGCGGCTGCCGCCGGTGATTGAAATGCTTGCATGCTGCTGCGGATGCTCATCATAAGATAGATATGCCAGAGCTGGATCTGTTCACTCTGGAAGAGCCAGATCAACACCAGCATACAAAAGGCCGAGATCGTATCGCTGATGATCATGATCAGCCGGCGACTGAACCGATCGGCCAGCACGCCCCCAAGTGGGCCTAGGAGCGCCTGGGGTAAGAGCGCCGCTACCCCGGTCAGGGCCAGGGCCCCAGGTGTCCCGACCTCGAGCGTGATCCACCAGATCAGCACAAACTGGGTCAGGGCGCTCCCGATCAGCGAGAGCGCCTGGCCTAACCAGATCGTCCAGAAACGCAGCCGCCAGGAACCAGTTGGCACAAAGCCATGGGAGGGGGCGGTCGGCGACGAAGAGTCGGTCTGCATGCGGTGCTATCCAGATCCCAACTGCCTGGCCCATGCGAGATCACGCCAGATACATTATAACTGCTGCGGCTTGCGCCCGGTGTTTATACGCCAAGGGCCTCAATCACCAGGCGCGCCGCTGCGCCGCCTGAGTATTGCTGCTGGCCGGTGATCAGTCGTCCGTCACGCACGGCAAAAACGGCAAAACGCGGCCCGACAATGAAGTTGGTCTCCGCCAGTTTGTGCGCCTCCTCTTCGATCCAGAAGGGCTGGATGCGCTGCCCGACAAAGGCATCGGCAAAGGCCTCCTCGCTGTTGGCAAAGCCAGTCCAGGTCTTGCCCTTGACCAGCAGTTCACCATTTGCTCCTCGAAATAAGATACCGTACGGTATCGTAAATGTCAACCTGCCGGAATGAGGAGAGTGTTGGCTCTTGATATTACTTTACAGTATGGTATTATATCTTCTGGATGCTTACAACCTGGCCATCCAGTTCGTGTGGCAAGTGGTGGGGGTTCAGCCAGGCTGGTAGCCCTCTCCTCGTCCCTGCACAACGCCTGGCCGCTTTCATGGGTTAACGTTATTACAGGAGCAGCAGATGCAGATCGTCATTATTGGTGCAGGTAATGTGGGTGCGACCCTGGGGGCAAAGTGGGTAGCGGCGGGTCACACGGTGGTCTTTGGGGTGCGCGACCCTGCTGGGGCAAAGGCACAGGCAGCCCTGGCCACCACAGGCGGCGCTGCGCGGGTCGAGGCGATTGCACTGGCGCTGCGTGCCGCCGAGGTGGTTGTCTTGGCCCTGCCCGGTGCGGCAGTGGCCGATTTTGTGCGTGACTATGGTGATGCGCTGGCTGGCAAGCTGGTAATTGACACAACCAACCGTTTCGGCCAGCCGGCGATGAATGCCCTGGAGCTATTGCAGACCGCTGCACCGGCAGCAATGCTGGGACGTGCCTTTAATTCGCTGGGTTGGGAGAACTTTGCCGAACCGTGGCTGGGTGATGTGCAGGCCGACATGCTCTACTGTGCGCCTGCAGGCGAGCCCAGTACCCGTGTCGCACAGTTGATCAGCGACGTAGGCCTGAACCCCGTGCGTGCTGGCGGGCTCGAACAGGCACCCCTGATCGATAACCTTGGAGCCCTCTGGGGGGCGCTGGCCTATGGGCAGGGCTATGGGCGTCGGGTTGCGTTTAAGGTGTTATTACCCTGAGGGACGCCTCTTGCCTGCTAGGGGGCCGGGCGCTACAATGGTCACTATGAGTAGTGATTCGGCCAGCGATCGCGGGCCCGGTCGTCCGCGTGAGCCTGAAATCGACCAGCGCATCCTTGATGCCGCCCTACGCCTGATGGCGCAGGGCGGTTATGTGCGTATGGCGATGGATCAGGTGGCCACTGAGGCCGGCGTCACCAAGCCTACTATCTACCGGCGCTATCCCTCCAAAATCCAACTCGCCCTTGCGGCTATCGCCTCGTTCTGCGACCAGGATCCGCCCGTCGCCTGCGATCAAACCCGGGCCGACCTTATTGCGCAGCTCCGCCACCTCAAGCGGGCGCTTGATCGCCCCCACGGTATGTCGATGCTGGGGGCTATGCTTGCCGAAGAATATACGACACCGGAGTTGCTGACCAGCTTCCGCGAACATCTGGTCTTGCCACGGCGACGCGCTCTGCGCAGCATCCTTGATCGCGCCAATACCCGTGGTGAGTTCCGCGCCGATGCCGACCTCGACCTGGCTGTTCACATGCTGGTCGGAGCCTACTATGCTCAGTACCTCGCTGGCACGCCCTTCCCGCCCGATTGGGCCGAACGCCTTGCCGATGCGGTTCTGGCTGGATTGAGTACACCCCCACCCCATGCTGACGCCTTAAACCCGGTTTGACACACACCCGGTGCGTCGGTAGAATGGCCGTAGCCAGATACGTGCCTTCAGATCTACCGCCCGTCATACGACGCCAGCAAGGGATCCGCAGATGCCCCCTAAGCCGAAGACGTCCGCGGCTGCCCGTGCCGCCGCTGCTACCGCTCATAATGGGCTTGCCCTTCAGGGTGACAGTCGCCAACGAGTGCTTGTCGAACGGGTGACGCCGGAGATCGACGGCGGACGTTATCCGGCAAAGCGGGTTGTTGGTGATGTGGTGACGGTCGAGTGTGATGCCTTCGCCGATGGCCACGATGTGCTTGCGGTGGCCCTGCGCTACTGTGGTCCCAATGATGATGCCTGGCGCGAAGCCCCTATGCATCATGTCCTTAATGACCGCTGGCGGGGCACCTTTACTGTCGCCGAGCTCGGCTGCTATCGTTATAGCGTGGTGGCCTGGATCGACCGCTTCGCGACCTGGGAACACCAGCTGCACAAGCGAGTTGAGGCTGACCAGGATGTCCATGTCGATCTGCTGATCGGTGCGGCCCTGGTTGCCGAGGCGGTTGCCCATGCTCCTGGTGCCGCCGCCGCCGCCCTCACCAGCTTCGAGCGGGCCCTGCGTGAAGGGGAGGCTGATGCTGGCTTTTCGCCTGAGTTGGCTGGCCTGATGGCGCGCCATCTGCCCCGCCGCTATGCCACGCACTATGCCCGCGAGTTGAGTATGGTGGTGGATCGGCCTCTCGCCCGCTGCTCGGCATGGTACGAGCTCTTCCCTCGCTCAACTTCGCCGGAGCTGGGTCGTCACGGCACTTTCCGCGACTTGATCGCCCGCCTGCCCTATGTCGCCGAGCTGGGCTTTGATGTGCTCTATATGCCGCCCATTCACCCGATCGGTATGACCTTCCGCAAAGGTAAGGATAATCGGGTTACCGCCGAGCCCGGTGAGCCGGGTAGCCCCTGGGCCATCGGCAGCCCCGAGGGTGGGCATAAGGATATTCATCCTGAGCTGGGTACGCTGGAGGATTTTCAAGCGCTCGTGCAGAGTGCGCGTGACTATGGCCTTGAAGTGGCCCTCGATATTGCCTTCCAGTGCTCGCCTGACCATCCCTATGTGCGCGAACATCCCGAATGGTTCCGCGCCCGCCCCGATGGCACGATCCAGTATGCCGAGAATCCACCCAAGAAGTACCAGGATATCTATCCCTTCGATTTCGAGACCGAGGCCTGGGAAGCGCTCTGGCTTGAACTGAAGAGCATTTTTGATTACTGGATTGCCCAGGGTGTGCATATCTTCCGCGTCGATAATCCCCATACCAAGGCCCTGCCCTTCTGGGAGTGGTGCTTTAGTGAGCTTAAACGCGAACATCCTGAGTTGATCTTCCTTGCCGAAGCCTTCACCCGGCCAAAGTTGATGTACAGCCTTGCCAAGAGTGGCTTCACCCAGGGTTATACCTACTTTACCTGGCGTACTACCAAGTGGGAGCTGACTCAGTACATGCTTGAGTTGACCCAGAGTGAAGTCGCCGAGTTCTTTCAGCCGAACTTCTGGCCTAATACGCCCGATATTCTGACCCCCCAGTTCTATGCCGGCCACCGCTCGACCTTCCTGGTGCGTGCGGCTCTAGCTGCTACTCTGGCTGCCAGTTGGGGCCTCTACGGCCCGGTCTATGAGCTGTTGGTTCACCGTCCGGCGACGGGCCGCGAGGAGTACGCTGATAACGAGAAGTACGAGATCCATACCTGGAATGTGCGCAATCCCGGCAATATCAGCTGGTTCATTGCTGGCCTCAACCGCATCCGGCGGAACAATCCGGCCCTGCATACCAATGAGCGCCTGCGCTTCCACCGGGTCGATCTCGATTTCCACGAGAACGAACAGATCATCGCCTATAGTAAGGCCACCCCCGATCTCGATAATATCATCCTGGTGCTTATCAACCTGCATCCTACGCTCACCCAGCGTGGCTGGGTGCAGGTGCCCGTTGAGGAGTGGGGCCTGGCAGGACCCTACGAGGCTCACGATCTGATCAGTGATGTGCGCTTCATCTGGAATGGTGAGTTCAACTATGTGGAGTTGAGCCCTGAGACTATTCCTGTCCACATCCTGCGTCTCCAGCGCCAGGTGCGGGCTGAGCCCCAGGTGGGCGATTACGCATAAGCGCTGCTCGTAGAAGGCAAGGTTCACCGGCAGTCAGCTGGGCCTCGCCGCTGGCGTACCAGGAGACTATGGCGACCATTAAGCAACCACGTGTGGTCAGGGCTGCCCAGGCCTTCAGTGATGATCCGCTCTGGTATAAAGATGCGGTGATCTATGAGGTGCATGTGCGCGCCTTCGCCGATAGCAATGGCGATGGGATCGGCGATTTCAAGGGCCTGAGCGAGAAACTCGATTATCTGCGTGATCTTGGTGTCACCGCCATCTGGCTGCTGCCCTTCTACCCCTCGCCCCTGCGCGATGATGGCTATGATATCGCCGACTTTACCGCTGTCCACCCGGCCTACGGCGAAATTGCTGATGTGCGCCTCTTTATCCGTGAGGCTCATCGCCGTGGCCTGCGCGTGATCACCGAACTGGTCTGCAACCATACCTCCGACCAGCATCCCTGGTTCCAGCGCGCTCGCCGTGCCCGCCCCGGCAGTAGCTATCGCAATTTCTATGTCTGGTCTGATGACCCCACGCGCTACAGCGAGGCGCGGATCATCTTTAAAGATTTTGAAACCTCCAATTGGACCTGGGATCCGATGGCTGGGGCCTATTATTGGCATCGCTTCTACAGCCACCAGCCTGATCTCAACTTCGAGCATCCGGCTGTCCAGCGGGCCATCCTCAAGACCATGGAGTTCTGGCTTGATCTGGGCGTTGATGGCCTGCGCCTCGATGCGATCCCCTATCTCTTCGAGCAGGAAGGTACGAACTGCGAGAACCTGCCCCAGACCCACGGCTTTCTCAAACAGTTGCGTGCTCATATGGAACAGCGCTACCCCGGGCGCATGCTGCTCGCCGAGGCAAACCAGTGGCCCGATGACCTGATCGCCTACTTCGGCGCGGGTGATGAGTGCCACATGGCCTTTCATTTCTCGGTGATGCCGCGCCTCTATATGGCTGTCCATCAGGAGAATCGCTTCCCGATCATCGATATCATGCATCAGACGCCCACCATTCCTGAGCCGTGCCAGTGGGCAATCTTCCTGCGGAACCACGATGAGCTGACCCTCGAGATGGTGACTGATGAGGAGCGGGACTATATGTACCGCACCTATGCCAAAGATCCCCTGGCACGGATTAACCTGGGCATCCGTCGTCGCCTCGCGCCCCTGCTCGGCAACCATCGCCGCAAGATCGAACTCATGAATGGCCTGCTCTTCTCGTTGCCCGGCACGCCGGTGCTCTACTATGGCGACGAGATCGGTATGGGCGATAATATTTACCTTGGCGACCGCAATGGTGTGCGTACGCCCATGCAGTGGACCGGCGACCGCAACGCTGGCTTCTCGCGGGCCAATCCCCAGCGGCTCTACCTGCCGGTGATTACCGACCCCGAGTACCACTATGAGATGGTCAATGTTGAGAACCAGAGCACCAACCAGCACTCGTTGCTCTGGTGGATGCGCCGGCTGATCGCTCTGCGCAAGCGCTACCATGCCTTCGGACGCGGGACGCTCGAATTCCTGCATCCTGAGAACCGTAAGGTGCTCTGCTTTGTGCGTCGCTACGCAGATGAGACCCTGCTCGTCGTCGCGAACCTCTCGCGTTTTGTCCAGGGAGTCGAGCTTGACCTGAGCACCTATCGCGGTATGATGCCGGTCGAGCTCTTCGGCCAGATCGAATTCCCTCCGATCGGCGATAACCCCTATTTCATCACCCTCGGCCCGCACAGCTTCTACTGGTTCAGCCTGGTGCCCCAACGGATCGAGGGCTTGCTTCCTAGCCAGATCCCTACCGAAGATTTGCCCATGTTGACGATCAATGCAGGCCGTTGGGATGCCATCTTTTATGATGGGCGCCAGGTTGCATTGGAACGGGTCTTGCCGGATTATCTGCGTCCACGGCGCTGGTTCGGGGCCAAGGCCCGCAAGATCAAATCCGTCCAACTGGCTGAACCGATCGCGTTGCCCTTCGCTGAAACGATTACCTACCTGGTTCTCGCTAGCGTGCAGTATACCGAGGGCAGTAGTGAAACCTACTTGCTGCCTATGGCCTATGGTGAGGGGGAGCGTGCCCAGGCGCTCCTCGCTGACCAGCGCCATGCCGTGGTGGCCCAGTTGCGCTACTATTCGTCGCAGACCGAGCTAGGGTTGCTCTATGACCCGCTGGTTGACCGTGACTTCTGCAATGCCCTGCTCGATCTGATCACCGGGCGCCGCCGCTTGCGGGCCGAACATGGTGGTGAGTTGAGCGGTAGTGCCACCCGTGCGCTCAAGGGCCTGCTGAATGGTGAAAGCCATCTCGAACCAGCCTTGATGCGCGGTGAGCAGAGCAATACCTCGATCAACTTCGGCAGCCGGCTCATTCTTAAGCTCTTCCGTAAGATCGATAGCGGACTCAATCCCGATCTCGAACTCGGGCGCTACCTGACCGAAGAGGCCAGCTTTGCGCATACGCCGCCGGTTGCCGGGGCGATTGAGTACCTGCGCCCCAATGAGGAACCGCTGACCCTGGGTATCCTGCAGGGTTTTGTGCCCAATGAGGGTGATGCCTTCGATGTAGCCCTTGATGTGCTTGCCCGCCTCAACGACACCCTGCTCGTGCAGCCCGACCTGCTTGCCCCACCAGTAATTGCCACCATCAGCGCTATGCTTGATGCACCAGCCGCGCCGCCCCCATCAGTCGGTGATTATATCGAAGCCTATCTTGAGGCGGCTGCTTTGTTGGGCCGGCGTACTGCTGAACTGCATCTGGCCCTGGCCCACAGTCAGGCCCCTGCTTTTGCTCCCGAACCCTTCTCGCTGCTCTACCAGCGTGGGCTCTACCAGGCTTTGCGCAGCCAGGCTACCGAGACCCTGCTTGGCCTGCGCAAGCTGCTGCCGAGTCTGCCTGAGTCCGTCAAGCCCGATGCGGCCACTATCCTGGCCCACGAGCAGCAGTTGTTGGCCCGTTTCCAGCGCATCAGTGCGGCCAAAATCGATGCGGCGCGCACACGCATCCACGGTGATTATCATCTGGAGCAGGTGCTCTATACCGGTAAAGACTACCTGATCATCGATTTCGAGGGCGAGCCGGTACGCCCGATCAGTGAACGGCGCATTAAACGCTCACCCATGCGTGACGTGGCTGGCCTGCTGCGCTCTTACCAGTACGCTGCCTACTCCAGCTATTTCACCCGCCTGGCCTCGACCGATCTCGCGCCTGAGGAGCGCATCCGCCTGCGCGGCTGGGCCGACTTCTGGGCCTTCTGGACGAGTGCCGCGTTCCTGCGTAGCTACCTCCAGACGGCAGCCGGCGCACCCTTCCTGCCCGCCGACCGTGCCGAGACCGAGACGTTGCTCGAGATCTACCTGCTGGAAAAAGTGATCTATGAGATCAATTACGAGATGAACAACCGCCCGAGCTGGCTGGCTATCCCGCTCAACGGTGCCCTGCGCCAGCTTGGCCTGTAAAATAACCTGGCCCACCGCCAGCCAAGGGCGGTACAAAAAGTGCGATCATTGCAACGCACGCGCGCCTGCGTGTTGCGGCACTGTGAGGAGGAATTATGTCGGACGAGACCAAGCCCACCCGCCGTCGTGTCAAGCGCGAGGCGACCGCTATACCGGCCGACGAGGCCCCTAAAGCCGTACCCGAACAGGACAAGCCTGAGGCTCCACCTGAAGCTGAGGCGCTTCCTGCCGTTGAGGTTAGCACTGCGCCTGAGTCAACCCCGGTGGCGGCCATCCCCTCTGTCTTGGCGACGGGCCTGCCGACGTTGACTGAGGATGATATCTACCTCTTTAATGAGGGTAATCACTTCCGGCTGTACGATAAACTGGGTGCGCATATGACCACCGTTGATGGTCAGGTCGGCACCTACTTCGCGGTCTGGGCCCCCAACGCCGAGTATGTGTCCGTGATCGGCGAGTGGAACAACTGGCATGTCGCGATGAATCCTTTGCAAGCCCGTGGTGGCTCTGGTATCTGGGAGGGCTTCATCCCTGGGGTGGTCAAAGGCGCTTGCTACAAGTTCCATGTCTCTTCACGCTTTCATGCCTATAAGGAAGATAAGACCGACCCCTTCGGCACGACCTACGAAGTCTCTCCCCGCACCGGTGCGGTGGTCTGGGATCGTGACTATACCTGGGGTGACGGGGCCTGGATCCAGACCCGCTCGCGCCTGCAGGGCCTTCAGGCCCCGATGGCAATTTATGAGGTGCATCTTGGCTCGTGGATGCGTGTACCCGAGGATGGTGGTCGCTCGCTCTCCTACCGCGAGATCGCGCCGCGTCTGGCTGAACATGTTAAGCGCGCCGGCTTCACCCATATTGAGCTGCTGCCGGTGACCGAGCACCCCTTCTATGGCTCGTGGGGCTACCAGACGACCGGCTTCTTTGCGCCGACCAGTCGTTACGGGACGCCGCAGGACTTTATGTACTTTGTTGATCACCTGCACCAGAACGGAATCGGCGTTATTCTCGACTGGGTGCCCTCGCATTTTCCCACCGACGGGTTTGGGTTGAGCTACTTCGATGGCACACACCTTTACGAGCACGCCGATCCGCGCAAGGGCTATCATCCCGATTGGGGCAGCTATATCTTTAACTATGGCCGCAACGAGGTGCGCAGCTTCCTGATCAGTTCGGCCATCTGCTGGCTCGATAAGTTTCATATTGATGGCCTGCGCGTCGATGCGGTGGCCAGTATGCTCTACCTTGACTACTCGCGTAAACAGGGCGAGTGGATTCCTAATGAGTATGGCGGCAATGAGAATATCGACGCCATCCTCTTCCTCCGCCAGTTCAACAGCGAAGTCTACAAGAACTTTCCCGATACCCAGACGATCGCCGAAGAGTCGACGGCCTGGCCGATGGTCTCCCGCCCAACCTACGTCGGTGGTCTGGGCTTTGGCTTCAAGTGGGACATGGGCTGGATGCACGATACGCTGAGCTACTTCCGCCGCGATCCGGTCTACCGGCGCTACCACCATAACGAACTCACCTTCCGCGGCCTCTACATGTTCAGCGAGAATTATGTCCTCTCGCTCTCACATGACGAGGTTGTGCATGGCAAGGGTTCGCTGATTGACAAGATGGCCGGTGACACATGGCAGAAGTTCGCCAACCTGCGCCTGCTCTACAGCTACATGTATGGTCAGCCCGGCAAGAAGCTGATCTTTATGGGCAGTGAGTTCGGCCAGTGGCGCGAGTGGAAACATGACGACAGCCTTGATTGGCATCTGCTGATGTTCCCCTCGCATCGCGGTGTGCTTGATACGCTCGCCGACCTGAACCGGCTCTATGTGAACGAGCCGGCGATGCACGATCTTGATGCTGATCCGGGTGGCTACGAGTGGATCGACGCCAATGACGCCGATCACAGCACCTACGTCTTTATGCGGCGCGCCCGTTCCACCGCCGACCTGATTCTGGTCGTGCTCAATGCTACGCCGGTAGCACGTAACGCTTACCGTATCGGGGTGCCGCGCGGTGGCTGGTGGCAGGAGATCTTCAACAGTGACTCGGAGCTCTACTGGGGGAGTGGCATCGGCAATGCTGGCGGGGTGATGGCTGAAGAGCATCCCAGTCACGGGCGGCCCTTCTCCTTGCACATCGACCTGCCGCCACTGGGCGCACTCTACTTCAAGAGCCAGGGCTAAGGCAGTAAGCGTTCTCAGGGGCGGGCATGCGGCCCGCCCCTGCATCACCCATCCCTGTGTATGTTGATTACCCTCTTTTGAGTTTAGCAAGCCATGGCTCAGCGTTATATCTGTATTCACGGCCATTTTTACCAGCCGCCCCGCGAGAATCCCTGGATCGAGGCCATCGAGCAGCAGGATTCGGCTTACCCCTATCACGACTGGAACGAGCGCATTACGGCCGAGTGTTACGAGCAGAATGCCGCTGCCCGTATCCTCGACGGTCAGAACCAGATCGTGCGGATCGTCAATAACTACAGCCGGATCAGTTTTAACTACGGCCCAACCCTGCTCAGTTGGCTTGAGCAACACTCGCCTGTTGCCTATGCCGCCATCCTCGCCGCTGATGCCGAGAGTATTCATCACTTTGGCCATGGCTCGGCGATGGCCCAGGCCTACAACCACATGATTATGCCCCTGGCCTCGCGCCGCGATAAGCTGACGCAGGTGCTCTGGGGGATTACCGATTTTGTCTATCGCTTCGGGCGCAAGCCTGAGGGTATGTGGTTGCCGGAGACAGCGGTCGATCTGGAGACCCTCGCCATCATGGCTGGCCAGGGCATCAAGTTTACGGTGCTCGAGCCGCACCAGGCCAGCCATTTCCGTAAAATTGGTGAGAGTGTCTGGGCCGACGCTCGCGATGGGCGGATCGACCCGACCCGGCCCTATCTGGTGCGCCTGCCTGACGGGGCCAGTATCACGGTCTTCTTCTATGATGGCCCAGTCTCACGAGCGGTGGCCTTTGAGCGCTTATTGGTCAATGGTACGACCTTTGCCGGGCGCATCGCCGATACCTTCAGCGAGTATCGCCCCTGGCCCCAGCTTGCCAATATTGCCACCGATGGCGAGACCTATGGCCACCATCATCGTCATGGCGATATGGCCCTGGCCTATGCCTTGCACTATATTGAGAATCAGGGCCTGGCGCGCCTGACTAACTACGCCTCATACCTGGCTGCCTACCCACCTCTGTACGAGGTACAGATCGTCGAGCAGACGGCATGGAGTTGTGTGCATGGTGTCGGGCGTTGGAGTAGCGACTGTGGCTGTAACAGCGGCGGCAAGCCCGGCTGGCGGCAACACTGGCGCGCCCCGCTGCGGGCAGCTCTCGATTGGCTGCGTGATACGCTGGCCCCGCGCTTCGAGGGCCTTGGTCGGCGCATCTTCTACGACCCCTGGGCTGCGCGTGATGGTTATATTGCCGTCGTGCTCGACCGCTCGCCCGAATCAATTGAGCAGTTTCTGCACCGTTACGCCCGCGTACCCCTTGATGAGAGCCAGCAGATTGCCGCACTCAAGTTGATGGAGCTCCAGCGTCACCTGATGCTGATGTATACCTCTTGCGGCTGGTTCTTCGATGACCTGGCCGGCATTGAGACGGTGCAGGTGATCATGTATGCCGGGCGGGCCTTGCAGTTGGCCCGTGAGCTCTTTGGCGAGGAGTCTGAGCAGGGTTTTCTTGAGCGCCTGGCCCTGGCTCGCAGTAACGACCCGGCTCAGGGCGATGGGCGGGCAATCTACGAGCGCACGGTACGTCCGTCCGTGGTTGACCTGCGCAAGGTCGGTGCCCACTACGCCATGTCCTCACTCTTCGAGGATTATGCCGAGCATGACCGGGTTTATGCCTACAAGGTCGAGCGTGAAGATTACCAGTTAAGTGCGTCGGGCAAGGCGCGCCTGGCCCTCGGGCGGATCAAGATCTTTTCGACGATCACTGGCGAGGCAGCCCGCCTCAACTTCGGTGTACTCCATATGGGTGACCACAACCTCTCGGGCGGGGTGCGCGACTTCCAGAGTCTTGAGGAATACCAGGCGCAGCTTGAGGAGATCAGTGAGTTCTTTATGCGTGCCGACATCCCTGCGGTCATCCGTAGTGTCGACCGTAGTTTTGGTCAGGAGGCTTCCTCGCTCAAGCTGCTTTTCGGCGACAAGCAGCGCAAGATCCTCAACCTCGTGCTCGACTCAAGCCTGGCCGAAGCCGAGCGGGCCTACCGTGAGATCTACGAGCAGCATGCCCCGTTGATGCGCTTTCTGGCCAGTATCGGCACACCAGTCCCGCGTGAATTCCAGATCGCTGCTGAGTTTGCAATCAATACTGAGCTTCGCCGTCTGGTCTCCACCGAGCCACTGAACCTTGATCGTATTTATGCCCTACGGCGTGAGGCCGGACGTTCGGGTGTGCGCCTCGATAGTGCCGGCCTCGGTTATGCCCTCGCCCGTACGATCGAGCGCATCACCGAGGCCTTTGGTGAACGCCCCGAGGATATCACACTCATCCAGCGCCTCGATGAAGCGGTCAGCCTGGCCCGTACGCTCGTCTTCGAGATCGATGTCTGGAAGACCCAGAATATCTACTACGACCTGCTGCAGAGCGTCTTCCGCGAATTTCAGCACGAGGCCGATCAGGGCTACGCCGATGCGCGCCAGTGGGTTGCTGCCTTCACCGCCCTGGGGCAACAATTGCGCTTCCGTGTGAGTTAGGGTGGGCCGGTACGGCCTCAGTTCAGGGCTTCGGCGATGCCCAGGCAGAGTGACTCGACCCCGCGTCTGGCGATGGTTAGCTGCTTAAGCCCTGCCTGCGCTTTTGATGTGTAGGCAACCGAGACTTTGTGGTTCAGGGGGGTTGAGGCCCAGATCACCAGCAGTTGGGCCCACTCAAGCTGGGGCAGCGCTTCCGAGGCCGAGTGGCCGCGAGAGCTGCCCTCGATCAGCCGCAACTCGACCTCGCTTGCTGCAAATAGTTCACGCAGTGTAGCATGCTGAGGTGGTGTGCCACCCAGGATCACCACCCGCCGCAGCCCGGCCTGCAGCAGGGCCTCACGCAAGACCCGGGCCGCTCGCCGCTGGCTTGACCCGCCGCAGATCAGGCAATGTTGCGCTGTGACGATCACCAGTTCCCGACCCGGCAGTTGCGTACGGGCGATCCTGGCACAGACCGGACTATCACAGACCCGCCCGAATGCTTCGGCAAAGAGCGCCTGTACCCGCTCCAGTTTTTGTATAGCGATGCTCTGCTTACGTGGATTGGTGAGACCATGCCGTTCGAGCAGGATGCGGGCCTGGGCCTGGGCTGCCTCGCTGGCAAAGCCTTCGTCGTGCAGCAGCTTGGTGATCGCAATATCTGCTCCCATGCATGCAGTATATAGCAATCCGCTCAGGTCAGGAACGAGTGATAGGCACAATTATCACTCTCATCAACATACTGGTAACCCAGTTGATCCAGTGAATGGCGAAAGCGGGCCAGGTCATCTGTGGGTACCTGGATCCCGACCAGGACGCGCCCATGCGCGCTGCCGTGGTTGCGGTAGTGGAACAGGCTGATATTCCACGACTCGTCGAGCGACTCGAGGAATTGCAGCAGTGCACCGGGGCGTTCGGGGAATTGGAAGCTGTAGAGGCGCTCGTCGCTGGCCTCTGGAGCCCGCCCGCCAACGATATGGCGCAGGTGGACGATGGCCAGCTCGTTGGTCGTCAGGTCGATCACCGCATAGCCGCCAGCAGTGAGCTGGTTGATCGCCGCGACCCTTTGTTCGGGATAGGCCAGTTCGATACCCACAAAGATGCGCGCTTCGGCCCGGGGGGCGTAGCGGTAGCTGAACTCGGTGATGTTGTGCAGGCCCAGGTCAAGGCAGAAGCGTTTGAACGAGCCTGGCCGTTCCGGGATGGTGACGGCCAGCAAAGCCTCACGCTGCTCACCAAGTTCGGCCCGTTCAACAACATGGCGCAGGCGTCCAAAGTTGACATTCGCACCACAGGTCAGGGCTACCAGCGTCTCATCAGTAACGCCACGCTCGGTGACATAACGCTTGAGGCCAGCTACCGCCAGGGCCCCAGCTGGCTCCTGGATGGCCCGTGTATCATCAAAGACATCTTTAATCGCTGCGCAGACCTCATCGACACTCACGCGTACAATCTCGTCGACATAGGTGCGCACGAGGCCAAAGGTATGCTCGCCGACCCGTCGTACTGCCACGCCATCAACAAAGATGCCCACCTGGGCGAGGGTGATCCGTTCACCGGCCTGTACGCTGCGATACATCGCGTCAGCATCATCAGGTTCAACCCCGATCACCTGGATCTGCGGGTTGATACTCTTGAGAAAGACGGCGATCCCGGCGATCAGCCCACCGCCGCCGATTGGCACGAAGACCCGGTAGCGTTCGGCGCGAATCTGCTGCGAGATCTCGAGGCCAATCGTGCCCTGGCCGGCAATTACCAGCGGGTCATCGTAGGGATGGACGAAGGTGAGCTCCAACTGCGCCTGTAAAGCATAGGCGTGGGCCTCGGCATCGCTATAACTATCGCCGAAGAGCACCACCTCAGCCCCACGGGCACGGCAGGCATTGACCTTAATCTCAGGAGTAGTTACTGGCATAACAATCAGGGCCGGTACGCCGAGGGCCTGTCCGGCGTAGGCCACGCCTTGCGCATGATTGCCGGCGGAGGCGGTGATCACGCCGCGGCGCCGCTCCTCGGGACTGAGGCGAGCCATACGATTGTAGGCCCCGCGCAGTTTAAAGGAGAAGATCGGCTGCAGATCCTCACGTTTGAAGTAGATCGTATTGTCAAAACGGGCCGACAGACGTGGCGCGGGCTGGAGTGGCGTCTCGACCGCCACATCATAGACCCGGCTGGTGAGAATGCGTTGGAGATACTCGAGGTTCAAGGCTGGCCTTTGCTCTTCGACAAGGGTTCATAGGCAACAGCGCAATCGTTAGCGAATGGTATAGCCACCATCGACCGACAAAGCATGGCCGGTGATAAAGCTGGCTTTGGCCGAGCAGAGGAAGAGTACCGCGTCGGCGACCTCTTCGGGGCGCCCGAGGCGGGCCATGGCATGCAGACCCTCAATTGCGCCACGGCGCACCGGGTCGTGGATAATCCCGGCCCGTTCGAGCATCGGGGTCTCGACAAAACCCGGACAGACAGCATTGATACGGATGCCGCGGGTAGCATACTCCAGGGCAGCGCTTTTGGTCAGGCCAAGCACGCCATGCTTGGCGGCCACATAGGCGGCGGCGCCAGCGAAACCCACGAGCCCGAGGGCCGAAGCCAGATTGACGATCGATCCGCCCCTGGCGCGCATCGCCGTAATCTCAGCGCGCATACAGTAGAAGACCCCACTGAGATTGACGGCAAGCGTGCGATCCCAGGTCGCAATAGGCAGGCGGGCCGTCGCTTCCTGTGAAGCCTCAATCCCAGCATTGTTGACCGCACAGTCGAGGCCGCCAAGTCGTTCACATGCCGTAGCAACCAGGCTTTCAACCTGTTCAGGGCTGGTGACGTCACATTGGATGGCATAGGCCTCACGGCCTGCTGCAGCGACCATGCCCGCAGTTGTTTCTGCCGCTGCGAGATCCTGATCCGCGAGTACGATCCGTGCCCCGGCCTGGGCAAAGGCAAGGGCGGTCGCTCGTCCAATACCGCCACCGGCACCGGTGATCAGCACAGCCTTGCCCTGTAAGCTCTCCATGGCGTAGGACTCCTTCATAGGTGCTTGCCTTTAGGCGCGGAAACCCAGGTGCTTCAGCCCTGGGAGGAGCGCCCTGCTTGAGCCCGCTTCAGCGCACACATGCACGGGCGTTCGGTTTGTGGTATACTCGCTTTATGACACAGACGCTCTCCACACGAACCGTATGCTGCAAGCTGTCGCTTGACGCTGATGCCGCGACCGCCATACGGGCGACGGCGGTTCAGTTCAACGCGGCGGCTAGCTTCTGTGCATCGGTCGCGTGGGAGGAGCACATCACCAACAAGAACAAGCTCCATCACCTCGTCTACGGCCCCACCCGCGTCACGTATGGGTTGGGGGCGCAACTGGCCTGTTGCGCCAGGGACAAGGCGGCTGAGGCG
Organism: uncultured Chloroflexaceae bacterium; assembly: GCA_964592425.1. GTDB lineage: Bacteria > Chloroflexota > Chloroflexia > Chloroflexales > Chloroflexaceae > Viridilinea. Next base: position 75,995 of record CAZQCG010000024.1, read on the forward strand.
GTGCGGGCAGCACGAGCGAACGGACACGATACCTGCCCGACGTTTGCGCCTGATCGCTCGATCCGCTACGACGCACGAACCTACCGGCTGATGAGCCTGGATCGGGTAAGCCTGAACACCCTGACCGGGCGGGTGATCGGTCAGCTTGTCCTGGGGGAGTTTCAGCGCCGCCACCTGTACGACACGAGCTGGAAGATCGGCGGGGCCGAGCTGGTGCAGCGTGACGGGCAGTTTTACCTGCATATCACGCAGACCAAGGCCAATCCTGACCCGAACGAACCGACCGGCTTCCTGGGCGTCGATGTGGGGATTGTGAATCTTGCCGCTGATAGCGACGGCGAGAACTTCAGCGGTGCTCAAGTCCAAGCGGTCAGGAAGCGTCGCTCCACGCAGCGCCAGGAGTTGCAGCAGGCCAACACGCGCCGCGCCCGCTGGCGACTGAGGAAAAATGCCCGCCGTGAGGCGCGCTTTCAGAAGGATGTCAACCACTGCATCAGCAAAAAGCTGGTTGCGAAGGCACGCACGGCCCGTAAGGCACTTGCCGTTGAGGATCTGACGAAGATCCGCGAGCGAGTCACGGTTCGACGGGCGCAGCGCCGTGCGCGCCATTCCTGGGCCTTTCGGCAACTGCGGAGCTTTATCGCGTACAAGGCCGCGCAGTCCGGTGTCCTGGTGGTTGCGGTTGATCCGCGTAACACCAGCCGCACCTGCGCCATCTGCGGCCATTGCGAAAAAGCTAATCGAGTTGATCAGGCCCATTTCCGGTGTCTCCAATGCGGCCATACTGCTGCCGCTGACACGAACGCTGCCGTGAATATCGCGCAAAGGGCCGCCCGTCAGACGGCCTATCGTGCTGCGCCACCTGCGGGTGGAGGAGCGAGCACAAGCCCAGGTGCTTTAGCCCTGGGTTCTTGACCACCCTGTCAAGGTACGCACCACGTATTATAAAGCCGTGTCTCGTGCAGGCATAGCCCGGATCATGTACCAACGCCCGCTCCGGTGTGCGGAGCGGGCGTTGGTGTGGG
>CAZQCG010000025.1:0-75568 GCA_964592425.1 uncultured Chloroflexaceae bacterium
GCACGTGCGCTGCTTGACAATGCTGCGCGTGCCTTAACCTTTCACCATTAACCCATGTGTCCGCCCACCGCCCACCGCCCGCCGTGCGGCGTATCCCATTGACGGCAGCAACGCCGTAGGGGCGGACCCATGTGTCCGGGGCGGACCCATGGGTCCGCCCCTATCACCACGGCATCCAACCGTGACGCAAAGGTGCTACCGCCGGATCAATGGCACGTGAACCCGCCGCACGGTGTTAAGGGTCATATCAGTGGTCTGATCCTCCGAACCGGCCCCGACGGTGGTGTTCACCGCGGTTGCGGCGAAGGTGCTTCCGCTGGGCGGGGTAAAGCGCAGGGTGATACTACCCTGGGGCAGGCCGGCATCAAGGGTGTAATTGCCCTGGTCGTTGGTGGTGCCGCTGGCCAGGGGCTCGTCGCTGGCCTGAGCCAGGCCAGAGCTGGCCGGGTAGGCGGCCACGTTGACATTGGGCAGACCGTTGCCCTGCCGATCACGCACCCGCCCGACGATGCGCCGCCCGGTCTCCAGATCGGCGTTGATGTCGGTGCGCGGCGTTGGTGCGCTGACCGTCACCACATCGGCGTTGGCCATGGGCGGACGCTTGTTGTTGTAGCACTCGCGGATAAGCCTGCCCACCGGCGGGCTAAAGCAGACCTTGTAGTCGCCACTGGTGAGGGTTGAGCTGGTGTAGGTGCCGTCAGTGCCGGTAGTGGCCGTAGCAGCCAGGCTGCCGTTGCTCCTGAAGATGCGTACCTGCACATTCGCCACCGGCTGGCCGCCAGCCTGCACCCGCCCGCTGATCACCGCCCCTAGCACAAGTTGTCCATCGATCCCCGCCGTTGTATCCGGTGCCGTCACCGCAACCGGGTCGGACGTCTCGAAGCTACCCTTGTCGTTGTACCACTCACCGGACAGCGAGCTAGCGCCGCCGGGGTAGAAGTAGACCTGGTAGCTGCCGGTGGCCAGGGCCCCGGTGGTGTAGTTGCCCTGGGCATTGGCGTCACCCGATGTGAGGTAGTTGCCCTCGCTGTTGTAGACATAGACGCCAGCGTCGGGCAAGCCGGCCCCATCCGGCCCGGTGATGCGCCCAGTGATGCGGCCGCCACGGGCCAACTGGGCGTTGATATCCGCTATGGTTGCGCCTACCGTCACATTCACCGGCGTGGCCGCGGCCCGGTTGGGCGCATCGTTGTACCACTCGGCGGCATAGGCGTCGTCGTCTCCGTCTGCATAGGGCCTGAACAGAACCGTGTAGGGGCCGGGCGGCAACGCATCACTGGTATAGAATCCGCTGTTATTGGTGGAGCCATAACCTGCATTCATCCCCTGGGGGTCGTAGAATTCAACATCGATATCGCCCAGGGGCGCTCCACCATCGCCAGTGACCTGGCCGCTGATCCAGCCGCCGGGATCGAGCGTCACGTTCAGCCCGGTGACCGGCGCACCGTTGGCGTTCAAGACCGTCGCCTGGCTCATCTCACGCTGGTTGTCGTAGTACTCTTCGATGTAGGGCGTATTGGAGTAGGGATCGTAGTTGATGATGTAGTTACCGTTGGGCACGCCCTGGGTGTAGTAGAAGCCGTTGGAGTAGCTGACATAGCCTGAGGCCAGGCTGTTGTTCCCATTGGCATCATAGACATTGATGCCCACGCTGGAGACAGGTAGGCCGGTATCAGCGCCGGTAATGCGCCCGGTAAAGACCGTACCCGTATTCAGCTCGGCGTTGATGTTGGCTGTCCCGGCACCAAGGGTAACGGCGACCGGGTCGGCCGTCTCACGCGTGGCTTTGTCGTTGTACCACTCGCCGATGTAGCCGCAGAGAGAGGTGCTGTAGACTGAGGCCTCGTAGTAGACCTTGTAGCTCCCGGCAGGCAGACCAACACTTCGGTAGTTGCCTTGCGAGTCGGTTGAGGTCGAGGAGACGCGGCTGTTGTTGGCGTTATAGACTTCGACATTAACATTGGCAAGCCCGCCGCCGCCAGGAGCCGTCACCCGCCCCGCGATCCAGCCACCCATCGCCAGCTGGGCGTTGATGTTGGGAAGAACCGTGCCACCAGCCAGAGTCACCGAGGTGGCTGTATCACGACTACTGGCATTGTTGTAGTACTCACCCAGGTACTGCTTCGCGTCGCCGTAGCTCTGCGGCTCAAACTCGACCCAATAGGTACCGGGGGCAACAGCGGTAGTCGTATAGGTACCGTCCGCGTTCGTTTCGCCGACATAGGTTCCGACGAAGCTATTGGCAGTTGAGCCGGGGCGCCAGAGATAGATCGAAATACCATCAAGGCCGGTACCGGCCGGAGCCGTAACCCGCCCGCTCACCTGAGCACCACGCGTCAGGGTGATATTAGGGGCATTGGTCGTATTGGGTGCCGTCACCGCAATCGTCGTCGCGCTGTCCAGGTCAGCAGCATTACCACTGAAACCATCCAGGTAAGCCTTTGCGGCACCAGAAGTCTGCGGCTCGTAGGCGATCTTGTAGGCGCCGCTCAACAGCCTGGGTATGGTATACGTGCCGGTCGCATCAGTGGAGGCCGAGCTTGCATAGATGCGCTGGCCGTCCTCAACCCGGTAGGCATAGACGCTTACATCATCAAGGCCAGTGCCGCCCTGGCCGAGCACACGCCCGGTGATGCTGCCGCCCGGGCTCAGCACTGCATTGCGATTGGCGACCGTCGCGCCCTCACCAACCGTCACCGGATCGGCGGTCTGGATGGTCGGCTTGTCGTTATACCACTCGTCAAGGTAGACATAGCCGCCGCGGCTGAAGATGTAGGGCGAGTTGAACTCGACCCTGTAACTTCCGGCAGGCAGTTCATCAATGATATAGGTGCCGGTGGCATCGGTGTAAGCCGAGTAGGTGCCGTTGACACTATAGGCGTAGATATACGCGCTCTGAAGGGGCTGACCGGTGTCGGAGGCGATTACGGTGCCTGTAATGCGGGCCGTGCCGGTCACCTGGGGCGGGCCGATACATGGGTTGGCCACCGCCGGTACGGCGCTCAGCTCAGGCAGGCCCGTGCTCAGGCCGGGGGCATCGACCGTCGCCATGTGCAGGGTTGGCTGATCGGGTGCGACAACCACAGTTGCGCCATCCAGCAGGCCCAGCGGGCGCTCAGCGGCATCGAAGACGGCCAACTCGTAGGCACCCGGGGCCAGGTCGGCGAAGTGGTAACTACCATCGCTACCTGTACGCTCAACGGCACGGATCTCACCATCCTGGCGCACCTGGATGCTCAGGCCAGCGGCCGGTGCGCCACCCTGGTACTGCACCTGCCCACTGAGGCCCGTAGCGATGACCGGCGGGGCCGGATCGTCCAATGGCAGCGTCGGGAGGCGCTGGCTGGGGGCCGCGCCAGCGTCAGCGGGGGCCAGATCACGGGCAGTTGCGGTCGGCAAGGCTGTCGGGAGCATAACGGAGAGGGCCATGAGCATGAACAGGACGAGCAAGCCGCGCACGTAGAGTCGTCGCATAGATCGAACCTCCTTCAGCTCGGTCGGTGAACCCTGGACTTGCAGGCAACAACAAATGCCGCACCTCTTTCGGCGCGGCCCGGGGCGCCTGACAGATGCGGTTGGGAACCTGACAGGCGGTAAGAATGGTAGAAAAGGAGGCTGTCGGGCGCAGCCTAGCATGGATGATGGGCTAACACAAGCGAAAAACAGCCAAATTTATGGTTATAAATTATTAACTGGATAAGCTATAGTTAAATAAAAGTTAAGACAAAGAGGAAGGGTTGCCCCCACGATGTCACCTTCAACCCCTGGAGGAACCCGGCGTGTTATAATAAGCGCCGAATGTCAGCCGCCCCAGCTTATTAAAGCGACGCATGGCCCCGGTCACTGTCCGCGATGTTTTACGCCTGGCGCTCCCCTCAGGCACAACGGTCGCCGCTGGCAGTAGCGGGCAGGGCCGACAGGTTACCTGGGTGGCGACGCTGCGCGCTACGTTACCAGCCTTCGCCGAGTTGCGCGGCGGTGAGTTAGCCCTGCTCTCGGTGGCGGCCGCGCAGGCGCTTGACTCGCGGCTGAGCCTGGCGGTGCTGGTGCGCCGGCTCGGCCAGGCCCCGGTGCCGGTGGCCGGGGTGGTTGCCCTGGGCACGATCAGCCCCGACGATCTTGCTGCTGCGGAAGAGGTGCGCCTGCCGCTTTTGCAGCTGCCGGCCCAGGTTGATCTGAAGGAGGTCGAGCGCGAGATTACGCGCCTGATCACCGATTACGATGCCCAGTTCGAGCGGCGCGGGGCCCAGCTGTACGACCTGCTGACACAGCGTTCGCTGGCAGGCCAGGGTGTGCCCGGCCTGCTGGAGGTGCTGGTCGAGCGTACCGGGCAGAGTGTGGCCGGTTATGCAGCCAACGGCGAGCTGCGCGCCCAGCGCGGCAAAGGCTCGGCACGCATTGCCCTGCAGGCCCTGCGCCCGTCAGGACGCGGCGATGCCTCACTGCTCAACCAACAGATCTGGGTCGAGTCGATCGGTCCGAGCGATTACCCAACCGGCTACCTGGCCATCGCTGGCAGTAATCTTGATGCATGGGATCGCGAAGCGGCCCTGCGCGGTGCCTCAGCCCTGGCCCTCGAACTGGCCAAAGAGCAGGCGGTTCAGGCTGCCGAAGAGCGCCTGCGCGGCGACTTTATCTCCAACATTCTGAGTGGGCCGCCCGGCGATATGCCTGCCGCTTTGCAACGTGGCCAGGAACTTGGCTATAACCTCAATCTGCCCCACGCGGCCGTGCTCTTCAACCTGGAAGATGCCGTACCTGCAGCCCTGGCGCGCCTGAGCGGCAACATCCAGAGTGAGCTGAGCCGCCGTAATATCGCAGCGCCCCTTTCCCGCCGCGAGAGTAGCATCCTCTGTATGCTGCCCATCGCGCCCACCACCCGCCCGCGTGACCTGCTTGAGCAGCTGCGGGAACGCCTGCTCAGCGATCACCCCGGCCTGGTGATCGCCCTCGGCAGCCATGTCGCTGGCCTGCTCGACTGGCATCGCGCCCTCGAGGAGGCCGAACAGGCCCTTACCCTCGGACGCCAACTCTTCGGGACGGACAAGATCCTGGCTTTCTCCGACCTGGGGGTCTACCGCCTGCTGGTGCGCCTGCGTGAGACACCCGAGCTCTGGACTTTCTACCGTGAGACGCTGGCCAAGCTGGCCGATTACGATACCCGCCAGCGCGCTGACTTGATCAAGACTCTCGATCACTACTTCAACCACCTCGGCAACCTGCGAGCTACGTCCGAATCGTTGCACGTCCACCGCAATACGTTGCTCTACCGCCTCGAGCGGATCAAGACGATCAGCGGCATGGATCTGGAAAATGCCGAGGAGCACTTCGCCCTCTGGCTGGCCCTGCGGGCCCACCGCGTGCTGGCAACCCTGGAGGAGGGATAAGGATGCGCTCGGGCTATTTTCTATTTGCTATCTCCTAAATCCTTCTCTTAGGTAGAGAAGTGGGGAACCCGTAGGGGCTTTCTGGCGTCTCTGTAGACAAGTTGCGCTCACAGATGGCTTGTCTTTGTTAAGGAGTATCAAACCGATGCGTATCCGTTTCACGTTCCTCTCTGCCGCGATCCTCGCCGCCCTCTTGCTGACGGCCTGCGGTGCCCCGGCCCCCGGTGTACCGGCAAGCAATGCCCCCGCTGATGCAGCCACACCTGTGGCGGGCGAACCCGCCGGTGAAGCACCAGCAGCGACAACTGGCCCCCTCGCTGGCACCAGTTGGATGCTGAGCCAGATCGGAGGGGTTGCCCCGCTTGCCTCCGAGCCGATGCCTGAGCTGATCTTCGACACTGAAGGCGGAATCGCTGGCTCGACCGGCTGTAATAACTTCTTTGGCCCCGTTACCGTCAGCGGCGAGACAATCACCTTCGGCGAGCTCGGCAGTACTATGAAAGCCTGCCCCGACGAGTTGATGCAGCAGGAGCAAAACTTCTTCAACCTGATGCGCGCCGTCACTACCTACACTATCGCCGAGCAGAGCCTGACCCTCAGCACGGCCGATGGCCAGAGCCTGGTCTTCACCCAGGCCGCCGACCCGCTGGCTGGCACGGTCTGGACGCTGAGCCAGATCGGTGGGGCCGCCCCCGTCGCTGACGCGGTCGCCGAGTTGAGCTTTGACAGCGTCGGTGGAGTGAGTGGTTCGACCGGCTGCAACCGCTTCTTCGGCCCCTATACTGTCAGCGGCCAGACCATTACCTTCGGCGAGCTTGGCAGCACTATGATGGCCTGCGCCGATCCGCTGATGCAGCAGGAGCAGAGCTTCTTCAACCTGATGCGTGCCACCACCACCTACAGCATCGTCGATCAGAGCCTGACCCTGAGCACTGCTGATGGCCAGAGCCTGGTCTTTACGAAGAGCGTCAATCCGCTTGCCGATACCAACTGGACCCTGACCGAGCTCGGCGGGGCGGCCCCGGCAGCCTCGGAGAAGGCAGCCGGCATGAGCTTCGATAATGCGGGTGGCGTGAGTGGCTCAACCGGCTGCAATAGCTTCTTCGGCCCCTATACCCTTAGCGGCCAGAACATCACCTTTGGCGATCTTGGCAGCACCCGTATGGCCTGCCCGGAGCCACTGATGCAGCAGGAGCAGACCTTCTTCAACCTGATGCGTGCCGTCACCAGCTATACGATCACTGACACCACCCTCACCCTGCTCACCACCGACGGCCAGAGCCTGGTCTTCACCCGTGCGTGATGATCAGGGTTCCGGCTGCGTACAACCACGATGAGCGAGCCACCTCGTCACGCCAAGTTCTGTCCTAACTGCGGTGCCGCGCTGCCCCCTGGCGCGGCCCGCTTCTGTATTCAGTGCGGGCGAGCGCTTCCTGGTGCCGATCCGCCTACCCCGCCGCCTGAGCCACCGGCAGCCGCACCCGCCGCACGGGCAGGCAGGCGCCCGGCAGCACCAACGGTACAACTGGCCAACGCACGGGGCGCCCAGGAGGTGATCGGCGGCACGGTCAAGCTCCCCTCGAGTGGGGCCGTCCCGCCGGGGCTCTGGGTAGTCGATTATCCACCCGGCCCCACCGACGTGGTGGCGATCTATCCGCCCTTACGCCCGGTGCGCGCTGGCTGGAGTGGGCAGATCGGGCGCGGCTGGCGCGCAGCTGGCAGCGAGGAGCAGGGCAAACGTACGCGCTTCCGCTTCCGTACGATCGTGACATGGTTCCCTGCCGATGGCTGCGGGGCCGATATGCAGCTCCGGGCCGAGGTGGAGGCGACTTCGTTCGCCTGGGATGGCAAAAACCGGCGCGGCTTCCGCTTTGGGCTGGGGCGCGATGGGCCAATGCAGATCGTGCATGCCAGCTGGTATGATGCCGCTGGGCAGGCCCAGCCCGCGCAGGCCCTGCCGCAGATCCAGATTATGGCCCCGCCTCGCGTCGCACGGGTCTCCGACCTGGACGAAGAGCCAGCCTTGCTCGACGCTCGTGAGGCGACCCTCTGGGCGGCCAACTCGCAGGTCAGCGGGGCCTACCGTCTCTTCTACGAAGAGTTGCGCCAGGAGCATACGCCGGTTGGGCGGGGCATTACGCTCATCCCGCTGCGCGAAGGGCGCGAACACGGCCAGCCCTGGTGGGGACGCCTGCTACCAGGGGTCTTGCCCGCCCGCTTTCGCATCCTGCTAACCAGGCCCTTCCGCTGCGACCTGACGGCCTGGGACGAGCGGCTGAGCGCTATCCGCGCCGAAGCCCACGGGCTTGGGCTCGACCTTGAGCCAGCCCTTGCCGCCGAGTGGTGGCTGGATCGCCAGGGCTACGACGGGGTCTGCTTCAGTGGGGCCAAAGAGCGCTACGACGCCGAGCAGGTGGTGATCGTCTTTCGCCGTGGCCAGCTGGCGCGGATTCGCGATTAGGCTGGAGTGAGCTCCAGCGCGAGCGGTGCAGCCGTAGCGATGAGCCGGTCGGCGGCATCAACATCGGCGCTCTCACCAATCAGCCCGATCAGGTCGCCCGGCGCGAAGATGGTGCTCGATTTGGGGTTGGCCAGCATGTGCTGGTCGCGGATCAGGGCGATAACCGAGGCCCCTGTGCGGGCGCGCAGGTTGGCTTGGGCCAGGTTCTGCCCAACCAGGGCACTTCCAGCGGGCACGGTGCGCCAGGCAATGGCGATGCCACGTGCGGTGTGCAGAAGTTGATCGAGCACCTGGCGCTCGGCGGGGCTCGAAACCGAGGTGTCGTACTGATCCTGGCGGACAGCGTCGGTGTAGCTCTGTACCTGGATGGCCGGGTAGCCCAGGCAGAGGAGCGTATTGCGCACCACCTCCAGCCCGCCTTCTAGCTCAGGATGAATGACCCACCGGGCTCCACATGCGCTCAGGCGCAGTACGCCCGAGCGGGTAGCCGCCCGAGCAATCACCGGTAGGGCCGGGGCAAGCTGGTGGGCCGAGGCCACCACCAGCTCGGTGGCTGTCTCGTCGGGTAAGGTGACCACCAGGGCACGGGCACCATCGAGGCCGGCGTGGGTCAGCACGTCGGAGTTGGAGGCATCACCAAAGAGTGTGGCGATACCACGGGCGTTGAACTCGGCGGCGCGGCGGGCGTCGATCTCGACCACCAGGCGCGGAATGCCCAGCCGATCCAGGACAGTGACGATGTGCTCACCGACCCGGCCATAGCCGACTACTACCACATGGCCGCTACGCGGCAGGGCTGGCGTACGGGCTGGCGGCTGATGGCGGATAAAACGCTGTCTGACCAGGGGCATGCGGCGTAGGGTGCGCTCGGCCCAGGGCAGGTTACGAAAGAGCAGCGGGTTGATCAAGATCGAAAGCAGCGATCCGGCCAGGATCAAAGAGTATTGATCCTGGCTCAGCACCCCCAGATAGACGCCGGTCTGGCCAACAATGAAAGAGAACTCGCCGATCTGGCTCAGGCCGGTGGAAACCACCAGCATGGTGTGGCCACTGGCTGGCAGAATCAGCCCGACAAGCTGGGTCGTCAGCGTCTTGCCAACGATGATCAGCAGGGCCAGGGCCAACACTTCGCCAGCATGGGCCAACAGGTAAAGCGGGTTGACCAGCATGCCCACCGAGACAAAAAAGATCACCGCGAAGATCTCGCGAAAGGGCAAGACCTCGTCGCCAACGCGCTGGCTGACCTCCGACTCGCCGAGCACAAGACCGGCGAGAAAGGCACCCAGGGCCAGCGAGACGCCAAAGAAGAGGGTTGCGCCAAAGGCAGTGCCGAGCGCCACTGCCACTGCCGCGAGGATGAAGAGCTCACGGGAGCGGGTGTGGGCAATCGAGGTGAGCAGCCAGGGCAAGAAGCGCGCCCCGGCCAGCAGCATCATGCCGACAAAGAAGGCGGCCTTGAGCAGGGCCACAGTGACGTTCAGCCAGGCCATATCACCGGGGCCGCTCAGCAAGGCGGGCAGAATCACCAAAAAGCATACGGTGGCCAGATCTTCCATCACCAGCCAGCCCACGGCTACCTGCCCGGCGCTGGTGTTGAGCAAGCCATTGTCGATCAGCCCACGCAACAGGATGACCGTGCTGGCAATGGAGATTGCCAGGCCAAGCACCAGCCCCGCCTCGACCGACCAGCCCCAGAAGCGGGTCAGGCCGAAACCAAGGCCGGTCGCCAGGATCATCTGCGCCAGGGCTCCCGGCACGGCGATACGGCGCACTGCCCAGAAGTCGTTCAGTGAGAAGTGCAGCCCAACCCCGAAGAGCAGAAAGATCACCCCGATCTCGGCTAGCTGGCTAATATGCTCAGGACTGACCGCAAAGAGCGGCGTGAAGGGGCCGATAGCCATGCCCGCCAGCAGATAGCCGAAGATCGTCGGGAGACCCACGCGACGCACAAGCAAGCCGCCCACAAAGGCGGCTACTAGCGTGACGGAGATACTGGTCAGCAATGACATATTCGCGTGCATCGCTTACTCCTGCGGTAGCCTCGTCACACGTAATTGTAGCAGAAGGGCACAACCAGGGGCATTGGTGACGATTGGAGCGCGCCAGGCTTCAGGGAAGCATGCTACAGTGTTATCATGATCCGGCTGAGCTTCATCAATCCACTGGCTCTGTGGCTACTGCTATTGCTCCCGCTGCTCTGGGGCCTGGCCTGGGCGATGCGCACGCCGAACCTGGTGCGGCTCGGGCGCTGGCGCTACCTCGCCCTGCTTGGCGTGCGCAGCCTGCTGCTACTGGCCCTGGTGCTGGCGCTTGCCGACACCCAGGCCGTGCGCCCGGTTGAACAGGTGGCGGTGGCCTTCTTGATCGATGGGAGCGATTCGGTCGCCCCGGCACGCCGTCAAGAGGCCATTGATTATGTCAATCAAGCCCTGACCACAGCCCGCCCGGGCGACCAGGCGGCCGTGGTGCTTTTCGGGGCAGCGCCAGCTGTCGAGCGGGCCGCCGGGCCACCGCTGCCCCTGGGTCAACTCAGCTCACTGGTTGCTGGCAGCCGCACCAACCTGGCCGAGGCGCTGCAACTCGCCCTGGCCCTGCTGCCAGCTGAGGCGCAGAAACGGATCGTGCTGCTCTCCGATGGGGCCGAGAACAGTGGGCGAGCGCTTGAGATGGCGCGCCTGGCTGTCCTACGCGGCATCCCCATCGAGAGTGTTGCCCTGTTGCTTGAGCCCGGCCCCGACCTGCTTGTCGTCGGGTTAGAGGCACCGGCCAGCGCGCGCGAGGGCCAGCGGCTGCCGCTTAGCCTGCAGCTGGAGGCGGGCAGCGCCGGGCCAGCCCGCATCGAAATCTTCGCCGATGGCGAGCTCGTCGCCAGTGAGGAGCGCCAACTGCCCGCTGGCCCGACCAGCCTGAGCTTTGCGCTGCCCTCTGGCGAGGCGGGCTTCCGCCGTTTCGAGGCCCGGGTCAGTGCGCCCACTGATCAGCAGCCACTCAACAATCGCGGCGCGGCCTTTACCCTGGTTGAGGGGCCACCACGGGTGTTGCTGATCGCCAGCGAGGCGACACGAACCGCAGCCCTTGCTTCCGCCCTGCAAGCCGCCAACCTGCGGGTCGATCAGCGCACACCTGCACAGGTGCCAGCGAGCCCGGCCGAACTACGCCGCTACGCGGCCATCCTGCTTGTCGATCTGCCGGCCGCCGCAGTACCCGCCCCCCTTCAGCGGGCCTTGGTCACTTATGTGCGCGACCAGGGCGGCGGTCTGGCAATGATCGGCGGGAGCGAGTCCTTCGGGGCCGGTGGCTGGCGGCGCACGCCCCTCGCGGCCATCCTGCCCGTTGATCTCGACCCGCCCGACAAGCAGCAACGCCCCGACCTGGCCCTGGCCCTGGTGATCGACCGCAGCGGCAGTATGAGTGACAGTGACGGGCCTGGGCCAAGCCGCCTCGACCTGGCCCGCGAGGCGGTCTTTCTGGCGACCCGTGGCCTGGCCCAGACCGACCGGCTGGGGGTGATCGTTTTTGACGACCTGGCCCAGACGGTGCTACCCCTACAGGCGCTGCCCGACCTGACGACAATTGAGGAAGCCCTGAGTATGGTCAGTCCCGACGGCGGCACCAACATCCGCGCCGGGGTCGAACTGGGCGCAACAACCCTTGCGGCAACCGACGCACGCATCAAACACCTGATCCTGCTGACCGACGGACTCGACAGTACGAACTACAGCGACCTGATCGACCAGATGCGCGCCGCTGGCACAACAGTGACCATCGTGGCCCTTGGCGGCGATGCTAATCCGAGCCTTGAGGGCCTGGCAGAACGTGGCGGCGGGGCCTTCTACCGGGTGACGCGCGCCGACGAAGTGCCGGCGATCTTTCTCAGCGAGACGGTGCGGATCGCCGGGCGCGATATTGCTGAAGGGCGTTTCCTGCCGCGTGCGGTGCTGGATGTCGCGCCGGTGCGGGGCCTGGGCACCCTCCCGCCCCTTTATGGCTACAACCCGACCGTCGCCCGCCAGGCTGCTCGCACGCTCATTGTCGCGCCTGACGGCGACCCGCTGCTGGCCCTCTGGCAGGTCGGGCTGGGCCGGAGCATGGCCTGGACCAGCGACCTGAAGGGCCAATGGGCCAGCGACTGGCTCGGCTGGGCCGGCTTTGGGCCTTTTGTGGCCGGGCTGGTAGATGCCTTGCAGCCCCCATCCGGCACGGGGCGGCTCAGCCTGGAGAGCCGGAGCAGCGGCAGCGAGGCGGTGTTTGAGCTACGCGTGACGGGTGAGGACGGGCGCCCGGCCCAGCCCGCCATGATCGAGGGGCGGCTGCTCGATCCAACGGGGAACGGGCGCAGTCTCAGCTTCAGCCAGGTTGGTGCAGGCTACTACCGAGCGGTTGCCCAGGTCGAGACAGCCGGGGCCTACCTGGTGCAAGTCGCCACACTTGAGGCAAGCGGGCAGACAGTGGCCAGCACCAGCGGCGGGCTGGTGGTCAGCTACTCGCCCGAATATGCAGCCGGGCGCGCCAACGAAGCCCTGCTGACCGATCTGGCAGACCTAACTGGTGGGAAGCTCAACCCGCCAGCGGAGCAACTTTTCAGCCCGACCGGGCAGCAGGTTGGTCAGGTCAGCACGATCGCCCTGCCGCTGCTCTGGCTGGCGCTGGGGCTCCTACCACTCGATATTGCCCTGCGCCGGCTGATGCTCCGGCCAGGTATGCCCATCCTGCCGCGCCCGCTGCGCCCTACCCCCGCGACACCCGTGGTTGACCCAACCCTGGCACGGCTGCAGGCGGCGCGGGCACGTATCCGGCGGCCCGCGCCGAATGCTGGCGCACCGCCTGCACCGGAGGCAAACCCGCCTGCCGCGCCTCCGACGAGGAGTGAAGCGCAGCCGCCAGCAGCAGCGCAGGTGCCACAGCCGTCCTCGGCCGAGGAGACCCTGGCGACGCTACTGGCTGCCAGGCGCCGCCGCAAGCCATGAGGCAGGGCAGGGATAAGGGATTGGCCCTAATCGCGGCCCAGGCCCCCTTCGGTGAGCAGGCGAATAACTCGTTCGAGGCGGTTAAGGGCGCGGGCGATCAAGAGGGCCAGGTCGGCGATGATCGCCTCGCTAAGAGCGGGATTGGAGTTGACCTTCTCGCGGAGCGGGCGCAGGCCAGGTTCGGCATCATTGAGGTTGCCGATCGCCCCTTCGAGGGTCGCTTCAACCTCTTCGCGCTGGCGGGTCGCCACCTGTGGCCAGCGACCGTTGATCGACTTGCCGCGGGCCATGGAGAGAAAACGGCGGATGCGCTCGGTGCGGGTAAGCGCATCGGAGAGGTAACGTTCCGTATCGGTGATCAGCACGAGGGCGAGATTCTGATTAATGTTTAGCTTCGCCCTCGCGCCGTCAAGCGTACCCTGAGCCAGCTGTAAGAGTTGGGTTGCTTCGTCAGCCGAACGGATCGCCGCTTCGCGTTCAGTCTCGACTTCCTGTGGCCAACGTCGTGGAATCGTAGGCATAGGCATCGGGATTCTTTAACTCACGCCCGGTCGTGTAGCTTAGCAGTTCCACCTGGCGCATCACAGCCTCGCCGATCTGCCAGAGGATGATCGGTGTACCCGAGGCTATAAAACTCCGCCAGACGGCACCTTCGTAGACGCGCCAGTCGATCTGCTTGGCCTTGCGCGCCGAAAACGCGACCGGCACCAGCGAGATGAGCACGCCCCCAGCTACTTCGGCCCAGGTGTGATCAGGCTTAATCGGAAAGCGCCGTTCGAGATAGCCGAGAGCTGCCGAGTAGGCGGTGGAGAGGCAAAGAACCTGAAGCGGGACGCTGAGGTTCAGCCCGTCGTGGTGGAGGTCGATCTGGCTCTCGTCACGAGACTTAGTCATTTCGGGTTCCTTTCGGGTGTCTCGTTGGCCTTATTATAAGGCCTTCAAGGCGGCTTGTCCAGTGCTTATTGGGTCAAAATTGAGCAACTTTTGAGCGCTCCCTGGCGCTGCTTCAGGCGGGGTGGGCGTGGGTGCGGGCCCCCATACCTAGCGGAACGGGCTTTGACTGGCTCAGAGGGCTGATCTGGGCTTGTCAATCACTGGTTTTGCAGGTGCCTGGGCGGGCGACAGGGGCGGCTCCTGCATATACTACTACATGTAGTAGTCCTTGACAAGCCCCCAAAGCGGCCTGATTCGACCCGAAATCGACCCGAAATCGACCCGAAATCGCCCAGAAAGGGGCTTAACAATGTTTATACTATGTGCTATAGTAGCAGGCATTAAGCACCCGATAACGACCCACGAGCTGAGAATCGGCTGTCAGCAAGCTCCCGATAAGCTCCTAATAAGCTCCCGAGAACCAGTCGGAGATCGCCCAAGATGCTCATCGGTACCTGGAACGTCACCGTCGCCGTTGGACGCCTCGTCCTCCCCACCAGCTTCCAGGACACCGCTGCTGCCGGGCTGATCGCCACGCGTGGCTTCGACCGCTGTCTCCAGGTCTTCCCGGCCAATTCCTGGCACGAGCTCGCTGGACGCGTCAGCGCCCTGCCGCTCACCGCCGATGCCGCCCGCAGCCTGCGACGCATGCTCTTCGGGGCCGCCGCTGATCTCAGCCTGGATCTTGATGGGACGATCATGCTGCCCCGCAACCTGCTCAGCTTCGCCGAGCTTACCAATGAGGCGGTGCTCGTCGGCCTGGATACCTATTTTGAGATCTGGCACCCCGCCCGCTGGCAGAGCGCCAGTGAGCCAGCCCGCCTGGCGACCTTCGCCGGCGAGTGCCTGGCTGGTATGCATCTGCTTACGTCCGGGTAGTGTTGCTACCACATACCCTGTTATCCGCGCTTAGCTTGCTGGAGGTTGATCATGCTACGTCTGTCGCGCCCTAACGCCTCTGCTGAAAACCGCGCCGCGAGCGCGAATGTCGCCCGTATGCGCCTGCAGCGCGCCCTTAGCCTCGACCGTAACCACGTCGCTGCCTCCTCCTTACATCCGCCCGTGGCTCCCGCAACCCTCGCCGCCGATGACCTGCTCGGTATGCTGCTTGGTGAAGGTTTGCCCAGCGCGGGGCACCCGTGATTGGCTCGGCCCTCGCAAGCACCCTGGCCGAAGTGGCCGCCGCCCTCGCCGATCTGCCTGGCGACGGCCCAGCCCATGCCGCTACCCAGACCCGCCTCGACGCCCTCGTCACGGTCGCCGAAGCGCCCTTGCTCACGCCCTTTGCCCGGGCGGTCGACCGCGCTGCCGACCGCCTGCACCGTGAGGGCGGCCCCGCTGCCGCGCCTCTGCTGCACCTGCTGGCCGATCCCCGGCCTGCACCGGCCCGCCTGCGTGCGGTGGCCGTCGAAGAGTTGCTGCTTGCGGCCGAACCTGACCTGGCCCGCCTCGCCGAGCTTTATCGGCGTGACCTGCGCCCTGCGCTTGCGGCCAATGGCACCGAGCCGCCCCCCTGGCGTCACGCCGGCCCGGCCCTGATCCGCCTGCTCGGCGAGCTGGTGCCCGCAGCGCTCAGTGACCAGCCGCGCCTGCGGCGTTTGCTGCCCGAACCAGCCGAACGCGCCGTCATCGATGAGCTGCGTAGCGGCCTGACTCGCCCGGCCCGTCCGCTCGCCGAGACCTTCGGCCAGAGCATCAGCGCCAGCAACGGGGCCAACATCGCCCATATTCGCCAGCTGGTCGTTCATGGCGATCTCTATGAGGCACCTGCTACGCCCGCCCCTGACCTGGCCCTGCTCTACGCGCGCTACCGCGCCTTTATTGTTGAAAGCTTCAGCAGCCTCGACTTCCGTGGCCTGCTACAGATCCAGGCGGCGGCGCGCGTCTGCCTCGAACAGGTCTATATTCCCGTCGATGCCCGCCCCCTGCAGGGCGAGGGTGCCCCCGCCTCCTTGCACCAGTTTGTCTGCGAACAGCCACTGCTGGTCGTACTCGGCGATCCGGGCAGCGGCAAGAGCACCCTGGTGCGCTATATCCTGTTGAGCCTGACCCGCGGCAATGCCCGCGAACAGCTCGGCCTCGAGCCGCTCTGGCTGCCGATCTATGTGCCGGTGGCCGCCTTCGCCGCCGCCCGCGCCCGCCCTGGTCACGCCGATCTGGCCCCACTCGACTATCTGGCTGACTACTATCGTGGCCTCTCACAGCCCGACTACAGCCCGCTCTTCGCCCATGCCCTGGCCCTCGGCCATGCCCTGGTGCTGCTCGACGGCCTCGACGAGGTGCGTGAGGGCCGCCAGGGGGTCGTGCGGGCGCTCGAAGCCTTTGCCCGCGAGTGGGATGCTACCGGCAACCGTTTTCTGGCCACCTCGCGCAGTGTCGGCTATGCCGAAGCACCGCTCGATCCCGACCTTTTCGCAGCCGCGATGATCGAGCCGCTGAGCGAGGCCCAGATCCGCCTCTTTATTGAGCGCTGGAGCCGCGCCTATGCCCGTCTGGGCGAGGCTGCCGCGCCGCCCGCCGGGGATCTGCTTGATGACCTGGTGCATGAGGCGGCCCTGGTCGAGCGCGAACGGCGCATCGCCCGCCATAGCACCGCCCTGGCCGAAGCCGTCTTCGCCGAGCCCTTCGTCGCCGAACTGGCCCGCAAGCCGCTCCTGCTCACCATCCTGGCCCTCATCCACAACCAGGGGGCGCGCCTGCCCGACCGACGCGCCGATCTCTACCGCCTCTGTGTGGCCGCCCTCGCCGAAAGCTGGAACCGCGCACGCTCACTCACCGGGCGGCCGGTCGATGTCTACCTGGGCGATGAGCCCCTCGATGAACGCTTCGTGGTCAACTTGCTTGGCCCTGTGGCCCTCTGGCTCCACGGTGAGCAGGCCGGCGGGCTGGTTGACCAGGACGATCTCGAAACACGCATCGCCGCCACCCTCGAACAGGCCGACGGCATCCCCCGTGGCCGTGCGCGCCGCCTGGCTGGCGACTTCATCGAGCTGGTGCGGCGTGAGACGGGCCTGCTGCAAGAGCGCGGCTACCGCCGTTTCGGCTTCCTACACCTCACCTTTGAGGAGTACCTTGCGGCCCGGGGCCTGCTCGAATCGCTGGCGGTCGAAAATCCCGACGAGCTCCTGCGCCGCTATGCGGTCGATCCGGGCTGGCGCGAAGTTGTGCGGCTGGCCGTTGCTGCCGCCTCCCAACGTGAGACGGGGCGCATGCTACAGGCCATTCTCGCTGCCCCCGCCGAAGGCAGCGAGCGCGGACGTCCGGCCCTGCTCGCCGGCGAGTGTCTGCTTGATGTCGGGCGCAACGGGGCGGGCGGACGGGCATGGGAGCTGGTTGTCACGGCCCTGCTTGGCCTGCTCGCCGATGGCGAAGCGCCCGTCGCTACGCGCATCGCTGGTGGGCTAACCCTTGGACGCCTGGGTGATCCGCGCCGACTCGACCCGCTGAGCGGGCGCGCCGTCGGCAGCGATGAGCCAGCCACCCTCGACTATTGGTGCGACGTGGCGGCTGGCCCCTTCTGGCGCGGCGACGATGGCCGGGGTCGCAAACGCGGCCCTGGCCTCAGCCCCGCTGAGTTGCCCTACAGCTTGCGCATCGGGCGCTACCTCGTCAGCAACGCCGAGTATCGCCGCTTCATCGAAGCAGGCGGCTACAGCACGCCCCGCTGGTGGACACCCGAAGGGCTCAGCTTCCTCAACCCCGACCGGCGGCGCAACCACAACGACAGCGAGAATGGCCCGATCAACGGGCCAGCCCTCTGGGAGACCGCCCATCTCAACAACCCGGCCCAGCCCGTTGTTGGCGTCGCCTGGTACGAGGCCGCCGCTTACTGCGCCTGGCTCACCGAGCTTGGGCGCAGCGCTGGCTGGCTCTATCCTGGCGAAATACTGCGTCTACCGACCGCGCTCGAGTGGGAACGGGCCGCCCGCCATACTGACCGGCGCGCCTATCCATGGGGCGACGAACCACCCGATCCCACCCGCGCCAGTTACGAGGCCGGTGGGCTGCGCGCACCTGCTCCGGTCGGGGCTTTCCCGGCAGGTGCCGCAGCCTGCGGCGCCCTCGATCTGGCTGGCAATGTCTGGGAATGGACCGCCAGCCGCTCCGATCAACTGGCCGAGCTGACTGCCTGGAGCGACATGGGCCGCAAGCAGAGTCCGGCGATCAAAGGCGGGGCCTTCAACTGGGGGGCCGATGCCCTGCGCTGCGGGGCCTACTACTGGTTCCAGCCAGCCCGGCGCTACAACCTGCTCGGCTTTCGCCTCGTCTGGGTAGCCGCCCCGGAAGGAATGCCCACATGAGCACCCCGGTCACTCTGCGCCTGAGCTTCGTTCCCCGTGGGGGTGGGGCCATCCTGCTCTGGCAGGCCGATGTGCTTGGCACCCGCCTGAGTCGCCTGAGCCTGCCCCTGCCCGCCGCCGACCTGGATCTGGTCATCCGCGCCCTTGATGTACTCCAGGATCCGGCCTATCCCTACCCACGCACGGCCGACCAGGCGCGCAACTTCAGCTTCACGGCGAACGAGCAAGCGCGCCTGACTGCCCTTGAGCTCTGGCACCCCAGCGAGCGTCTTGCCCCCGATATGCCACGCCGGCTGGGCCAACGCCTCTATCATGCTCTGACGGCCGATCCACCTGGACGCACAGCCCTGGCCACCCTGCGCGACCACGCCGTCGCCGTCGCGCGCCCGCTTAAGCTCGATCTCTGCTTTCCCCCCGGCACTGCCCGCCTGGCTGCCCTGCCCTGGGAGTTACTCTGGGACGAGGAGGTCGCCCCATTGCTGCTCGGACGTGGCCTACTCGGCAGCCTCGCCCGCCGGCTCGATCTGCCCCAGGCCCTACCGCCGACCCGCTGCGGGCTTGGGCCGCTACGCATCCTGGTGATCGCCCCCCTGGCTGGCATCAGTGCCGAACTGCGCCAGATCGAACGGGCTGCCCGTACCGCCGCCCTGGCCCCCCTGGTCGAGCGCGGACTGGCCATTGTGCGCGAGCTTGAGCCCGCCAGCCGCACCGATCTCATGCATGCCCTTGAGGCCGAAGGCCCGCCTGACATTGTCCACTTCTACGGCCATGGCCGCCTGAACAACGGCCTTGGCGAACTCCTGCTCGACGATCCGCTCGGCGCAGGCTGGATTAGCGCCGGGGCCCTGGCCGCCAGCCTGAGTGGTGTCGGCCTGGTGACGCTCTTCGCCTGCCATGGCGCAGCTGGCGCAGCAGTGCCGCTCGGTGGGGTCGCCCAGGCCCTGATCGCCGCCGGGGTGCCCGCCGTCCTGGGTATGCAACTCGCCGTGCGGGCCACCGCCGCCTCGCGGGCTGCCGCCGCCCTCTACGCAGGCCTCGCCGCTGGCACGACGGTGGAAGAGGGGGTGGCCCGGGCACGCCGGGCGCTCTTCGCCGAAGAGCAGGACGGGGCCTCCTGGTTTGTCCCAGCCCTCTACCTGCGCCACCGTGAAGATGGCCCTTTCTGCCTGCGGCCACCCAGCGGCCCACCCGGCCCGCCGCCTGGGGCCCAGCAACAGGTCATTGCCACTGCTGGCGGCACCATTCGCGCCTTGCGCATCCAGGGGCGACCCGGCAGCCATCAGCGTGTGCTGGCCACCAGTGGCGGCAGTATCAGCAATGTTGTGATCCAGGAGCGTTAGTATGGAGATCCGCTGGGTCGGTATGACCCGCCCCCACTACCAGAGCGGCCGGCCCGGCCCTATCCGCGCCCTGGTCATCCACGCCACCGCCGGGCGTGGGCCGGGTGATCTAAATTGGCTGCGCCAGGGTGGCGACGAGCGGCGACCTGTCTCCTGCCACTACTATATCGATAAGGCCGGGCGCATCAGCCAGCTCGTGCGCGACGAAGATACGGCCTGGCACGCTGGAGTCAGCCGCTGGACAATTGATGGGCGTACGCTCAACAACCTCAACCCGGTCTCCATCGGCATCGAGTTGGAGAATCTCAATACGGGCCGCGACCCCTACCCTGCGGCCCAGGTCGCAGCCGTGGTTGCCCTGAGCCGCGAGCTCGTGCGGCGCTACAACCTTCCGCGCACCCAGGTAGTGCGCCATCTCGACATCAGTCCGGGGCGCAAGAGTGACCCGGCCGGCTTCGCCTGGCCCACCTTCCTCACCCAGGTCTACGCCGATCAGCCTGCCCCGCCCGCCTCCGACGAGGCCCACCTGCAGGCGCTCATGCTCGACCTGGCCTACCGCGCCGCCGGGGCCGCCCTGCCCGCCGCCTGGCCCCTGCTCGCCGCCGCCCGCCGCTATCGCCTCGGTATGCCAGTGGCCATGATTGGCGAAAGCAGCCCCGCTGGTGCCGGTACCGCCCAGGACGACCGCGAGCGCAGCGTGCGAGTGAATGGCCAGGCGCTGCTGGTCGAAGTCTATGCCCGCGACCTGCTCTACGCCCCCGCCCGCAGCCCCGCCGACGAGCCCGCCCCCGCCAACGAGGCCCGCCGCCTCAACCAGACGCCAGCCGGGCCGCTGCGCACCGCCCTGCTCGAACACCTCTTCCGCGCCGCTGACCCGCTCAACGGCTTCCAGCCCGGTTGGGCCTTCCATCAGCGCTACCTGGCCCAGCCCGAGCTCCTGGGTGTGCCCATCGGACCGAGCCACCGCCTCAGCCTGGGGCCACGTCAGATCTTCACCTGCCAGCACTTTGCCCGTCAGAGCCTCTGCGCGTCGATCAGCAACTGGAGCCGGGTCTACACCCTGGATAGCCTGAACGGCACAGCACGCGGTCTCGATGCCCCAACCACCGCCAACCTGCGCCGCGCCCTGCTCGACGATCTCTACCGCGCTCGCAGCGGACGCCGCTACGACCGGGCGGCCCTGCTCATCGCTTATGCCGAGGCCAACCGGCTCGGTGCGCCCCTCGCGCCCCCCGAAGTGGTGCTGGTTGGAGGCCAGGCCTACCTGCTAATGCCCTACGCCCTTGACGTGCTCGCCTGTGCCCTGCCCGCCTATGACTGGCCCCTTGATCGGCCCCTGCCCGGCGATACCAGCATCATCACTCTGCGCAGCCTGCTTGAAGCTAGCGCCAGCGGTACCACCGCCACCATCGACAGCCTGACTCTTACCGGGCCGCTTAGTCCCCTCACAGGTCGCCCACTGCTCGGCGCTCCCTCTCCCCAGCCGAGCGTGCTCGACCTGAGCCCCCCCCATGGTCGGGGTCGGCCTCGCCGGCCCCGACCCGCCCCCGAAGCCGTGCTGATCACCACCGCCAGCGGCCCTGCCGGTCTCGACCTGCGTGAAGAGGCCCAACTGGGCCGTTGGCACTACTATATCGACACCGCCGGGGCGATCTACCGTCTCTGTGACGAGATCTACCTGGGCTGTCTGCTCAAGAGCGGGCCGCTGGCTGAGCGCTGCGTCGTCGTGGCCGTCGAGGGCGGGGCGGCAAGTGCTGGCCTGGCCCAACGTGCCGCCCTGAGCTGGCTAGTACGAGCACTCGCCGCCACCCTGCGCATCCCGCCCGCCGCCGTGCTCGCCCTCGACTCCGCTGGCCTGCATGCGGGCGAGACGCCTGCGCACCCAGGCTTGCCTACCCCCGCGTTCGACGCCCGAGCCGACCTGAAAGGGATACGATGACGATCATTCCCCTCTGCCGTGAAGATCCACTGGTCGCCCTTGTCCACGACCTCTTCGGTGCCAATATTGTGCGGGTGCCCGACGCCCGCGTACAGCCCCTCTCGGTCGTCGTTCACCGTGACGGGCGCAGCTTCTTCCGTGGCTCACTCTTGCCCATTCTCACCGACGCCCGCCCGCTCGGCCTGCCGCCCCAGGTCACCGACCTCACCGACATCTCGGGCCGCCGCTCACGGCGCGTCACTCTCGACCTGGGCCTGCAATTGCTGCGTGGCTTCCTACGTGGCCTCGGCCTGCCCCAGGCCGATCTCGAAGTGGGCCTCTCTGGTGCCAGCTACCTCTCCTTCGCCTTCCCGTCAGTCTTGCGCTACGCCATTGACGCTGGAGCACTCGGGCGGGCCCTCGCCGGGCGCTGCATCGACCGTGACAATCCTGCCGCCGCCATCCTCTTCGAGCAGCCGCCCTACGAGCTCCTGCTGATCGACTCGGTGATCACCAGCCGCCAGATCGCCGTCGTGCTGACCGGGGCGCGTGGCCGACGTCTCAACGTGGACGTTGCCGCCCTGCGCACCGCCCTCGCCGAAATGGGCGGCACCATCGGCACTGCCAACGATAACGAGATCGAGCTTACCCTGGAGAGCGAGGCCGAGCTCACCTTTGCCTTCACCTGCGTGCGGCTCACCTTCAACGAAGAAGGCACGATCACCGGGCTGCCCCCCGACCACGCCTGGCGCACACTCGGCCCCTCTGTGCTCGACCCCGTGCGCCTCAGCCCCAACCCCGGCCTCTTGATCTGGGATCGCCTGATACATGCGCCGGTAAGGCAAGTTTGGTAGGTGCTTTAGCCTCAATACTTTACAAATAAGGATGGATGCATGGCTGAGAAAACCTGTCAGGTGCGGCCACGGAATGCATCAGAATGAGAACGATCATGGCTGGCCGCACCTGACAGGTTTCTTATTTGAAAGATATTGGCTTTAGCTCTGGGGCACTGAATACACATTTGGCATCACCGGGACGATATGGGGGTTTGTGCCGCCACACTGGTAGATGTCACGCAGCTTCCCGGTGAACACGGCGATAGAGGCGCTCCGTATCCTCACGTCGGCAGAGCTCGCTACCCGGCGTCATCACCGCCGCCGCGCCTGCGGCGACTCCAAAGCGGGCCGCCTCACGTAGATCGAGCCCGCGCACGAGGCCTGCAACGATTCCCGCCACCATACTGTCGCCCGCGCCGACCTTGCTGCGAATCGGCACCGTCGGTGCCCGCAACCGCTCGCAGCCATCACCCGTCGCCAGCAAGGCCCCGGCAGCACCGAGCGAGACAACAACAGCGGTGCTGTGGCCTGATCCCACCAACTCGAGGGCTGCCTGCTCTACCGCATCTTCGTCATCAAGCACACGCCCCACCAGGAGTGCCAGTTCGCGCAAGTTTGGTTTGATCAGGAACAGTGAGGCACCGACCGCAGCCTGGAGCGCTGGCCCAGATGTATCGATGATCACCCGCGCCCCCAAGTCCCGCCCAAGGGTGGCGACCTGATAGTAGAAGTCGTCAGGCACGCCGGGAGGCAGACTGCCGCTCGCGATGATCACCGCTGGCGTAGGGCTGAGCGAGCCTGAGCGGCGAGGCAGGCCCGCCACTCAGGCTCGCTCAGCCCCGGGCCGGGCAGATTAAAGCGAAACTGCTGCCCGCTCAGCGCCTCAAGCACCGCGAAGCTCTCGCGCGTCGACCCCGCGATGGCGAGCGCGCGTTGCCGTAGGCCCTCCTGCTCAAGCAGTTTCTGGAGCAGAGCGCCCCGAGCCCCGCCAGCCGTGTAAAGCGCCAGCGACTGCTCGCCGAGGTTGCGCAGCGCCCTGGAGACGTTGATCCCGCCACCACCAGGCTCATAGCGGGCCGCACTACAACGCAGCTTATGCTCGGGCACAACCTGATCCACGTCGGTGCTCACATCAACCGATGGGTTCATCGTCAGTGTGACGATAACCGGCACGCCACTATCTGGAGCGCTTAAGGAGGCGCTTGCTCCGAGTGAAGGGCCTTCCATCACGTTTCGCTCCTTGTCATGCGACTCTCTCAACTCAAACTGCCAGGTCAGTCTACAGCACATGCGGGCCGAACGCCATCAGCACATTTGCGTGAAGCCCTTCGCTAGAAGTAGCAGTGTCGTGGGACGAAATACATCGTTCCGATCGGCCTCTCCATAGCTGAACTCCATCCTCACGGAGGCTTTCAGAGAGGGCCTACCCTCCCTAGAACCCCACTTTTCTCCCTTATAAGTAGTACGTTTTCTGGTATTTCTGCACCCTGGGAGCGCACATACCCCGCCCACCATATATAGGGATTGTAGCACCTGCCTCCCTGGGCAGTTATCATCAAGATTGCTGAACAACACTGCCAGCTGCGGCAACGAGGTCGCCACAGATGCGTGTGATTGGTGCCTTCGTCAAGAAGAACCTCAACCTCGCGCATGGACACCCGAGGGGCCATCCGGCGGTAAGCCGACAGGAAACCAACAAGGGCACGGCGCACCGTGCCCCCCTACCGCCCGCTTCGAGAAATGGTCGTAGTTCCCTTTAGCGATCCGGGATCATCCGTGAGGGCTGCTGGCTATCGATAGGCGGATCATCACCCGGTGCCAGCCGGGTATAGCTGCCATCAGAGGCCAGCACACGCGCTCGCAGATTATCATGCAGGTAGGTATCCAGCAGTGCCTCACGCACAAAACGCGCCAGGGTCGGGTCTTCAAGTGGGAAGAGCTCTTCGACACGCCGATCCAGGTTGCGCTCCATCATATCGGCGCTTCCGATATAGAGGTCGGAGGCCCCACCGTTGTGGAAGTAATAGATGCGGTGGTGCTCAAGGAACGGCCCAATAATGCTGCGCACATAGATCGTCTCGCTCATACCCGGAATACCGGGCCGTAGGGCACACATCCCGCGAATGATCAGATCGACCCGCACACCCGCCTGCGAAGCCCGGTAGAGCGCATCAATGATACGCAGATCAACCAGGGCGTTCATCTTGAAGATCAGGTGTCCATCGCCAGCCACCCGCTGACGTTCGATCTCGCGATCGATCAGCTGGATCAGGCTCTGGCGCATAGTCACCGGAGCCACCAGCAGCTTGCGATAGGTGTCGCGCCGTCCATAAGCCGTCAGCGTATTAAACAGCTCGATCACGTCGGCCGTCAGATCCTCGCGGCAGGTCAACAGACCCAGGTCGGTGTAGATACGGGCCGTCGCGGCGTTATAGTTGCCCGTACCCAGGTGCGCATAACAGCGAAGGCCTTCTTGCTCCTGGCGTACTACCAGGGCCAGCTTGGCATGCACTTTCAGCCCCAACAGCCCATAGACGACATGGACGCCGGCCCGCTCCATCGCCCGCGCCCAGATGATGTTGTTCTCCTCATCGAAGCGCGCCTTCAACTCAACCACCGCCGTCACCTGCTTGCCCTGCTCGCGCGCCCGCATCAGGGCGCGCACAATTGGTGAATTACTGCCGACCCGGTAGAGCGTCTGCTTGATCGCCAGTACCTGCGGATCTTCAGCGGCCGCATTGATCAGGTCAATCACCGGTGAGAAGGAGTGATAGGGATGGTGCAGCAACACATCGCCAGCACGGATGACCTCGAAGATGTCATTGCCGCCTCGCAGCACCGCCGGGAGCACCGGCACATGCGGGCGATCCTTCAGGTCGGGCCGATCAAGGCGCGTCAGGCTCATCATGTCGCTCAGGCCCAGTGGTCCACGCAGCGTATAGAGATCAGTTGTCTCGATCTTTAAGTTGGTCAACAACAGGTTGGCCACCCGCTCAGGCATCGAACGTTCAACTGTCAGGCGCACCACCTCACCGAAGCGCCGCTGGCGCACGCCCTGCTCAATCGTCTCAAGCAGATCGTCGGCCTCGTCCTCTTCGATCTCCATATCAGCGTTACGAGTGACGCGGAAGGGATAACTCTCGATCACCTCAACACCGGGAAAGAGGCTGGCCAGATTTGCCGCGATCACCTGCTCAATCCAGACAAAGCATGCCTGCCGCCTCGCTGGCACCTCCGGTGCTCCATCACACAGATCGGCGGGCAGCGCCACCAGCCGTGGTAGCACCTCAGGCACCTTCACACGCGCAAAGAGCTCACCCTTCTCATAGTCGCGGATCACCACCGCCAGGTTGAGACTCAGGTTTGAGATGAAGGGAAAGGGCCGGCTGCTATCAAAGGCCAGCGGGGTCAGCACCGGAAAGATATGGTGCGAAAAATAGTCGCGCAGCCAATCACACTGCCGACTGTTCAGCTCGCGATAGTCATAGAGATAGATGCCATGCTCGCGCAAACTCGGCAACAGGTCGTGCAGCAACAGGTCACGCTCCTGCTCAAGCAAAGGTAGCAACGCCCGGCGCACCTTGGCCAGTTGCTCGCTGGGGGTCAACCCATCAGCCGACTGGCGCTGTACCCCGGCACCGATCTGCTGCTTAATCCCACTCACGCGGATCATGAAGAACTCGTCCAGGTTGGCCGCCCAGATCGACAGGAACTTCACCCGTTCAAGCAGCGGATTACGCTTATCAAGCGCCTCTTCGATCACCCGGCGATTGAAGGCGATCCAGCTCTGCTCACGGTTCAGATAGGGTGATCGGCGGGCCGGTGGGGCTTCGTCGGCCCCTTCGGGTTGCTGTTCCTCAACGCTCATTAGCGCCCTCCAGATCCCACTTGCGCAGATCCTCAAGCCAGCGATGGCTGGTCAGATCCATATGCACCGGGGTGATGCTGACATAACCTTCCGCAACCGCAGCAATATCGGTGCCCTCTTCGGGATGATCCTCCGGCTCCGACCCGCCGATCCAGTAGTAGGGCCGTCCCCGCGGGTCGTAGCGCACCACCAACTCGTCGCGGTAGTCGCGCCGCCCGAGCCGGGCGATGCGCATGCCACGCACGGCTTCTGGTGGTCGCACCGGCACATTCATATTCAGCAGGATGCCGGGGGGCAGGCCAGACGTCGCCACTTTGCGCACCAGCCGGATCACCGCTGCCTGAGCTGCCCGAAAGTCCCAGCTATGCTCCTTGTTCTGGAGCTGCGAGACGGCAATGCCCGGCAGGTTAAAAGCGATCCCCTCCATCGCCGCCGCCACCGTCCCCGAATAGAGCAGGTCGGTGCCCAGGTTCGCGCCCAGGTTGATCCCCGCAACGACCAGATCGGGCTTGCGCGGCAACAGGCCCATCACCGCCAGGGCCACACAATCGGCGGGGGTACCATCGCAGATCAGTGCCGGGCTGCCATCGGCCAGACTGCCCTCCCATGCGCGTAGCGGATCGAAGAGCTTACGATAGTGCCCGGCCGCACTCCAGTTGCGGTCGGGCGCAACCACCACTGTCTCACCCACCTCCGCCAGGGCACTCCGCAGCGCCGTCAAACCCTCACTCTGGTAGCCATCATCGTTGGTGATCAGAATATACATAGCGGGGCGGCCTATTCCTTCGGCAGATCGATATCACTCAGGCGTACCGTCTTCCGCCCCTGGAACTTAATCGTCTTCTGACCCTCGCTCGATAGCTGGCCCCCCTGCTCGAGGTTAGCGATCTCCTGCTGCATCGTCGCCGCCAGGTCGGTTTCACCCTGGCTCAGCAGGCGCGTCACCGCACTCTTCAGCTTCTGTGTCGCCCCCTGCACATCACCCTGGGCGAGATCCTGCAAGGCCCGCGTCTGCAACTTGAAGGCGCTCACCTTCTCAACAATATTCATCACCCCGGGGTTGACCTGGGCGATCTGAGCCTGGTCTTCGGTAAAGGTCAGCAGTAGGTCGGCGCGCGACTTCTCACCGCTCAGACCAAGCACCGGCACATCATAGCTCGTCTCGACCTGGCCCACACGGTAGGTGCCAGCCGCTCGCGGATCGACAAGCATCTCCACCAGCAGGGTGCGCCCCTGGCCGGTCTGCAATTCGCCAAGTGGCACACTCACATCACGGTCACTGATCGGGCGGTAGCCCAGGTTGGCGATCAGTGGGGTCACCTGCCAGACTGCCCGTGGCGTCACTCCCTGCACCAGGCGCAAGTTAAGCACAGCATTCTGCACGGCGGTATTCTGGGCTTGCTGCACCGTATTCTGGAAAAACTCGGTGATCTCATCGGGGCGCGTAATGTAGTCGGCGGTGCCACCGGAGCGATTACCGATCTCGATCAGCAGATCTTCGTTCCAGTCTTTGCCCACCCCCAGCGCCGTAATCGGTACTCCGTTGCGCCCGGCATCCTCAGCCCGCAGCAGACACTCATTCTCCTGCTCAGTCTGCCCATCGGTTAAGAGCACCAGCCGGCGGATCGCCCCACTCCGATCTTTGGCAATCTCCCGCAAGGCCCGCTCCATCGCCGGGGCGATTTTGGTGCCGCCCGCATCACGGATGCGCGCAATCCGATCCTTCACCGCCGCCCGGTCGGTGGCTGGCGCAGCCGCCACAATCACCTCACAGCGATGATCAAAGATCACCACGCTGACAAGATCCTTCGCATCGAGCCGATCAACCGCCATGGCCGTTGCCTGGCGCACCCGCTCGATCTTCTCGCCCTTCATCGAGCCGCTGCGGTCAAGCACAAAACAGACATTGATCGGCACGCGCACCTGGGCCAGCACCTGGGCCGGCTGTACCTCGATCAGCGCATAGATCACCTGCGGTGTCGTTGTCGCCGCCAGGTAGGGGCGGGCAAGCGTCGCCCGCAAAATCAATTCACCGGCCATAGACAGACTCCTTACGCCTACATACTCGGCGCGTCAACCGCAGGCGGATCGGCCGAGACGAGTAATTTGTCGATGCGCAGGCCATCCATATCAAGCACCTCAAAGCGCCAGCCGCCCCAATGCACAACATGGCCCGTATTAGGGATCTGGCCAATCAGCGAGATCACAAAGCCAGCCAGCGTATCGTAACGGTAGGTCTCTTCGTCGGGCAGTTCATTTACGCCCAATAACTGCTTAAACTCATCAATCGGCAATGACCCTTCAACCAGCAATGAGCCGTCCTCGCGCTGCACTACCGGCTCGGTTGAAGCCTCGTCAAACTCGTCGTCAATCTCGCCAACGATCTCCTCAAGCACATCCTCAAGCGTGACCACCCCCTCGATCCCGCCCTCTTCACCAACTACCAGCGCCATATGGCGCCGGCCTTTGCGGAAGGTCGCCAGCAGGGCCGAAGCCCGGCTATTCTCAGGCACATAGAGCGGTGGGGCCAACGCCTCGCGCACCCGCGCCTGGTCGCCCTGGCGTCGGTAGAGCATCAGCAGATCACGCACATGCACAATTCCGGCGATCTGGTCGGGATTCTCCTCGTAGACCGGAAAGCGTGAGTAGCCGCTTGCAAGTAGTTCGTCAAGCACCGTGGCCAGCGTCGCGTCCGCCTCGACCATCTCAACATCGCGCCGAGGCGTCATAATATGGCGCACCGCCCGGTCGCTGAACTTGAAGATGCTCTCGATGAACTGCTGTTCCTGCGGTTCAACCGAGCCACCCTCAGCCCCTTCGCGCACCAGTGCGCGAATATCCTCCTCTGTCACCCCCGCCGTCGCGGCATTGCCCAGGCCAACCAGCCGCAGTATCAACTGGGTCGAGAAGGCCAGCAAGGCCACTACCGGGCTGCTCAGCTTAGCCACAAAGGCCATCAGCGGAGCGATCAGCGTGGCATAGGCTTCGGGCTTGAGGAGGGCAATCCGCTTCGGTACCAACTCGCCAAAGACAAGCGTCAGGTAGGTGATCAGCAACACCACCACCCCGAAGGCCACCTGGTCGGCATACGGGCCAACCAGAGGCAGGCTTTGCAAGAAGGGTGCCACCTGGGCGGCAATGGTCGCGCCACCAAACGCACCAGTAAGCACGCCAATCAGCGTAATCCCTACCTGCACCGCTGAGAGAAAGCGGTTCGGGTCATCCTGGAGCTTCAAGGCCGCCTGTGCGCCGCGCCCTCCGCTCTCAGCCTGCTGTTCGAGCCGGCCACGCCTGGCACCGAGAATAGCCAACTCCGTACCAGCAAAGATCCCGTTCGCCAGGATCAGCCCCAGAATGACCACAACCTCAATTGACATAGTTATTGGTATTGAATGATCCGCAAGA
Organism: uncultured Chloroflexaceae bacterium; assembly: GCA_964592425.1. Taxonomy (GTDB): domain Bacteria; phylum Chloroflexota; class Chloroflexia; order Chloroflexales; family Chloroflexaceae; genus Viridilinea. The sequence goes on from CAZQCG010000025.1 coordinate 29,417, forward strand.
AGCTGGCCGCCTTCAACGCGGCCCCACCGACCAGGGCCCCATCGATGTCGGGGCAGGCCATCAACTCATCGATATTATCTGGCTTAACACTACCACCATACTGAATCCGCATACCTGCCGCAACCTCCGCACCAAACTGCCCACCGAGCATGGCCCGGATGGCCGCATGCATCGCCTGGGCATCCTCAGGCGTGGCCGTATCACCCGTCCCAATTGCCCAGACTGGCTCGTAGGCTACCACCAGCCGGGCCGCCTCTGCGGCGCTGAGCCCGGTTAGCCCACCGCTGATCTGTCGCCCCACGACGGCCTCGGCTTGCCCCTGGTCACGCTCGCTCTTCAGCTCACCAACACAGACGATCGGGGTCAGCCCGGCCCCCAGCGCTGCACGAATCTTGCGATTGACGCCCTCGTCGGTCTCACCAAAGTACTGGCGGCGCTCGCTATGGCCGATGATCACATAGTTGCAACCTACGTCACTGAGCATGCCGGCGCTAATTTCACCGGTAAAGGCACCTTGCGGCTCATGGTAGAGATTCTGCGCCCCCAGGCCGACACGGGTGCCGACCAGCAATGGACGCACGGCATAGAGGGCCGTGAAGGGCGGACAGACCACCACCTCACGCCCACTCACATCCTCTAGGCCGGCCAGTAGCTCTTTCACAAGCTCAACCGCTTCGCCTACCGTCTTGTACAGCTTCCAGTTTCCGGCAATGATCGGCGTACGCATCGTGCCTCCCGGCGCTAGATGCTCGCCGAAACGGTTTCGGCGAGCGTCGCTCTTCTTCCAGACGATCAGCAGCGGCCCGTCATAACCCGAATGACAACCGCTGCACGAAATTGATCATCGCGGTCAACATCGCATCGCTTAACCCAAAGGAGAGCGCCACCCCAACGGCGGCCGTCACCGCAAACACCCGCCAGTCCCAGGCGAGTACCTTGGCCCCGTCGAAGGGACCAGCAGGAATCATATTGAACAGGCCGAGCCAGGCGTTAAACCTGAAGCCGACATAACAGGTCGTTACCAACCACATTGGTACCGGCAGGCCCGCCAGAGCCAGCAGCAGCAGGGCGAAGAGGAAGAGTACCGCCAGCACCAGATTAGTAACCGGGCCAGCCAGGGCGATCAGGCCACTCTGCCGCTCGGTCAGGTAGCCACGGTGCCAGACGGCCCCGGGGGCAGCAATAAAGAAGCCCGTAAAGGCGAGCACGATCGAGATCAGCAGCCAGCCGTCGTTGGCGATAAAGTGCGCCTCAGCCCCGTAAGTACGGGCCACAATCCGGTGGGCCAGTTCGTGCAAGACAAAACCGAGGCCACAGACCACCGCTGAGATCAGCAGGTTGAGCAGAAACTCGCCCGAAAGGAGCTGTGTTGCTCCCGTTTGCACAATCGCAAAGGCCAGCGTTGAACCGGCCCAGGCTTTGAGCAGTTCAATATTATCGTTACGTGCGCCGAGGCTCACCTCATCCGTCGGCAGCGAGAAGATATCACGCACACTTCACTCCTGATGTGACCTGATGGATGCCATTGTTAGCATGGCTCATCCCATGCAGTGAGCAGCCCACTCCAATAAGCATTGTAGCATACTGCGCTGTAGTGCGCAGGGCATCACGAAGCTACGACCAAGCCGTGACCCACCGATCGGTATGGCTACCGTACACTGCGGACAGGTTTAGCCGCTGATATGTATGGAGGCCAGCATGACTGCACCCAAGCTTCCGCACGACATCGTCCACCGGGCCCAGGCAGCCGACCCCCAGGCGCTCTCCACGATCTACGAGCACTACGCACCAGCGATCTACCGCTACATCTACTATCGTGTCGGTGACGCTGATCTCGCCCGTGATATCCAGTCGGAGGTCTTTGTCCGCATGCTCGAGGGGATCGGACGCTACGAAGACCGCGGCTGGTCAATCGGTACATGGCTCTACAGCATCGCCCATGCCCGCACTGTCGATGGTCTACGCCGCCGTGAGCGCCAGAGCTACGCCCCGCTCAACGAAGAAGATCTGATCGCTACCTGCATCGATGAGCAACTTGACCAGAGCCTCAGGGGCGCTGCGATCAAGCGGGCGCTCGCCCGCATGGGCGAGGGCCAGCGCCGGGTGCTGCTCCTGCGCCACGTCTACGGTCTGTCGCTTGAAGAGACGGCCTGCCAGATGGGGCGCACCGTCGGCTCGATCAAGTCGCTCCAGCACCGCGCCCACGAGCGCTTCCGCCAGTTCTTCGACGAGGAGATGCACAATACCGCCTGAGCATCACCTCAGCGCCGCTTGAGCACATCGACCAACTCTTCCAGCGAAAGGGCCGAAGGCACCCGTGGGGGTGCCTTCGCCGTTCCACAGAGCAGCAGGCGGTGGCTCGGGTGCAAGTACCAGTCAGCCTCGCCATCCACCAGCTGTAAATCATGGTAGATCGGCTCAAGATCAACACTCGAACGGCGTTGCGCCGCAATGCCCATATAGCCACGTCGGTCGCGGTAGGCGTAGAGCACCGCTCCTCGCCCGTAGGCCAGCCGGCTTGAGCCACCATCATCGCTGGCCATCGCAATCCCCAACCCCCAGCGGGTTTTGAACTCCAGACGGCGCGTAAAGGCGCGCTCGAGGCGCAGCGTGCGCTGCTCATGCTCGTACCAGGCGTCCAAATTGGGTAACATCGCCTGGGCTACATGGTGGGGCCGGTTGGGATAGAGCGCGTTGTAGCCAGCGATCAGATCCGTAATGTTGAAGAAGACCGTCTGACGACCTACCGCAGCCTCAGCATTATCGATACTGATGACCTGCTCAACCATCCGCTGCAGCGCCTCATCCTGCGGCACCACCGCCCGACGCACTAACTCGGCGGCGCAGAGACTCGCATCAGCAACATGGTGATGATCAAAACGACCACCCCCGGTATCGACATGGATGATAGCCGGGTCACTATCCACAGGCAGGTTATCTACTGTGCGGCCCGCCGGGACAAAAGCAAACTCCGCCTCGGCGGCATCGCCAAAGCGTACCAGGATCCAGATCGCCACCAGGCAGTCGAGATCCGGTGCCAGGTGGCCGACAATGACAGTTGGAGCTACCAAGCGCGATCTGCTCACCTTCCAGGGCTGCACTAACCATTGGGGTTTCAATTATAACAAAGTTCTAGTATGAGAGTCAATGATGGCATCTCCCAGTTACTTATGCTTCCTCTACTGCGTGGACGATCTGCTCAAGGCGCACCAGTTCGCCATGCACGCCAACCTCGACCGCGATCAGGTCGATCCGCCAGGCTACCGTCGGCGGCAGCCCATGCGCCTCCAGGTAAGCATAGGCCAGGGCGATCAACCGGCGCGCCTTAGCGCGGTTGATCGCCTCTTCCGGATGCCAGGGGCCACTGCGCCGGGTCTTAACCTCGACAAAGACGATCTGCTCATCAAGACGCGCAACAAGGTCAAGCTCACCATGGGGGCAACGCCAGTTACGCGCTTCCAGATGATAACCGCAGCGGATCAGGTAGGCGGCTGCGGCCGCTTCGCCGCTGCGCCCAAGGCCCTGTTTAGCTGAAGGCATATTTGCGCCATACGTCATGGCGCTCAAGCTCACCAAGCAGGGCGAAGGCCACATACTGCGGCTGGCGCGGGGTGCTCAGGAGTTGCATATTCGCCTGTTCAGGCGTGCGCCCGCCCTTGCGGTGATTGCACTCACGACAGGCCGTGACCACATTCTCCCAGTTGGTTGTCCCGCCCTGCGAGCGTGGAAGGATATGATCCATGGTCAGATGGGTGCGCCCGGGCTGTAGACCACAGTACTGGCAGGTCTCACGGTCACGAGCAAAGACGCCGCGCCGTGAGCAGGGCAGCTTCAGCTTACGCGGGATGCGGATGTAACGCACCAGACGGATCACTACCGGCACATCAAGGCTGATCGCCCGTGCACGCAGTTGCGCGGTTGCGGCTTCGACCAACTCTGCCTTCTCCTGGAGCAGCAGGATCACAGCCCGCCGTACGGAGATCAGCTGGAGCGGCTCGTAGCTGGCATTGAGCACCAGAACACGCTGTCCCAAGGCACCCACCCCCTTCACACTAGAACCTCTTGTCTGCCGACAAAGGCTCTCAGCACGAGGGGTTAGGGTGTGCGCCCCCCGGCTAGAGCATCAGGCCACACGTCAGACTGGCGGAAGAGACCGCACGAATGGCATGGAGCACCGCGCTTTGACCGACGCCGCCCTGGCGTAAGTCTACGCAGGTGCTTTGCACCCCAAGAGCGTCGTTGCTCCGTATGGCACCCTCAAGGCGCATCAACCTAAATTGCCGCTTGCTATCCAACTCAGATAATCCCTGTTGAACCGCTCATGCCGGATTTTGTCCAGCTTTCTCGAATCTCAAGACAACGGTAACATAGACATGGATCTCTTGTCAAACATGGGCAACCACTTCACTGGCTCGCCACCTCCTCAGCGCCCCACCCTCCTGCAGCGTCCAGCTCGGACGGCGCTCTAGCTCCAGTACGTTTCAAGTAGGGGCAAGCGCAGATCGATCAAGGCCGATCAGCCGCAGAAGCTTTGCGGCTTTGCGGCTTTGCGTGAGCTTATCTGAACGATGTTGGTACTAGCTCCCCAGCGCCTCGCTGAAGATTAGCCCATCGATCAACTGCTCCACCGGGGCATGATCATCGGTGAAGGGTGCGTAGCGTGCCTCCGCGGGGCTGAACTCGCGTACCGGCCCGAAACGTCCCTCGACCAGCGCCCAGTACATCACGAGCTGGAGCGTCTGGTAGCGCAGTTGCGCCGCAGGGCTGGCGGCAGTAGCGGCCCGCTCGGCGATCAGCGCACTGTTACGCTCGAAGTTGGCTACCCCGTCGCCAACCGGCTGGTTTACGCCTACCAGGATCGCATTCGAGAAGCGCGTATCAATAATATAGACCTGTGGAAAGACTGCACGCATGGTCGAGGCCAGCGCGTTGACCAGACGATCATCGCCGCTGGCCGGGCGCCCGGCGTTGACCACCGCAACCCCCTGCGGGGTCAGGCGTTCCCGCACTTGCGTGAAGAACTCGACCGTGGCCAGGTGGAAGGGGATGTAGGGCTGGTGGTAGGCATCCATACCGATTAAGTCGTAGTGCTGGTCAGTGCCAGCCAGCCAGGCCCGGGCATCGTCGGCGTAGGTTGTATAGTTGGGAAAGGCCGGGTCATCATCCTCCATGTCAAAATAACGCTGGCCCATCGCGCTGATCTGCGCATCGATCTCAACTGCATCGATTAGTGTGTCGGGGCCATAGATCGCCAGTAGCTGTTTGGGGATGCTGCCAGCTGCCGAACCGAGCATCGCAATGCGCCGCACCTGCTCAGGTGGTAGCTCAGGGTAGACGTAGGGGGCCACACTGAAATAGTCCCACGGCCCGCCATCGGTCAGCAGATCAAGCGGGTTGCCGGTCTGCGCGTACTTCAGCCGATAGACCGAGTGGATGGCCTGGCCCTCGTTGAGAATAAGCACCCGGCGGCGATCAACCGTGCCGTTGTTATAGACCACGGCTTGCTCGGCGACCTGAATGTAGTTGTAGTCCGACTCACGCTCAGCCAGCAAGCGGCAGTCGCGGCAATCGGCCTGTTTGAGGCTGCCGCTGAGCAGGCTATGGACGGCGAAGAGTCCCACCACGGCGAGCAGCAGCAGGGCTGCCCGCCAGTCCCGCAGACCGATCAGGCCAAGCCCAGCCAGAAAGGCGGCAAAGAGAAAGATTGTCGCACTCGTACCAATCAATGGAATGAGCACCAGTACGGTCAGGAAGGTCCCAATGATCGAGCCGAGCGTCGAAAGCGCCGAGATCGTACCGGCTGTCCGCCCGGCCACGGCCACCCCCGCTTCGGCTTGGCGCAGTTGCAGGCGTACCGCAAAGGGGCCAACCATGGCCATCAGGATCACCGGCGCAGCAAAGAGCAGCACCACTACCACCAGCGCGCCCAGGAAACCGCCTGCCGCCACCGCCCGCAAGGCGGCCTGGGCAAAGAGCAGCACCGGTCGGGCAATCAGGGGAATGAGTGCGCAGAGCAGACCAGCCCAGGTGATCAGCCAGTAGAGCAGACGCGGGTCGGGGTGACGGTCGGCCAATTGCCCACCCAACCAGTAGCCCAGCGCCAGGTAGGTCAGGGTCATGCCGATCACCACCGCCCAGATCGGCTGCGAGGTGCCGAAGTAGGGGGCCAGCAAGCGTGGCATCACCATCTCGATGCCCAGGGTGCCTACGCCAGCCAGAAAGACGATTACTAAGAGCAGCCGACCTGGATCAGCAGCAGCGGGCCTGTCCATAGGTGCATACGCTCCACAAAAACCGTGCGGCCTGGTGCGTGGATGGCAGGGAGAACCGGGTTCTCCCTGCCCCGCCCATTCAGATCACCCGTAGGATGAGATTATGCAAGAGCTGAATGAGCAGGATCGCTACCAGCGGCGAGAGATCAATCATACCCAGGTTCGGCAGGATGCTGCGGATCGGGCCAAGGATCGGCTCCGTGATCTCACGCAGGATCTGCGAGATGCGCATATTGCCCATCGGGTCGATCCACGAGATCAGCACCCGCCCGAGGATGGCAAACAGCAGGGCTTGAAAGAGCAGATTGACAAATGTAACCAGAAAACCGGAGAGCATGGACAAGACCTTTCTTACATGAGAGACTCACGGCTCGAGCCGGGCGCGCACGGCAGCCGCATGGGCGTAGAGCCCTTCGGCTTCGGCGAGGCGCATAGCTGCCGGGCCGATGCGCGTCAGGGCGGTTGCATTCAGACCAACTAGCGAGATGACTTTGCGAAAATCGTCAACGTTGACCGGCGAGGCATAGCGGGCCGTGCCTTCGGTGGGCATAATGTGCGAAGGGCCAGCACAGTAGTCGCCTAGCACCTCAAACGACTGCTCGCCGAGAAAGACGCCTCCCGCATTGCGTACCCGCCCGACATAGGGCCAGGGGTCACGCAGCAGCAGGCAGAGGTGTTCAGGACCGTAGGCATTCGCGAGATCAAAGGCCGTCTCGAGATCAGGCACCACGATAATCGCACCACGGCTGCTTACCGCCTCAGCAGCGGCATGGGCATTCGTCTCAGGCAATGCTTCAAGCTGGCGACCCACCTCGGCCTGTACCGCGTAAGCCAGGTCAAGATCGGGGGTCAGCAGGATGGCGCTCGCCTCGACATGCTCGGCCTGGGCCAGCAGGTCGGCGGCAACATAGTTGGGCTGCGCCTCAGCATCAGCGATCACCATGGTCTCCGTAGGGCCCGGCAGGCTTTCGATCCCCACCGCGCCGTAGACAAGCCGTTTAGCCTGGATCACAAAGCGGTTGCCCGGGCCAGCGATCTTATCGACCCGTGGCACACTTGAGGTACCGTAGGCCATGGCGGCGATGGCCTGGGCCCCCCCGATCGCAAAGACCCGCTCGACACCAACGATGGCCGCCGCTGCCAACACCACTGGGGCTGGCTCGCCGGTTGCGGGCCGGGGCGGCGAGCAGACGATCAATTCGGTAACCCCGGCCACGCGGGCTGGCACTGCCGCATGGATGAGCGACGAGGGTAGCGGTGCAGCCCCACCAGGAACGTAGATCCCAACCCGTTCGAGCGGCACCACCAGCTGGCCCCGCGCTCCTTCGACGCTGAAATCAACCCACGAGTTGCGCACCTGGCGCTCGTGAAAACGGCGTAGCTCGTTCACCGCCAGCTCAAGGGCGGCGATCAAGTCGGCGGGCAGGCTGGCGACGGCCGCATCCCAACGCGCCCGCGGTACCTCAAGCGCCACAGGGGCCACCCCATCGAAGCGGGCGCTCAGACTGCGCACCGCCGTATCGCCACCGGCACGCACCTCAGCAATGATCGCCGCAACGGCGCGGGCCGTCTCCGCGTCTTCGTCAAGGGCGACGCGGCGCAAAACCCCGGCGTGGGCCAGGGCCAGATCAGTGACGATAGGGATGCTCATGCATGAAGTCTTTCATAAAACTTTTTGCTCTATAAGCCATTATAGCCTGCCTTGCCCACTCCAACGACAGGCATGATGTTGGGCAGAGCTTGCGGGAGGCTTCTCTCTGTCAAGGTCTATTTAGCGCACTCTGATGCGCTCAAGGCTTGACAGTCAAGCCCTAATCACCTATGATAAGCAGCGCGGGTGTAAATGATAATCAGGTCAACCGTACTGCTTCATCTGCCCACTACCGCACCGGGTGTCACGCAGAGTTGAGGGATTTGCTTTACGCGATCAGACGGAGCACCTTATGTCTCAGCTACGCAGAGGATGGATAGGGACGCTGCTCTTACTGGTGGTGGTGCTGCTGAGTGCGCTACCGGCGGCACCGGCTCAGGCTCAGGGGCGGCTCTACTTTCCCCAAACTGGTCACTTCCTGGGTGGTGCCTTCCGCTCTTTCTGGGAACGGAATGGTGGGGTTGAGATCTTCGGCTACCCGGTCTCGCCCGAGTTTGTGCAGAACCGTGACGGGCGCGTGGCCCAGTATTTCGAGCGGGCACGCTTCGAACTGAACGTGGTCAACGGCCAGGCGGTGATCGACCTGGGCCTGCTCGGACGTGAGTATCTGAGCGCCACCGGCCAGGGGTTCCCGCCGGTTGCCGCAGTTAACGCACCCGGCATTCGCTTCTTCCCCCAGACGGGTCACACGCTTCGTGGTGAGTTCCGCAGCTTCTGGGAGCGCCGCGGCGCAGTGGCGATCTTCGGCTATCCCGTCAGCGAAGAGCTGGTGCAGCGCCTTGACGATGGGCGCAACTATATCGTGCAGTATTTTGAGCGCGGGCGCTTCGAGTTGGTCGGTAGCCGTGTGCGTCTGGCCACCTTCGGCAGTCTTCTGGTGCCCTGCCAACTCCGCCCTGGCTACCCCGCCTCGGCCCCCCCGTCTGGCCCTGTGCCTGAGGGCGACTCTAAGGGTTGCGCCCCGGGTGGCGGCGGCGGCGGCGGCGGTGGCGTCGTGATCCCCAATGACCAGGCCCGCGTCTTCCCTAATCCCGCCCCTCCCGGCACCACCTTCGGCTTCGAGGCACGTGGCTACCAGCGCGGCGAAGAGGTGTCCCTCTGGCTCAACTTGCCCAATGGCAGCGCCCGTGAGCTTGGCTACCGCGCAATTGCTAATAGCGACGGGGTTATCCTGGTCGGCTTCCTCACCCTGAGCAACGACCCCCTCGGCAACTGGAGTATTGTCGGCCAGGGTCTGCGCAGTAACGTCGTGCGTGTGGCAACCTTCCAACTGGCACGCTAGCCAGGTTAGGTGGCGGCCCCACCGTAGCTAAGTAGAAGAAGGGCGTCGCAGCACATGCTGCGACGCCCTTTGGTTTCTCAGACAGGTCGGCTGAGGCAGCGCCCCGCCTGCAAGCATTCGGCTTGCTTACTCTTCGTCGGCCTCGCGCGGGCGGCGGATCAGCTCGGGCTCAGCTGGAGTCGCCTCACTCAGCGGCTCCTCAAGCCCGGCACGTACTGCGGTAAGCGAGATGACCACGCTCTCGCTGTCGTTGAGGATCTTGTAGCCAGCGCTGCGAGCCAGATCGGCCACATGGATGCTCTTCTCAAAGCTGTCCAGCCCGCTGATATCCACCTCGATATGCTGGGGCAGTTCCGCTGGCAGTGCCTCGACCATCACCGTGTGCAGGGCATGGTTCAGCAGCGCATCGCCACGAACCACCAGCGGCGACTCACCAAACATGATCACCGGCACTTCGACATGGATCGCAACCAGCAGATCAACCACCTTAAAGTCGATGTGAATGATGTCGCGCTTGACCGGGTGGCGCTGCACCTCCTGCACAAAGACCGAACTCTTGCCACCGTCAATACTCAGGTCGATCAGGGCCGTGCGCCCAACCTTGCGGTAGACCGTGTTGAACTCGCGGGTGTTAACCTGCACATTGATCGGGGCGAAACCTTTGCCATAGACCGTCGCGGGGATCAGGCCCTGGGTACGCAGGTGCTTGACCTTCTTGCCGAGCACGGTGCGCGTCTCTGCCTGCAGCGAAGCTGTTGTTGCCATCGTTTGCTGTTCCTCATCTCACCACGGGCCACAGCGGCCCGGACGATACTCCCACAGCGGGTCACAAGGGTGCCCGGCGTGGGATGCCGGGCACCGAAGGGGAATTATACCATAGACATCCGGCGCGGCATCAGCACGGTGTAGTCGAAGTCGAGTACGACGGCAGGATCGTAGCCGCCGGTCGGGGCCTGGTCGGGGAAGTCGGCGCAGGGGCGATCTTTGGTGGCAACGGTGCGGATGCGTAGCGCCCCCAGGTCGTTGCGGCCAGGCAGGCTGCTACGCTCCAGGATGCTTGACCAGGCGTAGATCGTGTCACCGGCGAAACTGGGGTTACTATGCCGCCCGCCGTTGATCGCGGCCAGGCTGAGGGCGTTGGCCAGGCCATTGAAGGAGAGCGCACGGGCCAGGCTGATGATGTGCCCACCATAGACGATGCGCCGCCCGAAGCGCCCCTCCCGTTCGACATGCTGGTTGAAGTGAACCCGCGCTGTATTCTGGTAGAGCCGCGCCGCCAGCATATGATCGGCCTCTTCGATGGTGATGCCATCAACATGGTCGATCCGCTCCCCCGGCTCGTAGTCCTCCCACAGGTAGGGGCTGCCAGCTCGATCCAGGTCGTAGACCCCCGGCTCAAGCCGGTAGGGCACCACCAGATCCGCGGCAGACACCGCTGCTGGCAGCTCAGGCACAACCGGCGTGGGCGCGGGCAACTCCGGATCACGCTTGCGCACCATCACCCAGCGCACATACTCAACCACCATCTCGTCGCGCTGGTTCAGCCCAAGCGAGTGGACATAGACAACGCCTGTCTTGCCATCCTTGTTCTGGCGCAGCCCGATCACGCGTGAGTTCGTGCTGAGCGTATCACCAGGATAGACCGGCTGCCCAAAACGCCCGCCAGCATAGCCCAGGTTGGCAATCGCGTTGAGCGAAATGTCAGCGACTGTCTTGCCGAAGACCAGGTGAAAGACGAGCAGGCTGTCGAGCGGCGCACCCGGCAACCCCAGGCTCGCCGCAAAGGGTGCCGACGAGCTAACCGCAAAACGTGGGCCGTAGAGCGCCGTGTAGAGCGCCACATCGCCCGCACTGACCGTGCGCGGCGTGGCATGGGCAAACGTCTGGCCCAGGGCGAAATCCTCGAAAAAGTTGCCGCCTGAAGTCTTCATAGGTACGTACCTTAGAGTCCATACGCTTGCGCCAGCTCCGGGTCGCGCCGGGCCACCAGCCGGGCCAGGTCAACCATCACGCGGGCCTGCTTCCAGGTGGCATCGTCCTGCATCTTGCCGTCGATCATGGCCACGCCGGCCCCGTCGGGCATGGCCTCCAGGATGCGTAGGGCGAAGCGTACCTCGGCCACATCAGGGCTGAAGACACGTCGGGCAATCGGGATCTGATTTGGGGCCAGCGTCCAGGCCCCGCTGCAGCCCATCAGGAAGGCGTTGCGGAACTGGGCCTCGCAGGCGGCTTCGTCCTTCAGGTCGCCGAAGGGGCCGTAGAAGGCACGGATGCCGTGCGCCACGCAGGCGTCAACCATACGCGCCACCGTGTAGTGCCAGAGATCTTGCTGCATAAAGGCCCGCTCGGCCTTGCCCTCCTGGGCATCGGCCAGCACACCATAAAAGGGGTGGCCCCCTCCAACCCTGGTCGTCTTCATCCCGCGTGAGGCTGCCAGGTCGGCTGGGCCAAGGCTGAGCCCATGCATGCGCGGGCTGGCCCCGGCGATAGCCTCGACATTCATCACACCCTGGGCTGTCTCGAGCAGGGCGTGAATGAGAATGGGCTTCGTCACGCCATGGCGCGCTTCGAGTAGCGCCAGGTACTGGTCAACAAAATGGATGTCCCACGGCCCTTCAACCTTGGGGATCATAATGACATCGAGTTTGTTGCCCACCGTCGCCAGCAGGGCGCTCATATCATCGAGCAGCCAGGGGCTGTTGAGCGCATTCACGCGAATCCAGAGCGCCGTATCGCCGAAGTCGAGCGCCTTCGCCGCCTCGATAAAACCCTCGCGCGCGGCCGTTTTAGCCTCGACCGGAATGGCATCCTCCAGGTTGCCGCAGAGCACATCAACCTGCGTTGCCGTTTCGGGCAAACGGGCGCGGATCTTCTCAATATGGGGCGGGAAAAAGTGGATCATGCGCTCGGGGCGCACCGGCAGTTCACGCAGCGGCTGGGGTGCCCCACTAGCCAGGGGCTTGTAGAACTGAATGGGCGGTTTCATCGGTCGTTTGCCTTTCAGAAGCTGCTTGGTTTGTGCTCATGACCCCCGACATCGTCGCTCAGGCTACGATCCCATCGTCATGCAAGCGGGCGATCTCGCCTTCGCTCAGGCCCAGTTCGGCCAGAATGGCGTCGGTATGCTCGCCAAGGCGCGGTGCGGGCTGGGCCGGCAGGCGCGCCACCTGGCTGAAATCAAGCGGGCTGGCCGGGGCCAGGTAGCTGCCGAGGCCGGGCTGGTCGATCATGTTGAAGAGCGGGTTGGCCGGCGAGCAATCGGGATCGTTGGACAGCAGCTCGCGCACACTCTGGTAGGGGCCCCAGGTCACCCGGTGCTGCTCGAAGCAGCGCCGGACTTCCGCCAGGGTGCGGGCGTGGAACCAGGGCTCAAGCAGGGCGGCGATGGCCTGGCGAGCGCGGAAGCGGTCACCTTCCTGGCGCAGATCCAGGCCCATGCGCGCCCCTAGATCGGCAAAGGCCGCGCCCATGTCGGTTGCTTTGAGCAGGCAGCTCCACTGCAAATCGGTCAGACCAACGACCATGACCCGCCGCCCATCAAGGGTGGCAAAATCACGCCCAAAAGCCCCGTAGAGGTAGTTGGCCTGACGCGGGCGGTCACTGTCGTTGATCTGTACCTCGGCCAGCATGCCGAAGTTGCCCAGCATGGCCATACCCACATCCTTCAGTGCCAGTTGCACCAACTGGCCGTCGCCGGTCAGCCGGCGGTGACGCTCAGCGGCCAGGATGCCCAGGGCAATCAGCTGCCCGCTGATGAAGTCCCAGGCGGGAAAGACATGGTTGACCGGGTCGGCGCTGCCCTCGGGACCTGTCATAAAGGGCAGGCCCAGCTGTGGATTGACGGTGTAGTCCACCTCGGAGCCGCCGTCACGCCGCCCGGTCAGGTTGACCATAATGAGGTCATGACGATGAGCCTTAAGCGCCTCGTAGCTGAGCCAGCCGCGGGCAGGGAAGTTCGTGCTGAAGATACCGGCGTTGGGGCCAGGGGCACAGATCAGCTGCGTCAGGATCTCCTGGCCACGTGGCGAGCGAATGTCAATCGCAAGCGAGCGTTTGCCTTTGTTCAGACCATTCCAGAAGAGACTGGCCCCGCTCTCGGTTACTGGCCAGCGTTTGAAATCGAGCCCGCCGCCAATGGGGTCGAAGCGGATCACCTCGGCCCCAAGCTGGGCCAGGGTCATGCCGCCGAGGGGCGCAGCGACAAAGGCCGAGCCTTCAACGATGCGCAGGCCGGAGAGAATGCCTTGCATAGCACTCCTTTCAGATCACGCGCCGGGTGCGCAGTTCGGCGATCTGCTCAGGCGTATAGCCAAGCAGGTCACGCAAGACTTCTTCCGTATGTTCGCCCAGTTTCGGCCCCAGATGCTTGATCCGTCCAGGGGTGACGGAGAGCTTGGGCACCGTCGCCGGTATGATGATTGACTCGCCGGTCTCAGGCTCATCAATCGCGATCAGGTTGCGCCGGGCGTGGAACTGGCGATCCCCAAAGATGTCGGCAATATTGTTGAGCGGCGCGGCGGGGGTGTCCGTGGCGTAACAGCGCTCAAGCACCTCTTCGCGGGTGAGCGAGCCGCACCAGTCGCGCACAATCTCATTCACATCGTGGCGATGCTCAAGGCGCGTCTTCTGATCGCCGTAGGTGCTGGAAGAGGCCAACTCAGGCCGGTTCATCGCCTGGGCAAGCCGGGCAAAGAGCTTGTCGGTGGCACACGAGATGGCCACCCATTTACCGTCACGGGTAGGGAAATGGCCGTGTGGGCAGGCAAAGTCGTTATGGCTGGGCCCATGCCGCTCGCGCACGATTCCGTACATATCAAAAGCAAGCGCCAGTTCGTCGGTGCAGCGAAAAACCGACTCGTAGAGGGCTGCATCAATATACTGGCCACGCCCGGTCTCATCACGGCGACGCAGCGCCATCAGTACACCAATACAGCCATACAACCCGGTCATATAGTCACCCAGGGTCGTCGAACCGGGGGTAACCGGCGTACCCTTGGGCATACCGGCGAGATAGGAGATCCCACCGACGGCATGGGCGACCCGGGCAAAGCCGGGCCGGTCGGCATAGGGGCCAGTCTGACCATAGCCCGTCACGCGCAGCATGATCAGGCCGGGGTTGAGCTCGTGCAGCACCTCCCAGCCCAGGCCCCACTTCTCAAGCGTGCCGGGGCGGAAGTTCTCGCAGATCACATCAGTCTGGGCCGCCATCGCTTTGAAAAGCTCCACCCCCTCGCGGCGATGCAGATCAATGGTGACCGACTTTTTATTGCGCGCCTCGCTCAACCAGGTGAGCGTATCGCCGCGTTCGGTGGGCGTCCCAAAGCGGCGCAGGGCATCGCCACCGACCGGATGCTCAACCTTGAGCACCTCGGCCCCGAACTCGCCGAGCAGCGTGGCGCAGTAGGGTGCTGCAATCACCGTTGCCATATCGATCACCCGAATCCCCGCCAGGGGCAGCCGGGCCTCCTGCAACTCTTCACTCATCGTCTGCTCCTCTTGCAGTGCCGGCTCAAATAATCTTCTGCTGCCGCAGGCGCTTGATCTCCTCGGCACTCAGGCCGAGCAGCTCGCGCATTATTTCGTAGGTCGCATTGCCCAGCGGCGGCCCCAGGTTGGTGATCCGTCCGGGGGTCTCCGAAAGGGTCGGCACGACTCCAGGAACCGCCACCTCGCCCAGGCCCTCGGCAGGCACCCGCTCCAGGTTGCCACGGGCCTGGAAATGCTCATCTTCAAAGATGTCGGCGATACTGTTAAGCTTGCCTGCTGGCACTTCGTTGGCCAGGCAGCGGGCCAGCACCTCGTCACGGCTAAGCGAGCCAACCCACTCGATCACAATCTGGTTGACCTGGTCGCGGGCGGCGAGGCGTTTACGCTGTTCGCCGTAGAGCATACTGGAGGCCAGTTCAGGGCGTTCCATCGCTTCAGTCAGGCGCTCGAACATCTTGTCGGTGGTACAGGCGATGGCAATCCACTTATCATCACGGGTACGAAAATGGCCGTGCGGCACCGCCACAAAGCTCCCCGAACCCTCACGCTCACGGATCTTACCGAAGAGGGCATAGGCCCCGGCGATCTCGTCAAGCTGGCGAAAGACCGCCTCGTAGATGGCCACATCAATCACCTGGCCTTCGCCGGTTCGTTCGGCGTGACGCAGGGCCAGCAGAATGCCGATCGTCCCATAGAGGCTAGCCATATAGTCGCCGAGCGGCACATTGCCCGGCAGCACGGGTGTCTCGCCGGGAAAACCAGCCAGATAGGAGAGGCCGCCGAAGGCGTGGGCGATATGGGCAAAGCCCGAACGGCGGCGATAAGGGCCAGTCTGACCATAACCCGAGACGCGCAGCATGACCAGACGCGGATTGACCGCCTGCAGATCAGCCCAGCCCAGGCCCCACTCCTCCATCGTGCCGGGACGGAAGTTCTCAATCAGCACCTCAGAGCGCGCTACCAGCTGCAGAAAGAGCCGCACCCCCTCGGATTGACGCAGATCGATCGTCACCGACTTCTTATTGCGACCCTCACTGAGCCAGGCCAGGCTGGCATCATGACGCCTGGTCGGTGTCCCGAAACGGCGCATAGGATCGCCAGCAATTGGGTGCTCAACCTTAAGCACCTCGGCCCCAAACTCGCCCAGGATCGAGGCTGCATAGGGGCCAGCCAGAAAATTGCCGACATCGATCACGCGAATACCACTCAAGGGCAACTGCTCAGAACCACTATCATGCGTATTGGCCGCTGCAGCATCGCTCATCGCCGCCCCTGCTTCGGGCGGATGATCAGATGCTGCATGCAGAGGATTGGCCATGGGGTGAACCTCCATTGCAGGCTGGTTTGGACTAAAATTGTCGCGGGAATGGGTTTGAGTATATGCTATGGCTACAGCTAGTGTAGCGCTTTGTTATACTATGTCAAAACAAAATGGCGAAATCTTACCGGGCAGCGCACGACGGAGGTGATGATGGACGAAGCACAAAGCTACCAGGCGTGGATTGGGCGTACCGAACTGGTGCATGACGATCTCTGTGCGGGCCAGGCGGCGGCAGCGGCAGCGACCCTGGACGCCACAACGCTGGTCGTAGCGGATGGGGCCGCCTTACCCCTCCTCTGGCACTGGTTCTACTTCCTGCCCCGTGCGCCCCAGGCAAGCCTCGGGCCTGATGGCCACCCCCAACGGGGCGGTTTTATGCCGCCGATCAGCTATCCCCGCCGTATGTTCGCCGGTGCTCGCCTGCGCCTGCACCAGCCCCTCAGGCTTGGCCTGCCCGCCGAGCGCGAGGGGCGCATCAGCGACGTGACAGTCAAGCATGGGCGCAGTGGGGCCCTGGCCTTTGTCACCGTCGACTATCGCTACCATCAGGCCGGCCAGCTCTGCCTGGAAGAGACCCAGGACATCGTCTACCGTGAGCCAGGCCAGCCGGTAGCGGCACCGACGCCGGTAGAGCTACCGGATGTTCCGCCGGGGGCCTGGAGCCAGCGTTTTCACGCCGACAGTCGGCTCCTCTTTCGTTTCTCCGCCCTCACCTTCAACGCCCATCGCATCCACTACGACCGGCCCTATGCCATGAGCGAGGAAGGCTACCCCGGCCTGGTTGTCCATGGGCCACTCACGGCCATCCTCCTGCTGGAACTGCTCCGCCAGCACAGCCCGCGCCCGGTGGTTGGCTTCCAATTTCGCGGCCTGGCCCCCCTCTTTGACCTGGCCCCCTTCCGCCTGGTCGGCCAGCTCAACGGCGACGAGGTTGAACTGGAAGTCCAGGGCCCTGATGGACGCCCAACTATGCGTGCCAGCGCCGAGTTAGGCACCTGATCTAGCGGTATAATCCCTGCGGCACCTCGCCACAAGCCAGGAAGAAAGGACGCCCTATGAGCGCTATGCGCTGGAACAGCCCCCCACCGATGAGCATCGACCCGACCCACACATACACCGTCACTATGGAGACGACCAAAGGCACGATCACCATCGAGCTCTACCCCCAGCAGGCCCCGGTGACCGTCAACAACTTCGTCTTTTTGATTAACCAGGGCTTCTACGACGGAGTCGTCTTCCACCGCGTGATCAAAGACTTTGTGATCCAGGGCGGCGACCCGACCGGCACCGGCACCGGTGGGCCAGGCTACCGCTTTAAGGACGAGACCTTCGGCAACCCGCTGGTTCACGAGCGCGGCGTGCTCTCGATGGCCAATGCCGGCCCGAACACCAACGGGAGCCAGTTCTTCATCGTCTACCAGCCCCAGAAGCACCTCAACGGCAAACATACCGTCTTCGGCAAAGTCATTAGCGGCATGGACGAAGTCTGTGACAAGATCGTTCAGGGCGACAGCATGCTCAACGTGACGGTGTCCTGAGCGGAGCGCGGGCCGTTCACTCGCAGCAGGTGGGGAGGGTGAAACGCCCTCCCGCCCAGCTAGTTGCCCCTTACCACGCCTGCCAGGCTCGCACCTTAGCCTGACCGATCTGCAGGTCGATACCCGACTCAAGTGAGAATACCAATACCGAAGCCATATCCCACACTTGAGCCTCCTGTAGAGCTTTTGAGGAGGTGAGGAAAGTGGTAGTATCATAAGAGCGGCTTAACGTCTCCACTTGCAGCCATCACCTATGTTCAGGGTGGCCTCGCAATGGGTCAAGGAGGACCGACATGCCAGCGTACGGATCGGAGAGGATTCACAACATCGGCATATTTGGCCACCTCGGCAGCGGTAAAACGACGCTGGCCGAGGCTATGCTGATGACGGCGCACGCCATACCACGTATGGGGCGCATCGAGGATGGTTCGACGGTCAGCGACTACGACCCCGACGAGCAACGCCGTGCGATGTCGGTTTCGCTCTCTGTTCTGCCCCTCGAATGGCACGATGATAAGGTCAATCTGATCGATACACCCGGCTTTGCCGATTTTGCCGCCGATATTGCCGCCGCCATGCGCGTGATCGATGGGGCGGTCATTGTGCTGGACGCTTCGGCAGGGGTTGAGGTCGGCACCGAGTTGGTCTGGGATCTGGCAGTGCAGAACCGCGTTCCACGGATGCTCTTTATCAATAAAGTCGACCGCGATAATGCCAATTTCTTCCGCGTCATCGAGCAGGCCCGTGAAGTCCTTGACGCAGCCATCATTCCGATGCAGATCCCGATGGGTACCGGCAAAGATTTTCGCGGTGTCATCAGCCTGCGCCAGCAGCGCGCATGGATGGTCTCACCCAAACATGACGGTGGCTTTATTGAGTCGGAAGTGCCCACCGAGTATGATACCACCATGCACGAGTGGCGCACCGCGCTGATCGACAAGATCGCCGCTACCAACGACGACCTGATCGAGCACTACCTCGAAGGTGGTGAAGATGCGCTCTCTCTTGATGAGTTGCTGATCGGTCTGCGCGCCGGCATCGGCGACGGCTCGATTGTGCCGGTCTTCTGCGGCTCGGCCCTCGAAGTGGCCGGCATCCAGCAGTTGCTCAACGGTATCGTCGATTCGTTCCCCTCGGCAGCACGCAAAGAGGTGCATGCCACCGACCTGGCCAGTGGCGAGCCGCTCATCCTGCAGCCCACGGCCAACGAGACGACAATGGCTCTGATCTTCAAGACCGTCTCGGATACCTACGGCAAGCTCAGCTACTTCCGCGTCTTCTCCGGTGAAGTGCGGCCCAATAGTGTGCTCAACAATAGCCGAACCCGCAAGGACGAGCGCATCGGTCATGTCTATAGTGTGCGTGGCAAAGAGCAGACCGACGTGGAGCGGATCGGCCCCGGTGATATTGGCGTGCTGACCAAGCTGGCCGAAAGCGTCAGCAACGATACCCTGAGCACCCAGGGCCGCGCCTTCGCCCTCGATCCAATCAACTTCCCCGCCCCGGCCTTCATTGCCACGGTCAAACCCCACAGCCGCGCCGACCTCGATAAGCTTGGCGTGGCCCTCGGGCGTATGATCGAGGAAGACCCCTGCCTGCGTACCTCGCGTGATGCCCAGACCGGCGAGACACTCCTGGCTGGCCTTGGCGAGAGCCACCTGCAGATCATTGCCGAACGGATGAAGCGCAAGTTTGAAGTCAGTATCGACATCGACCTGCCACGCATCCCCTACCGCGAGGCCATCCGTGGGCGTGCCGAAGCGCAGTATCGCCATAAAAAGCAGACCGGCGGGGCTGGCCAGTTCGCCGATGTCAGCCTGCGGGTTGAGCCGCTCGATCCCGATCCCACCCGCGAGGATGGGCTTGAGTTTGTCAATGAGATCGTCGGCGGTGTGATCTCCCGTGGCTTTATGCCAGCGATTGAGAAGGGCGTGCGCGAGGCCATGATCGAAGGTCTGCTCTCAGGCAGCCCGATCAGCGATGTACGCGTGGCCGTCTTTGATGGCAAGGAACATCCGGTCGACTCGAAAGAGATCGCTTTCAAAACCGCTGGCAAAGAGGCTTTTCGCCTGGCGGCCCAGAAGGCTGGCATAGCGATTATGGAGCCGATCTACGCGATGGAGATCATCGTCCCCGAGCAGTACGCTGGTGACATTATGAGCGATATGAGCACCCGTCGTGGGCGGGTGCTGGGTATGCTGCCAAGTGGCAATGGGCGCACGACTATTCAGGCCAATGCCCCCCTGGCCGAGATCCAGCGCTATGCCACCGACCTGCGGGCGATGACCCAGGCCCGTGGGCGCTTCTCGATCACCTTTGTCGGCTACGAGCAGGTGCCGTCACACCTGCTTGACACGATCATCGCCGCCCACAAGAAGGAACTTGAAGAGGCCCACGCCCATTAGGATCTGACAGGTCTTGATCAATGGGAAGGCTACATACCCGCAAGGGTGCAGCAGCGCTAGCCGCTGCTGCACCCCGATAGCGGCAAGGCATCAGCCTCACCAGATCTCGTCGGGGCGGGCAAAGAAGCGCCCGAAGAGGCTGAAGACCACCCCGGCGATACCGAGCGAAACCAGGGCCATGCCGACCAGGCGCTGACGCTGATCAAGGCTCGTCCGCAGACGCAGGGCATGATCGCGGCGCAGCGGATCACCCAGGGCCGCAAACTCGGTGGCGGCCCGGTCAGCACTGGTACGGGCCTGCGGATAACGCAAGGCCTGTGCTAGCGCATCGGCCTGCAGCAGATCGGCACTGGCCCGCAGCCCACGCTCAACTCGCTCGGTGTAGATCGTCAACACCTCTACCTGCCGCCGATCGCCCAGGCGATCATACAGCGTGCGGGCCCCGGCAATCAAGGCCCCCGCCCGCTCATAATCGGCTGTGGCCAGAGCCTGCCGCGCATCCTCGGCCAATTGCTCGGCCCGCAGCCCTTCCTCACTGCGCAGCAGCAATGCCTCGGCCTCAGCCAGCACCTCAGGCGGCTGCGTCCCGACCTGCTTGTGCAACCAGTCCAGCGTGCGCAACAACTCCTCGCGGGCAGTTGCATAACTACCCTGGCCTACCAGATCGCGCAGCGGCCCCAGATCGTAGCTGGCCAGAGCGCTCCGGCGATAGCTGCCCGCAAGATAGCCCGGCAGCCAGTCACGCCACGCCGTCTCCAACGCCTCCGGCGTTGTAGCGTAGACCTGTTCCAGCGCCGCACGGTAGTCACCATACTCGCCGGTGGCGACGACAAACTCACGCAGGCGGGCAAACCCCTCACGATCAACCAGAAAGGCTACCACCGCCAGTGCCTGCGGGTAGCTCAGTTCCGGCTGCCCATAGACCTGCGCACGCTCATCGAAGGCGCTCCAGGCCAAGAGACGGCCCTGCGCAAATGCGTCGCCCAAAGAGGCCATGCGCCGATCCAGTTCAGCCGAGGGTTGCTCAAGGTACTGGGCCACACCCTCCTGAAAGCCAGCGTTCAACCGATTGTCGCTCAGTTCAGCGATCACAATATGAGTCAACTCGTGACGCACATTGTTCCGCACCTCCTCCTCACTCTGCCCAGCCGTACGCTCAACAATCACCACCAGTTCACGGCGCCGAAAGTCGGCATGGGCCACCACCCCCGGCACCTGGCGTGCCGCCGGATTGGCCTGGTAGTAGCTCTCACTGGTCGGATAGAGCCGCAGGGTCAGCGGGGTCGCTGTACGCACACCAAAAGCAGCGGCGATCTCCTCGTAGATCGCATCGGCCCAGGCGGCGTAGCGCTCAGCCTCAAGCTCGTCGCCGGGCGCATAAAGGATCTGAAAGATCGCACCAGGCCGTTCACGCCACTCGATGCCGCCCTGCGCGACTGCTGGCGTCACCAAGGCCAGCCCGAGGCCAAGGCCACACAGCGCAGCCAGAAGCATGCCTAACAGACGAAGGGTGAAGAGACGGTGCATACCGTTAGAAAAAGAGCACAGAACAAGATCAGCGCTCTGCTACTGTCCGAGACCGACGACAAGACTCAATTTGAATGAGTACTACTTTAGTCTACCAGATCCGCGCCTTCACGACTCCTCCAGATCAGGCCGGGTATAGATCGCCCCCTGTGGTGTCAAGGTGCTCTGAAAGAGGATGGGCGGCCCGGCTTCCCAGGCCAGTAGCGCTGACGGGCGCAACGTGCCCAGGGTGTCCAACAGCGCACGTAGTTCGGCCGGATCGCGCCCCTGACGGACACGGGCAAGCGTCAGATGGGGGTGAAAGCTCACTTGCGGGGCCGGACAGCCAAGTGCGGTGGTGGTAGCGACAACAGCGGCTTGCAGGCGAGCCAGGGCCGGCAGGTCGCCAGCAAGGCCCACCCAGACCACCCGCGGCAGGTTGCCAGCGGGAAAGCTGCCCGTCCCGCTCAGGCGCAGCTGCAAAGGCTCGCGCTGCAGGTTGGCGAGGCTCGCGATCAGCGGGCGCACCAGCACCGGCTCTGTCGGGCCAAGGAACTGCAGGGTCAGGTGCATGCCCTCAGGCTCGACCAGGCGCAACGGATGGCCGCGCAGGCGGCTCTGAAGGCTACGCAACTCGGTGCGTACAGCGGGTGGCAGATCAAGGGCGATGAAGAGGCGCAGCATCAGCATCCTCATACGTAGAGGCCACCGTGAGCTACACGGCGGCCTCCAGAGCTTCGCTGAAGATCGACTCCTACCAGGGGCGTGCGCCGGGGATCGTAAAGCTGCCCGTGGTGATCAGGAAGAAGAGCGTCGGGCCATAGTTGATCGCCACCAGGATGAAGGCACCCAGCACCCACGGCCAGAAGCGGTCGAGCACAACCGGCACATCCTCGGGCCCTGAGATCGCCTTGGCCCAGGGGATGCGCTGATTCGACTCAGGCTTGCCGATAGTGAGCGTCAGCACCATATTGGTATAGTAGAGGAGCGCGCTGACAAACATCAGCAGCCCGCCGATCAACGTCATCGGCAGCAGGAGTTTCCAGTCGGCGGCCCCCGCATAGGTTTCCGGCTGAAGGTAAGGTGCCGCTCCCAGCATTGTGCGCCGCGGTACCCCAAGCAGGCCCAGCATATGCATAAAGTGCGAGAAGGTAATCATGCCGATCAGCCAGCACCATGCCGCCGCCAGACCCATCGTATTGCTGAAAAGCTTCTTCCCGGTAAGGTAGGGCACCAGCCAGTAGGTGATCCCCATAAAGGTCAGCGCCACCGCCGAACCCACCGTCAGGTGGAAGTGGCCCGAGATCCAGGAAGTGTTATGCACCACCAGGTTCAGGTTATAGCTGGCGTTGATCACCCCACCTGCCCCGCCAAAGGCAAAGAGCACCATCGCGAAGATCTGCGTAGTAAAAGAGGCATCCTTCCAGGGCAAGGCAAAGATCCAGGCTAGCCAGCCCTCACCACCACGTAAACGCCCGGCGTACTCAAGCGAGGCCACCATATTGAAGAAGGTAAGCAGGCTGGGGAAGAAGACCCCGACGGTGAAGATGAAGTGTACCAGCTTCCAGATCTCCGAAATACCGGGGTCGGTGTACTGGTGATGGATGCCGATCGGCACCGAGAGCACCAGGAAGAGGACAAAGGAGACCCGTGCCATCGGCTCGCTGAAGAGCTTGCCACCCGCCTGGCGCGGCACCATCGAGTACCACGAGATATAGGCCGGTAACAGCCAGAAATAGACGATCGGGTGGCCAGTGAACCAGAAGAGCGTGCGGGCCAGGATCACATCGGTACCCGGTACAAAGCCAAAGGCCCAGGGGATGAGCAGGAAGATCATCTCTGAGGCGATCCCAATCGTCGCAATCACCCACATGGTCATCGTCACAATTGCCATAAAGGCTGGCAAAGGCGTCCGCTGGCCGGGATTATCCTTGCGCCAGGCCAGATAGGTCAGCACCTGGTTGAGCAGCAGAAAATAGGTACCCACAACCACCAGGGTCAGGCCGAGGTAGTAGAAGCCATCAGCCTTGAGCGGCGGGTAGAAGGTGAAGAGCACTGACGCATTGTTCATCAGGATCGGCACCGCCGCCATAATCAGGCCACCGAACATCACCACAAAGGCGATCCAGCCCAGGTTCTTACTCGCCAGCGGCCGATCAAACGACTTGGCCGTAACGAAGGTGAGAAAACCGATGATGTAGAAGGTGGTAAAGACCAGGACGTTCAACACCCCGTGCAAGGTCAGGCCCTGATAATAACCGCCCGGCAGGATCGGTTTAATCGTCTTGTAGAGGTCGACGCCGTTGTACTGCAGCACCTGCAAAACGCCCATCAGCCCACCCAGAGCGAGGGCGATGAAGGCAACCAGAATATTGAGCCCGGCAAGGCGCTTCTCGGTTGCGAAGCGCTCAGCACTCTCCTCACGCACGCTGTCGCGCGATCGGGCGATGACAGCCATACCAAAGCCTCTTTCTCAGCATGCGGCGCGTGGGCCTGCGACTACAGTCTTTACTTGACGATCAGCTTGCCGAACATCGCATGATGGCCGGCACCGCAATACTCGTGACAGACGATCAGGTATTCGCCCGCTGTAGGGAAGTGGGCGGTAATCTTGGAGATCTGCCCAGGCACGACCATCATATTCACTGCCGTCCCAACAACTTTGAAGCCATGGATGACATCACGGCTGGTGACGATGAAGGTCACATCAGAGCCAGCAGGAATCTCAATTTCATTCGGCGTATAGAGAAAGGTCTGGGCGATCACCGCTACCTCGTAGCGCCCAGGAGCTAACTCTTTGATCCCCGGCTCGTTAAAGGGGGCCGTGTTGTTAATCGCCGAGGGAGCGATCCGCCCACTAATATCCGGCACACGGATCCCAACGGCAAAAGCCGTAATGATCACTGCCGTAATCACTGAGACCGGGATGGCCACACTTGGCAAAATCCAGGCCACCTCGAAGATATAGCCAACCAGTTTACTGTTGTCCTTCATAGCCGAGGTACCCCTCCGTTGTTGATCAGCTGCAGGTACACCTCCAGCCAGAGGACACAGATAAGCACCAGATAGCCACAGGTGATCAGCAAAGCCCCCCGCGGCGGCTCATGCGACTCGTGGGCTTCCTCTTCATCGGCATCGAGCTCGGACTCAACGGCATACCACTGATCGTCTTGAGGTGCTACACGCCAACTCATAATTTACTCCTGCTGGGGCACAACGACGGTGCCCGCTCTCGCCCCACCATAGGGGGATAGGCTGAACCAGGGGTACCGAATCAATCCTCAATCGGGAGGGTAACAAAGAAAGATGTGTGATGCCTCGTAGACCTGACGCATCATGCCGCTACTGCCCTGTTCGGCACTTAACAGATCAAGATCACGGCTCAGGCGCGTCTGCATCAGATCCTCGACTTCGTAACGCGCCCGCATCATCCCGCTGGCATCAACCAGGATCACCTGCTGCTCATGCTCAATACGGCCCGCAGCATCAGGCGGGCCGTAGTAGATCCCCAATTCACCGCCGATCAACTGCTTGAGCACCTCAGGCGTACCGGTTGCCATCCGCCAACTGCGCGGATCAGCACCCAGCTGGGCCGCGTAGGTCTGCAAGGCCTCCCGCGTATCGCGGGCCGGGTCAAAGCTCACCGTCAGGAAAAGCACCTCGCGCCCCAGGCGGCCCTCTGCGCGCAGCCACTCACGAAGATCGACCAGGCGCTGGCGCTGGGCCGCACAATCCGCGCCACAGCCGCTATATGTGAAATTGATCAACACCTGGCGTCCACGCAGATCGCTATCGTTGAGCGGTAGACTATACTGATCGCTGAGGCCAAAGCTGGGCATGGTGCGGATGCGCGGCAACACCTTCACCGGGCGAGCAATTGCGAACCAGAGTACCCCAACCAGGATCAACAGGCCAAGCCCGAACAGGCCGAAGATCAAAACCTTTGTCCGTGGGCTGATCTCACCCGCAAGCTGGGATCCGCCAGACCGCGCCTGGGCAATTGAGAGCTTCATAGCGCACCGGGGAAATTTGTGCTTTCTTGCACGACCTACTTTGTGCCAGATCAGTATATTGGCCCTGGTAGTGCTGAATGGTTAAGCCGACGCAACCTACGGTTGTCATTTATCAACTATTCTATAACCCGCAGCGACCAGTATCACGAATGCTTGCCTTTAGGCGCTTTCTCCCAGCTGTAACCGAGCTGGGAGAAAGCGCCCCGCTTCAGCGGCTTGTTCGCTGCGTACGTGTTCACCCTGCTCCTGCGGAAGCCCGCGTTTCTGTCACGCTGAGTACCCAATGGCCCGGCGGCCAGTGGCCCCGAGACGACATCCGGGGGATGTCATCAGGAGCGCAGCGAAGCGTCCCGGCGACATGTCCGGCGTTCCCGACCGGGACGCTGCGCTGCGCCGTGCGGCTCCGCTCAGCGTGACAACGCCCGTTCCCTCAAGTGTGAACACGTACTTCGCTGACCGCATTTGACAAACCAGCCTGGCGGGTGTATGATAGCCTGCGTTGCAGTGCTTGAGCACTTGAGCACTTGCCGAAGTGGCGGAATTGGCAGACGCGCTACGTTCAGGGCGTAGTGAGGGCAACCTCGTGTGGGTTCAAATCCCACCTTCGGCACCAAGACGCTCGCATTTTTGGGGCATAGTTTAAAGGTAGAACGCCTGATTCTGGATCAGGTAGTTGGGGTTCGAGTCCCTGTGCCCCAGCCAGCATCAAGATCAGGGCGTGAACACATTCACGCCCTGATCTTTTTTTGTGCGCCTTAAAACGGCTCCAGGGGTGGCTGGTTGAGCACCATGGCTCTGATCCAGACCTCCAGGCTGACCCAGGCGACATAGGCCAGCACTAGCCCAACAACGGTGCGCCCGGCCCAGCCACGCCGCACGTAGCGCAGCGCTATGATCGCCGTGCCAAGAGTCAGGCCCCAGCCGGCGAAGGTTAGCCAGCGCGTCGTGATTGTTGAGAGTGTGATCAGCGGCAGAATGGCCTGGCTCAGCCCAACTGCGAAGGTCAACCAGAGCAGCGGCACCAGCGGGGTGGTACGGTAACGGGGCGTCAGACTGATCAGCACAGCCCCGGCGATGCCTAGCGGCAGCAGAAAGTAGCCGTTCAGACCGAGAAAACCCTCTAGCCAGAGGGCCCGCAGCCACACTTCGCGCACCAGCGGCTCTCGCTCAGTGACAGCAAGCATGCCCTCCTGGGCGACCCCGCTCACCTGCGCACTGATCATCACCGCGAAGCCGCTGTAATAGAAGCCAACGACAAAAGCCGCCGCCAGCAGACCAGCTAGAAGCAACTGGCGCACCCCTGCACGCTCCTCAGCATTACGGGCACGCAGCCACAGCCAGGGGATCGCCAGCAGACCGACCAGGCCCATATTGATGAAGGCCCCGATATGCCCCAGTGACACCAGGATCAGTAGCACCACCAGCCAGCCCCAGGCCAGCGAGCGCCGGTAGTTGGGCCAGCCCAGGATGATCAGACAGAGCAGGCCAAGGGTCAATAACTGGGTGCCTAGCTGGGTCTGGAATGACCACCAGACATTCATCATTGGGATCGGGCTGAGGGCGTAGATTAGCCCCCCCAGCAGGCCCCCGCGCACACTCCCCGTGAGACGGGTCAAGAGCAGGTAGAAGAGCACCACACTGGCCGCCTCTGCCAGGGCCGCCGTCACCTCGAAGAGCATCCCTAATGGCAGCCCGGTGAGCAAGAGCGGTGCCAACAAGATGTACCAGCCGTTGGGGAAGGGGAAGGGCAACCCGCGGTGCTGGGCGGGGATGTAGACCTGGCCCCAGGTCGTGAAACTGAAGCGGTTGATATGCAGTTGCAGGTCGCCCGGCATAGCAACAGGGTGCAGCTGCCCACCATATTTGAGGGTAAAGGTCAGACTTACCAGCAGCAGCAGCCAGGCCAGTGTTGCCCGGTCGGGCATGACCCCAAGCCGACGGAGCAGGGGCGGGAGCAGAAGCACACTCACACCTGACGTCACCAGGGCCAGCAGGGCCGCCTCAAGCGCCCAACGACTGCTGAAAGCCACCCGTGGCGGGGTCACCAAAGCCAGCAGCACTAGCAGCGCCAGCAAGCCGAGCAGGAGCTGCAAAGCCTGGCGACGTTCAAAGCCTAGCACACCGAGAGCAAGCCAGAGCAGGCCCAGGGCCGCCGGGTAGGCCAGCAGCAGGGTGCTGCCGGGCCAGACCAGACCCGTTCCGGGCACACTATCGAGCGACAACTGCCGCCCGATGGCCACCCCTAGCGCCCCACGCGGGTCGGACGGATTCTGCCAGCCCGCTGTGCTGAGCCCCAGTTGCAACGTCCCGTCGCGCACAGCTGTTGCGGGCAGGTAGAGCATGTAGCGTGCTGGCTCGAAACGCAGGCTCAGGCTGATCGGCAGACTTGCTCCAGGCGTGATGGTCAGGCGCGTAGGGGGAGCGCCGGGCTGCCAGTGTTGGCGGTGCGAGAGCACCGTGAAGGCAAGCAGCAGCGGACGATCACCAACCCCCGGCACCTGCAAGGCGGCCTCCGGCTGCGTCCAGCGCCAGCTCTCTTCCCATGTGATCAGCTCAGCATCACGAAAGCCGCTCAAAAAGGGGCGATCTGTGCCCGATCCGCGATCTAAACCGATCTGAAAACGATAGCTTATCGGTAATTGAAAGACCAGTAATAGTCCCAGGCAGGCCAGAACCATCAGCAGCAGGGGCCGCCAGTCAAGCAGGAACTGGCCTACCCCACGCGCAACCCCCGCCACCCGTCGCCGATCAAGGCCAGGCTCAGGCCTTTCAGCCGGATGCTGCCGAGTCTCCCATTTATACATAACCAGGCACTTGCTAGTTCTCCCGTCGGTGATATTCATAGCTGAAGCATATCTTATACCATGTGAGGGTGAATAGATTTGGTGGGGCTTGCGTCCCAGCCTTCTCTGCAAAGTATTGGTACTCGTTCCCTCGCCCAGCCTTCCCACAGCTTACGGAACTTCCGGTAATGGCCCGGCGTCATACTGGCATCAGGTAACACACAGCTTTCGCATACGGAGCACGACGATGCGCGCCATCCATTTCTTAGCCATCCTGAGCCTGGCCATGCTGCTCAGCGCATGTGGGGCAGCCTCAACCTCCCAGCCTATGCCGAGTGGCGAGATGAACATGCCCCCGTCAGGCCCTTCAGATGTTTTCGGCGAGGTTGATGCTGGCCTTGAAGAGCGCGGAGGCGGGGCCGCAAACGCACCAGGCGCACCGGCGCAACAGCCTGCCGCCCAGCGCCTGGTGATCAAGACGGCGAACGTTGCGATCCAGGTTGAGAACGTCAGTCAGGCCGAGGCGCAGATCCGCAGCCGTACTGAGCAGCTTGGCGGCTATGTGGTCAGCGTGCAGACCTACGGAAGTGATGCCGAGATGTCCTCGCAGATTACCTTCCGTGTCCCGGCAGCCACTTTTGACCAGGCCCTCAGTGGCGTCGAGGGGCTGGCGCACAAAGTGCTCTCGCGCTCGGTTAGCGGCGATGATGTGACTGAAGAGTTTGTCGATCTGGAGTCACGCCTGCGCAACCTTGAGGCCACCCGTGACCGGCTGCTCACCCTCTTAAACCAGGCGACCGATGTGGAAGATGCACTCCAGGTCAACCAGGCACTCAGCGACGTACAGGGCCAGATCGAGCAGATCCAGGGCCGTATGAAGTATCTGCGCGACAGTGCCGCTTTCTCGACGATCACGGTTGACCTCGATCCGGTGCCGCCACTCCCGACGATTATCGAGAACGATAGTTGGCAACCACTACGGGTGGCGAGGGAAGCCCTGGCTGGATTGGTGGGCTTTGCCCAGGGCCTGGCGAATCTGGCGATAGTCATACTGATCTGGAGCCCGATCTGGTTGGTGCTCTGGCTCATCGGGCGCTGGATCTGGCGGTGGATCAGCAAACGCCCCCGCCGTCCACCCCCGGTGCCCCCGGTGCCCCCGGTTGCACCGCAAGGGTAAGCCTGGGAATCTGGTGAAACACAGAGGGACGCAGCAGTTAGTGCTGCGTCCCTCTTGTTAACTACTCTGGCTACTGCCGCGAAGCAGCTAGAGCGCTTCGCGCTGGGGTTGGAGGGGACTAGCGACAGCACATCAAAACGGGATGTCGTCGTCACTCTCGATGGGCTGGGGCTGGTTGCGCGTCGGCGCATGCGCCGGCGCACGCGAGGCCGGGGCCGGGGCACGGCCACCATTGCTCGCCGGGGCTGGCACAGAGCGTGCGCCAACTTCCTCGGGCTCCTCAAAGGCTGGCTCGTTATGATCAGGCACCTGCGCCCGCTCACCACGCGCCGAGAGAATGATCATATCCTGGGCCACGACCTCACTCGTGTAACGCTCGACGTTGTCACGGTCGGTCCACTTGCGCGTCTGCAAGCGCCCTTCAATATAGACTCGCGTGCCCTTGGTCAGATACTGGTTGCAAATTTCACCAAGTTTGTCCCAGGCTACCACCCGGAACCACTCCGTATCCTCGTGCGCCGCCCCCTCACGATCCTTCCAACTGCGGTTGCTAGCAACCCGAAAGGTGGTGACCGCACTGCCCTGACTCGTGTAACGCATCTCAGGGTCGGCCCCAAGATGGCCGGTGAACTGCACCTTGTTCAGATCCTTAGCCATGGTCTGCTCCTCGTTGCACGTAAACGCTCGCCGATCTTTGTCACAATTGATCGAGCACGACGGAAAGAACTAACGTTCGTATTATAACATGGGGGCGCTGGCCTGTCAAGAGTGCTACGAGAGACCAAGATCATAACTTGCCTCAAGGTCGCGCCGGGCAAACTGACGGAAGGCCAGCACGGTACGGGTACCGGTCACCCCGATGATACGGGCAATCCCACCAGGCACCACCTCATCGAGCGATTCGTAGGCTTTGATGCGCAGCACGGCAATGATATCGACCTCGCCGGTAACTGAGTAGACCTCGGCAACGTTGGGCAGCTCAGCCACTTGCTGGGCCACCTCGCCAATGCGCTGCGTCTCACATGTGATCAATACAAAGGCTGTCAACATGACTTGCTCCCCTTTGCCTTGCTTAGAAGTTTCACATTGGCTCCGGCGGTCGGATACGCCAGAGCATTGGCCCCAGCCAGATCCAGAACGTATTGGCCAGGACAACGCCGCCCATGATTAGCATCGCCAGCCGCCCTGCCCAGCCCCGCTGCCAGAGACGCTCGCCTGCAACAGCTGCGCCAAGCGCGACTACCCAGACGATAAACATCAGCCAGCGGGGGCTGTTGGAAACGCCTGCTACAAACGGAAAGATCGCAAACACGCTCGCCACAACCAGACTGCCCAGCATCAGCCATAGCAGGGTGCGCCCTGGCCCCAGCCCTTGCTCGTCACGGCGTATCCGGCGAGCAAATTGCCAGATTCCTGCTGGCAGCAGCAAAAAGGGGAAGAGCCCGAAGTGTATCACAAAGCCGTCACGCCAGAGCCGCTGCCAGAGGATGGCCCTACTCACCGGGGCTCGCCCCGCAACGGCCGTTAGCCCACCCACCTGGGCCGTGGCCAGTTGTTCGCGAAACATTGGCAGGTAAGCACTGTAGAAGAAGATCACCGCAAAGAGCCCCACCCCGCCCAACACCAGGCTAAAAGGCCAACGGATCTGCCTGGCCCAGGGAATGCCACGCCCGCTTAGCAGCCAGATCAGGGCGATCAGTAGCCCTGCCAGCAATGTGGTGTTGATCAGAAAGCCGAAGTGGCCCAAAAAGACCAGGCTGAGGAGCAAGCCGAGCAGTAACCCTGGCATCAGCCACGACCATACTTGCGGAACGCGCTCTGTGCCTCGCCAACACTCCAGTACCAGTACGACCCCCGTCAGGGCCAGCAGATGAAAGAACTGAGTGTAAATATGGGTACTAAAAGACCACCAGGTGGTCATAAAAGTGGCAGCCGTAAGAATGTAGATCGCTGCCGCCAGGAAGGCCGTTCGCTGACCAATAGCCCGCACGGCCAGGGCGTAGACCAACGCGGCACTGAAGGCGTCGGCCAAGGCCCCGCTAAACTGCAACAGGGTGCGGGGGCTAAGACCAAGTAGCACCAGCGGCGCAACTAGCGTGTAAGGTCCCGGCGGATAGGGAAAAGGCACCCCCCGGTTAATTGAGACCAGCGCAAGCTGGCCCCAAACCGTCTCGTTGAAACGGTTGTGGTGAAAACCAATATCCCCATGCATACTCGCCGGGTAGAGCCGGCCACCGTAACGCAGGGCGAAGCTTAACACAATCAACAGCACCAGCCAGCCGACGAGTGATCCATCCAACGGCAACATCAAGCGCCTTGCCAGCCGTGGCAAAAACCAGCCCGTAACAAGAGCCAGTGGATAGGCCAGCGCACAGGCGATCAGCACCGCCTCGGCACCAAAGGCCCAGCGGGGTGGATCAAGCAAGGCTGCCAGGGCAACCAGCCCTGCCCCGAGGCCCAGGGCCGGGAGTGCCGCCCATGGTGGCTGCACCGGCCCCAGATCGACAGCCCTGCCTGAGCGCAGCGCTGCCTGCAAGGTGAGCCAGCCTAGCCCAACAGCGATCAGCCAGGCACCAGTGGCATACCAGTCAGGTAGCACCAGCCCAGCGCTTGCCAGGCTCACCAACTCAACCCGGCTCAGGCGCGCCCCAAGCGCACGTGGATCACCCGCAAGACTGAAGGTGTCCGTATGGATGCTCAAGATGAGCTTGCCAGCCTCGACCAGGGACGCTGGGACAAGCACATGCTGGATCCCGCCCGCCGCCGGTAGGCTCAGCCGCCCCAGCGACACACCCCCGGCGAAGAGTTCGTAATCACGCGGGCTGATCGCCTGCACTGCCGCCGGTGTGGCCAGCCAGTGCAGGCGTACCAGCAGCGTGCGGCCACCCACACCCGGCACGACGATGCGCGCTCCATCGGTGCTCCAGCGATAACTGCCCAGATCGTCATACTCGGCCGTGTGAAAGCCCTGCACCAGAGGTAGATCGCTGCCAACCCCCTCTTCATAGCCAACATCGATCTGATAGGCGAAGGGCAGTTGTGGCACCAGCAGCAGAATGAACAGCAGTAAGCCGAGCGTTATCCATAGGCCGCGCTGAACCACGCCACCCACCTCAGTGGATAGCCAGACGAACCGGGCCGCCCCATAGCGGTCGGCCCGGGCCCCTGGCTGCACTGGTGCCTCACCTGGCATACCGAACGACTACGCTTCAGTTGGCGGTGGCAGATCCTCTGAAGCCTCCACATCATCAGTGAAGGCAGTGTTATCCAGTTGATCGACAAGCTCATCGTCGCTCAGGGCGATGTCGCCGATCAACTCAAGCAAACGCGCCTTGACCAGATCCTCGGGACTGGTCTCGTCCAGGATGGTGTCGTCGTCAATGATGCCGAGCAGGGCCTCGGCGCGCCGCACCTCCTCCGGTGAAAGCTCACCGCTGGCAGCATGCTCAACTGGACCCTGCTCCATCATGCGCGCCATCTCGCCAACCAGGTCTTCACGCTTGCTACCATCGAGCAGGCGCTTCTCGATCCCCGATCCAGCCGGGATGAGCTTGCCAATGACCACGTTCTCTTTCAGGCCGCGCAGATAGTCAACCTTGCCGTTGATCGCGGCATCGGTCAGTACACGGGTCGTCTCCTGGAACGAGGCCGCCGAGAGAAAGCTGTCGGTGTTGAGGGAGGCTTTGGTGATTCCCAGCAAGACGGTTGCCGCCGTGGCTGGCTCACCGCCCTGACTGACCACGTCATTATTCATGCGCCGGAACTCGGCCGCCTCGATCAACTCGCCGGGCAGCATGCCGGTGTCGCCCGGCTCTTCAATCCGCACGCGGCGTAGCATCTGGCGCACAATGACTTCGATATGCTTGTCGTTGATATTCACACCCTGGCTGCGATAGACCTTCTGGGCTTCGTTCACCAGGTAGCGCTGGACGGCCTCTTTGCCCTGCAGGTCGAGCAACTCCTGCGGATTGGCGCTGCCGTCGGTCAACTGCTGGCCAGCCACGACCCGCTCACCATTTTCAACCCGCATACGTGCTGTGTGTGGCACCACAAGCTCGCGCTCCTCGCGATCCTCCTGGCTGATCACGATCTTGTCTGCATAGACAAAAGCACGCCCCGCCAGCCGGGCAAGCACCGGTGCCTCGCCAACACGCGTACTCTCGGCGATCACCAGGCCCTCGCTCACATCAGTCTCATTCTCGATCGTGGCAACATAGCCCTTCGCCAGCGTGTACTCGTCGGTGTAGACCTCCGAGGCGATCACCCGAATCTGGCGCAGGCCGTCGTCGTCTTTGTGGATCTGCACCACGCCGTCGATCTCGGCCAGCAGCGCTTTGCCCTTCGGCACCCGCGCCTCGAAGATTTCCTGCACACGCGGCAAACCCTGAGTGATGTCGTCCGCAGAGGCCACACCACCGGTGTGGAAGGTACGCAGGGTCAACTGAGTACCCGGCTCGCCGATCGACTGGGCCGCGATGATCCCGCAGGCTTCACCAATATCGACCAACTTGCCCGTCGCCAGGTTGCGCCCATAACAGAGCCGGCAGATGCCATGCTCGGCCTGGCAGTTGAGGGTGGAACGCACATAGACCGAGGTGACATTATGCTTGATCAGGAATTCGGCCACATCCTCTTCAAGCTCCGTGTTGCGATCAGCAAGCAGTTCACCGGTCGCCGGGTCGTAGATCGGGGCGGCCAGCACACGACCCACAATGCGCGCCTGGAGCCGCTCCATCAATTCATCATCGTCGGCAGCGTGCAGCCAGATGCCATCCTCGGTGCCACAATCCTCGATCGTGACAATCACATCCTGGGCCACGTCCACCAGACGCCGCGTTAGATAGCCAGCATCGGCCGTGCGCAGGGCGGTATCGGCCAGACCCTTGCGCCCACCGTGGGTTGAGACGAAGTAGTCGAGCACCGAAAGGCCCTCACGGAAGTTGGCCTTGATCGGCAACTCAATGATCCGTCCGGTCGGGTCGGACATCAGGCCACGCATACCAGCCATCTGCGAGATCTGGTTGATGTTACCGCGTGCACCTGAGGTTGACATCATCGCTACCGGGCCATGGGGATTGAGGTTGTCACGCACGGCATTGATCGTCTGCTTGGTTGCATTCTGCCAGATGCGTACCACCTCCTGGTAACGCTCTTCTTCGGTGATCAGGCCACGCCGGAATTGTTTCTCCACATCGGCCACTGCCACATCTGCTTCACCGACGATCGCGTACTTCTCTTCCGGCACCTCAATGTCGTTGATGCCGATCGTCATACCACCCAGGGTCGCATACTTAAAGCCAAGCGCCTTGATCATGTCGGCTTGCCTGGCAGTCATCTCCGAACCATGGATGCGCGCCAACTCCTGCTGCGACTTAGAGCCATGCACGATCCGCACTTGCGCATACTCTTCCTCGCCCAGATTCTTCAGATTGGTGTAGTGCTTGTAACAGTCGGCAATGATCTCCTTGAGGCCCTTCTTATCGACGACCCGGTTGCGGTAGCGCAAGGGCGGCAACAACTGCTGGTTCATCAGCACACGCCCTATCGTCGTCTCGATCAGCATGCGCGGGGTACCATCGGGGGCTGGAGCCAGGATGCGTGTATGATCGGGCCGGTCATTCTTACCCGTCGGCACGCCATCCATGCGGATCCAGATCGGTGCCTGAATGTCTACCAGGCCACGGTCGTAGGCCAGCATGGCCTCGTCGACGCTGCCGAACTTCTTGCCCGCACCCTTTGCACCCTCTTTGACCATCGAAATGTAGTAGCAGCCCAGCACAATGTCTTGCGAGGGCGTGATGATCGGGTCGCCATGGGCCGGGCTGAGCAGGTTGTACTTGCTCAACATGCGTGAGCGAGCCTCTTCCTGGGCTTTGCGCGACAGGGGCACATGGACGGCCATCTGGTCGCCGTCAAAGTCGGCATTGAAGGCTGCACAGACGAGGGGATGTAGCTGGATGGCGCTGCCTTCGATCAGCTTGGCCTCAAAGGCCTGGATCGAGAGGCGGTGCAGCGATGGGGCCCGATTCAGCAACACCAGGTAGTCTTGAATGACCTCCTCAAGCACATCCCAGACTTCAGGGCGCACACGCTCGACAATGCGCTTGGCGCTCTTGATGTTGTGGGCAAAGCCCTTCTCCACCAGCCGCCGCATCACGAAGGGCTTGAACAGCTCCAGGGCCATCTTCTTGGGTAGGCCACACTGGTGCAGGGCCAGGTTCGGCCCAACCACGATCACTGAACGCCCGGAGTAGTCTACGCGCTTGCCCAACAGGTTCTGGCGGAAACGGCCCTGCTTGCCCTTGAGCATGTCGCTCAGGCTCTTCAGCCGGTGCTTGCCTTTGCCCGAGACAGCCCGTCCACGCCTGCCGTTGTCGATCAGCGCATCAACCGCCTCTTGCAGCATACGCTTCTCGTTGCGCACAATGATCTCAGGGGCGTTCAGCTCCATCAGACGCTTAAGCCGGTTGTTGCGGTTGATCACGCGCCGGTAGAGATCGTTCAGGTCGCTGGTGGCAAAACGCCCACCATCCAGCTGCACCATCGGGCGCAGGTCAGGGGGAATGACCGGCAGGGCCGTCAGGATCATCCACTCGGGCTTGTTACCACTCTTGCGGAAGGCTTCAACGACACGCAGACGCTTGGTGGCCTTCTTGCGCCGCTGGCCCTGGGTCGTCTGGACTTCGAGTTGCAGATCCTCGGCCAGTTTGCCAAGATTGACGGTGCGCTCGATCAGCTCGCGCACGGCACCGGCCCCCATGTCGGCACGGAAAACACCGGGCGCGGTGTCACGCAACTGACGATACTCCATCTCGGTCAGAATACGACAGACCTTCAGGCTCTCCAGCTGATCCAGCTTGTCTTTCTCCTCGCGCACGAGGCCGTCCAGCTCGCGCTGCAGGCGCTCCTGCAACTTCTCCTGCTCCTGGTTGGTCTCGTAGGATTTGCGCTCGCGCTCGGCGTCGGTCAACAACTCGGCATCGGCAATGTCGCGCGTACGGCGCCCTTCCAGGGCGTCTAACTCGTTGTCAACCAGCTCATCGAGTTGCTCCAGCAGGCGCTCGCTGATCACCTCGCCCTCTTCGACAATCGTCGTGCCGCGAAAGACGACGTCCTCCTCAGCTGTCTCGCCAGCCAGTTCCTCGAGTCGCTCACGCAGACGCTCCGACTCGCCAGCGATCTCGTCGCGCAGGCGCTTGTAGTCCTCTTCAATGCGCTGCTGAGTGGTAACCTGCGCACTCTCCATGCCGCCCAGATCCTGGGTTAGCAGCGTCGAGAGTTCGATGCGCTTCTCCTCGGCCTGACGCTGCACCTTCTCGCGCTTCTCGGCATAATCCTGCTGGAGACTCTCGCGGGTATATTCGCGCAGATCTTCTTTGACCTCGACAATCACATACGAGGCAAAGTAGAGCACGCGCTCAAGGTTGCGCGGGCTGATGTCAAGCAGCAGGCCCAGCCGCGAAGGGGTGCCCTTGACAAACCAGATATGGCTCACCGGCGAGGCCAGGTTGATATGGCCCATCCGGTCACGCCGAACCTTGGCCCGCGTGACTTCTACGCCGCATTTATCGCAGACGACACCCTTATAACGAACCCTTTTGTACTTGCCACAGTAACACTCCCAGTCCTTCGTGGGTCCGAATATTCTCTCACAGAATAATCCATCCCGTTCGGGTTTGAGCGTACGATAGTTGATCGTCTCAGGCTTCGTCACCTCACCATGCGACCAGCCACGAATGTCTTCGGGGGAGGCCAGACTGATGCGGATGGCGTTGAAATCGTTAATCTCGAGCATTCGGCTCACTCCTGTGGCGGAAGATAGGAACTCAGAACTCGCCGCGTTCCATCCCCGAAAGGTTGATTCCATCAAGGGAGGCCATGTCACCATCAACATCATCGGTGAGTTCAACGGGCTTCTCGTCCTCGCTGAGTACCTCGACGCTAAGGCCGAGGGACTGCAACTCCTTGATCAGCACCTTGAAGCTCTCCGGCACACCGGCCTCCTGGATCGGCTCACCCTTGACGATCGCCTCGTAGGTCTTAACACGCCCAACCACATCGTCCGACTTAACGGTGAGCATCTCCTGAAGGATGTAGGCAGCACCGTAGGCTTCGAGCGCCCAGACTTCCATCTCACCAAAGCGCTGGCCACCGAACTGGGCCTTCCCACCGAGGGGTTGCTGGGTCACCAGGCTGTAGGGGCCAGTCGAGCGTGCGTGGATCTTATCCTCGACCAGGTGGGCCAACTTGAGCATATAGGCATAGCCGACGGTCACCGGATGATCGAAGCGCTCGCCGGTACGCCCATCGTAGAGGGTCACCTTACCATCGCCGGGCAACCCGGCATTGATCAGGTGCTCTTTAATCTGGCTTTCACTGGCTCCATCGAAGACTGGCGTTGCCACGCGGAAACCGAGGCGTGCCGCAGCCCAGCCCAGGTGGGTCTCAAGGATCTGGCCAATATTCATACGCGAGGGCACACCGATGGGATTGAGGATAATATCTACCGGGCGGCCATTGGGCAGGAAGGGCATATCCTCAATCGGCAGGACGCGGCTGACCACGCCCTTGTTACCATGACGCCCGGCCATCTTATCGCCGGCGCTGATCTTGCGCTTCTGGCACAGCAGCACGCGCACGGTCTGGTTCACCCCGACGGGCAACTCAGCACCCTCGTTACGGGCGAAGACCTTGACATCGATCACCTTACCACGCACGCCGTTCGGCACGCGCAGCGAACTATCCTTCACCTCACGGGCCTTCTCACCGAAGATCGCCCGCAGCAGGCGTTCCTCAGCGGTCAGATCAGTCTCGCCCTTGGGCGTAATCTTACCGACAAGGATATCGTTCGGTTGCACCTCGGCCCCGACATAGATAATCCCACGCTCATCAAGATTACGCAGGCTATCCTGGCCGACATTGGGGATATCGCGTGTAATCTCCTCGGGGCCAAGCTTGGTATCGCGGGCCTCAACCTCATACTTCTCGATATGGATAGAGGTAAAGATATCCTCGCGCACTAAACGCTCGGAAACGAGGATAGCATCCTCAAAATTACCGCCCTCCCAGGGCATATAGGCCACCAGGATATTCTGGCCGAGAGCCAACTCGCCATTATCGGTCGAGGAGCTATCGGCAATCACCATGCCAGCCTCAATACTCTGGTCTTTCTGCACGGCAGGGCGCTGATTGATGCAGGTATCCTGATTACTGCGCATAAACTTACGCAGGCGATACTCGCGCTCGTAACCGTCGTCCTCCTCGATCAGAATGCGGTCGCCGGTTGCCGAGAGCACCCTACCCGGCTTGCGGGCGACCACCACCTGGCCTGAGTCGCGGGCAGCGCGAAACTCCATGCCCGTACCGACGATTGGCGCATCGGGACGCAGGAGCGGCACCGCCTGGCGCTGCATATTCGAGCCCATAAGAGCACGGTTAGCATCATCGTGCTCAAGGAAGGGAATCAGCGCCGTACTGACGCTAACCACCTGCTTGGGCGAGACATCCATATAGTCAATCCGGTCAACCCGCTCTTGCACAAACTTCTCGGCGAAGCGGCAGGAGGCCGTCTGCTGGATAAAACGGTTATGCTCATCGATCGGTGCGTTCGCCTGGGCGACGACGAAGCGGTCTTCCTCATCGGCACTCAGGTATTCAACCTCTTGTGAGACCACCGGTTTAATGCGGATTGCCTTAAGCGGCAGATTGGCGATCTTCTCGGCGAGCGCACGGTTGATCTCAGTACCCTCTTCGGCAATCGTCGCACCGCTATCGGGGTCGGTAATATCCTCACGCAGGATCATGCCACGCAGGAGGCCCACCGCGATACGAGCCGCACCGGCTTCATCGACCCGACTACCTTTGGCGGCGATCAGGTCGCCGGTACGCAAATCACGCACATCACGCAGGAGCAAGCCACGCTCACGCCAGACCGGCGTATTCTCAACGGCGTTATAGACCTTACGGTACGGCGTCTCAAGAAAGCCCATCTCATTGACCCGCGAGAAGGTCGACATCGTACCGATCAGACCAATATTCGGCCCTTCCGGCGTCTCGACAGGGCAGATGCGGCCATAGTGGCTATGGTGGACATCACGCACCTCAAAGCCGGCGCGGTCACGCGAGAGGCCACCGGGGCCAAGGGCCGAGAGGCGGCGTTTATTGGTCAACTCAGCGAGGGGATTGGTCTGATCCATAAACTGGCTGAGCTGCGAGCCACCGAAGAACTCGCGCATCGCGGCAACGACCGGGCGAATATTGATCAGGCCGTTGGGCGTTGCGCTTTCGGGATCTTGAAGCGACATACGCTCCTTGACCACCCGCTCGAGGCGCAGCAGACCAACGCGGAACTGCTGCTGGATCAACTCACCAACGGTACGCACACGGCGATTACCAAGATGGTCGATATCATCGGCCCGCCCGTGGCCATTGTTGAGTTGGATGATCTGCTCAACGATCTTAAAAATATCGCGGGGGAGCAGCACACGCACCGCCATACTCGGTGCATCGCTGCTGCTATCACGGCGTACATCACGCTCCCAGAGGTTCTTATTGAGCTTATAGCGCCCCACCTTGGCCAGGTCATAGCGGCGCGGATTAAAGAGCAGCGACTCGATCAGCGAGCGGGCATTCTCGAGGGTTGGCGGATCGCCGGGCCTGAGGCGCTTATAGAGCTCCATCAGGGCTTCTTTACTATTATGGGAGGGGTCTTTATCGAGGGTAGCCTGAGTATAAGGATGTTCAGTCACCGTATCAATATGACGCAAGCGATCAAGAACATGGTCGTTATGGCCGTGCTGATCGAGCTCATTATCGGGTACCCAGCGCCCGACGCCCTCATCATCAGCCTGCCAGGCCATAATCGCCCGCAGCAGGATCGTGACCGGAATCTTGCGTTTGCGATCCACCTTAACGCTGATCACATCACGCTTATTGGTTTCAAACTCGAGCCAGGCACCACGATTAGGGATCAACTTGGCTGAATGGAGGGCGCGACCCGAGGTCGGATCCTTGTCATCCTTAAAATAGACCCCCGGCGAACGGATCAACTGGGAGACGACCACCCGCTCGGCACCGTTATAAATAAAGGTGCCGTTATCGGTCATCACCGGAAAGTCGCCGAGGAAGATCTCCGACTCCTTAATCTCGCCGGTACTGAGGATGCGTAGTTCAACATTGACCCGCAGGGGGGCAGCATA
Organism: uncultured Chloroflexaceae bacterium; assembly: GCA_964592425.1. Taxonomy (GTDB): domain Bacteria; phylum Chloroflexota; class Chloroflexia; order Chloroflexales; family Chloroflexaceae; genus Viridilinea. The sequence continues at coordinate 70,050 of CAZQCG010000025.1, forward strand.
GGTCAGATCACGCTCACGGCACTGAAATTCATCAAAACGCGGATCGCCAAAGAGATAATCGCGGAAATGCAACTCAAGATTTTTGCCGGTAAAGTCAGTGATCGGCGAGATCTCCTCAAAGAGTTCCCGCAGGCCCTCACGCCGGAACCACTCAAAGCTATTGACCTGGGTCTCGATCAAGCGCGGCACATCGATCGCGTCGTGGATGCGCGCGAATGGGCGACGCTCGATGCGGCGCGTCTGACCATGGATACCCGTCTCAAGCGGTGCGATCAACGGCTGGAGCACCACGGACTCAATCAATGGGGGCATACTCACCTCTTCAGTGTCGTCACGAACCCACGCACAGCGGCGCGGGCCACGCAGACCTCAAGCTGGCACTGACTGGTCAAGCGAGAAAGCGCGGCGGATCGTGATCGGCGGGTAGGCGTAGCGGGCGACAACAAGCAACACACCGGCCACACCCGAACAGCGCCGAGCCTCGTTACGAGACCAGAAACAGGAATGGCCGGCCCGTACCAGCCACCCATATCGCGGGAGGTCTGTATAACTGGCCGGAGCAGGCAGCCTGTTAAAACTGCGAAAGAAAATTATACCACACCTTGTACAAGAGTCAAGGTTATTCTTTACTAGGGCAAAACAACGGGTCAAGCCAAACCCGTCCGAGTATTGTACCACATCCAAACGCACCATGCAGGCGGTCTGACGACTTTGCAAAGGCGGGGAACACTTCTGTGCATTTGGTTGACATTGTGTTGTTTATAAGCTAAGATAGGGCGTCAGCTGAAATGTTTTTTGCAAGAATAATCGATGCTTCAGGGACCGACGGCGCTTCACTGGCGACCCGCCACCGGCCACCTACCGAGGAGGCCTTTCTATGAACGCGATCAGTAGTCAGAACGAGACGATCACGGCGATTGACGATCTCATTCGCCAGATTACCTGGCAGAGTCACAAGCAACTGCTTCAGACCTTGAACCGTGCCGAGATCAGCCTGACCCTACCGCAACTGGTCACCCTCTTTGCCATTCGCAACGCAGGGACATGCCGTATGAGCGAACTGGCCGAAAGCACCCAGCAGTCAGCTGGCACCCTGACGGGGATTGTTGATCGCCTGATCGACGACAATCTGGTGGGGCGGGTGCGCGACATTGAGGATCGGCGCGTGGTACAGGTTATGTTAACCTCTCAGGGCGACGAGCGCCTGGCCCGCGTTGAGCAAGCCCGGTACGAGGATATGGAGCAGATCCTGCAGCAATTCAGCGACAACCAGATCGTCGATCTCGAGGGTCTGTTGCGCATGCTCCTCAGTGGAATCCAGGATCTGCTTCACAACGAGGTTTTGAGCCTCAGCTAACCTACGCCAGCTGCTGCGGCATAGGGTTCAGCACCACGCCTCTCGTCAGATCGGCAAGCCCAGGTCTTCTAGCCAGAAGCGTAACCAGGCCATACTGGCGAGGATCACGAGGGTCGGGAAGAGGGCAATGATGGCCGGGCGGGCAAGTTGGGTCAGGTGGGTCACGCGGCTTTCGTAACCAAGGAAGAGTGCACTGAGCAACAAGCTTACCAGGTAGAGCACGCCCGTGATACCGAAGAAGGCCCCAAAGGCGAGGGGCCAGTAGAGTAGTTCCAGGTTGCCGTAGATCGCCGCCAATATCAGCAGGTTAAGCCCAAGCAGGGCCGGTAGCTCCCACCAATGCTGGAGGATCGGCTGGTCAGGTTGCACATCCTGGCGCAGGCTATTGGTGAAGATCAAGTGCAGGGTGACGGCAATAGCAATGCCCATACCCATGCCGGTGAGGGTGCGCAGCAAGTTGGCAGGTGGGTAGAGCCCGGCCATACCGAGATCGACAGCCAATGAGTTGAAGCCGTCTACGGCCATGATCAGCACAAAGAGGCCCAGGCACAGGTTGATCGGCCAGGGTGGCACCCCTCCGGCACGCCCACGCCCGCCAGCATAGAGCATGATCAGGGTGAGCAGAAAACTGAGGTAGATCCCACTGTTGCGAGCGCAGATGGGAAACTGGGCCCCGCCAAGGGTGATGTTGTGCTGCTGGGCACACACCCCATGCACAACGGCGTAGAGCTTCCAATCGAGCGGTGCCCCCGGCCAGAAGAGCAGGGCCAGCAGCAGCATACCAAAGAGCCCGATCGCAAGCCAGAGCCAGGGGCGTTCCACCCGGGCCGGTGGCGTACCAAGGGTGGGCTGGGGTAGGCGCGGGATGTCGGTTGGCGGATGATTCATTGCAATGCGGCAAGGCGCTCGGCAAGGGTTGTCGCCGAGAGACCACCGATATGACGGGCGACAATCCTGCCGTCACGGTTGATAAAATAGCTGACGGGTAGACTTGTGACTCCATAGCGGTCACCGATGTCACCGCTAAGATTGGTGATCAGTGGGAAGTCAAGGGGCACGGCGCTGTTACTGGCAAAGCGGGCAAGCGCCTCGGGCAGTTCGTTGCGGTTGACGGCCAGAATCGCCAGATCACCGTTCGCCTCGGCGTAAGCCTGGGCCAGCACGGGCATCTCCTCGACACAGGGCTGGCACCAGCTGGCCCAGAAATTGATCAGCACAGGACGGCCACGCAGATCACTGAGGCGCTGGGTGCTGCCGTCGGCCAGGGTATAGCTGAAATCAGGGGCCAACTCCCCCTCAACCAGCTTACCACTACCTGGCGTAAGCAGCTGGCTTTCGAGTGCGATCATGCCAGCCTCAGTGGGCAGGGTAGGCAGGGTAGCAGGGCGCGCCTCGCCGCATGCGCTGATAAGAGTTGCCACAAGAAGGAGGCATAGGTAGTATTGCATAGGCTTCACTAGAAATCCGCCATGTTCCGTTCGGCCACGACAAGCTGATCACGCCCACCGGCTTTGGCCAGGTAGAGTGCCTCATCGGCGGCGCGGATGAGTTCGGCCATACTCTCATGATGCTGGCGAGCGGCAAGACCAACCGAGATCGTCACCGGGTCAAGCCGACGACCCAGGTAATCAATCCGCAGGGTACGGATGAGCATGGCCATCGCTTCGACACGGGTACGGGTCTCCGCAAGGGAGGAGCCAGGTAAGACAAGCAAAAACTCCTCGCCACCATAACGACAGGCAATATCACTGCGACGAATACCGTCACGGAAGACCCAGGCCACTTCGCGTAGCAGGATATCGCCAGCCTCGTGGCCATAACGATCATTAAAGCGCTTGAAATGGTCGATGTCAATCATCACAACACAAAGGGGGTCACCCTCACGCTGCACACGGTGCAGTTCACGTGGCAGGCTGGCCTCAAGGTAGCGCCGGTTAAAGAGCCCGGTGAGTGGATCGTGGGTAGCCTGCTCGCGCAGGGCCTCGCGCAGGTCGATATTAGCGAGGGCCAGTTTGATCGCATCACCAACCGAGAGCAGCAGTTCAATCGGTGGCTCGTGGGTACCAGCAACACTGAGCACACCATAGAGCTCACCCTGGACAGCGAGCGGCAGGCAGCAGTGGCAGATGGCCGAAGACTCGGCGGTATGCTGACAACGAGGAGCATCGTGGTCGGGCTTGACGATGTGCAACTGGCCAAGGCGCAGGGCCCAGCAGGCATCAAGACCAAAGGTCAAGCGTAACGGCGGCGCACCGCCCCAGTGGCCAAGCACCTCAACCCGGTGAGCACCGGGCTGGCGTACCGCCAGGTAGCCGCGATGCTCAGGGAAGAGGGCGGCAAGGCAGATGCCAATCACCTCGGCAGTCTCTCTGCGATTCTGGCAGACCTGCAACAGGTCGTGCATCTGGTTGATCTGCACAACCTCAGAGGTACGGCGGCGCGCATCAAGGATCGCCTGTTCGAGGCGCGTATTGGCTGCCTGAAGCAGATGCTCGGAATGCCGGCGATCACTAATGTCGCGGTTGACGCGCACCGTGCCGGTAGGCTTACCATACTGATCACGCAGCAGACTGACGATCGACTGGATGGCCGTGAGTGTTCCGTCAGCGCGGCGCTGCTCAACCTCACCACTCCAGGTATCGTTGCGCAGGAGGGCACGCTCTACATCTTCTTCGCTCTCAGCGATATAGCGTGTCTCGATCAGTTCAGGCAGTTTACGCCCAAGCGCCTGCGCAGCGCTCCAGCCATAGATGCGCTCGGCAGCCGTATTCCAACTGCTGATGCGTGATTCGCTGTCGGTTGCAATCACCGCGTCGGTGATCTGGGCCAGCAGGTTCGCCTGGTAGTGAACCCGGTCGTAGAGGATGCGCCGATCGGTAATATCCTCGACAAAACCAACCGTCTGCCAGACCTGGCCAGCCTCGTCGCGGCGGAAGACCGTCTCACGGCTGCGCATCCAGCGCCAACTGCCGTCACGGTGGCGAAAACGGTATTCATTTTCGACAATCTGGCCATCCTCAGCCGAACGCATCGCATCAAGCAGATGAGTAAACTGGGGATGGTCGTCGGGATGCAGTAGGGTTGCAACAAACTGCTCGCCGAGGGCCTGGATCTCGTCAGGTGCATAGCCCAGTAGGTTGGCAATGTGCCGGTTAGTATAGATGTTCTGCTGCGCTTTTATATCAAAGATATAGATTCCAGCGGGCAGAAGTTCGGTGATCCTCTCGATAAAATTCTGACTGGCGGCCAGCTGTAACTCGGCCTGCTTGCGAGGAGTAATATCGCGCCAGGATGCGATAAAGCCATCACCGAAACGACTGGCGCGAATATCAAACGCATGACTCAGCAAGAGATCACCATCGTGATTGGTATAGGCCAGGCTCTCGCGGCTGAGCGGGATGCCGGTATTGACCAGGTCACAGTAGGCAGCGAAGAGGCCACTTTCACGATGGCCGGGGCGCACCTCAAGCAGACGATGGCCGATCTGGGCTTCACGGCTGAGCTGAGTACTGACACAGGCGGCTTCATTAACGTAATCGATACGAAAATCGACAATGGTGCCGTCGACAGCGCGGATGGCGCTATAGATACCAAAAGAGTCGAGCATATTCTCAACCGAGGCGCGAAACCGTTCTTCGCTGGCACGCAGGGCCTGCTCAGCAGTATGGCGGGCAGTTATATCGCTCCGAACCACAATCACGCCGATGATCGCCCCATCGGCGGCACGCATAGGCTGAAAACGATACTCGCGCGCACCGGGCAGGTGATCCGCCTGGCCCACAACCTCGACACTATGGATCTCACCACGGAGGGCGCGGTCGTAGTAGCCCTGCCAGATAGCCCGCTGTTCGGTAGAGAGCTCAGGATAGAAGATACTCTGGCCGAGGAGGAAGGCGCGGCTGGTAAGCACCTCCATAAAAGTGCGGATCTGCTGGTTGGCATAGAGGATACGATAGGCGAGATCAACCGCCCAGACCGCCTCTTCGATCTGGTCAAGCAAGGTTGGCAAAGCAATACGGCTGCTCCGCTCGCTCGGCGCAGCAGCCTCAAACTCATTGATCAGGCGATGGGTAGTACGCCGACCCAGCCAACACCCCTCGTGGTTATCATATCTTTACCCAGAACGTTTATGCTACTACTGGAGCTGGTAGGATAGGGGGGC
>CAZQCG010000026.1:0-74478 GCA_964592425.1 uncultured Chloroflexaceae bacterium
AAGTCGTCATGCCGCTCTCCAAAGCCGTAAATGCCATGTGTTAGTTACTCAGACACGGTGGTGTGGTAGAACTTCCTCCGATGTGGATACTTCGCCCCGCGCCCCCGGTTCGCCTTCGCGGTCTTGCACGCCTTGGCAAAGCCCTGTTGAGCGGCATCCCGACTGTGGGCGTGCAGGGTACTTGGCCCAAAGGAGTCGTTCAGCCGTGCATCCGCCCCCGGCGAAAGCCACCGCCCGGTGCGCCGATAGATGCGGTAGTGCCAGACCAGCACGTCGGTATAGATCTGACCGCTCTCACGGTTGAGGGATTCGGCGTCTGCACGGGGCAAGCGGCACGGCAAGATGTGGGTACGGATCATGGACACACCCGGAACACATGTGCGATACCATAGGATAATACCGCATGAGGACGCCAGATGCAAGGGCTGAAGCCAGCGAGAAACCCGCCTCACCGCACGGGTTCAAACCCGGCGGCTTGCGGCGGGTTCCCCACGGTCATCCGGTGGTATAAATTATGGAGGGGAGCCGTTGGATCCCTCACCACACCAGCGCGGCGTTAGCGGGCAGGGCCGTCCCCACACCAGCGCGGCGTTAGCGGGCAGGGCCGTCCCCACACCAGCGGAGGGGGTGCAGCGGCGCTAGCTGCTGCACCCCTCCTGAGATGAAAAACATCACCAGATCAAGGAGTGTTGTATGATCCATCGTCAGCGGCCCGGCCCGGGCCAGGAGTCGGTCTGGGATTACCCGCGTCCGCCACGCCTCGAGTTGGTGAGTCGCCGGATTCGCGCCAGCTTCGCCGATCAGCTGATCGTCGATAGTGTGCATGCCTTGCGTGTGCTCGAAACCAGCCACCCGCCGGTCTACTACATCCCGCCCGAGGATATCAACATGCAGCTGCTCCACCCGGCGCAGGGCAGTTCGTTCTGCGAATTCAAGGGCCAGGCGATCTACTACGATGTGGTTGTCGGGGCGCGGCGGGCTGCCCATGCCGCCTGGGCCTACCCTAACCCTACGCCACCCTTTGCCCCCATGGCTGGCTACCTGGCCTTCTACGCCGGGGAACTTGATGCATGCTATGTCGATGATGAGCTGGTGACGCCCCAGCCCGGTGGTTTCTACGGCGGCTGGATCACCAGCGACATCGTCGGGCCGTTTAAGGGCGGCCCCGGCAGCTGGGGCTGGTGAGCTCTAGCTGCCCTCCGCCAACTGTCCCGGCCCGAAACCGTCGGGCAGTAGTGCCTGGGGGCTGGTCAGCCGGTGCGCCCCGTTCAGGTTGAGCAAGATGACCTCGGCGTGGGGAGCCAGTTCAAGGATAACCTGGCGGCAAGCCCCACAGGGGCTGGCCACCGCGCTGGTGTCTGTGACGACTGCCAGGGCCACAATCTCACGCTCGCCAGCTGCATAGGCACTGAAAAGGGCCACGCGTTCGGCGCAGATGCAGAGGGGGTAGGCGGCGTTCTCCAGGTTACCACCGCAAAAGATCCGTCCCGAGGCGGTCAGCACTGCGGCCCCCACCTGAAAATGCGAGTAGGGTACGTAGGCCAACTCGCGTGCCTTCACCGCTGCTTGCTCCAGGGCCGCGTAGTCAGCCTCGCTCATCATGGTCTCCTTTTGTTGCGCGTTGATTGCGCTGTGCCAACGGTATCGTACTCGTCCTGAATCTCAATGGATCATCGATCAACCGGACGATCAAGCGACGGGTACGTGGTGTCCCATTTGTCACGAAAAAAGCACACTGAGCGAGAGATCTTTATGAATCCGCATAATCGCCTCGGCAAAGAGTGAAGCGACGCTGATCGAGCGAATCCGGGCGTCGGTGGCATTGTCTGGCTGGGGCACGGTGTTGGTGATGATCGTCTCGATCAGATCCGAGCGACCAATGCGATTCAGGGCCTCACCCGAAAAAATACCGTGGGTCGCACACGCATAGACCTTACGAGCACCGCGCTCGATCAGCGCCTGAGCCCCCTCGACCAGTGTTCCGCCGGTTGAGATCATATCATCAACAATGATCGCCGTCTTCCCCTCAACCTCGCCGACCATTTCGAGCACCTCGCAGGTGTCAGGCTCGGGGCGCTGCTTGGCGATAATGGCCAGCGTCGCGCCGATCTTCTCCCGGAAGCGGTTGGCCCGCCCAACACCGCCAGCATCAGGTGAGACGACCACCGGGTCAGGCAGGCCGAGGCTGTGGATATAGTCGGCCAACAGTGGCGAGGCCTGCAGGTGGTCAACGGGAATATCAAAGAAGCCTTCGATAGCCGGGGTATGTAGATCCATCGTCAGGACGCGGTCGGCCCCGGCAGTACAGATCAGGTTGGCCACCAGTTTGGCCGAGATTGGCTCACGTCCAGCCGTCTTTTTCTCCTGCTTGGCGTAGCCATAGTAGGGAATGACTGCCGTCACACGCCGGGCTGATGCGCGGCGCAGGGCGTCGATCATCAGCAACAACTCCATCAAGTGATGGTCGACGGGTGTACAGGTGGGTTGGATGACAAAGACATCACAGCCACGCACATTGTCAAAGATCTTAATGCGCGTCTCCCCGTTCCTGAAGGTGTCTACCATCGCCCGGCCCACCGACATGCGCAGATGTGTCGCGATCTCTCCGGCCAACTCAGGGTTGGCAGAGCCACTGAAGACGAGCAGACGACCATCCATGGCAGCATTCCTCAGTCGTTACCTGAAAGCCCGGCAAAAAATAAAAAATACAGTGAAGCACTGCTCCACTGTTGTGCTCTGCCCTATCACAATCGGCCTGAAGCAGAGCACCAGTCACAGGTGCTCGCGGAGATCCGCTTGAGGGCATCGTCCAGCAAGATCAGGATGTCGCTTATACTGCCCAGTGCCATGCTTGCTGCGGGCTAAATCACACCGCTGCATCCGGTTGATTTGGCGGTGATTACTGGCTGCCGGGCCAGGACTCGAACCTGGACAGACGGATTCAAAGTCCGTCGTGCTGCCATTACACAACCCGGCACCTGGGTGTATTATAGCATAGCCGCCCAGTGGATCTTCCGTTCAACTGGGCATCCTCTACTTATGTTTGTACGCAAGAACACCCGCCCACGCACACGGCCCAGTTCACGCCAGGGCTTCTTCGGGCTCCTACTTGACCCCATTGATCGCCTTTCGCAGACGATCTACAGCGTGTTGGTTCTGCTGACCTTCACGCTGACCTTCCGTATCTTCGATCATGGCAGTGTGCCCGCCGATGTCTCGTCTGAGGTCTATGTTAACGACATGCTCTTTGCGGCCGTGGGTGCTACCCTTGCCTGGGGCATGATCGACGCGATTATGTACCTCTTGATCGAGCTGTTTCAGCGCGGTGAGCGCCGACGCTTGCTGTATGATGTGCAGACAGCAGCGAGTGAAGCGGAGGCCCTGGCGCTGATCGCCGATGAGCTGGACTATGTGCTCGATCCAATTGTCGCCGAGCCGGAGCGCCAGGCCCTTTACCGCCGTGCCTATCCCTACCTGCGCGAAGGCGTAGCTAGCCCGGTCGGGCTCAGGCCCGACGACCTGACCGGAGCGCTAGGCACTCTGCTGGTCACGCTGCTTGCGGTGCTTCCCTCGCTGGTGCCGTTGGTGCTGTTGCGCCACAATAGCGACCTGGCCATCCGCGTCTCAAACGTTGTCTCGTTTATTGTGCTCTTTGTGGCCGGCTTCGGCTGGGGCCGCCACACTGGGGTCAGCCCCTGGAAGACTGGCCTGCTATTGATCGCCATCGCCGCTGCGATGGTGGCAATTGCCATTCCCCTTGGAGGCTAGGCTACACATTCGGCACGTATGGCTCAATTTCGGGATCTTCGCCACCGACCTGGTAGCTCCGCAGAACCCATGCTGAAGCCCCATGCTTGAAGAAGACCTCGGCCATGGCCCGGGCTGCCACCGGCGGCAACATGGTGCGCCAGCTACTGACCACTTTGCCAAGCCCACGCAGCATACCACCATCGTCGGCCCCGCCTAGTAAGGGCATCTCGTACTCCCAGTCGGCGCGGGCCGAGCCCCAGGGCACCAGCACGCCACGCAGATCACTGCCGATCTTCTGTAGATCTTCAAGTCGGCGGGCGTTTTCTGGTGTACTGGCCAGGGCTTCGGTCACACCGCCCCGCCCACGCAGGGTACGCCCCACGCGGCTAATCGAAGCATAAAGGGCCTGGGCCGAATCCTGGGCACAGTTGTTGGCTGCGCCGACAACCGTCGCCCCACGCCCATCGGCAATGCGGTAGCGCGCCATCATCACTTCAACCTGCTTGATGAACTGCTCAAGGGCTGAGACCTGGCGCCCATGCAGGTCAAAATCACCCGTAAAGGAATCGAGGCGGAAGATGAGATCCTGGATCGGGCGCGACCCCAGCCAGCCAAACTGGCGGTCACCAACATAGCGGCTGTAGTGAGCTGTCGCCGAGGGAAACCCATCGACATTATGGGCATAGACCTGGAGATAGAGTATGTCAAAGCTTAACTCGTCAGCCAGGGGCTCACGGATCACGGTAGCGTCACCAAAGGCGAAGTGGCCCCAGTAGAGGGGTGTCTTTGCTGCTGGCTCGGCCTTAGCCCCCCCAATGCCCCCAAAGAGGTGGATGACCAGGCCGCGTTCGCCTTCGCGCCATGCCTCGCGTGCCGTATGCGGTGTGATCCCATCGCCACAGAGCAGAGCCACGCTGACCTGGCCCTTGACCGCATCCTTTTTCCAGTTTTTCGGCTTCAGGTAATCCATGCACTCGACGGTGCGATCACAGAAGATCTGTGGTTCGAGCCGTAAGAGTGCCCGTGGGGCAAGGGCCTGGACAACAAAATGGCCGTCCTTATCGAGCGCACCATAGGCATACCAACCCATAGCATTCAATGGAGAACGCTCGATGCCAGCAGCGGTGCTATTACGGGTCGCATTACTGTCAGGCACAACCTCGGGCAGGCGTACCAACTCTTCAGGGCCGCTGAAGCTGCCGGAGGCCCGCTCGTAGTGTCGCACACGGTAGCGATCACCTTCGCCAGTCGGGCCAACAAAGCTGATCAGCGCATAGTAACGCCCAGTGATCAGAACCGGGTCGCGGGTGATGAAGATGATCGGCTCGCCATCGTCCGCTGGCTGCTCATCCAGGCGCAAATCGCCTTCAAGCCGTACGCAGATGTCATCTTCGCTATGCGCCCCAGCCAGTGATTCAAGCGGATTGACATACTCACGTCCATCAAGACGCTCGCCAAGCACTGTACCCTTAGTCATTGCTTCAAGGGCATTCTCGTCGAAATGCACCGAGCGTGTGGCCCCCCACATGCGTGCGTTGAGGTCGAGCGTGGTCGCCCAGCGCAGGCGTACCCGTTGCCCCACCAGATTCTGGTGCTCAGGCGGGGTGAGGTGCAACTCCAGCCAGGCTCCTAGCACCAACTCGCGCTCGGCAGGCTCAGGCAGGATCAGGCGTCCCAGCCATGCCCCCACCGGCCGATAGAGGGTCGGGTCAGGCATCGCACCAAGTGGGTAGTAGTCCGCTCGATTAAAGGCCGCATCCAGATAACGCTCATAGTTGCTGATCACCCGCTCGTTCGCTGCTTTCGCCATGATGGCAACCTCTCTCTTCTCAGCCTGCCGCATCGTTGCGTATACTATACTATAGCTGTCCTGCGTATGTCCGGGCAGGTAGGAAGTTGACGCCCGCATAAGGAGTGATCCTATGACCGATCATGTTGTGAAAGTTGGCGCACCAGCCCCCGATTTCGAGTTGCTCAGTGACAGCGGCGAGCCTGTGCGCCTGTCGCAGCTGCGCGGCAAGAAGGTGATCCTCTACTTCTACCCGAAGGACGCTACATCTGGTTGTACGACCCAGGCTTGTTCGTTTCGAGATAACTACCCGGCGATTGAGGAGAAAAATGCCGTGGTGCTTGGTGTCAGCCCCGACGGTGTGAAGTCGCACCAGAATTTCAAGGCTAAAAACAACCTGCCTTTTACTCTACTGGTCGATAACCAGCACACGGTCGCCGAGACCTACGGCGTCTGGGTGGAAAAGAGTATGTATGGCAAAAAATATATGGGTGTCGAACGCTCACATTTTATAATCGACGAAGAGGGTACGCTGATCGAAGTAGCGCGTAAAGTCAAGCCTGCCGACAGTGTGCGGGATGCGGTGGCGGCCCTGGGCTAACGCTGCGTTTTGATGTGCTGCTTAACGGCTCATTGAGTAAATGGGCCACCGACCCGCTCAAACCTGCATCGATATCAATCAGGAGCAACCTATGGCAAAAAAGAACAAACCCACCCCGCCCGCAAAGCCGCTGGGCGGGATGGCCATCGCTGCCGATTGGCCCGTCCACGAGGTGCTGGTCTCACATGATTGGGACGAGCCGGGCCGCCTGGCGATTCTGCTGGTGGCCCGGCGCTCGCTGCGCTCAGGCAAACTGGCCGCCGCGTCAATGCTGGTTGACCTGGCATGTCTGGGGGTGAAGAGCGCCCAGGCCATGTTCTTCAAAGATGTTCAGAAGTACAACGCCGGGCTGCGCGCTCACACGTTGGGCCTTGCCCCGATGAAGCCAATCAGCATTAACCTGGCCGCCAAGATTGCCTTTACTGGCCTGGAGTATGCTGCCAGCCTGGGCCTTCAGCCCGATCCGATCTTTCATCAGGCGCGCCACCTGCTCGAACAGGCCAACCCCGAGGCTGACCCAACGCCTGTGCTGACCGGCGGGCCGCAGGGTAAGCCGCTCTTCATCAACGGCCCGTATGACAATGTCGACCGGATTATGAAGCACTTGCTCAGTCGGCTTGGCCCCGACAACTTCCACTACTTGATTGGCGATGGCCCACAAACAGAGACGTTCTACAGCGATCTGCAGAATACCAAGGACATCAACGCCCTTCGTGATCCAGCCCCTGACGATGAACTGATCGATCTGCATGCCACCAGGCAGCCAGATGGGGCGGTCATTTTCACAGCTGAGGGCGAAACCCGCTCCGAAAAACCCTCCCCCAACCCGTCAGAGTAGCTCAGACGGCGTACTACTCCTACTCCTCGGCGAAGAGCCGATCGAGGGTAGCGCGGCTCATCAGCAGGTAGGCGGCATGTAGATCGTTGGTCGTATCAACCGGCGAAGGGCCATAGCGGCGCAACATCGTCGAGGCCACTGCCGGAGCGACAACCTGGGGCGCAATCTGCTCAAGCTCAGGGCCGGGTTGATCGAAGCCGACCAGCAACTCGGCCAGCGTGGGCACGTCACGGGCCGGGGTGCTTGGTAATGGCGCGGCGGAGGTCGTATCGGCGCGGCGGGCGCGCAAGCCAGCGATGATCTTCTCTTTACTGCGGCCACGTAGCTCAAAGACCAGGAAAGGGTCTTCGTCGAAGCGCTCGCCAAGCAGATAGGCGACCGCAACGATGTGCTTACAGGGAACTGCATAATCCGGGCATGAGCACTCGGTCTGAATGTCATGCACGCTCTGGGGGAAGAGCGAGACCCGGGCGGTAGCAAAAGCCTGCTCGATCTCACGGGGCATCTCGCCAGCCAGCAGCCTGGCGGTGAAGATGGCCTGATCGGCCATAGCATCGATAGCCCGTTCCCACTGGGCATTGCTGAGCGGGATGACCGAGAGCACTACCTTGTAAGGTATCGAGCGTGAGCCCTGCACATAAGCGATCACGCGCCCCTGGTGAACCTCGATCGTAAGCACGGCCCCGCTGCGCGCATAGGAACGGCCACGGTTCAGCCGACTACTGAAACCAAAGCTCTCCAGGACATTGATCCAGCGTTGAGCCCACCACGACTCGCCAAACTCACCCGGCTGGCTCCTGGTCTGGAAGTCATCGATTGGCAGACGTGGGCGTTGTGTGGGACGAAAACGCTGGCTGGCGCGCCCACGCTGGTCACTCGTCGTGCGCGGCGTAACCCGCCCGCTAGGGCGTGCCGTGCCGGCTCGTTCAGATCGTGAACGTCCGCCGCCTCTGCTATTCGGCGGGGTCGTTTTATTCAGATCGCCGCCAGATGCCTGACCCTCCAGCACCTGCTGTTCACCCCGTGGGCGTGAGCGGCGGCGGCGGGGCCGCCCTGTGGTCTGCCCCTGACCAGAAGGTGGGCCTTCGCCCTGTATTTGGAGAGCCTGCCCCTGGCGTTCGGCCTGGCCGTTAGGCGCGTGCTGCTCGCGCTGACGCGGTGGGCGGCCCTGGTTTTGGGGTTGGCCGTTGGGTGCATTCTGCTTCCGCTGACGCGGTGGGCGACCCTGGCGTTCGGCCTGGCTGTTGGGCGCGTGCTGCTCGCGCTGACGCGGTGGACGCCCCTGGCCTTCGGGCTGAGTGTTGGACGTGTGTTGCTCGCGCTGACGCGGCGGGCGCCCCTGGCCTTCGGGTTGACTGTTCGGGTGGCCTTGCGCAGTCTGGGGCAGTTCACTCTGGTTGCCACGCCGGCTCCGCCGACGCCGGCGCTTTGCAGATGGGGCTGCGGACGACGGTGTACTTGCCGCCTCGCTCACTGGGGCGGGCGGAGGCGTAGGTTCGCCGGCTTCGTTGGGGCGGCCCGTCGACTTGCTGCGGCGTCTTGGCCGTGACATAACTACTCCAGATGTGGGATCAGCCGCTCTTGCTATGAAAATCGACAAAACGATAGCCGACCCCGCGCTCGGTCAGAATGTAGCGTGGGCTACCGGGATCAGGCTCGATCTTCTGGCGCAGATAGGTGATATAGAGCCGCAAATAATGGTTCTCGTCGCGGTACTCCGGCCCCCAGACCTTTGAGAGTAACATCTCGTGGGTTTGCACATAGCCAGCATTCTGTACCAGATGGTAGAGCAGGCGGTACTCGGTCGGGCGCAGATTGACCCGTTGGCCCGCCACCAATACTTCGCGGCGAGCAAAATCGATGCTGAGCCGATCATCGATCTGCACCAGGGTCTGGGGAACCGGTGGGGCGATATAGTGGCGGCGCAGCACGGCTTTGATCCGGCTCACCAGCTCGCGGTGGCTAAAGGGCTTACCGATATAATCATCAGCCCCCAACTCCAACCCGCGCACACGATCCTCTTCCTCGTCCTTCGCAGTGAGGATGAGCACGGGCACCTGTGAGAACTGTCTGATGCGCCGCAGGGCCTCAAAGCCATCAAGTACCGGCATCATCACATCGAGTAATACCACATCAGGCATATCCTCGCGCACCTTATCGACCGCGTCACGCCCATTCGCAGCGGTACTGACGCGCATGCCCTCCAATTCGAGGTTCATACGCATAAAGTTGATCATACGCGGCTCGTCATCAACCACGAGCACCAGTTTATCTTTTAACTCTGACATAGGTCTACTCGTTCTGTCTTGCGCAAACCTGTTCAGTCATAGCTATTCTAACAGGCGCACGCACGAATCTCAAGAACCCAAATGGCTTCCCTGCCGCCACCTGACAAGTCTCAGAGAGGGAATACGCTAGCGATGCTCTAGGCCAACGGTTTGCGTTGACGGCGTAGTAGCAGGCGTGTAGCCAGCAGCAGCAGCAGGATCGCCAGATAGATCAGCGGCTCGCGCGGCACTTTGGCCAGCCAGAGGAAGTGCAGAGCCGCCAGCAGGGCTGCAGGGTAGACCAGCCAGTGGAGTCGCCGCCACCAGCGTCCCAGTCTACGCATCGCCGCCCTGGTTGAGGTCAGGGCCAGGGGCAGCAGCAGCAGGAAACTGGCCAGCCCAGCCAGCACATAACGCTTCTCGGCAATCGCCTGGCCAATTAACCAGGGATCGAAGCCATAGTCGAGCCCGACAAAGATCAAGAGGTGCAGGCAGACATAAAGAAAGCTGTAGAGGCCCAGTGGCTTGCGTAGGGCCATAATCCATGGCTGGCCCGTCAGGCGGCGTAAGGGGCTACAGGCGAGCGTGAGCAGCAGCAGTACCAGGGCCGCTTTGCCGGTGCGCAGGGTCAGGTCCTGGATCGGGTTGACACTCAGCCGCCCAAGCAGGCCGTCAACGCTCAACAGGGCCAGGGGCAACAGGCTAAGCGGATGCACCAGCAGGCGCAGGCGATGCCGATCCAATAGGCGCATCTCAGTAGTTGGCCCGCAGATCCATTCCGGCGTAGAGGCCGGCCACCTGCTCGGCATACCCATTAAAATTCAGGGTCGCACGGCGTCCGCCATCGCCGATTCGGCGCTCGCTCGCCTGCGACCAGCGCGGGTGAGCCACCTCGGGATTGACATTGGCGTAAAAGCCGTACTCGTT
Organism: uncultured Chloroflexaceae bacterium; assembly: GCA_964592425.1. Taxonomy (GTDB): domain Bacteria; phylum Chloroflexota; class Chloroflexia; order Chloroflexales; family Chloroflexaceae; genus Viridilinea. Next base: position 10,173 of record CAZQCG010000026.1, read on the forward strand.
GGGTGCCAGCGCCATCCAGAGGGAAGTCGGCGGCTGCTCAACAAGGTCGATCTTGACAACTGACTTGATACTTTTGAAGCCATACTTCCAGGGCACCACCAGCCGCAGCGGCGCACCACTCTGCGGCAGCAGATCGCGCCCGTAGAGGCCGGTCGCCAGGAAGGTCAGATCGTGCATGGCCTCGTCGAGGCGCAACCCTTCGACATAGGGCCAGGGGTAGAAACGATCCTGCTGGCCGGGCATCTGCTCAGGGCGAAAGACCGTCTCGAAGCGCAGATAACGTGCGGCAGGCAGGGGTTCAACCAGTTGCAGCAGGCGAGAGAGGGGCAAGCCGCGCCACGGAATGACCATCGACCAGGCTTCGACACAGCGCAGGCGATAGATGCGCTCTTCTTGCTCTAGCTTCAGCAGATCTTCCAGAGCGAAGGTGCGCGGGCGGGCAACCAGCCCACCTACCTGTACTTCCCACGGCGAGGTCTGGAAACGCTCGGCGAGGCGGGCCACGCCCTGTTTGTCAGTTGTGAATTCGTAGTAATTGTTGTAGTTGGTAATCTGATCGAAGCTGTTAAGTGGATCGCCAAGTTCGTCAGTACGTCCATCGGCGGGCGGAGCGTCGGCAAGGGGGGCTGGCTGTTCGCGACCACAGGCGGCCAGCAGCGCGGCCAGACTCAGCGCCCCGGCTGTGCCAAGGAAAGCGCGGCGCGAGCGATAGAGTTGCTCAGGGGTAATTGATGAAGACGGGATTTTTTGCATCGGGTTAGAGCACGCCAATCGTAGAATTATCACCGATCAGCAAGCGATAAGCCTTGGGTTTAAGCGGGCTGCGAGCCACCTCAACATTGCGCCCGATCAGGCTATCCTCAAGGCGGCCCGGCAGGCCGCGGATGCGGCTATGCTCAAGCACAATACTATGCTCAACCTCACTCTCCTCGATCAGGCAGTGATGGTAGATCGAGGTGAAGGGACCAACATAGGCATTAACAATGCGGGTCTTCTCACCAATGATCGCTGGCCCGCGAATAGTCGAGTTAATAATCTCGGCCCCGGCCTCGATGATCACCCGCCCGATCAGCTGCGAGTCACGATCGACATAACCCTGCACGTCCGGGGTTAACTCTTCAAGGATGAGGCGGTTGGCCTCAAGCATATCATCCTTCTTACCAGTATCGATCCACCAGCCCTCGTGGACATAGGGGTAGACCTGCAGTCCGGCATCGACCAACCACTGAATGGCGTCAGTGATCTCCAGTTCACCACGGGCCGAGGGGCGGATCTGCTTGACGGCTTCGAAAATGTGCTGATCGAAAAGATAGATCCCAACCAGGGCCAGATCACTCTGCGGATCACGCGGCTTTTCGACCAGGCGGCGGATGCGGCCATCATCATCGAGCTCAGCAACCCCAAACTGGCGTGGGTCGGCTACCTGTTTGAGCACAATCTGGGCATTATGCTCACTACGCCCGAACTGCTCGATCAGCCTACTGATGCCACCCTGGATACAGTTATCACCAAGGAACATCACAAAGCGGTCGTCGCCAAGAAAGTCCTGGCTGATCTTGACGGCATGGGCCAGGCCGAGGGGCGCATCCTGGGGAATGTAGGTGATCTGGATCCCCCAACGTCGGCCATTGCCTACTGCACTGCGGATCTCGTCACCCGTATCACCAATCACAATGCCGATCTCATCAATCCCGGCATCACGGATGGCCTCGATCACCCGAAAGAGGACGGGCTTGTTGGCTACCGGCACCAGTTGTTTCGCGCTCGTATAGGTAATGGGGCGTAGGCGTGTACCCTTGCCACCACTGAGTACCAGGCCTTTCATCAGACATTCCTTTCGGGGCGATCATTGACAAGCGCGACATTTAATTATACCGCAAGGTGTAGGGTTTTTACCGCTAATGGCGTTCGCCCCCTTGCTCAGCCTAAGAGAGCAAGGGGGCGAAGGTTTGCGATCAGGATCTGCTTGCGCAGAGGGGCTAGCCTTAGCGATAGGGACGAACGGCACCGACAAAATGGCTTTGCCAGTAGCTGCCCCAGGCACTGGAGACCTGCACGCCATAGCGAGGAGTCATCGCGTGTACCATCTGGCCACCACCGATGTAGATGGCCACATGGGAGATGCCACCGCGCCCGCCGGTACCGGCGAAGAACATCAGGTCGCCGGGGGCCAGACTCCCCATATTACCGATCACAGCACCATAACGATTGCTGTACTGAGCGGCAGCACTATGGGGCAGACCCACACCGAACTGGCGATAGACATAGCTGGTCAGGCCGCTGCAATCGAAGCCACGGCTGGGGCTACTGCCGCCCCATACATAGCGTGAGCCGACAAACTGGACGGCAAAGCTGGCCACATCACCACTGGCGGGAATGTTGACCCGTGCCGGGGCAGCGCCACCACTACTGCCGTTACTGCGTGTCGCTGCCACGGTGCGTACCGGCAGGGCGGGGATGTCGTTAGTGACGGGAACACGCCGAACCGCCATTGGCGAGACACGCATCAGGTCGGAGAAGATCCAGGCTTTGGTGCCATTCTCAAGCTGCACCCGAAACCAGTCCTTGTGGCGTGCCAGCAAACTGACGGTATTGTCAGCATTGATCGAGCCAACTCGCTCATAGGCCGAGCCAGGACCTTTGCGCAGATTGACGGCATTCTCGAGCACCATTCCAACCAGGGGCGGATTGGGGTCAGGAATACTCTGGGCAACCGGCACTCGTGCGGTGACCCCCTCAACGATATTGAGGAAGTCCGAGGTTACCCAGCCATAGATCTGGCCATACTCAACCAGATACCAACCCTCGTAGCGTTCGACCAGGGTCAATTCCTGGCCCAGGCCCATCTTGGCCATACTTACATAGTTGGTTCCGGGGCCATCACGGAGGTTGACGCTCTCTTCACGCACCACACCGATCTTAGGTGGCGGCGGCGGCGGAATGACCTCAGAAGGGATCTGGTTCAGATTGAAGAAGACCGCCTCGGGAATATTGACCAGTTCGGCGGCAACCCAATAGACCGTCTGATCGCCCTCACGTCGCACCTGGAGCCACTCTTCGTGGCGCCCGATAACCTGCACTGCGTCATTGCCCTTGAGCCGCAGCACTTCGTCATAAGCGAGGCCGGGGCCGTTGCGCAGGCGTACCGTATCGCCAGCAATAGTGGCAGGAACGGTCAGCGGGGCCAGCAACTCGCTGCGCGACGAGAGCGAGATCGGCACAGGCAAGGCGTCGGTCTCTTCGAGCGGTGGATCACCAACCAGCGAATCGGCCTGATCACCCAGGGTAAGCGGGCCAACACTGAGAGGTACTTCGAGCAAAGCCTCGCCAGATTGCTGAGTAGCTATTGGTTGCGGTCGTGCAGGGAGTTGACTGAGGAGGAGCGCCAGAGGAACTGTCAGCGCCACGATCGCGTGGAGGAAGTAGCGAGTGGGCAGACGTTGAAGCCAGGAACCGGGGGACACGATAGCTTCACGAAGCTGTTGCCAGGCGCTCAAGAGCGCGCGCGTCTGTTGGTGGTAGCGGTCACGTTGACTGGATGCTACGTGCTTCAGTCCAGCGATATCGTGTTCTGATGCGTTCCGCTTATGTTTTAGCTCGATCATGGAGCAATTCACCTCGCTTTACATCGCGGCGACACGGCTGAACTCAGGCTATGCCATACACACGGTCGTGGTGTCTCGCAAGTTTGCTGCTAGTGGGGAGGGATGAAAGCGCCCGGACTATAGCATACGAATGCAATGCTGGCAAGCGTCAGTTTGTTCTCAGATTGCGTGCGTCTGTAGTACTGCCATCAATTGACGAGTCGCTCAGGTCGCACGGTCTCTTTGAGGGTGATGCCACATCGACGTGACCATGCTGTTCCGCATGGTCTATCCGATACAAAAGTAAATCTAGTGTAAACTACTCCAGGGTCTCTGTCAATAGTACTCTTGCCAGAGGCATTTTAGCTCATTCCCGTGCGATCCAGGCGTAAATTGTCGTCAGCCGTATCGGTTGCTGATTGTAAAGCGTTTCCGTACCTTTTTGGACAATCGGCAGACGTGTGGAGCGGTGATAGACGGCATTCTCAGGCAGATACGGTCAATCTGATAGTCATCTGAGATGGGATGGGCGATCCTGATAACCATTGCCATCCCAAGGAGGTGGGAAGGGGAGGGGCTATCTGGTACTAAGGTACTATGGTTTAGGCCAGGCCGAGCACATATTGCCAGTAATTCAGGCTGGCGCGCAGCAAAGCAGGCAGATCGGCCTCAGCGGGGATGGGGGCTGCATAGGCGAAGAGGCCCTGATCAGCAACGACTTTCAGGCCCAGGAGGGCTTCAGCCGGGGGTGTAACAACCAGCGCACTGGCCATACCGGCGGCCCTCGTCTCACGGGCGATCAGGCGCAACCCGGCTGTGCTGCCGACATCGCTTGCGCCAAGTTCGATGTGCTCCTCACGTAGCCCACGTTCAACCAACTGGGCCCGTAAACCTTCACCGCCTTCACCGGCAATTAGGGTACGGCTCACAAAGCCACGGCGGTGCAACTCGACAATCTGCTCGGCCAGCTCTGGCGGTGGGATGGCTGGGGCGACGGTCAGAGCCAGATCGGCCCGCCGTGTCTCGTTGCGCCCTGCCTGCAGCACCAGAGCAAACAAGGTCAGGGCCAGGATTAGTATGAGCACACTTCCGCCTACCACGGCCAGATAGAAACCCTGGCGGCGTAGCTGGCGCCGGAAGCTTGGCCAGGGGAAACCTGACGGTACAGTTGGTTCGGGGGCATCAGGCATAGAAATGATTATGGTAGTGCTTGCTAGGTGCATGCTTATGGGCAGAGCCGCATAGCGGAGGCGATTATAGCACCTTGGAACCACCCCACTGGGAAAGCTCTTGCCAGAGCCACAGCGTATCTTTAGTGGCCCCGATAACGGTAGATCTGGCGAGCCGATCAGCAGACGGGCTGTCGACCCATCTATCCAGAGGAGAAAGATCAGGATGAACCAGGTCAAGGGTACGGTCAATACGGTTGAGTTGCTGGGTTGGCTGGGGGGAGACCCTGAGATGCGCTTTCTGGCTAGTGGTACTGCGGTCTGCCGCCTGCGGGTCGCAACCAAGCGCCTTGCTGGCCAGGATGCCGGGGGCCGTCGTGAATACGAGACCGATTGGAGCAACGTCGAGGCATGGGATAAGCTGGCCGAGTTGTGCAACAGCTATCTGCACAAAGGTAGCCGGGTTCGGATTAGCGGGAGGTTGCGTACCGATGTATGGACTGACAAAACGACCAACCAGCCTCGTTCGCGCACCTATGTGCGGGCCGAGAATGTACTCTTTCTTGATGCCCGCCCCGGTCTGCCCAGTGAGGCCGTCGCCGGTGCTGAGGAGGCCGATTGCCCCACCGAGAGCGAGGAGGTGCCCTTCTAAAAACACCCCCCTGAGCTTTGTACTGCAGGTGAGTGTTTATCGCTGACCTCAAAGAGGCTCTATCAACGGATACCTTTCGGGTATGATGTAGGGGCACAGCTGTGCCCCTATAACTCGTTCCGAGAGACGATGGTAGTTCTATAGCAATCCTATCCACCAGGGCGTTCCAGGCTGGCTGTGGTATTATCAGCGCCTATGGATATGCTTGCAAGCCTTAACCCCGCGCAGCACACTGCCGTCACCGCGCCGATCGGGCCGGTGCTGGTGCGTGCCGGAGCCGGTAGTGGCAAGACTCGTGTGTTGACGCTGCGAATCGCCTATCTGATCGAGCATTATGGGGCGCGTCCAGGGCAGATCCTCGCCCTCACCTTCACTAATAAGGCTGCCCGCGAGATGCGCGAACGGCTGAGTCGCCAGCTTGGACGGGGCGCACGCGGGCTGACGTCCGGCACCTTTCACGCTATCTGTGTCAAGCTGTTGCGTGAAAGCATTGATGGACGCCTGGGGAACTATCGCAGCAATTTTTCGATCTACGCTGCTGATGAGCAATTGCGCCTTGCGGCGGATGCTCTCGCCACAACAACTGAGCGCCCACCTATCCTGCTCGAACCCGAGGAGGTGCTCCGGCGTATCTCAAGGGCCAAAAGCCGGATGCTCTCGCCGCGGCTAATGGCCCGCTTCGCTCCCGATCCGGTTGAGCGTTTTGTGGCTGGCTGCTACCGCCGTTACCAGCGGGCGCTTGAGTACGCCAATGCACTCGACTTTGATGATCTGATCATGCTGACGCATCGCATGCTCAGTGAGCACCATGACCTGCTCGAACGTTACCAGGCCCGCTGGCGTCATCTCCTGGTCGATGAGTACCAGGACACTGATCCGAGTCAGCATGCCCTGGTCGAGCTTCTCTCGCGACCTGGATCGGCTGGCCCTCTACGCTCGCTGTTTGTGGTTGGCGATGGGATGCAGAGTATCTACGGCTTCCGCAACGCTGACCACACTATTATTGCCCGTTTCACCCATGACTTTCCTGAGACGCAGATCGTTGAGTTGCAGACCAACTATCGCTCACGCCAGCCCATTCTTGATGCGGCCTACGCTGTCATTCGCCACAGTCGGGTCGTGCCGCCGATGGCTCTGCGCGCAGCCCGTCAGAGCCTGCCTGGCGAACGCTGTGTGCTGATCAGTGAGATGAAGGATGGCCGCGAGGAGGCGGAACAGATCGCCCGCAGCATTGCCGATCTGCAACGCCAGGGCCGGCACCTGCGTGAGATAGCCGTGCTCTATCGCACACGGCATATGAGCCGTCTGATCGAGCAAGCTCTGCGCCACACCCATATCCCCTACAGTGTGCGTGGTAGCACGGGTTTCTATGATCGGGCCGTGGTGCGTGATCTGCTGGCCTACCTGCGGGTGATCCACAACCCCGCCGATAGTCTCAGCCTGAACCGGATTGCCAATCTACCTGCCCGTGGTCTCAGTGCGCAGGCCCTGGCCAGCCTGAGTACCTTCGCTGCTCACCAGGGTATGACGATGCTTCAGGCGATGGGCCACCCCACAGCACGGGCAGCTCTCAGCCCAAAGGCTGGCGAGGGTGCGCGCCGGCTTGGCGCACTCTTCGCCCGCTGGCAACGCATGGCCGAGGGGACAATGCCACCAGACCATCTGCTGGCTGATGTGCTTGAGCAGAGCGGCTATCTGGCTGGCCTTGAGCAGCGAGTCGGCTCAGACGCCTTGCCCGACGCGCGTGCCCACCTGCAAGAGTTGATGCTCTTCGCCGAGGAGCAGAGCAGCCTAGCCGATCTGCTCCAGGAGGTCGCCCTGCTTACGGCGGTTGAGACACGCGAGGATGAGCGTGATCAGGTGCAGTTACTCACCATTCATGCGGCCAAGGGCCTGGAGTGGCCGGTGGTCTTCCTGACTGGCCTGGAGGAACAGACTCTACCCCACGAGCGCAGCCTGATCACGGCTGAGGGCATCGAGGAGGAGCGCCGCCTCTGTTATGTGGCACTCACGCGGGCCGCCGAGCGGCTCTACCTTTCGTGGGCACCGGGCCGCAACCGTGGCCAGAAGCTCAAGCCTTCGCGCTTTCTCGAAGAGATTGTGACTTACGGGCAGGAGCGGGCCGTTGCTACGGGGCAAGCGTAATCTGGGCCACCTCGACCATACCCGCAGCAACCGCCTGACCATTTACGCTCAGGGGAGCACGCAGGCCCGTGAGCGGGTCGTACATACCGATCATGACCCGGTAGACTCCTGGTGACAGCTCCGGCGGCAAGTAGAGATCGTTGGCGTCAACTACCAGGCTGCCGGGTTTCCAGCTTGAGGTGGGGAAACGGCCCTGCCAGGGCGGTGCATCACGCTGGGCCGGGCGGTTGCCCTGGGCATCGATCAGGTGGACAAAGATCAGATAATCCTGCGTAAAGGCTTGCTCAACCTGCCAGAAGCTGCGCAGGCCCAGCACGCCCCCTGGGCGCAGGGGCGCATCAGGATTGAGCATCGGCGGCTCGCCGTCGGCTGAGGGGTCACCCACAGCCACACCAAGCAGGCGTGCGCCGCCGATGCGGGTTGTTTCAGCCCGTGGCAAAGGCACATCGTCGGGGCTCAAGCCGGTGGCGATCAGCAGCAGGCGTGGCCCGGTCATGCTGCCCTGATGTTCGTGCGGGCCAAATTCACTGACCAGGCCAGCCAGAAAGGGTTGGTAAGCGGCTGGTGGCTCGAACTGGCCCCAGCGGTTCGATGAAGCAACCAGGTAGGTGTAGCCCTGGGCACGGTACCAGGCCATGTCGTGGGCTGGCAGGGCCGGTACGTCGGTCCAACGAGCCTCAGTCGAAGTGGGCACCGCCTTGAGTTCGGCAGCGATGCGGCTGCCGGGCGCCCCATGCTGCTCCAGCCATGCCATGAGTTCGAGCCGGCTGTCGCCAGCAGCCTGGCGGCCTACATAGGCCAGGGAGCGTGCGGCGAGCGGCAGGGCAAGCGCCAGCACCAGTACGACCAGCAGGACGGGGCGTAGAGCCGGGGCGCGGCGGCTCAAGCTGGTAGGAAGTTCAACCACGGCCACACCTATCGGCAGGGCGCAGGCAACCAGCAACGGCAGCATGTTCTGCATAAAATGGGTTGGCCGCGAGAGGTGGATCAGCAGCGAGGGGGCGGCAAAGCCGAGCCAGACACCAAGCACAGCCGGGCGGCGGCGAGCGAGCAGAGCCAGCCCGGCGAGCACGAACAGGCAGGCCACCAGGCCCAGCCCGTCACCAAGGAAGAACTCGCTATAGCCGCTGATATTCCATGCTCCGCGGTAGTGGCCATTGGCCCCGCCGTAGTTATTCCACTGACGGGCAATGCCACCACTGACCTGGCCCCAGCGCAGCACGGCGTAGGGTGTGCCAGCGATAAAACTGGCCATGGCCGCCAATCCGGCCAACCCCAGCTTCAGAAACTCTGCTAAAACCCGCCTCAGAAGCGGCCCTTCCTGCATACTGTCGAGTTGGGGCGATATGGATCGGTGGATCGCTGGCAACATACGCAGGGCAGACGCGACAATAATCGCCCCGGCAACCGCCCCGGCGTTGTACTTGGCCGAAGCGGCTAGCCCGGCGAAGGCCCCGGCCACCAGATATGCCTGCCAACGGCCCGTTTGCAGTACTACCAGGGCCGCACCAAGGCTGAGCGAGACGAGGAAACTGGCCAGGACATCGGTGGTGGCCCATTGCGAGAAGCGTAGGTGGAAAGGGAGCAGCGCAACAAACAGCGCACCGACCAGACCGGCCCCACGGCTCCAGCCACGCACACAAAGGGCATAGGCGCTTAGCACCGTCAACGCCCCGAAGAGGGCCGTCACTAGGCGCGCTGTCAGAAAGAAGCCAGGCACGGTTGTGACAGTATGGGTCGTGATCAGCATGGTGCTGATCGGCGGGTAGAGACCACTGGCGCGCCCCCAGGCATAATGGGCCTGCAGGGCGCTCAGCAACAGATAGATATAGAGGGAGGGTTTCTGAAAGAACTGCTGATTAGGATCACCCGTGCGCAGCATCGTGATCACATAAGCGATCGGATTTGGCTCATCAGGATGATCAACATAAGGTAGCACCTGGCTGATCGTCCAGATACGCAGCACCAGGGCCGCCAGGAGCAGCCCGCTCAGGGCTAGCCAGTACCACCAGGCGCCTGCTTCGACGCGCATAGTGCGCAAGGGACGGGCCAGGGCAACTCTGTTCAGCGGATGTTTCATGAGGTTCATGGTAGCACAGCCGGCTCAGGGCATCCTGGTAGCGCTGCGGAAAGACCGACGTGTTAAGATAGGCCGTACCGGCAGAGCGAGCAGAGCGGGCCGGTTACAACGAGGAGTTGGCGATGTCATCGCGTATTGCACGTCGGGTCGAGGCGATCCCACCCTCGGGTATTCGCCGCTTCTTTGATATTGCGGCGACCATGCCGGATGTGATCTCACTCGGCGTCGGCGAGCCCGATTTTATCACCCCGGCCACTATCCGCGCTGCTGGCCAGCGCTCGATCGACCAGACAACGGCCTATACGTCTAATTCGGGTCTGGCCGAACTGCGCAGAGCCCTGGCCTCCCACCTCAACCAGCGCTACGGGGTAAACTACGACCCTGAGACCGAACTGCTGATCACCGTTGGCGTCAGCGAGGCAATGATCGGGGCAAGCCTGACCTTGCTCAACCCGGACGACGAGGTGCTGATGCCCGAACCCTGTTTCGTGGCCTATCCCGCCTGTGTGCAACTCGCCGATGCGCGCCCGGTCTATGTGCCGACCCGGGTTGAGGATCGTTTTGAGGTGACCGGCGCTGCGCTGGAGGCGGCAATCACGCCACGGACACGGGCGATCCTGATTGGTTACCCCAACAACCCCACCGGGGCAGTGCTCTCTGCGGAGCGTATGGCCGAGATTGCCGCTGTAGCAGAGCGCCACAACCTGGTGGTCATCTCTGACGAGATCTATGATCGGCTAGTCTATGGCGTGAGCCACACCTGTTTTGCCTCGCTGCCCGGCATGCGCCAGCGCACGGTTTTGCTTGGCGGCTTCTCGAAAGCCTACGCCATGACCGGCTGGCGACTTGGCTGGCTGGCCGCCCCCGCCGATATTACCAATGCCGTGCGCAAAGTTCACCAGTACGCGATTATGTCGGCACCGACTATGAGTCAGTACGCCGGGCTTGAAGCGCTCACCTCAGGCGATGCGGCGGTTGAATTGATGGTGGCCGAGTATGATCGGCGGCGGCGGGTGATTGTCAATGGCTTTAACCAGCTTGGGCTGCCCACGTTCGAGCCCCAGGGTGCCTTCTATGCCTTCCCCTACGTGGGCCATCTGGGCCTGAGCAGCGACGAGTTCTGTAGTCGGCTCCTGACCGAGGAGCAGGTGGCCGTGGTTCCCGGTGATGCCTTCGGACCCAGTGGTACTGGCTATGTGCGTGCCTGTTATGCTACGTCGCTGGACAAGATTGAGGAGGCTCTGGAGCGCATCGAGCGCTTTGTCCGCCGGGTTGCCTAGCGCAGAGCGTGAGAACGCAGAACGAAAGGTTCTCGGCGGAGGAATCAGGCCTCCCCTCCAAACCACCCCCTTCGCACACGAACGAGGAGCGTCCTATGAAACCAGCCGAACTGATCAGCCATTCTACCAATGCGCCTCGTATGGTCGAGCCTGCCGTGATTGACGGTGAATTGCACTGCGCCCTGACCGGCAGGCCGATCAGTCCTGAAGAGGCTTACTGGGCACCACCTCTGATTACCACCAGAGCGTTGTTAGATACGCTGATCAGGATCCTCTTCACAAACCCTGCCGCACTTGGCCAGATACTCTTTGGCGAGCAGCCGAATATGCCCTATGCCCCGGATGTGCGCCATGAGCTTGCCAGTCGGCGCAGCGTCGAGCAACTCAAACTGCTGGCGTTGCTGCTGGTGATCGCTGCACTGCTCATCCTGCCGATCGTGCTCATCATCGGCCAGGGCGTATAGCAGGCTTCCCAGAAGATCGCAGGTAACTGTTCAGACGTGGGGTAACGGGCGTTGTCACGCTGAGTACCAAATGGCCCGCGGGCCAGTGGCGCCGAGAGAAACAAGATTTGTTTCTTAGGAGCGGAGCCGCAAGGCGCAGGGGAATGCCGGTCATGTCGCCGGGACGCTTCGCTGCGCTCAGCGTGACAGAAACGCGGGCTTCCGTAGGAGCAGTGTGAACACGTACGATCGCAGACACATTTGCATCTTCCGTTCAGGTGTGGTATACTCGGCTGCGTTGTGAGGTCGTGGCCCCATCGTCTAGCGGCCTAGGACGCCACCCTCTCAAGGTGGAGATCGCGGGTTCGAATCCCGCTGGGGTCACCAACCACGGGCCCGTGGTGTAGCGGTTAACATACAGCCCTGTCAAGGCTGGGAGCGCGGGTTCGAATCCCGTCGGGCCCGCCAATAAGGTGGCAAAAAGACCTACGTTAACGTAGGTCTTTTTGATTTATTTCCTTCGAGGAGATGCCAACTATTAGCGGCTGGCGGCGGCGGAGGCACGTTCAAGGGCACGAAGAAGCTGGACATCGGGGCTGGTATACAATTCAGCGCTACTCAGACCAGCAGCTTCACGCGGACTCAGGGGTGCTACATCAAACGGCAGGGGCACGATCTCGTCAGGGGTGATACCCTGGCCACGGATCTGCCGACCTGCAGGAGTGAGCCACTGGCGAGTGCCGAGTAATAGGCGGCTGCCATCACTAAGGTGATAGGGGGTCAGTACTGTACCGGTACCAAAAGTCGGCTCGCCGATCAACACAGCCCGGCCAGCATCCTGGAGTGCGCCAGAGACAATCTCGGCAGAGCTGGCACTGTTCTGATTCACCAGCACCACCAGAGGCAAATCGAGGGCGACCCCATTGGGAAGCGCAAGACTAGACTCGCGTTGACCGTTGCGATCTTCTTCGAGAAGGATCGGCGTACCTGTGGGCAGAAATTGACTAGCAACCACGATGGCCTGATTGAGCAGTCCTCCCGGATTGTTGCGCAGGTCAAGGATCAGAGCCTGGGCACCCTGGCCGCGTGCATGCTCAAGGGCCGTCTTGAGGTTATGTCCGGCGGCGTCATCAAAGCTGGTAAGGCGTACCAGCGCGACGTGGTCGGGCAGCATCTGCCAACTCACACTTGGTACGACCACCTCAGCACGGGTGATCGACAGATCAACCGGATCGGGCTCGCCAGTGTGTAGCACTCGCAAGACGACACGGGTATCGGCAGGTCCGCGGACACGAGCGCGCAGTTGTTCGACTGTCCAGCCAGTTGTCGCCTCGCCATCAACAGCGAGGATCAGGTCGCCGGGGCGCAGTCCAGCCGTTTCAGCGGGTGAGCCCTCGATCGGGGCAACAATCACGGTCTGCCCATCACGCACATCAATATAAGCACCGATGCCCTCGAACGATCCCCGCAGTTCCTCATCCCAGGTACGGGCCTCGTTGGCGCTGAGAAAGCGGGTATGGCCGACATCGCCGAGAGTGTCAAGCATGCCGTTGACCGCACCGGCGATCATTGCCTGGGGATCAATGGCTGATGGATCAACATACTGCTCGCGTGCAAGCTTCCAGGCCTCCCAGAAGACGGTAAATTCGGTACAGATCTCAGTTTGTTCAGGGCATAGCAATGCGGGAGAGGTGTTGTAACGCCCTGCGGCAAAACCAACGGACAGAGCAACAACCAGAGTCAGGCTCAGTAGAGCCGTCACCGCCCAGAGGGGCAGACGAACAGCAAATAGGGAGAAGGGTCTTTGTTCATCACTCATCGATCACACGCTATCTGTAACATCTAGTACAGCATTCCGAACGTTCGTATCCCGTTTGTGGAGCGGTGGACGTGTGGAGGTGGAGGCTCCCGGTCAGCTCCACAGCCCCACACCTCCACACAGAACTGGCGACGGACTTCTGGAGTTCTGTACTAGTTTGTTGATTCAGGTCAGTTCCCTATAGAGCCACCCTGGCAGTATAGCACCGGGCTCGGTCGGGAGGGATGAGAGCGTGCTAAGGGAGGGCTAGCTACAGCAGGCATGAGAATCGGCAGCATTCGTCAGACAGGCAGAATTCGCATACAATAGGCCGTGTCTCAGCGATAAAGATTGCACATGTAGATCTGCCATCCGGCGTATATCCGTACAGCCAGGGGGCAGAGGTGAGGGTCTATAAGCGGTGCTAGGATCGGGGGCGTGGCGTAATTTTCGGTTCAGGATACAGCGCACCTGTCGTGCAGTTATCGATCGTCTTGTTTACCAGTAGGAGTGCTTCAGTGAGATCCCTCCGCAATCGATACTTGTTACTCGCCGATCTCTTGCTCATTCCCCTGACGATCTACCTGAGCTTTCTGCTCCGCGTCGAACGTCCCGATCTTGCCGGATTTATGCCTGGCTTCGTAACAATGATCAGCCTCGCCATACTGGCGATTCCCCTGTTTATGATTCAGGCACGCATCTACCAGCAGCATTGGCGTTACGCCTCAATGCACGAGGTGCTGGCACTTGCCCAGACGATCAGCCTGGCCTTCTTTACGGTCACAATCCTGATGTTCCTAGCGTTCCTGGTCATGCCGGAACTGATCATCCCGCGTTCCACCCCCTGGATCGCCTGGCCACTGCTGATTGGGGCGCTCTGTACGCCGCGCATTTTCCAGCGCTCATGGTTGCGCCGGAAGCAGTTTAAGCCTGCGGCCACGCTTGATCATGCGCTGCCGGTGCTGATTATGGGTGCCGGTGACGCCGGTGCGCTGACCTTGCGTGAACTTCAGCACAATCCAGCCCTGAATATGCGCGTGGTCGGCCTGCTTGATGATGATCAGCGCAAGCGGCAGATGAGCATCCAGGGCGTCCCGGTCATTGGAGGGCGCGAGGATATTCCGCGCTTGGTTGATGAGTACGAAGTACGGCGGGTGATCATTGCGATGCCGCGAGCGCCCGGCAAAGAGATCCGTGAGATCGTGCAAATCTGCCAGAAGGTGGGAGTCGAGACCTTGACCGTCCCTGGGCTCTACGAACTTTTGAGTGGTACCTTACGGGTCAACCAGTTGCGCACGATCGAGATTACCGATCTGCTGCGGCGAGCGCCGGTCGAGACAGATATTGCTGCTGTACGCCAGTTGATCCAGGGTCGGCGTGTGTTGATCACTGGGGGTGGCGGATCGATCGGCAGTGAGTTGTGCCGCCAGATCCTCCACTGTGAGCCTGCCGAGTTGATCGTGCTTGGTCATGGGGAGAACAGTGTCTTCGAGATCCTGAATGAGCTCCAGCGCATGGTGCGTGAGGGAAATTGGAGCCAGGTGCCGACGACACGAGCGGTGATTGCCGACATCCGCGATCTGGCGCGCATCCGGGGGGTCTTTGAACGCTACCGCCCGGCGATTGTCTTTCATGCTGCGGCCCATAAGCATGTGCCGCTGATGGAAGAAAACCCGGTCGAGGCGATTACTAACAACATTCTCGGTACGCGCAATCTGCTGGATGTTGCGCTAGAGTGTGGCATCGAACGGTTTGTGATGGTCTCGTCGGATAAGGCGGTGAACCCGACCAGTGTGATGGGTGCGACCAAGCGGGTAGCCGAGATGCTGGTTCACCAGGCTGCACGCAAGAGTGGGCGTGCCTTTGTCGCCGTGCGCTTCGGCAATGTGCTGGGGAGTCGTGGCAGTGTGGTACAGACCTTCAAGCGCCAGATCGCCGCAGGCGGGCCAGTCACGGTCACCGATCCGGAGATGCGGCGCTACTTTATGACCATCCCCGAGGCGGTGCAGCTGTTGCTACAGGCAGCGGTGCTCGGCACCAATGGCGAAGTCTTTATGCTTGATATGGGTGAGCCGGTGAAGGTGGTCGATCTGGCCCGCGATATGATCCGCCTATCAGGGCTCGAAGTGGGGCGGGATATCGATATTGCCTACAGTGGCATCCGACCGGGCGAGAAGCTCTTTGAGGAACTGTTTGCCGAAGGTGAGAGTTATCGTTCCACCCAGCACGAGAAGGTCTTTGTTGCCGCCAATGCCAGTAGCTGTGTGCCGATCAACCTCTTGCGAGCGATCAAGGAGTTGGAGCAAGCCAGCCTCGCCAGCGATGATCAGGAACTGATTGAGCGCCTGCACAGCCTGGTGCCTGAATATCTGGGTGGCAGCACGGTGCAGACACGCCCTGTGCCAAGCGAACGAGCTCTGAGCGAGCGCTCTGTAACAGTGCGTGTAGCTTACGGCGACTGAGGATGATACCAGGCACCTCTCCGTGATACTACGCGGAGAGGCACTGCTGGCGATCAGGAGAAGCACCTACTTCAGGCACTGCGACGGCCCTACATAGCCCGTATTCCGTGCCTATGCTTATGGGCGATCAGCAGAAGGGCCTGTTTCAGGCTCTACTCCGCCTGCTAGAAACTGCCGGCACAGTGGCTCGGTATGGAGTTCAAGGCTCAGGTAGAGCTTGCCTTGAAAGACGCTGTGCAAGGCGGTCGTCAGATCGTGGATGCTCAGATCTTTGAGTAAGTATCCACTGGCCCCGGCGCGGATGGCCTCGACAATCATCGCCGGATGATCCATCATCGACACCATAATCACGCGAATACCAGGTAAGTCGCGGAGCAAACTGCGGGTCACCTCGACTCCGTCCATGCCCGGCATGCGAATATCGATCAGGGCAAGATCGGGGTGGAGTCGCAGACACAGATCGATCAACTCGCTACCATTACATGCTTCGCCGAGCACAACGATTTCAGGCAGTTCATCGAGCATACTGCGCAGACTGATCCGGGCGATCTCGCTGTCGTCAGCCAGCACGACACTGATGGATAGGTTAGGGAGGAGCGCAGTTGACGCAGGCATGGGGCGACTCGCTTGCGGCAACTTGTGCCGACGAAGCTGGTTACACGATAGACGGTCATACGGACTGGCCGCACAACGCCGCGATGAGAAGCCTCCCGGGAGCGCGCCGGGCCTGGGCGGGCGAGACGCCCGCGCTCCTGGCCTAGTTCACCTCAGGGGAACTCTCAGTATAGGTTGCCTAAAACACGCCCTTCGCCTGCTGCATGGTGGGAAGAATCCTATGCCAGCTAGCATATGCGGCGATTGAGAGCCTCAAAAAGATAGTCTGTCACAGGTGATCGCTCTGGAGTTGCGGGCAGGTAGCTAGGTGGACAGGTGTACAGGACGTCAAGGGACTGATGGACTGCTGACCAGGCCAAGTTCAACGGCGCGCACGGCGGCCTGTGTGCGATCTTTGACCCCGAGTTTAGCGATAATATGTTCAACATGTACCTTGACAGTACCGGGGCTGATGCCTAAGGCGGCCGCAATCTGCCGATTCGTTTGGCCAGTAATAATCAAGGAGAGTACATTCAACTCGCGGGACGTCAGGGTCTCAACCGTCGGATGTGTGCTGGCATCGGAGTTGGTCGTTGTGAGCGTATAGATTGCTGCAGCCATCAACTGGGGATTGAACGCTGTCTCGCCACGTACAACCTTGCGTGTTGTACTCAAGAACTCACTGCGTGGGGCATCCTTGAGCAAATAGCCTTTGACCCCGATCCTCATTGCCTCGATCAGATAGTGGATATCGTCGTACATTGTGACCATGATGATCTGGGTTGAGGGACACTCGATACGAATATTTCGTGCCACCTCCAGTCCATCACTTGCACCCATGCGGATATCGAGGAGCAACACCTGGGGCTTGAGCTCACGGCAGAGGCGCAGGGTGCTTTCACCATCGTAGGCCTCACCCACGATCACGAAGGTACGCTCGGACATAAAAAAGCTGCGTAGCCCACTGCGGGCTAGCTCCTGGTCATCGGCAATCAGTAGGCTGATCTTCTGATCCGCACCAGGTTGGTTGGTTAGGCTATTCATAGGCTCCCGTCGGATTGGTCGGAGAGGGAGGCACAACGAGGGGAATGTTGACTGTAACGGTCGTACCCTGGCCTGGCTGTCCAGTGATTTGACAGTCTCCGCCAAGTAAGAGGGCCCGTTCTTGCATACTGATCACACCCATACGCTCACCACGCACACCACGGATTGTCGGCGGATGGTAGCCGTGACCCCAATCACGTATAACCATACGCACCGACTGTCGATTACGTTGGAGCGAGATGGCGACGCGGGTGCTACCGGCATGCTTGCGCACATTGTTGAGCGCCTCCTGGGCGATCCGGAAGAGGGCGGTCTCGATCAGCGCAGGGAGGCGCCCCATACCGGCGTGTTCTTCAAAAGAGACCTGCCAGCCCGCTGTACGCAGTTGCTCAAGCTCGAGTCGTAGGGCAACCACCAGGCCAAGGTCATCAAGAACGGTCGGGCGTAAGCCCGCCATCAGGCTGCGGGCTTCTTTGACGGTGCGCCGCATCAACTGGAGCGCCTGGTCGAGATCAAGGCGTACCTGCGGATCGCGGGGGTGGTAACGGCTGGCGACATTCTGGAGGTGCTGGTAGGCACTGGCAGCCATCTGGGCCAGGCCATCGTGGATGTCGTAGGCGATGCGCCGACGCTCCTCCTCCTGGGTCTGAAGTAACTGACCCAGGATTTCACGCAGGTGTTGCTGGCTGGCACTCAGATTCTGCATCAGTGTATCACGTTCACTAAAGAGGCGCTGGTACTCGATCACCTCAGCAATCTGGTTGGCGCAGACCTGGAGCACGGCGAGATCGGTTGGCTCCAACACCGAGGATCGCGTGGGATGCTGCAGACAGGCTACTCCGATAGGCCGCCCGTTGTGCCGGTAGAGTGGCAGGCAGAGCCAGTCCTCGGATGGGATCTGGCCATCGATTTCGGCTGCACTCAACGCTGTGCTATGTTGCTCTTGCAGGATGTGCCGGATCTGCCTATGTAACTCGCCGGGAATGGTGCTCAGGCCCCCCTCACTAATGAGAATCTCAAGCTGAGCATCTTGTTCGTCGTAAGTTATGAGCATGCCGCCCTGGCAAGCGCTGAAGTTGAGCAACAACTCAAGCATACGCGCCAGTCGCTCAGCGAAGGGGTCACTTGTAGGCAGGCGTGCAAAAGTCAGCAGCAGGTGAAGACGCCGGTCGGTGCGCTGTGCATCCATGGCTTAGGTCGGGTAATACGAAAACGCTCAGGCGCTTGCTTGCTGTAGCGGTGAGTTAGAGCGCCGTCCATCGCCGGCTCGTAACGCAGCCGCGTTCAATGGCTTGACGGGCTTTGTGGTACCTCTATAATACCATTTTGAATGCCCGGTTTTGTTTTGTGGATTGCTGTCCGGGGTAGCACTGTACGCCGCTACATAGGGTGAATATGTTGTGCAAGCGTTTCTTGATCTCCTTAACCGTTCACGACAGTTGCTCGGGTGGCTTACTGCCGCCTCAGTGGCGATCTTGCTCTACCTTCTCTGCTATGGGGTGATCGGTCTCGGGCGTGATGATCGTTATACAACCCATGCTCTGCCGGGTGGGTTGGCCTATACTGCACCCCGTCTTTTGCATGCTGCGCCGAAGGTCTATACGATCTACCTGCATACGGCCCCACTCCCCCCTTTGTCGCCCCTCTTTGAGCTCCCGCCTCCTGCAGTGACGACCACGACAACCTTTGCCCCACCTGAGGCGGGCATACCGTTGATGATCACCGTCACGGGTGCCTCGGGAGTTGTGCTGCTGCCCAATCAGCCCTTAAGCTTTCGCTTCACCCCAGAGCTGTACCAGTCTTTTCCACTTGCCCTGGTCAATGATTTCTCTGGCAGTATGCGTCCTCTGATGGAGCCGGCGCGGATCAGTCTTAGCAGCACGCTCGGTACCCAGACGATTGAGCTCGCACGTGAGGCTGGTCTCCAGACATTCTTCCGGCGCCTGATCGCTGAGCCGCTGGGTGGATCGGGCGTCACCACCCTGGTACCGGTGCTGCTGGTATTGCTGGGGGTCTTTGCTGCCCAGCAGCAAGGCAAGCTCAGGCGCCAGCTTGACGAGTGCAACAAGCGGGTAGGCGAGGTTTTACGCAAACGTCTGCAGGGCGACCCGGTTCGTGGCGAGGATGAGCAGCAGGTTGCGAGTAGCCTGGCCCAGCTTGAGCGGGCCAGCGAGCGCATCCCTGATGAGGTGTTGTTGAAGCGTATCAGCTTCGGTTACCGGGTTGCCTATCCGCTGATTGTCGCCCTGCACGATCAACAGTTTGATCAACTTGATACCATGCTGGCAAATTTCAGCCCGGGCGAATTGCCGCTTGAGGCGCAGGAAGAAGAACGAGCCCAGGCCTTATTAAGCGAACTGGCAAACTATCGGCGTGAACGTAATCGTTCGAGCATAACGCTGCTGCACGTTCGGCCCGACCTGCCCTTGCTGTCCGAGCGCCTGGCCTACTTGGTGCAGTGTAACCTCCTGCGTGCCTTGCATCACGACGATCTCGATGCCATTCTTGCTGCCGATGCACAGCAGATGATTAGCCTTCCTCAAGCTCAGCGACTGATGTTACAGCGCTATCAGCAGCTTGGTCGACCTGGTTTGCCGCCCTTGAATCCAGCTGATAACCGGATTTACTTGCAGTTGCTGGAGTTGCATATCGCGGCTGAGTTGCCTTTTGAGCCAACCGACTACCTGTTGCAGCACGCGCCGAACCGCCTGCTGGTGATCCGCGGCGCGCCCCTGAGCGGCAAGAGTACCAGTCTTGATCTGCTGCAACGTGCCGTGCCTGAGCCGGGCGTTCTGTACCTGCGGCCCCTGCCGGCACAGGAGTTTCTGCAGCACCCGCTGGCAACCCTGGCCCGTCTGATCGAGCAGGCTCTGCTGGCCCTGACACGCAGCGATCCGCGCCTGTGGATGTTCCTGCGTGGGGCAATCCAGGACGAGCCTGGCGGGCTGCCCACAACGCTCTCGCAGCTGAGACCGGCCCATGCTGACAGTGACGAGTCGAGGCTCTCGCGCTTGAGTGAACAACTCACTACCCTCAAGCTGACGACGATCAGCCTGGCTCTGGATGATGGCCCGGCACCAGGTGGGTACGCCTATGAGCGCTTGCACCAGTTCTTGCAAGCCAACCTGAGCCAGCAGATCTGCATGCGGGTTGCCCTGGCCGATTGGCCTCAGGCATTCCTTGGGGCCGTAGCATTGCCGCTCCACTGGGATCAGGCCAGCCTGGCACGCTTGCTTGATGAGATCATGCAGTTTACCGAATGGGCTCCGGGTTGGAGTGTCGCTGTCCCTTCGACTCGCTTGCTTGCGCAGGTAAACAATCCCTACGAACTGCAGGTCTGGATGTGGGTGCTATGGGCGTGTTACCATGGCTGTGACCTGAGCAGTGAAGATTGGGCACGGCTGATTACGGCAATGAACGATGCCCGGCAGGTGCGTAGCCCTGGTGCTACCGACTGGACGCTTGATGATGCACAAACGGCATTGCAGACGATCACGGCACCGCAGACAGGCGCAGGCCAATGAGCGACGCAGGGAGTAGTTGGGTCTTTGCGCCGCTCACCGCAATGGATGCGGGGCAACAGCAACGCTGGCGTGAGCATTGCTTCAAGGAGAGTGCTGTCGATGCACTGCTCCACGACCCGCTACGTTCGGTGGTGATCAGTTGCGTTGGTGGTTGCGGCATCAGCACCAGTCTGGCCCTGCTCCAGCAGAGTAACCTGCTGGTCTTCAGCTACAACCCTGACCAATGGCCGGGCCAGAGTGAGCACTTCACCACCCATGCGAGCCACTTTGCCCAGTGGATGGCATGGATTGCCGATCTGGTGTTGCAGCATTTAAGTGCCAACCAGGCCCAGTTGCACCACCTCAATGCCTACCAGCACCAGTTTCTGATCTGGCTGATTGAACGCTACCTGAAGCCCCGCCAGAGCAGGCTCTGGTACAGCCAGATCCAGCCCCAATTGCAGGCTGAAGTGGCCCAGATGCTGGCGAAGATCAGCGGCGAGGAGCCAATCGACTATGGCGACAGTGTGGCCGATGTGAAGTATCAGATCCACGAGTGCCTTGACCTGGTGCGCAGCCTGGGTTGGCAGGGGATCTTCGCCACAGTTGATGTGAACTGGTGGGACTGGTTTGAGCGCTCGCTTGAGGCACGCGTTCGCCTTGAGCAGCAGTTACGTGACCTCCTGACCACCCTTGCACCCCTTGAAGTGCCCGGCTTTGGGGTCAAACTTGGCCTTGCCAGCCATATCCTACCGCCCCAAGAGGTTGATCGGCTGACACGGGGGCGGATCAAGCCGCTGATCTACCCGGCCGTGTACCAGTGGACGCTGCCACAGCTTCAGCAGATCTGTGCCGATCTGGTCGCTCTGGCCTGTGAAGAGGCCGCTCTGCCGCCAATGCCTCCGCCTGGCGAGCTCTGGGACTGGCTGCAAGCCGATCTTGTCTCGATCTGGGAGCGTCCTGGCCCCGCCGCCGCCCATGCCCTGGCCCTGATCTGGATGGGGCGGGCTGGCCAGGGGCTGGAGGGTGAAGCCCTGCACCTTGCGCTACGGGCAGATCTCTTTCGGACGGCCGCACCGCTACGGCGCGATCCGCGCCCTGCGGGCCAGGTCGTCTATCGTGGCCAGTTGGCGATCCAGCTTGACGAGATGCCCTGGCGCATCCTCGACATGCTCTGGCAGTACCGCGGCAATCCGGCCAGCAATGAGGCGTTGCTGCAGATCGCCGGCACCAAGGCCAACCTGGATAAGTTGATCAGCCGCCTGCGTGAACAGCTTGAACCGCTCTATCGTAGTGGCACCATGCTCTATGTGCAGCGGCGTCCCCATGGTGGCACATGGCTTGAGCAGAGCCTGACCCATTTCTAAATGGCGTGTCAGGCCCATGTCCGGTCGATGACCGGAGCCTGTCTAGGTAGTTAGCGGCAGCGTCAGGGGCACGTACTATAGTAAGACTCTGCAACCTCTGAGGATGGCGAGCGAAACGCCCCTCTGACGGGCTGTACCTGGGCTTACCGCGTATCAGTATGAAACGACCACGACCACGATGCCACAACTAAGCCATTCATTCCATATGATGCAGGGTGCGTCGTCCAGGCATACGGCTGCTGGCACAGGGTCGCACCGGACATTTTCCGCTGGGGCTGGCAGCGGCACGGGCAAAGGGGAGCTACGTCACTGGCGAGCAGATCTGATCAAGGCGATCGGGCTGGCCTATGACCCTTTCAGCAGCGGGGTCAGCGAAAAAGATCTAGCCCCTGACTTCGGTTCGATCTATGTCGATCTGCAACCGGGCCTTCTGGCTGCCTTGCAGCGACCTGAAGCGGGCTGCCTTTTTGCCGATTATGGGATGGGCAAAACGGCAACGCGCATTGCGCTGGAGTATGCCCTGCGCCTTGCCCGCAGCCCGGTCACGCTCTGCACCACCTATACGCCACTGATCACCATGCAACTGCCGGGCGGAGAGCAGAGCCCGGCGGAGTTGTTTGCGGCCATCAGTACCGAGTTGCGCATTGACCTGCTCATTCAGTATCTGGAGCGCCTCCCTGAACGGGAGGCTCATGGCGCGGCGGCTCTGGTGCCGGCCCAGCGCGAGGCGTTGTTGCGCCAGGCCCGCGCTCTGCCAGCCCGCCTGCTCAAGCCGCTGCGGGCGGCCCTGCGTGATGAAAGCCCTGAGCGAAGCGCTGCATTCTGGCGTGGCTTGCGCCCAGTGGTGCGCTATGTGGCCCCTGATGCACATTGGCATGATCTGCTGGCACTGGTGCAAGGGGCCGCCCGCAGCCCAGTTGAGGCCCCGGCCTGGTCGACGACAATTGCCGATGTGCGCAGCCTGGGCTTTGAGCAGATGATGCTGCTGGTTGATGCGGTGGATACGCGCAGTTTCTCGGTTGAGGCCTACCTGGAAGTGATCCGTCCCTTGCTTATCGCAACTGCTGAGTTGGCAAACCAGCAGATATTCGTGAAATATTTTCTGCCTTTGGAGATGAAACCACTGCTAAAACCATTCCTGGATCAGCAGCAAGCAGGCTTGACACCACTGCGAGCGATTGCTACAATAGATACAATCTCCTCCAACGATCTTGACCTGCTTCTCAAAGAGCGTTTTGAAGCGGCGGGTACCTCTTCGGCAAGTTTTCGTAGCCTGGATTGGTTGGGCGAATCAATTGATGAGAGCATCCAGGCACGCCTGGTAGCTCTGGCTGCTGGTTCTCCGCGCCGCTTAATCGAGCTTGCCAGCGCACTGATCGACTTCCATAGCTTGAACGGCTTCAGGCAGGCTCAGCGGACATGGCTGACCGCTGAGGAATGGTACCGTTTTCTAGCTGAACATGCCGAAGCAGCGATCTCACCCTGGGCCTGAACAGTGTTGAGATGCTGTTCGATCAAGATCGCGCACAGCATCCCAACTTATGCCAGTCAGCGATTATGTCAGCGGGAGCTTTGTCGGGCGTGATGACCTTGTCCACGCCATCATGCGGCGGCTGCTGGCCGTCCAACCCCCGACCCGCAAACTGCTGATCGATGGGCCAGCCAACCGCGGCAAGAGTTGGCTGCTCTGTCGGCTCCATGAGCAGTTAAATGATCGTACGACCCTCGCTGCGCTGGCCCCGAGTGCGGGGGCCGTCTGTGCAACTCTCTTTACGCAGGCCGATAATGTGCCGTTTCTGCCAGGGAGTGATCCGGTGGCTGGCTTACGGCTGATCGCCCGGCTCTGGTACGATCTGCACCTGCACCAGTTGCTGCCCACCTTGCTCGTCGATTATGGCCTGCCTGCGCAGCTTGATCAGGCGCAAACGATCAGCGCACTGGCGGATCTCTTTACGCGGCGTGGGGCAGGCGTTCAGGATTTGATCGTCCAGACGACCGACCGGCTTGGCGCAAGTAGGGCCGTAACCCGGCTGGTGCTCCTGATCGACGGCCTCGACGAGTTCGTCGACCTGGAGCGCTTTGAGAAGCAGTTTGTGCGTCCGCTCTTTGGCTCGCCGCTGGTGCAGGTGGTGGCCACCCGCCGCGCAGAGGTACAGGGTGCCCGCTGGATGGCCTCTGAACTACGCTCGCGCGAGGATGAGTTGCTGAGCCTGGCGGCCCTCAGCCGCCAGGCAGCGATACAGCAGATCAATCAGCATCTGCACGGCTCTAGGCTGACGTTTGCGGATCTAGCGGCCCTCTTCAAGCACTATGCCTGGCAAAACCCGGGTGCCAATCGCCATTTTGCCGAAGAGGCCCTGAAGCGCGAGCAGCAAGGGTGTACACCACTGATCGACCAGACCGTCATCCGCTCCTGCATTCGCAATCTCTCGTGCTCGGAAGAGCCCTCCGTTGTAATCAGTGATACGGATCTTGCCTGGCTCATCGCCGTGGTCAAAGCCCATCCGTTGATCGGCCAGCAGGAAGTGCCAGTTCTGGATATCAAACCGACGCTGGTCAAAGTCTCCGGCGAGCAGATCAGTGACTATACACGCAACGAGTGGTTAGGCCGACTTCAAGATCGGGGCATCGCGGTGCGCCGCCGCAATACTGGCCATGCCCGGGTACACGAGGAGTTCGCGGCCCTCTGCCTCGAGTTGTAGGATCGGGAGGTGCAGCCGTGCATGAGGGATCGTTACTTGCTGGTGCGCTGGCTACCCACGAACTGGTTGGTCGTAACGCCGAATTGGAGGCGCTTCATGCGGCGATCTTCCCCGCCGATCCGGATGCCTTTTGTTGCCTGGTGCTGAGCGCTGGCGGTGGTCTGGGGAAGACCCGCCTCTTGCGTGAGGTGTTTGAGCGACTGACGCTCAACCCTGCGTCACCCAACCCCAACCAGGGTAGTTGGGGCCGGCCTGGACAACGCGTGGTTGGGCTTGACTTGATCGACCTGGCTGATGTGTCGCTGCATCCGGTGGTGGGTTTTCTACGCGAGGTGCGCGAACGCTTCGGTAAGGCCCTCATGGGCGAGGCCGTGACGGCTTTTGCTCGCTTTGATAAAGCCTGGCTGGCCTATGAGCAGGCCCGTGATGGTGAGCTTGACTTTGCTGAGGTGACCCGGCGTACCAATCAGTTGCTTGAGGCTTTTCGGCTGGATTATGCAGCCCTGAGCACACAGATGCGTGTGGTCTGGATCCTGGATACGCTTGAACAGCTCTATGGGTTGCCGCCGGAGATCGCCGCCTATTTTGAACTGCTGCAGATCGAGAGCCGCGATCTGGGCCAGAATACCTATAGCTGGCTGCTTGATGATGTTATCCGCAGCCGTCCTGCTCGGACAACCTTGCTGCTGGCCGGGAGACCTGAGCCGTCCCGCTGGCTTAAAGAGGTGCAGGCGGTACTGCCGGCAGATGCCCTGCCGCCCATCGAGCTTGGCGATTTCTCGACTGAGGAGACCCAACGCTACCTGGAGGTGCTGTGTGCTCAACTGGCGCGCATGCCCAACCTGGAGCAGCGCGCCCTGGCCCTGCACGAGGCAACCAATGAGCCCCATGAGATCGCCAACTTGCAACGCCTGACTGGCGGTAATCCGATTCGCCTGGCACTCTATATCGACCTCTTCTTCAATGCTGAGCTATTGCCTGAGCCTTTCGGTGATCCGAACAGTACGGCAACTTTGAGCCCGGCAGAGGTTGAAGCCCTGCGGGCGCGCCTCGATACCGACCTGCTCAATCACCTGACTGAGCATCTCCAGCATCCTGAACCACAGGTACTCGAATATCTCTCGGTGATGCGCCGTGGCCTTGATCCGGCCCGTCTGAAGATGCTCTGGCAGCCTGATGACGACTCTCTGATTGATCAGACCTTTGAACGTCTGCAGCGTCTGTCGTTCATCAAAGTGCGCCGTCAGACCCTCTACCTGCACGACGAATTCTACAGTATTTATCAACGTAACCTGGCTAATAAGGCTGATCAACCAGATCTGCAACAGGCTGAACGCCTGCGTCAACGCGACATCTTTAGCCGGCTGATCGACTATAGCCAGGAGCGGGCGCTGGGACTGGTGCAAGAGGCAGCGATGGTGCAGGCGGCGATCAGCGAACTGGTAGCTGAAGAGCCGCCCTCTGCGATGCGGAAAAAGCCTTTTAAGGCTTTGCGTACCTTCTACCGCTCAACAATCAAGCGGTTGTCATCACTTTCGCCGAACTACCTGGCCCAGAAGCGACAGTTTCGCGATTTGCGCGCCGAACGCCGCAGCTTCCGCGTTGAACGACTGCACTATGCCCTCTACAATGATCCACGCAGCGGTCTCAACAATCTCTTCTTCCGCATTGCTGGCCAGGCTTTCCTGGCCAACGAGCTCGATCTCGACGAACTACTGCAGTCGGAGGTGAGCAGCTTCTTCTTTGGCGCTAATCAGGAACTGAACCGGGTGCAGACCGGGGTTGATCCGACTGAGTGGCAACTTTTACGCTTCCATGTGGTGTATGAGCGCGTGGCGCGCTGGATCCGCCGCCTGACCCAGTTGCTCAAACGTGATACCGCGCAGGAACTGGCGCGCCTGGCCCGCAGCAGGCATCGTGAACTAGTGGCCCGTTTCTATCCCGATCTGGTGCCGCTCTATGCGCAGCCTGAGGGGGCTCTGATCGCCCGCCTCTTTGAGCACGAATGGGATGCCTGTCGCTGCTTTGCTGCGATCTATGCTGGTGGTGAGCTCTCAGGGCCAATCAACGAGTTGGAGTGTCTGATCGATGAGTTTGAGGCTGTGTTGCGGAGCGATGGCCTCCTGCGCACTGCCGCGCTCAAGGATTTTCGCTGGCGTACCCAGAATCTGCTGGCCGAGTGTATGCATTTTAGCGGCTTTGCCCATGCCACACTCTATGAGTTTAAGCTGGCCGAGATCTTTTACCGTCGGGCCAAGCAGATCCTGGATAAGACAGGCTTCAGTACCCTTCAGTCTGATGTACAGAATGGCCTGGCCCGTGTACTTGGCGAACGCGGGAACCTCTTCGAGGCCCTGGCCTTATGCGAGGAGGCCCTGGCGGTTCGTGAGCGTAACGGCTTTGAGTTGCTGCGTGGGCTCTCGCGTAATACCCTGGCGCTGATCAATACCCGCAACAACCGGCCTACCCGCGCACGTGAGCATGCCGAGATTGCGTTAACCATCTTTCGCCAACTCAACAACCCGACTGCTATTGGGCTGGCCTTGATTCAGCTGGCCGAAGCACGCCGGCGAGTCTGGAATATTACGGCTGATGAGGTTCGCAACGAACAGATGGCCCGCCACCGGGTTGATTCCCTCCTACTCGCTGATGCCACGGCAATGCTTGATGAAGCTGAGCGCCTCTTTGCTGACCGCTCGCAGGCGCGCATGGCCGAAATCTTGATTGAGCGTGGCTGTCTCTACCGTGACTGGGCCGCCTTCTTCGGCATTGACCAGACACGTAAGATCTATGATCAGGCCCGTGATGCCTACCGCAAGGCGATGGAGGTGGCTGACGCGCATAACTATCCTAAACATTATGTCTCAGCCTGTGTGAATTTGACCTGGCTCTATGCACGCAGTGGTGATGCGCAACTCGCTGAAGAGATGGCCGCACGCGCACGAAGCCGGGTGCCTGAAGAGTATCATTTCACCACAGCTCGCTCGGTCAATCCCGATGCGGTCAGTGTGACCTTCTTCCGTGAGTTGAGCAAGCTGCACGCGCTCTATGCCCAGGTGCTTGTGCCGGATACCAACCGCGAAGGTCGGCTGCGTCAGCACATCTTTGCGATCACCGCGATGCAACTCTTCTCACCATTCAACCCTTACTATCTGGATCTGAATAAGCGCCAGTTGGCCAGCTTCATTACTACAAACTTCCCGCAACCCGCAGCGCGCCAGGAGTTGGGGCAACTTACCCAGCAGATCATTGCTGAGTATCATCTTGATGCCCTGCGGGGGCCGCTCAAGCGGCTCCAGGCCGAGGAGGTAGTCGCTGAGGCGATAACGCAGGAGAGTGATGATCTGGACTATTTGATGGATTGAGTACAGGGAGTCTGTTGTTGTGCCCACACTAGCAGAACCATCCGTACCCGTTGTCCTGATCGGTGTGCTGCCCGAGCTTGATACTGATTGCGCCTGCCCCACGCCGGGCAGCCTATCCTCGCCCTGGCAGAATAGTACAGGACACTGGAAGCTGGTCCCCGATCTCTACCAGGCGGTATTGAACGAGGAATGGCGGCTCTTCTGCCATCCCCTGGCCGGTGGCCCGCCGGCCTTGCTCAATCCGGCGGCGGTTGATCGGATGCAGCAGTTTGCCGATCCACAACCTCTGACAACAGCGATAGATACCCAACTGGCCACGGCACGTCTGCTGCAACCAGAACTTGCCCCTCCTGTTGTCCCTGACACTCAGCCAACAATACTCACTGCATGGCTTCATATCACCAACGCATGTAATCTCGATTGCCCCTACTGCTATGTTCGTCACTCGAGTGCCCGTATGAGCATAACAACGGGGCAAGCGGCGATCACGAGCCTGGTGACGACAGCCCAACGCCATGGCATGCAAGGCTTGAAGCTGAAATATGCCGGTGGTGAAGCGACGCTACACTTCCGTCTGGTGCAGCAACTCCATGCCTATGCTGAAGCGCAGAGTCAGGCGGCCGGGCTGAACTTGCAGGCCGTGGTACTCAGCAATGGCACCTTGATGCCCGAAGCCTTCGCTGACTGGCTGGCCGACAGCGGTGTCCGGCTCATGCTTTCCCTGGATGGGGTTGCCGAGACGCACGATGCCCAGCGTCCTCAACGTGGCGGTGGACGTGGGGCCTTTGCTGCCCTTGAGCATAACCTGCAGAAGCACCTGCTGCCGCGGGGCATCCGCCCTGATCTTAGTATTACCGTGACTGGTGCCAACGCCCAGTTTGCCGGCGAAGCAGTGGCATGGGCCCTGGCCCAGGGTTTGCGCTTTAGCTTGAACTTTTACCGCGAACATGACCGTTCGATAGGCTATGCTCAGTTGCGTCTGCAAGAGGAGCAACTGATCGCCGGGATGCGGTCTGCCTATGCGGTGATCGAGCAGGCGTTACCGGACGCCCCCCTGCTGGACGGTCTGCTTGACCTGGTGCGCGCCGAGGCGCACGGTCAGAGTTGTGGCCTTGGCCGAAGTTATGTGGTGATCACCCATAGCGGGCGGGTCGCCCAGTGCCAGATGCTGCTTGAAGATGCCGCCCTGCCTATCTCTGCAGCAACCGACCTGCTGGAATTGGTGCAGCATGGGCCATTGCAGAATCCGCATGTGGATCTGAAAGCAGGTTGCCAGGATTGCGTCTGGCGCTATCGCTGCGCTGGCGGCTGCCCACTGCTGACCCTGCGTGCCACTGGACGTAGTGATGTGCAGTCACCGAACTGCGCCATCTATCAGGCCCTGCTGCCTGCGGCCCTGCGCCTCGAAGGGCTGCGCCTGCTTAAACTGGCCACCAGGGCGGCCCGGCCCGCCTAACGAGCAAGACCGGTAGTGTCCGGGCTATGTCCGGGCTATGCCCGCTGATGGTGGCTGCCAGGCCTGTTGTGTAGCCCTGGTCGTCAGCAACATGGCCGGGGTGAGTCCGGGTTCTGGCTGTCGGAGTACTAGGCTCTGTCAGAGCGCCACGCTATGATCAACCTCAGTTACAGCAGCGCCGGCGCACCGCCCGGCGAACTAGGGAGGAAGATCATGGAAGGCTTTCTTGCAGGCGCAGTGGTTATGTTCATCCTGATGTTGTTGATCAATCTCGGTACGAGTAGGCATCAACAAGAGTTGGAACGGGTTTATATTCCGATCGATATCCCGCAAGATGATGAATATCATGGATCGGGCTGGAGCATGATCGGTCTGGTTCCGTTCATCTTCCTGCTGGTGCTCTTCTACCAGGCCCTGAGCGGGATCTGAGCACCGCGCTGGTTTGATGGTATACTTGGCTCGCGGCCCGGTGCAAGCTCGTTGGTGGCGCCGGGCTCGTGTGTGGGTTACTGAATGATCTGTGGAGTTGGCGATGTTGACGACCCAGGAGATCATGGCGCTCATCCCGCACCGCTTTCCCTTCTTGCTGATCGACCGGGTGGTTGAGTTGGAGCCGGGGGTGCGGGCAGTAGCCGAGAAGCTGGTCTCGGTTAACGAGCCGCAGTTTACAGGCCACTTTCCCGGCAACCCGGTCTTCCCCGGTGTGTTGATCGTTGAGGCGCTGGCCCAGGCCGGAGCCGTGGCTACCCTGGCCTTGCCTGAGCACCACGGGAAACTGGTACTCTTTGCTGGCATCGACGATTGTCGCTTCAAGCGGGTGGTGCGTCCCGGCGATGTGCTGCGGCTCGAGGTACGGCTTGAGCGGATGCGCCGCGGGGTCGGTAAGGGCCATGGGCGGGCCACGGTCGAGGGTGAACTGGCCTGTGAGGCAGGGCTGCTCTTTGCGCTCACGGGAGGAGCGTAGCAGCTAACGCCGTTGCGAGAGGCAGAGCGAAATTATGACTGAATTGGTGGAAGATCGTCCCCGAACGGCCTTGGTGGTGGTGGCCCACCCTGATGATGCCGAGTTCGGTTGCGGCGGCACGCTTGCCGCCTGGGCCCGCGAGGGTTGGGCTGTGACGCTGGTGGTCTGTACCGACGGTAGCTCGGGCGGCCCTGATGACGCAGTTGATGTGAGTGAGGCGGCCCGCCGACAGATCAGCGCAACACGCAAAGCTGAGCAACAGGCTGCGGCTGAGGTGCTCGGCATCCACGAGGTGATCTTTCTCGATCTACCCGATGGGCAGCTTGAGCCGACCGTGGCCCTGCGCCGTGAGTTGGTGCGCCAGATTCGTCGCATCCGCGCCTACCGCCTTGTCTGCCAGTCACCCGACCGGGTCTGGACGCCGGCCTATGCGATCGGGCGTTTCCATCCCGACCACCTGGCAGCCGCTAACGCAGCCCTGGCGGCGGTCTACCCTGCTGCGCAGAATAGCTGGGACTTTCCTGAACTGCTTGCCGAGGGCCTGGCTCCTAGCCGGGTCAGAGAGATCTGGGTAGTCGGGGCGCCGCATCTCAACCATGCTGTTGATATTTCGGCCACCATCGAATTGAAGCTGGCCGCCTTGCGCTGCCATGTTAGCCAACTCGGCACGGATCAGCGTGAATTGGCCGAGCGCATCCGCACCTGGGCCTCAGAGCGCGGTGAGCCCTTTGGTTTGCCAGTGGCCGAGACCTTCCATCGTGTGGAGAATGGGTAAGGATATTGGTACGGGTAGGGCGTGGTAGGGGCGTAGCAGCGAACGCTGCTACGCCCCTACCACGCCCCGCCGGGGATGCCGTGGCGCATACGGGGGTGCCGCCGCCCGCCGGGGATGCCGTGGTGCAACCGGGTCGCCGTCCGCCCGCCGGGGATGCCGTGGCGCATACGGGGGTGCCGCCGCCCGCCGGGGATGCCGTGGTGCAACCGGGTCGCCGTCCGCCCGCCGGGGATGCCGTGGCGCATACGGGGCCAATCAATTGGCTTCGAAGTGCTCAAAGGCAAGCTGGTAGCTGCGGGCCGCTACGTCTCCCAGGGTACGGGGCCAGGTGCCGGTGATGGCTCGGGTGATCTTGCCTGCATGCTCGTGGCAATTCTCGATGAAGAGGGTATAGCGCTGCTGGATGCCTGCCGCAACGGTGCCTGCCAGGTAGAGCCCCGCCACATTGCTCTCCATCGTCTCGGGATTGTAGATCGGCACCCGGTTCGGGCCGTGTAGGGTAACCCCCAGTCCCTCTAGCAGACTCTGGTCGCCGCGAAAGCCGGTGCAGAGCAGCACAAAGTCGGTGGGATGTTGCAGGGTCGGCCCGCCATCAGGCTCGCCGTCGACCACCCGTGCGAGCTCAACCGCGGTCGGGCTGATCGCCACCGGGATGGTCGTAGGCAGAAATGTGATCGTGCCAGCCTCGACCTGGGCGGCCAGGTCGGGGAGCAGCCAGTGTTTGACGCGCTGTTCATCAAAATGGCTGCGCCGGTAGCTGAGGGTCACGCGAGCACCGGCGCGCCAACAGCGCAGGGCGGCCTCAACGGCCGAGTTTTTGCCGCCGACGATCAGCAGACGGCGACGAAAGTAGGCGTGGGGGTCGCTGAAGTAGTGTGAGACGTGGGGCAAATCTTCGCCGGGGATGTTCAGGCGCAGGGGCTCGTGCATGTCGCCAATGGCCAGCACCACCCGCCGCGCATAGTAGCTGCGCGGGCCTGCCAGGGGCGTTGTGGTCAGCACGAAGCCGTCGGCGTCACGCCTGATCGCACTCACTGGCTCGTAGCTATTGATCGCCAGGTCGAACTGCTCGATCACCCCACGCAGGTAGGCCAGGTACTCTTCCCCGGTGATGCGTTGCTGGTGGTTGTTCGCGATGGGCACGCCAGCAATGGCCAGACGTTCGGTGGTGCTGAAGAAGCTGGTCTGACGTGGCCACCAGGTCAGGGTATGGCCGATCTGGCCAGCATCGAACTGCAGGTAATTGACACCGGCCTGGCGTAGACAAACGGCCAACTCGATACCGATTGGCCCGGCCCCAATGATGGCGACCTCGTAGATCGGCGTGGCCTTGTGCGGCGCTGCCGTTGGTGTTGTGGGCGTCTGGTTGGTTTGATCCATCAATCGTTTCCCATTCCCATGGGCATAGTTGAGAATTTGGCGATCTGGAGGTGTAGATCTGTGGAGGTGAAGCCTATCCGGCAACGAGCGTAAGCGAAGTTGCTCACTACACTTGCAGCCTGCCGAAAGTTCGCAGGCAGTTGTGGCGCGACTGCGCGACCGTCTTGCCCGCTCAGGCGGATGCGGGCGGGACGCCCGCGCTCCCAGGAACCCCCTGCGAATTTCTGGGACGGTGTACTAGCCAATCATAGTACCTGCGCCACCAAGGGCTGCCGAGAGGCTGGCGCCACTGCGTGCATCACCAAGGATGACGCGCTCGACGCCAGCGGCCAGGGCCTCCTGCGCTCCAAGTAATTTCTTCTTCATGCGGCCTTCGGCCAATGGCAGAAAGGCTTCGATCTCCGTGCGCGGGATGTGGCTGATCAGTGAGCTTTCGTCGGGGAAGTTGCGCAGCAGCCCCGGCACGTTGGAGAGTAGGAGCAGGGTTTCGGCACCGAGGGCCGCCGCAATTGCCGCCGCCGCCCGGTCGCCATCCACATTGAGCGCCTCGCCCACTTCGGAGCAGGCCAGGGGGGCGATGACTGGCAGGTAACCTTGCTCAAGCAGGGTCTTGAGCAGCCCGGCGTTGACATGCTCGATCGTGCCGGTCCAGTCGTCGCGCAGCAATTTCTGGCGCCCGTCCTCGACAATGCGGATGCTGGCCTTGCGCCGGCCAACCAGCAAGCGTCCATCAAGCCCGCTCAGGCCGACCGCGTTGCAGCCACGGGCCTGGAGGAGCTCGACCAGGCGTTTGTTCACCAGACCGCCTGCTGCCATCATAAAGAGTTCCAGGGTGCGCCGGTCGGTGTAGCGGCTGGTGAAGCCACTGGGCGAAGTGACAAAACGGGGCGGATGACCCACCGCTTCACCCAGGCGGCTGGTCTCATCGGAGCCGCCATGAACAAGCACACTGCGCTCGCCAGCCTGCCAGCGAGCGGCCAGGTCGTCGCAGAGGGCAGCATAGTTGTTGCCGGCGCTGCCGCCGACTTTGATCACATACATAGAACTCTCATTCTTTCTGCGGTTTTGGTATGGTATACCTACAATTGAACCTTTCTGCGATCATAGCTGAGGATCAGCAAAATGTCTATGCCTGTACCCTTCAGGCTGGCCCTGTTGTTGCTGCTGTTTAGCATGTTGCTGACGGCCTGCACCACAGCGCAAGCCTCAACCATGCATTTGACCGCGACCGCGATGACGGCACCGGCGGCACCACCACTCCTGGCCCGTGCTGCTTCGACCCCGGTCGGGCGCTTTGTCATAACACCCACTGCCGTCGACCCATCTTTGCCCACACCGACAGCCGGTCCACCCACCAGCACGCCCGACCCGTTAGCTTCACCCACACCCTGGCCAACCCCGACCGCACGACCGGCCGGTACGCCGCCGCGGGTTGGGCTCCAGGTCGGCCATCTGCGCTCCAACGAGCTGCCCGATGAGCTGGAGCGCCTGCGCACCTCGACTGGAGCACGTTGGGGCAACGTGAGCGAGGCCGAACTGAATCTTGAGATTGTCAACCGGGTTAAGCCGCTGCTTGAGGCCCAGGGGGTCATGGTTGACGTGATTCCGGCGACGGTGCCGCCCGCCTACAGCGCTGATGCCTTCCTGGCCATCCACGCCGATGGCGCGGCTGGCAGCGGCCCACGTGGCTGGAAGCTGGCCACCCCCTGGCGCGCCTCAGAGGCGAGCAAGCAGCTGCTGGCTGCGGTTGCCGCCGCTTATGGCCCGGCCACCGGCATGCCGGAAGATGTAGGCGGTGTGACGATCAATATGAAGGGCTACTATGCCTTCAGTTGGCGCCGCTATACGCACGCCATCGACCGCTACACCCCGGCGATCATTGTCGAAATGGGCTTTATGACCAACGCCGCCGACCGGGCCATTCTCTTCGGCCAGCCTGACCGTGTGGCCCGTGGCATTGCCGATGGCATCCTGGCCTACCTGGCCCAGAACGACCCGGCCAATGGCGCGGCGCGGGTGCCGCCCGACTATCCGCTCATGCGTGCGGTCAGCGAAGGTGTGGCGGTGCGGGCGGCACCGCGTGAAGATGGCCGCCTGCTGGCACGGATCGGCCCGGAGCAGCGGGTCACACCCTTCGACAAGCAAGACGGCTGGTTCCAGGCCTTTGTGCGCATCGACGACAGCCGTGTGATCGGCTGGATCCGTGCAGATCAACTCAACGCAACCAACGAGCAGCCGGTCTTCCCCACGCCGACTAATCCGTAGGTGAGCAGTGCGCCCTATGGTCGCTTGCGACGCCGGCGTGGCAGGGGCATCTCGCGATCGAGGATGATGATCGGTGGCTCAGCAAAAACGACGACCGTCATGACGAACAAGCTAACCATGGTGCCTCATACTTTCAGCCAGCCATATGCGCAGATCAAGTAGGAAGGTAGTGGCCTGTGCGTGGTCGATCAAACGGGCATCGTAGCTGAGGGTCAACCAGGCCAGTGGGAGCATCTGCATACCGGTTGCGCCAACAACCACCCGGCTTTCTGGTGCTCCCAGGCTGAGGGTTGCAGCCGTGTCGGGGAGGGGCGGTACCGCAGTGTACCGCCCTTGCCCTGGGGCCAGGCTGACAATGGCGAAGGTCGCTTCACTCACGGGGGCCGCAGGGGCTGCCAGCGCCCGGGCCATGCCGCGCAGGGTCAGGTCGCCAGCATCATGCACCAGGCGCCATTCCAGGCCATGGGCCGCAGGTGCAGCGACCGCCAGGTGCAGCCGGCGGCGCAGGATGGCCACGTCACCGCCCCATGCGCCGTTGAGCGTGGGGTGCTGTGGTAAAACCTCGGCGCTTGCTGCGCAGACGAGGGTCGTCAGGCTCAAGGGCAGCCGTCGCAGACGGTAGGCTTCGCCCAGACGCCCCAGCAGCGCTATGGCTGCGTCCAGCTCAACCTCGATGGTAGTTGTGGCGACAGGTATGGTGGCAGGCAGCTCGCGTAGTGCCACACCAATTGTGCTGGTGGCACCCGGTGCGGGCGCGAGGTACGCTGGCTGTTCCGCCACTAGTACAGCCTGCCGAAAGTTCGCAGGCAGTTGTGGCTCGGCTGCGCGACCGTCTTGCCCGCTCAGGCCGGATGCGGGCGGGACGCCCGCGCTCCCAGGAACCCCCAGCGAACTGCTGGGATGGTGTACTAGCGTAGTGCTGGCGAACGGGGCGGGTACCGCTGAGGCAGCCTGGTGGATGCGCACATCGGCGGCACCGATCCGCCCGTGGGGACCGCTGCCCGTGATGCTGGCCAGGTCGATCTGCTGCTCCAGGGCGATGCGCCGGGCCAGGGGTGTGGCCCGCAGGCGTCGCGTGCCTAAAGGGGGCCTTGGTGCTCCGGGATGCATAGTTTAACCTGTCTTGACCGCTTCAGCCCAGGCGGCCTCCATCTTCTGCTTGAGGCGGGCGTGCTCGGGAT
This sequence comes from uncultured Chloroflexaceae bacterium, assembly GCA_964592425.1. GTDB lineage: Bacteria > Chloroflexota > Chloroflexia > Chloroflexales > Chloroflexaceae > Viridilinea. Next base: position 46,382 of record CAZQCG010000026.1, read on the forward strand.
GGGCAAGCTGTCCATCCTCGGCCAGAATCGCCTCGGCCTCGGCGCGGGCTGCCAGTAGCAGGCGCGTATCAGCCAGGCGGGCCACCTTCAGGTCGGGCGTACCACTCTGGCGTGTGCCGAAGAACTCGCCAGGCCCACGCAGTTCCAGGTCGATCTCGGCCAGCTTGAAGCCGTCGCTCGTCTGCTCAATCGCCGTCAAGCGGCGGCGGGTGACCTCGTTATCGTCTTTGTCGCTGACCAGGATACAGTAGCTCTGGTGCTGTCCGCGCCCGACCCGCCCGCGAAACTGGTGCAACTGGGCCAGGCCAAAACGCTCGGCTCCTTCGATCATGATCGTCGAGGCATTGGGGATATCGATGCCCACCTCGATCACCGCCGTCGCCACCAGCAGGTCGAACTGGCGCTCACGAAAGGCGACCATCACCTCGTCTTTCTCACGCGGCAGCATGCGCCCATGCAGCAGAGCGACACGGAGATCGGGAAAGATCTCTGACTGCAAGGTTGTGTACATCTCTTCCGCCGAGGGCAGATCGACCTTTTCACTCTCCTCAACCAGTGGACAGATCACAAAAGCCTGGCGACCTTTTGCGATCTCTTTGCGCAGATGGCGATAGGCTTTTTCACGCTCGGCCTTGCGCAGCCAGCGGGTACGAATGGCCTGCCGCCCAGGTGGCAACTCGTCAAGGATCGAGGTATCGAGGTCGCCATAGATGGTCATGGTCAGGGTTCGCGGGATGGGTGTGGCGGTCATCACCAGCATATGCGGCTGAAAGCCCTTATCGCGCAGGCGCTGGCGCTGTTCAACGCCGAAGCGGTGCTGCTCATCAACCACCACCAGGCCCAGGCTGTTGAAGCGCACACCCTCGGTAATCAGGGCGTGGGTACCGATGACCAGATCGACCTCGCCGGCGGCGATTGCTTCGAGCGTGCGTCGGCGTTCGCGCGCCCCAAGGCTACCAGTGAGCAGGGCCACGCGCACGCCCTGGCCAGCCTGATCCTCCTCGTCGGTCATGCCGAGCAGAGCTTTAATCTCGGCCAGGCGGGCCGCCTGTTCCGGCTCAAGCCGGCTACGCCAATCAGCGTCGGGGCTGACCTGCTGCGCCTGGCGGGGGATGGGCAGCCGGCTCAGCAACTGGCGCAGCCCTTTGTAGTGCTGTTCGGCGAGGATCTCGGTGGGAGCCATGAGGGCACCCTGGAAGCCATGGCCGATGGCCTGCACCAGGGCCGCTGCGGCCACCGCTGTCTTGCCCGAACCAACATCGCCCTGGAGCAGGCGGGCCATGGGGATGTGGCGATCGAGATCGGCGAAGATCTGGGCGAGGGATCGCTGCTGTGCCCCGGTTAGGCTGAAGGGCAACTGGGCTTGAAAGGCAGCATGCAACTCGGCCAGGTGGGGCAATTTGTAGCCCAGTTCCTGCTGCGAGAGGATGCGTCGTTGCACGACGCCCAGCTGGATGGAGAGAAACTCGTCGAAGGCGAGCCGATCACGGGCGCGGGCCAGTTGCAGTTCGTTATCGGGATAGTGGATCTGGGCCAGGGCTGGCCCGAGCTCGAGCATGCCGCGCCGCTCGCGCACCGCTGCAGGCAGGTGGTCAACCAGGCGTGGCGTAACCAGGTCAACCACCTGTTTGATGATCTTGCGGGCATTGCGCTCGATCAGCCCTTTGGTGAGCGGATGCACCGGCACCAGGCGCCCGGTATGCAATCCATCGGCATCGGGGAGATAGGGCTCCCAGGTCGGCGTGGTCATCTGGCGCATGCCATTGAAGGAAGTGACCTTGCCGCTGATGGTGAGCTTGCGCCCGACAGAGAACTGGCGGGCCAGCCAGGGCTGGTTGAAATAGACAACCTTGAGCGAGCCGCTCTCGTCGCTGAGCAACATTTCAACCCGTGGCCGTGGCCCGCCAGCCAGGCGCACATCACTCACTTCACCGACGACGGTGGCCGTTGTGCCGATCTGCAGGTCGGCGATGCCTTTGTGGGTGGAGAAGTCGTCGTAGCGATGGGGGAAGTGGTAGAGCAGATCCTCGACGGTGCGCAGGCCGAGGCGCTTGAAGGCGCTGACATCCTTACGCGTCATACCCGGCACCTGCTCCAGCGAGTCGCTCAACCCCAACTCATTGCCGGTCGCTGCCGGCAGCGGCTTAGGGGCGGCCCGCGCCTTCGGTGTGGCAGGCCGAGGGGGCGTCTCGCCAGCCGGAGCATTGGTGGTGGCCTTCGACTTACTGCGCGGCTTCTTCGGCGCTGGTTGATCGGGTGCAGGCGGCTCAGGCAGCGCCGGAAGCGTGCGGAAAAAGGTACGTAAACGCTCAAGGGCCTCGCTCAAACGCTGCTGGCGTACAGTGAGAGGCTGGCTGCGATAGTCCGCCAGCAGGCCGAGCACCTTCTGGAGTTCCGCTTCAGCACCGAAGGCCCCGGCATGGGCCTGCCAGTATGCCAGGTAGGCTTCGAGGCCGCCCTGCACGGCACCATCATCAGCGCCGCGCTCCAGTTCAGCGGCGAGCACCTTGCCCAGAGCGATGATCTGCTCACGCTGTTGCATAGGTCGCCGGACAGTTCAACTCTCCTCAAGGCCCTCGAAGACGGTCACGCCCATAGCACCGGGCCCAAGGTGGGCCGCAATGGCCGGGCCGAAGCGGGCGACTCGCACGCGATCGCGCGGAAAGATCGGATCAACCTTCTCCAGCAACTTTTCGACATCTTCGCTGGTGTTGGCATAGAGCACGGTCACTTCCTGCACACGGGGAAAATCCTCGATAAAGGTGAAGAGACCTTCGATCGCCTTGGCGCGGGTACGGGTACGCTCATAGGGCACAATCTCGCCTTCGTCAAGGATGAGCAGGGGCTTGATGCGCTGCATCGAGCCGAGCACCGAGCCAGCCAGGGTCAGGCGGCCACTTGCCTCAAGGTACTCCATCGTATCAAGAAAGAAGACCACATGGGTATGGCGAATGTTGGCATGGATGAGCCGGCTAATCTCATCGGGGTGGGCCCCTTCGCGAGCGGCATTGGCGGCGGCCAGCACCACCGAACCCTGCCCACACGAGGCCGACTTGCTGTCCACCAACTCGATGCGGGTCGTGCTGGCGGGCAGGCGGGCCTTGGCAGCGGCGGCCTGCTGGTGCAACGAGCCGAGGCGCGTACCCATATGAATGGAAAAGACATAGTCCACATCACTGATCAGGCGTCGGTACACCTGTTCAAAGACTGTGGATGAAGGTGCTATGACGCGCAGGCGATGGTAATCACCGGCCATCAACTCATAGAGTTGATCTTCGGCAATATCCACGCCGACACGCAGCAACTTCTCGTCCAACTCGACCAGCAGCGGCACTACTTCGATGCCCAATTCCTGGGCCTGGTCGAAGGCGAGATCGGCTGCGCCATCAGTAACAATGATAATCTTCGGCATACATACCCTGCCAACGTCCGTCCGCCACCCGTGAGGGTTGTGTGACGGTAACGGTTTGCCAAAGCTGCTTCAGTATGGTATAGTCAAACCGAGGTAGCGTCTCATTTTTGCGAACGCCGGAGCTAAACGATCATGGCCAAGTGTGACATCTGTGGAAAGAGCCCTTCGTTTGGGCATAACGTGAGCTTTTCAAAGCGCCGTACCAATCGCATGTGGCATCCCAACGTACAGAAAACGACGGTTATCAACAAAGACGGCTCGAAGGTTCAGGTGCGTATGTGTACTCAATGTATGCGTACAGCCGTCAAAGCGCGTTAACAAGTTGCGGGGGGCTCAAAAAGCCAGAAGCAGCTGCGCAAAATCAGAGGCCGGGGTCCAGGATGTGGACCCTGGCCTCTTGATTCATTGCTTTGGGCTATGGCACGGGCCGATCCGATCGCTGAATGTTAAGCTCAATCTTGCTTATGCGCAAGGTTTTAGTACGAACCTGACTATTATAGCGGAACGCTGCGGGCCATGCAACCTCAGATCGACGTAACATATTCGAGCCAGCCGCGCTGATCCTCACACGCACCCTCAACCAGGGCAAAAAAGGCTGCCTGCACCTCACCCGTGATCGGCCCACGCCGCCCGGGTCCGACGCTGATACGGTCAACCGAGCGGATGGGGGTAACTTCGGCGGCGGTGCCGGTAAAGAAGAGCTCGTCGGCCAGGTAGAGCATTTCGCGCGGAATGGCCTGCTGGCGCACCTTCACCCCTAGTTCGCTGAGCAGGTGAATCACCGTATCGCGGGTGATACCGCCCAGAATCGAGGAGCTGATCGGCGGGGTATAGACGACCCCGTCGCGCACCACGAAGAGGTTTTCGCCACTGCCTTCGCTGACCTGGCCGCTGCTGTCGAGGGCGATGCCCTCGGCGTAGCCATTAGCGATGGCCTCCATCTTGATCAGCTGCGAGTTGAGGTAATTACCGCCGGCCTTTGACATCGCCGGGAGCGTATTAGGGGCAAAGCGGTTCCACGAGGAGATGCACACATCGACACCCTGCTCCATCGCCTCGGCACCGAGATACTTGCCCCATTCGATGGTCGCAATGGCCACTTCGACCGGATTGTGCTGCGGGTTGACCCCGATCTCGCCGTAACCACGAAAAACCACCGGACGAATGTAGCCTGCCTGCAGCCGGTTGGCCCGCACCGTCTCCTTAACAGCCGTCACCAACTCGTCCAGGCTGTAGGGCACTTCGGTGCGATAGATGCGCGCCGATTCGATCAGCCGGCGCATATGGTCGGTCAGGCGAAAAACCGCCGTCCCACGGGGGGTCGCATAGCAGCGGATGCCCTCAAAAAAGCTGCTGCCGTAATGCACCACATGGGCCAGCACATGGATGCGCGCCTCGTCCCAGGCCACCAACTTCCCATTAAACCAGATGAACTCCATTGCCTTGAGCGCCATAATCGTTGACTCCTGAAGGTTTAGGTAGAACCGTTACAGTTCAAACAGACTGGTCTGTACCAGACGGCGGTCGTCGCTGCGCCAGGTTGGTGCGCCAGCCGGGCCACGGGATGAGCGGCGCGGCAACACACCAAGTTCGATGCCACGTAGGCCAGCCAGGCTCAGTACCCGGCCTACGCTGGCTACAGCGATACGTGGGCTATTGCTTTGCGCGGAGAGGTGCGCGAGCCAGGCGACGCAGGGGCCGGCACATGAGCGGGCCAGTAACTCGCCGCACTGCACATTGTCGAGATGGCCGCGGTTGCCCAGAATGCGCTGCTGGAGCGCACGAGGATAGGGGCCGGAGCGCAGCAATTCACGGTCGTGGTTCGCCTCAACCACCAGCAGGTCGGCCCCATGCAGGGCTGTCACGGTCGCTGCGTCCCAACTACCCAGGTCGATGGCCACGGCGACAGCGGCATCACCGGCCCTGATGCGATAGCCGACGGGGTCGGCGGCGTCGTGGGCAACCCGAAAACTGCTGAGGTCAAAGGGGCCAAGGGTGGCCCGCTCGCCAACCGGCAGCAGCTCTACGTTCAGGCCAGCCAGCTCAGTGCCGAGGGCGTCGTGGGTGGCCTGGTTGCAGATAAGTGGCACGCCGTAGCGCCGGGCCAGAGCAGCGGCACTAAGGGCATGGTCGTGGTGCTCGTGAGTCAGAGCCAGGGCACGGATCTGACTCGGCGCAAGGCCCTGGTAGCGCAGCAGAGCCTCAAGCGTGCGCAGGGCGATGCCGCAGTCGATCAGCAGGGCTGTTTCGCCGTAACGGGCCAGCAGGGCGTTACCGCTACTACCGCTCGCCAATGATGTGACTGCCAGACTCACTGGTTGGTTACTACCAGTATAGGGGTGGAGGTGTGGGGCATGGCTTAGCCTTCATAGGCCCAGTGTGCAAGCACCTCGCGGGCGGCGCGGGCCGCTTCGGCGCGGTGGCTAATCTGGTTCTTGCGTTCAGCGGGCAACTCGGCCAGGGTCGCATCTTCGTCAAGCAGGTAAAAGAGCGGGTCGTAGCCGAAGCCTCCACTACCGCGTGGGGCCAACTCAATCACGCCTGGCAGGTGGCCCTCCACCAGTTCGGGGGCATAGCCGGGACGGGCCAGGGCAATCACGCAGACGAAGCGCGCCACACGGGCATGCCAGGGCACCTCGCGCAGCTGATCAAGCAGGTAGGCCAGCTGGTCTGCCCCGCTGACGCCACCATAACGTGCCGAATAGACCCCTGGGGCACCATTGAGGGCGGCCACTTCAAGCCCACTATCGTCGGCCAGGGTGGGCAGACCACTGCGGGTCATATAGGCCAGCGCCTTGAGGGTGGCATTTTCGGCGAAGGTTGCACCGGTCTCCTCGACCTCCTCGGTGATCCCAAGATCATCAAGGGTGCGCAGCTGCAAGCCCAGCCCGCTGAAGATAGCGGCGAACTCGCGCAACTTGCCGGGGTTCCGCGTAGCAATGAGTAATTCATGCATAGGGCCAGAGTGTACGCCGCGTAACAGGCTCTGTCAAGGGGCACAAGGCCGATGATTGACGCCCCTGCGTCATCTGAAGTACAATCGTGGTGAGGCGGGCAGCGCAATATTCCATCTGTGGGAGGGCTCAGGGGCGGGCCTTTGGCCTGACTCTGAAAAGCTACCAGATCATCCTTAATTAGAAAAATGAGCAAAACCAGCTTTGAGCATTCAGTAACTAACGAAGCGATCGCCCCATCGACGGTTGCCGGTGAGCTGTTGCGTGCCATGCGTCCGCGCCAGTGGGTGAAGAATCTCTTTGTCTTTGCCGCCCTCGCCTTCTCGGAAGAGCGGCTCTGGCAATTCTGGCATGATCCACGTCCGCTGCTGAAGGTGAGCGGTGCTTTTGTCGCTTTCTGTATGGCCGCCAGTGCGATCTATCTGGTCAATGACCTGGTCGATATTGAAAAGGATCGCGCTCATCCGAAGAAGCGCCACCGCCCCTTCGCCTCGGGCCGGCTTAGCCCAACGATTGGGATGCTTGCTGCTGTGGCCCTGGTAATAGCACTCATCCCGCTGGCCATCTTCCTCGATCCACGGCTTTATTTCCTGGGCATACTGGTCAGCTATATCTCGATCCAGGGCGTCCTCTACACGTACTGGCTCAAACATGTTGTCCTGATCGATATTATGGTGCTTGCCGCTGGCTTTGTGCTGCGCACGATCGGTGGCGCGGTAGTGATTGAGGTGCTGATTACCCCCTGGTTGTTACTCTGTATGCTGCTGCTGGCCCTCTTCCTGGGGATTGGCAAACGCCGCCACGAGTTAACCCTGCTCGAAGATGGGGCTGGCGAGCATCGGCGCATCCTTCAGGAATATTCGCTGCCAATGCTCGACCAGCTGATGTCGATTGTCACAGCCAGCATTATCATGGCCTACAGCATCACGGTCTTTCTTGCGCCGGTGGCGCCCCAGGAGCCCTACCCGATGCTGATGCTGAGTATCCCTTTTGTGATCTATGCAATTTTCCGTTACCTCTATCTGATTTACCAGCGCGGTGAGGGCGGCGCTCCTGATGAACTGATCCTCAAGGATGCACCGCTCGCTGGCAGTGTGCTGCTCTGGGGCTTGACGGTACTTGGCGTGCTGCTCTTGTTCCCCAACTAGAGCGCTTCGCACTGGGGTTGGGGGTTAGGGGAGGGAGTTTACCGTGTCTGGACGCCATCTACAACAGCTGCTCACCTCCTCAACGTCACAGATCCTGCAAACCTTGTCGAAACTTCCTACGCATGTACACCTTTATTAAACTGGGCGGCTCGGTGATCACGGCCAAGACGGGGCGTGAGGAGGCTGATCTGCCGGTGATTACGCGCCTGGCTGAGGAGTTGGCCCTGGTACGGGCTACTGCACCCCAGATGACGCTTGTCCTGGGCCATGGCAGCGGCTCTTTCGGCCACTCCTACGCCGCAACCTACGGCATCCACCGTGGGCTCGCCCCTGACGCCGACTGGATCGGCTTTGCCCAGACGGCCGGGGCGGCCCTGCGCCTCAACCGCATTGTGGTCGATGCCCTGCTGGCTGCTGGCCTGCCAGCCCTCTCCCTGCAGCCTTCAGCCAGCCTGTGGGCCCGCAGTGGAGCAATTGTCAGCTGGGACACCGCCAACCTGGCAAGGGCGCTGGGCCATGGTCTGCTCCCGGTCATCCATGGCGATGTAGCCTTTGATGAGCACCAGGGCAGTGCAATCATCTCGACCGAGGCTCTGCTGGCCCACCTGGCCCTGAGTGGCGAGTTGCGCCCGGCGCGCATCATTCTGGTTGGTGAAGAGGCTGTCTACAGCGCCGACCCGCGCCGCGATCCCTCTGCCACACCCATTCCGCTGATCACCAGCGCCAATCTGGCTGCTGTGCTTGATGGCGCAGCCGGATCACACGCGGTCGATGTCACCGGTGGGATGCGCAGCAAGCTCGAACTGATGTGGCGACTGGTGCAGGCCATTCCCGGTCTGGAGGTGCGCCTGATCGGTCCTGGCCCCGGTAAACTCGCCGCCGTGCTGCTTGGCGAGGAGGGTGTGATCGGTACGACGATCCGGGCAAGCTGAATGCGCCCCAACGAATTCATCAAGGGCCGCCAGGAGGCATGGGAACGCCTTGATCGATTGCTGGCACGGGCCGGAGCCGACCTGCGTGGCCTCTCGGCGGTCGAGTTGCGCGAACTGGGCCGCCTCTACCGCCAGGCAGCCGCCGACCTGGCGCTGGCCCGGCGTGACCTGCCCGATCACGCGGTGGTCGATTTTCTGAATGGCCTGGTGATCCGTGGTCACGGTGCGATCTATCGTGAGAGCGGCACTGGCGGGGCGGCCCGCCTACGCACCTTTTTCGCCACTGACCTGCCGCGCACCTTTCGGGCTACCTGGCAGGCGACGTTTGCCGCCTGGCTGATGTTTATGCTGCCGGCGGTGGCTGGCTATCTCACTACGCTGAATGACCCGGCCCTCGCTGGTGCGCTCATGCCCGGGGCCGAGTTTGTGGTTGCGCAGATCCAGGCCGGCGATGAGTGGTGGCTGCGGATCAATGAGGAGGGGCGTACCCAGGCTTCCGCCGAGATTATGACCAACAATCTCGGAGTGGCCTTTCGCGCCTTTGCCGGCGGTGTTACCCTCGGCCTGTATACAATCTATATCCTGGCGATGAATGGGCTCTTTTTCGGTATTGTCGCTGGTGCTGCCCAACGCTTCGATTTTGCTGCCAACCTGTGGGGTTTTGTAAGTGCCCACGCGGTGGTTGAGCTGAGTGTGATCTTTATTGCCGGGGGGGCCGGGCTCCAGCTTGGCTGGGCGATCGTGCGCCCCGGCCTTCTGACGCGCCGGGCGGCCCTGGTGGTTGCTGCCCGGCGGGCACTCATCCTGGTGCTTGGCTGTGTGCCGCTGCTGGTGCTGGCCGGGGCGATCGAGGCATTCATCTCGCCTTCGGCGCTGCCCCTGCCGATCAAACTAGGGGTGGCCTTGGGCAGTGGCGTGGCCCTGGCAGTCTACCTGCTTGGTGTCGGGCGTGGCAGCAGCCTGAGCGACTCGACAACCACCATGCTGCCATCACCTACACTCACCGGGTCGAGTCGCAGCCCGGTTACCAGGCCCTCCCAGCCGGGCAGCCCATCCAACACCAACTGATAGGTATGCGGATCGCCACTGGGGATCAGCTTCCAGCGTAGCGAACGTGTCTCGTCAACCTGGCCATTCGGGTCAAGCCAGAAGATCTGGGCCTCGCGGTTGGCCGTGGCAGCGGCCATACGCAGCTCGATGGCGCTGTAGTCAGCGGCCTCAAGCTGGAGTGGCGGGCTGCTGAGGGCAGGATCGGTCAGTGGCTGGAGCGCCCAGCCGGGCAGGCTGCTTGTCGCCGGGAGGGCATTGACGGCTTGCCAGCCCCACTGCCCCCGCGTAAAGTCCCAGCCCGCAGCCTGGGCCAGGCTCTGGGCGTTCGGGATGGCGACATAGCCAGGCAGTGCAGCAGCGTCAGGTGCCGCAACCGGCGTGAACATGTCAGCAAAGGGGGCGTAGCAAGCGGCCACACTGGCCGGACTCAGCCCGTAGCGTTCGATAGGCGTCGCTGGAGTACCCGGCGGCGCGGGTGTGGGCTGCAATGCCCCGTCGGCGATACGCACAGCGTAGCCGCCCGCCAGAGCCGCCTCAATACGCGCCTGCATCAGCGCACAGGCGGCCTGCCAGTCGCCATGCGTGTTGCCCAGGGCCTGGCTGAGGGAGATGACCTGGTTGCGTCCTTCGTAGAAGGGCAGGTAGAGCTCAACAATATCATCGGGGGCGATCAGCAGGTCGCCCGTTGCGCTATCGGCAGCCAGCCAGGCGGCGACCCGGCGCTGCTGATCGAGCCTGGCATCGCCACGGGTGCGGATGCTCGTCCAGTTGAGGCCAAGCATCAGAAGACCACAGGCCAGCAGGGTGCCACAGGCAAACGTACGCGGTACAGCCGAGAGCCCACAGGCAGCGAGGATCAGCAGCAGCAGCAAAGGCGGCATACTGGCGATCCAGAACTCGATGTTTTCCGGCTCCCACCAGAAGAAAAACGCACCGTAGAGTACCAGCCAGGAGAGGATGATCGCAACGGCCCCCGGCGCGGCCCGGCGCAGGCCGCCCAGGCTGAGCAGCAGGGTGACGAGCATGACGATGCCGATCAGGCCACCGCCCGGCTGGGCCAGGCTCTGCGCCAGGCCCTGGCCGAGCAGCACCAGGTTCGTCGCGTCAACGGGGCCGCCCCAGAAACCGCTGCGGGTATAGCCAGCGGCCCATGCACTCAGATCGCCCCAGGTGCGGAAGCCGCTGACAAGCAGGCCGACGCCAAGGTAGGCCCCACCCACGACGAGGGCCAGGGGCAGAGCATAGGCAATGGCCAGCCAGCCCAGGCGGCGCAGCGCCGCCGGATCGCGCCAGGGTGGGCGGGCGGGCTGGGTATTGGCAACACCCAGCAGTAAAGCAAGGCTGGCTGGCCCGCTCAGCAGGACGTTGGTCTGGTGAAAGAGCACCGCAAGGCCCTGGAGCAAACCAAGGGCAGCGGCAAGCTGAAGCGAGGGGCGACGAGCGAGGGCCAGCATCAGCCAGAGGGCCGCGATCAGCAAGAGGGCCGCGATGGTATAGACTTCGACCTCGACCGCGTAGTACCAGTAGGCATAACCGCTGCCAAGTAGCAGCCCACCCAGCCCGGCGGCAAGCGGGCGCTTCAGCGATCCTGCTGGCACACTCCATGCGCAGAGACCACTAAAGAGGGCCACGCCAAGGGCACCGGCGAGAGCATTGGCCGCTTGCAGCAAGCGTTCGGCGCTACCAACCCAACCAAGGGCGAGGGCCGTGTGGCGGATGAGAGCCCCGAGTGGGCCATAGGCCAGGTGGTGGGGGTGGAACAGCTCGGCCCAGGGCTTGCGATCAACATCAAGGATATACGAGAGGGCGTCGTAGGTGTGAACGCTGGTCAGGGTGAGCCGATAGAGCAGCAGCATGAAGGCTGCGGGAAGCAGGAGAGCGAGCCGTGTACGCACGTTACGTCAGTTCGAGTTGGTCACCGACCTGAGTAGCCGAGGCCTTGATGGTACCGCTGGGCAACTCGATCACATAGCGGGCGTGCCAGGCTCCGGCATAGGGCCGATTGGGTGGCATAGCAGCCGTCAGGCCAACCACACGGTCGTTGCGGTCAGCGAAGACTACATCGATCGGGAAGCGCATAAAGAAGCTATGCACACTGGAGCAGGGGTTGATCAGCAGGCCCTCGCCGGGGGCGAGGCCGGGATGGCCAATCAGGCCCTTGCCACGAGCGAGAAAGCTGCGTGCCTCGCTACACTGCTCAGCGAGGATGTGCTGACGGGTGAGATTGGTGATGCGCAAGCTAGGCACGTTGCTACTTTCCCCTACCCTCCGCCGAAGGAACTGAGCAACTTGGGCACGGCTGGTCCGAGAATGACGACAAAGAGGGCAGGGAAGATCAAGAAGACCATGGGGAAGAGCATCTTGATCGGGGCCTGCTGAGCGAGCGCTTCAGCGCGCTGGCGGCGTTTCACACGCATCTGGTCAGCTTGTAGGCGCAGGATCTTCGACATCGAGACGCCGAGCTGGTCGGCCTGAATGATCGCGGCGGTAAAGGTCTGCACATCTTCGACGCCAGTGCGTTCGGCCAGGTCGCGCAGGGCTTCGCGGCGTGTTCGGCCAAGGCGCACATCGGAGAGGACGCGCTTGAACTCGCGGCTGAGCTCATCGTCCCACTTCTGGGTCACCCGCTGGAGGGCCAGGTCAAAAGCCAGGCCAGCTTCAACGCTGATACAGAGCAGATCGAGTGCATCGGGGAGGGCCTTTTGAATAGCGTGCTTACGCCCGCTAATCTGGCGTCCGAGCCACATTACTGGCAGCATATAGCCAAGGATAAAGCCGATCCCGCTATACATCAGGGCCTGGGTAAGGAGCATCGAGCGAAAAGTAACCACCGTGACCAACAGGCCAATCACGAGCGCGAGCACAACCCGCAGGCCGACAAACATCGCCGGGGTAATCCCGCCGGGGTTGCCGGCCATCTGCAGGTTGATTCGCAGACGGTCGGCGCTCTGTTTGGGGCCATACTTGCCGAGCACAGAGAGCAGACTCTTCGCCGTCGGCATAATCACCCGTTCGGCGAAGGGCTGCTGGAGCTCGAGCTCCTCGAGGGTCATGGCGCGCTCGGTAAACTGGCTGAGGCGCTCATTGATCGCATCAGCCCGGCGCGAGCGCAGCATCGTATAGATAACAACCATCAGGCCAACGACCAGTACAAGGCCCAGGATTAACAAAATCGGGTTCATGGTTATACCTCGATATCCATGATCTTCATAATTGCAAAAAAGCCCATAACGATCATCACAATCGATGCTACCGGCAAGCAACACCAATTCTCAGGTGGCATGCCGAAGCTGAAGATCGGAGCCATATATTCAGGGTTGACGACACTGATAAAGATTGCCAGGCCAACCGGCAAGCCGGTAATCACCCAGGCCGAGATACGGCCCTGCGCAGTGAGTGTATTGATCTCACCTTTAATGCGTACCCGTTCACGGATGGTATGGCCAATTGTATCGAGGATCTGCGCCAGATTACCACCGACCTCCATTTGAATATTAACGGCAGTGATCAAGAGATCGAGATCTTCGGAGGGTAAGCGTCGCTGCAAATTGCCGAGGGCTTCTTCAGTTGTCCGTCCCAGGCCGACTTCCTGCACGACACGGCGGAATTCATCATTAACCGGATAGGGAGCCTCTTTGGAGACCATGTCGAGGGTCTGCAAAAAGCTATAGCCACCACGCAGGGCATTTGCCATCATCGTGATTGTATCGCCGAGCAGGTTATTGAAGCCGACCAGGCGTCTTTTGGAGCGGTAGTTGACATAGAAATTGGGCAGGAAGGAGAAGAGCACCGCCGCGATCAGGCCTGAGGCGAACATTGCCGCCGGGCTGGCCCGTCCGACAAAGGCACCGATCACTGCGCCGAGCAGGGCTACCCCAGCCTTAACCAGGTAGAACTCGGCCACCGTCAGCTTCATATCGGCACGGGCGAGGTCGCGGGCAGTATTACCGCCCTGCTTACTCTGCACCACGACCTTGTCCAGGCGATCAAGGGCCTGACGTGCATTGGCTGCCGTAGCTGAATCGCTGCCGCCACTGCTGCGCCCGGCTACCTCATTCAGGCGTTGGGAGACGGCATCACCCTGGGCACGCCTGAGCACCAGGCCGATCAAGGTGATCATCACCAGCCCAAAAAGACCGAGCACGGTCAGGGTCAGGGGGCGCACCTCGGGTGAAAAGAAGCGTTCCATGGGCGTCGTTAGAAGGTAAAGCGGTCGTTGCTACCAAAGATACTTGGCGAGAGGAAGATATTGAGTGACTCGAACTTCTCAATGAATTTCGGGCGCACGCCGGTAGGTCGCAGGGTGCCGACGATCTTGCCCTTCTCATCGATCCCGGTCTGATCGAAGACGAAGATATCCTGCATAACGACCACGTCACCCTCCATGCCAGTCAGTTCGGTAATCTGGGTAACCTTACGCGTGCCATCTTTGAGACGCGACTGCTGGACAATCAACTGAACAGCGGAGGTAATCTGCTCGCGGATAGCCCGGGCTGGCAGATCCATACCCGACATCATACACATCGTCTCGATACGACCGATCGAGTCTTTGGGGGTATTGGCATGGATCGTGGTCATCGAACCATCATGGCCGGTATTCATTGCCTGCAGCATATCAAGCGTCTCGCCGCCGCGGCACTCACCGACGATAATGCGCTCGGGACGCATACGTAGACAGTTGATCACCAGGTCGCGGATTGAGACTTCGCCACGGCCCTCAACGTTAGGCGGGCGTGATTCGAGGCTGACGACATGATCCTGTTGCAACTGAAGTTCAGCGGCATTTTCGACGGTGATAATACGCTCGTCCTCGGGAATAAACGAAGAGAGCACATTGAGCAAGGTGGTTTTACCGGAGCCGGTACCACCGGCGACGACGATATTGGTACGTGACCTGACGCAGGCGGAGAGGAACTCAGCCATATCGGCGCTCATCGAGCCAAAGCGTACGAGGTCGTTGGCGCTGAGTTTATCTTTGCGGAACTTACGGATGGTAACCGTTGGCCCGTTGAGCGCGAGGGGGCGAATAATCGCATTGACGCGGGAACCATCGGGCAGACGGGCGTCGACCATCGGTGAAGACTCATCAATACGGCGACCGAGGGGTGCTACGATGCGGTCGATGATGCGCAAGACATGATCATCGTTATTGAAGGTGGCCTCACTGCGTACCAGTTTGCCCTTCTTCTCAACATAGATCTGTTTAGGGCCATTGACCATAATCTCACTGATATCAACGTCAGCCAGCAGGGGTTCGATTGGGCCAAGGCCAATAATATCGGCCTCGATACTCTCAAACATACGCTGGCGTTCGGAGCGGGTCAGGACAATGCTTTCGCCATCAAGGATGGACTGAAAGACCTCCTCAACCTGTTTACGAACGCGGGCCTTATTAGCCAGATCGAGTTTGGGGTCAAGTTCACTGATCAGGCGATTCTGTACCCGTTGTTTGATCTCATTGAAGGTATCGTCCACCGAATGGGCTGCGGGTGGACGCAAAGCCGAAGGTGTGGGTGTACCGGGACGAGGAGGGGCCGCAGATGGCGGATTCTCCATGCCTGGGACATTGCCCCCGATTCGCTTCAGCAGCGACATAGCAGCCTCCTTGAGGACAGGTTGATCGAAAGGCTCGGCCACTGTCGATCAGCAGGTTAGCGTCTGAGTAGCCATGAGAAGAGGCCGCGTTTGGGTGGAGCAGGCGGAGTAACAGCGGGTGCAGCCGCCCCGGTGCTGTGGGACGTCCCACTGGACGTGCGGCCGACGGTGACTAGTTCGCGGGCGAGCGCAAGCGTATCGCGGGAGATCTGGTGGGTTGGCCGGCTGATCATCAGCGGTACGCCCTGGTTGATTGAGAAGGTCACATCGTGGCCAGCATCGCCGATCTGGGCGAAGACTTTGCGTTGGATATTTTTCTCAACATCCTCAGCGCGGATGCCGGTACGATTACTGGCCTTATTGAGCACCAGCAGCACCTTCTCGGGGGGATATTCGAGCAGGTCGGCCACCTCAAGGAAGAGTTTGATATTGCGGATGCAGTGCATCTCGAGGGTCATCAGGGCAACAATGCGCGTGGCCATATCGAGCACGGCCAGGGAGCGATCCTGGAAAGAGGCCGGCGTATCGACAATGACATAGTCGAACTCGCGGCGCAAGGCTTCAAGGATGGCCCGTAGGTGATCAGCGGTAACCAGTTCGCCACGCTGTGGGTCGGGGGGGGCAAGCAGTACCTTAATCTGCGACGTGTGGGTTGCCAGCACATCGTTGATCAGGTCACGGTCGAGTTCCTCAACCCGCTGGGCCAGATCGATGATCGTCTTATCTGAGCGTAGATTGAGAATCACGGTCAGGTCGCTGAAGACGACGTTGGCATCGACCAGCACCACTTTCTTCTTACTCTGCTGGTGGATGGCGATAGCCAGGTTGGCCGCCACCGAAGAGGTGCCGGTGCCACCTTTGGGGCTAAAGACGGCAATCACCTGACCCAGTTCAACATTACCGCCGCCGGTGGATGTACTACTACCCGGGCCAGCAGGGCTGAGTTTGGGGCGGCTGGCAGCCAGTTTATGGACGTGGCGGATCGATTTGTAGAGGTCATCGGCACTAATCGGCTTGGTAAGAAACTCGCGTGCCCCGGCCAGCATCGCCCGGCGCAGATAGTCAGTCTCACCCTGCACACTCATGATGATCACCTGGACCGTCGAATCCTGGGTCATGATCATCTCAGTGGCGGTAATCCCATCCATATCCGGCATATTGATGTCCATAAGAATGACATCAGGCTGGATCTGGCGGGCCATACTGATCGCTTCGCGACCGTTACTCGCCTTGCCAACGACCTCAATATCCTTTTCGAAGAAGAGCAGTTTTTCCAGTTGATCGCGTGTATCGATGATATCATCGACGATCATCACGCGAATCCGCTCGGCCTCGGTCATGGGGGGGCTCCTCACTGCTTGCCCGTCGTACAGGATTGTCCTAACGATCGGCAGAGGTGGGCCGCTACGCAAGAGCGGCGCTACGGCCCATCCCCAACGTTACCGGCCCGCCAGTCGCCGTACTTGATCTTGCGAAGAGCGCAACGTACCCTCGTCCTGCTTTGCAGAAATCCGGCCAACGCTACGGGTCAAGGGATGCGTGTGGGGGCGGGGGTGCGGGTCGGCTCTGGGGTGAGCAACTCGTCGCTGCCGATCACCCGCGGCGGCAGGGGTCGCGGCAGGGGCATGCCAAACTCGGAGACGAGTAGGTCGAGGGTGACACCGAGGGTTGGCTCATAGGCTGTATCGCCAGCCCCACGCAGAACCATCACGATGCGCGCCTGAGCAGCGACGGCAAACTCAATCAACTCGACCTCCTGGTCGTTGACGGCCACAACCAGCGCCCACTGGCCCTGCGGCAGAGTCGAGCCCGGGATGGGGGTCGGCCCTTCGATCACCCGGCCTTGCTCATCAACCTGTGGTTCACTCGCCTCACCTTCGGCGGGCGTCGCGGCGGGATCAACCGCTGGGCGCAGAATTTTTAGCACCTGCACCTGCTGGACGATGGTTTTGGCCACACTGAAACTCTGCTCGGACAGGCTGGGTTGAGGTGGCGTATCGGCGACATTGGGGTCACCGGAGGGCTGTCCCGGGATGATGTTGACGACAGGGCGCACCACGTTGAAGGTGGCAATGATGTCAACAAAGTCACCGGGCTTGATCTGGTCGGCAACACCGCTGAGGCTATCTACCACCATGGGGTAGGCTTTATCGCGTGGACGATTTGCCTCAAGGGGGGGGATCTGCTGCGAGAGGCCCGGTTCGGTCAGGGCGGAGCGCACCAGGGGCTCGTTGGCGCGGAAGGGGCGGGTTGTCAGCAGGCCCTCAACCTCGTTCAAACTCGAGAAGTTGCGCTCAGAATCAAACTCAGTCTGGAGCACCGACACGACTTCGAGTACGGTCACGGTATCACTGATCACGGTACCAGAGGGCAGATCGACCCGCGCCCGTACCAGATCAACTTCAGGCACGGGGGTCGGCTCAGGCTGCAAGGTAGGCTCCGGTGCCAGACCGAGGCCAGGGATCAGGCCGGGCTGTAAGAAGAGCAAGGCAGCCACTGCGCCAACGATCAAGATGAGGCCGATCAGGAGGATGAGTACGCCACCACGCCGCATAAGGGGCTTCCTTCCTTTATCAGGAGCGGTCGCGCGGGATCGCACCGGAAAGTGATCGCATTATAGCATACGGGTCTTACGGGAACCGTACCACCGAGATACAGCCGAGATACAGCATGCCTAAGGTACGTTTCAGAAGCGGCCAATCCAGCTTGACAGTTTGCCCGACAGCCCGATACCGCGCCGTGTGGAGGCTGTGGGGTTGTCACCCAAACTGTCAAGCGCGTTTGAACCATGCCTAATGCCGTATGACGGGCAAGAAGAGCCGCGGCTCGTCGGGGCCGGGGGTGGTGGTGGCCGTCGCAGTGGGGGTTGCGGTGGCTGGCGTGGTTGTTGTTGTCGGGGTACTGGTTCTCGTCGGGGTACTGGTTCTCGTGCTGGTGGGCGTTGCGGTAGGGGCAAGGATCTGGAAGGAACGGATCAGGGGCGTATCGTTGAACTGGGCCAGGTTATTGGTCTCACCCACGGTGCTCTCTTCAACCAGATCGAGCGGATCAAGCACCACACCCACTTTGTAGTAGCCGGGAGTGCTGAAGATCGTGCCGACGTTGGCCAGTTCACTATCGAGATTGGGATCACGATTGCTGAACCAGTCGGTCTGGTCAAGATTGATGGCCAGGCCCGGATCGAGGGCACTCCGATTGACGAAGGCATAGACCGGGGCGCAGGAGGCTCGGCCTGCAACCGGCAGGCTGGGAAAGGTGGGATCAGGCGGGGGCGCACTGGTGCTGTAGCTGACACAGAGCAGGGCATGGGTCTGACCACCGTCAAAGGTGTCGGCGGCAATTGTCTCCTGAAGCCCCTCGGTATTGAGGTTGGTGATGCGCAGGTTGAGGCTACTGAACTGGCCGTTGTTGAGCGTAATGGTAAAGTCCGCGGGATCGATCACACGCAGGTCGGGAGCACCCGGCAGAACTTTTTGCACACTCACACTGAGCAGACGCGGGCTGCCGGTCGCATCCTGGGGCTGATTGGGCACGCTATCCTCATCAAGGCCGTTTTGCAACAGGCGAGCCCGGTACTGCAAGCAATTGGCCTCGAAGCGCTGGCCGCCGAAGGCATCCTCCAGGCTCACCTCATTGAAGGGCGTAGCCGGACTAACAGGGCGTGAGAAGAAGTTGCTATCGGTGACTCCATCAAGGCGATACCAGGGATCGCTATCGGTGAAGGCCTCGGCGTTGCAGCTCAGATCGGCCCGGTTGACCTTGCGGAACTCGATGATCACATCGGCGTTGGTATTGGCTGTCCGGTCGATCTCGGTGGCCCAGCGGATGGAGAGCATGCGCACCCGTGAGCGCCCGCTGTTTCCATCAGCCGAAACATCGAAATAGTTAGAGTAGAACCAGCCGCTGCGGGTGCGCACGGTGGCGGCGGCCTCATCATTGCCGCCAATGCGCCCGATAAAGAGGGCACTTGAGAGATTACCCTCGTGATCCTGGCCTCCTGCGACATAGGCAAAGGCCGAGTTGAGCTGCACCGTGTTCGTTGGCGGACGGGCGGTGATGACTGCGGCACCGGGATTGATCAGCCGGGATTCGAGCACCGGGCTGCTCGACTGGCGCCCGATAAAGTAGTCACCGGGGCCGAGCAAAGGTTGGAAGGAGAAGTCAAAGCTCTGGCCGCTATCACCCTCGTAGAGCGCAGTGATCACACTATCGAAGGCGCTGGTATTGGTGTCGTCGGGGGTGCCAGCGATCAGGTAGAGCTTGTTGTTATAGGTGATCCCACCCAGGCGGGCCACATCATCGGTGCTGACCAGGTTGCCAGCCCGACTGGGGCTAGTATCCCAGGTCAGGGCACCGGTGGTGGCATCGATCCGGGCCAGGTAGACGAAGGGATTGCGCTGGTCATAGGTCATCTCTGTGACCGGGCCGACCGGCGCGATATAGCCGCCGGCGACATAGATCGCCTCGCGGAAGACGGCCGTAGCATCATCGCCATTGAGGGTGCGTACCGCAACAGCACTATGCTCGAAGATACCGAAGGTGTCGCTCAGACCAGCGGGCGGCTCGACGGGCACATTGGCTGTTCGCTGCCAGGGATTGGTGGTGGCGTCGGTGAGGGGGTGGCGCAGGCTCCCATCAGCGGTATAGATGCGTGTGTAAAAGACCGCCGGGGTGGTGAAGTTGCGCCGACGTTTATCAACCTCGAGGTCAAGGGGGAAGATGCCCAGACCACCAATGACGTAGAGGTAGGTCTTGCCGCCGGCACTGGCGATAACTGCCTGGGCCCCCTCGACGCCGAAGCGATTGCTGTTGACACTGGTGGGTGTGTCATTGGTCAACAGGGGGCTGGGGAGGGCGTAGCTATTGCCGTTAGCCCCACCGGTCCAGTTGATCTCGCCATTGCTGCTGACCGTACCGATCTGCACGGTGGGCACCGTCAACGGCTCGGCGAAATCCGGCGGCGGATCGACCCCGCAGCTCGTGAGGGCGGCATTGCCGCCGATCACATAGAGGTAGCCGCTGCCATTGCCCTTGTCGAGGGCGGTCACGGCGGGGTTGTTGCGCCCGCGCAGGCTGTCGGTGGCAGTACAGTCCGCATAGAAACTACCCTGGGCAGGCGGGAGGGGGTCGTTGGCCCAGAACTCATCGACATAACGCGTGTCAGTGACAGGCAAGCTATGGGCGACCGGTGCGCCACTGTTGGCCCGGTCGACCCTGGCCCAATAGACCGCGTCGGTGGCCCCACTATCATTAGTACCGGCAACGGTGATCAAGCGGTCGTCCACACTGACAAAACCGTGCCCGGCGAGGGCTCTGGGGAGGCTATCGCTGCGTGGCCAGGGAGCCAGCACACCGAGGGGGGCCAGTTGCAGGCTGCCGTCAAGGTCATTGGGCACATTGGCATTGCTCTCAGAACCAATGGCCGTGCCGAGGGGGGTACCGCGGGCGAATTCGCCCTGGGTATTGTCAAGGGCCTGGTCAATCACGCCATAGGCGCGTACCGGCAGGCCGGGCAACAGCCCAAGGATGAGGAGGAGCAGGGCTGGCAGGGCCAGCCAGCCCAGGTTGAGACGCCGATGGTTCAGTCGTGGCATGGGATTCCTCCTGGCTGTGCAGGGGCCTGCAGGGATGCATGGGGTGAGGATAGCGTAGGCCGGGCCAGCGGTATTGTACCGCCACGACCCGGCCTGTGCTGAAGTGTGAGAAGGGAGTGGGGGCCTGGCGAGGCGAGCCCGAGTTGGGCGGTACGGAGCCCTCGCAGGTCGGTAAGACCTGCGAGGGTTCAACCAGCACGGGGATCCAAGCGAGACTGTTAATTCGCCGGGCAGATATTGCCATTGAGGAAGAGACTGAGATCCTGGGTGGTGCGGGCCTGGAGGTTGCCGTTGCTGGTGGTGGCCGAGACTGTCACCTGAATTGACTCGGCACCTTCATTGAAGAGGCTGTACTCACGGGCGCCGGTGAAGACATCGTCGGGCCAGCGGAAGTAGAGCCGGGCGTTCAGCGTATACTCACCGGGCGGCACGAAGTCGGTGTAGTTATACGAGAGCTGGTTACCATTCTGCGGGTTGGCGCGGATGGGGGCCGTGCGCCCGGTGATGGTCTGGCCGTCGTGGGTGATGCCGCTGATCGAAACTTCACCAACGGCGGGGTAGCTGAAACCACCGGTGCTGATGAACTGGCTGGCATCAACTGTCTGGCGCTCTTCCAGGGCGGTCGAGAGGCAGGTAGGAATGGAGGTACGGTTGTAGATATTGCGGAAGGCATCATCCAACCGGCTAGCTTCGCGCACGGTGAAGTAGTTGGTGGACAGGCCGTTGGAGACCACCGAACCCATACCGCTGGAGGTCGCCCCGGAGAGGCCAATCGCAAAGACCTCGGCGCGGGGCTCACCATCGACGATCTGCTTGAGGTAGAGCTCGCTGACCTCACCCACCTGGGTCATCGGGCGCGAGAGGGTGTCACTGGTGGAGGGGCTGCTGGCGAGGGTACGGGGCGTATAGCCGCTGGCCCAGCCGGCGATGTTCTGCATACACTGGGCATCTTCATAGAGCACGGGTACGTCGGTGGTTTTGCCGCAGCGATGGCCAGTGGGATAGGTTGTGCGGATATTGTAGGTGCCCAGGCTGTAGTTCGAAGCGTTCTGGTGGAAGGTCTGGTTCGAAAGGCCGTCAGTCACCAGGATGACCACATTCTTGAAGTTCACCTCGTTACCCTGGGCATCGTAGCGGCGCGGGGCATCGCGCAACAGCGTGTAGGCGCGATAGAGGCCGGCGGCGGCGTTGGTACCACCCTGGGGCCGGTTGGGGATGATGGCGTCCAGGGCCGCATTCAGGCCAGCCGGGGTGGCCGAGAAGACCTGGGCCCCATTGCTCTTATAGGTACCGTCATCCTTGAACTTGGCGATGTTACCGGTTGCGCTTGACCCACTGTTGAACCAGACCAGGGCGATCTCGTCCTCAAAGGGGGCAGTGCTATCGTAGTCGTTGTTCTCGGTCATATTAGAGATGGCCACGAGCTCTTTGATGGCGTTGCGAGCTACCACAGCCCGCCGCTCGTTGACCTGGCTCGCATTGTTGTCCTTGCCCCAATAGTATTTTACGCCGGTGTCTGAGACCGCCGCATTAGTCAGGGTTGTGCCATCGGCGGCGGTTGCCGCAGCACACTGGACAGCAGGATTCAGCGTGTTGCCATCCTTGACATTACACTTGCCTTCAAAGTTGGCACTCATCGAGCCTGAGACGTCCACCACGACCACGTAACGCACGGGGGTACGGCTGGTGAGTTCCTGCTGGTACTGGGGGTAGAAGCTAACATTGCCGGCCAGTTCGCAGCAGCGTTCGGGGCTGGAGGGCACTGCGCTATAGCTGCAGGCGCTCTGGTTGCTCGTCGCATCACCCAGGTAGATCATTTCGATATAGCCCTGGCCGGTGAGCTGGTAAGCCGTGATCACGAAGAGGCCAATGCCAACCGTCTTGAACTTGGAGTTGACGCCGCTGCCCTGCACATCGGGGTCGTAGATTGGCAGCATCATCTGAGTGCCACGGTCAACGTGATCCTGGAAGGCATCACGAACAGCGCTGCTCGAGCTGAGACCACTATTGCCCCAGATCCAGTCGCCCACGTTGAAGGTACCGGGCGAGGCGGGATAGTCGGCCGCCACCAACTGACCCAAGTCGTCGGCAGGTACTTCGCTGTAACCACTGGCAAGATTGCCAGGGAAGCGCAGGCTTTCGGCCAGGTTGCCGGCATTGCCACTACCGCCTTCGTCGGTCCAACGCAGGAAGCCGAAGTTACCGGCGGTGCTTGTCGAACCGGGGAACTTGGAATTCAGCGGGATGCGCATCTTCGTCTTGCCTGAGAAGAGGCTGGTGCCATCATCGTCGATCTCGTCCCAATCCCAATCGAAGGTGTTGCCCTGGCCATGGCCCTCCTCTTCGGGGGGCTCACGGAAGCGCCCGGTCTCCATATTCAGCACCTCGACGTTGACGCCAATCGGGTAGACGCCTTCGCCAGCGGGGCAAACACCCGCATAGGAGTTCGACGCGATGGGCAACTCGTTGCGGCCGACGGCACGGGCGAAGTAGGTGTCAACATCACCGGAGAGCTCAACCTGGACAAAAGCGACCGTGTTGGGCGGTGTGTTGGCATCGTTGGGGATGCTGGCGCCACTATTGATGGCCATACCATCTTTGTCAAGGTAGCGCGCAGTCCAGACCAACTGGCCAGGGCCGGGGGTCTCACCGAAGGGAACAGCATCGACACGATTGGAGACGAAACTGTCCTGAATGCGTGTCCTGACGTTCTGGTTATTCGTGTTAGTGCCTTTGAGCACCTCATTCATGGCGTTCAGGCTGGCCGTATTCGAAGCCAGCACGGCCTGGCGCTCCTGGGAGAAGGTATTGCCGACATCAACCGAGAGACCGACCATGGCGACCAGGACGACGATCATCAGGGCGATGAGCGGGAGGCTCTGGCCGCGTGAGCGTTTGCCAATGAGCGGGAGTCGACCCGCACGAGATAGAGTAGCCATAGGACCCTCCCTCTGCGAATAGATGGGCTAGTGATCGACGATCAGGCGACGGATAGTTTAGCTTGTATAGAACGAGCTGCGAATAGGCACGACGGCCGAGGTGCGCAGGCGAATGGTATCAGCCAGGACAGGAGCGAAGGGAAAGAAGAGTCGATAGTTGTAGCTGACGGTGACGCGGATGTAGCAATTCCTACCGCCATCCTGTAGGCCAACCCCGCCGACATTGCCGCGACAGGCGCTGTAGCTCTGATCAGGCTCAGGCGGACTGGAGCTACTAATATTTTCAATGCGGATAAAAGAGTTAGCACTGCTATAATTCTGGTACAGATTTTCCGTCATGTCGTCCTGGTCATTGTTATTCAGGTCGTGGAGATCAGCGAACCCGGAGGTCGTGCCGTCACCGCTCGAGCCATAGATGCGCTGGATGATCTCAGGGTAGTTAAGATCAACCCGGTTGAAACTTAAACCACTCGCATTGGCGGGGTCGTAGACATCGGTTGAGCCGTTGCGATAGACGGCGACCGGATAACTGCCGAAGGTTGCGCCTTCCTGGGCGGCGGTGCGCAGGCCCTGGAGGGTGAAGAAGATCAGACCCAGGTCGATGGCAGCGGAGAGCAGGAAGAAGATCAACGTCGAAGCGAGGGCAAACTCAACGATGGCCTGGGCTGGTGCGCGCCCTGAAGGCTGCCGGTGATGGTGAAGGTAGTGCATCACACTGCTCCTCTCAAATGAGCTAGGGCGCATTGATTTCCTGGTAGGAGGCCAGGTCGGAGGCGCAGGCGAGATAGGTCGGGCTGGTCGGGTCACGCCCAAGGTTCTCGATCGAGCGGCGCTGCACCACACGCATCGTTATCGTACCGCTACCGTCGCCGAGGCCCAATAAGTTAAAGGCGGGGGTGAGCCCGCGCACAGGGTAGGCAATGGCGACCTCGATCGGCCCACGGTCAGCGAGATTACGGGTGGCAGCGCCATTGGGGTAGCTGATCGTAACAAACTCGGTCATCCGCTGAGCGTCGTCGGGACCACCAAAGACCGTGATATCACTTTCGATGGCAGTAAGGACGGCATCGACGCAGCGGTCAGCGCGGAAACCCGGGTAGCTACTGCCGAAGCCAGCATCGTCCAACTCTTCCTCGTCCATGTCGGATGTAGAGAGCCATGACACGTGGGGCGGCAACTGGGCAGCGACTTCGGCGCCGTTACGCGCTGCCTGTGAGATGGTGGAGTAGGCAAAGATCAACCAGCCAAATTCCATGATCCCGAAGAGCACCACGAGCAGAATGGGCAGGATCAGGGCCATCTCAACCAGTGATTGGCCGTAGGTTGTGCTGTGGCGTCCCATGTGATCACCTCCTGGGAGGATTGCCTCCAGGTTCATTATAGGCTTCGCCATGTGGCTGACTCAATAGTCAAAAGGTACCAAGTTGGCGAAAAGGAGGCGGCGAGGGCATACCTTCGCCGCATTAGAATGAGTTGTCTTACATTGGGGCCGATCCGTCCGGTGATTGGAGGATCTGCTGTGCCAGTTCAAGCGCTGCTGCGGGTGTTTCAATTTCACCGGCAGCCTGAGCTTCGGCGATGGCTCGTAAGAGCACACCCAGCTGTGGTCCAGGTGGCAAGCCCAATGCCTCCATAAGCTGGTGGCCGTTGAGCAGTGGCCTACGCGAGGTGGCTGCCGGGGTGTAAAAGGCTTCGAGCAGCGCTGCTACCCAGACCAGATGGGCAGCCCATCCCTGCGGGACGATCTGCGGCCCGCGTACTGCCAGGTGGTCGGCCAGTTCGTGGAGCAGCAGGTCGGGTGTGGCGTCCCCGAGGTCGCGGAAGAGGCGCGCCCGTGCTCGTGCGGTCAGCACCGCGCTGGTACGCAACTGGCCGGGGCGCATATGCTCACGGACGATCAGGCTGACATAGGCCGTGTCGTTGCGTGAGAGGCGCAGGCGGCGGCAGATCTGGGCGGCAATCTCGGCCCCCAGCTGCTGGTGACCGTAGAAGCTGACTGAGCCGTCGGGGAGGCTTTGCTTGGTCTGGGGTTTGGCATTGTCGTGGAGCAGGGCGGCCAGTTTGAGCAGGGCTGTCCGGCGGATGCCGCCCGCGCGCCGCTCGGCGAAGGTAGCGGCCAGTTCGGCCCGCCAGGGCAGCTCGGCCCGCAGCGTCGGGTGGGTTTGCACGGCCACCGGCAGGGCCTCCGGGGCCAGGGAGATGGCCTGCTCGTCAGCAAGTAGACCGACGAGCAACCAGTCGAGGGCGGCGACCGTCTCCAGGCTGTGGGCCAGCACCGGCAGGAAGTGAACCCGTGGCTGGTCGCAGTGGCGAGCGGGCTCAAGTTCAGGGATGAGGTGGGTGAGCGCCCCGCAGGTGTCGAGGTAGTGCAGCCAGGGTGCCGTAGAGGGTGCTTCGAGCAGGCGCAGCAACTCGTCGCGCAGGCGCTCGGTGGCAACCCCGCTCAGGGCCGGGGCGGCTGCGCGGAGCATGGGGGCGAGCTCAGGCACGGGCCGTAGCCCGAGGGTCGCACAGAGGCGCGCTGCCCGCAAGATTCGCAGAGGGTCGTCAAGCAGGCTGGTCGGCCCACACGGGCGCAGCAGGTGGGCCGCCAGGTCGGCCCGGCCCCCGGTGGGATCGACCAGGGTTGCGCTGAGCAACTCCGGCGTAATGGCTGCGGTACTCGCAGCGAGGGGCAGGGCCATTGCGTTGAGGGTGAAGTCGCGCAGCCGCAGATCGTCGGCGAGCGTCGGGCCGCGCAGGCCGGCCAGGTCAATGATCCAGCCAGGTGCGCCGGGCAGCACCACGCGCCCGGTGGCGCGGCTTGCATCGAGGGGGACAAAAGCAGCGCCATGGGTGTCGGCATAGGCACGGGCCAGGGCCAGCCCATCGCCCGCCACCGCCAGATCGAGGTCAAGGGGCACCCGGCCAAGCAAGAGGTCGCGGGTAGCTCCGCCAACCAGCCAGGCCTCGGTGTTGCGGCCAGCCATGAAGGTGGCTAGATCTGTCAGCAGGATGCGAAGATCGTTTTGCATGTGTTAAAAACAAGGCTGTGGGTGGTGTGGGTGGTGTGGGTGGTGTCGCCCAAACTGTCAAGTGCGTTTGAAATATGGCACTACCGCAAAAGTAACGCTGTGACGCATGTCATGCTGAGCGCCAGCGAAGCATCTCGACCGGGGCCCTTCGCTTCGCTCAGGGCGACATGACTCCGGTGACAGCGTTACTTTTGCTCCATTGCGAAATATGCTTTAGCGCCTACAGCTTAGCACCTGGTACGCACGGTCGGCGGCAAGTGTGTCAATCTGGGCAAAGCTGGGGGCCAGTTCGCGTGCGTAGGGTAAGAAGCGGTTGGCAACCAGCAGCAGTTGGCCACCTGGTTTGAGCAGGGGGCGGGCCGCTGTAGCGAGGGCGAAGGCTGTACTGAGATCGACCTCGCGCCCGCGGTGGAAGGGTGGGTTGCAGAGCACCAGGTCGTAGCGCTCGCCTGCGACAGCTTCCAGGCGGTCGCCGGGCATGGTGCGGGTGCGGGCCAGGCCGAGGCGGCGGCAGTTCTCCTGGGCAGCGGCGACGGCCAGCAGGTTGACGTCGAGCAGATCAACATGGGCGGCCCCGCTACGGGCTGCCGCCAGGCCCAGAGGTCCGTAGCCACAGCCGGCATCAAGCACACGCAGCCCATCGGCCGGGCCGAGTTGGGTGAGCAGGAGGGCCGTACCAGGGTCGAGCCGGTCATAGCTGAAGACGCCGGGCAGACTGCAGAGATCGATTGGCCCACCGGGCAGGGTGGTGTTGACGTGATGCCAGCTACCGGGGGTGATGCCGCCGGCCCTGGCCCAGGCGGGTGGGGGCGGCGGGTTGACCGTCTGGATCGTGCTGGCCACCCGGCAGCCACCGCCATAGCCAAGGATCTGGGTGCTACCGAAGAGAGCGGCTGCATCGGCGATCAGGGGTTGAATGCCGTCGCGGTTTGCGCCAGCCAGCTCAAGCCGGCCCCCGGGGCGCAGCAGGGCCTGGGCCTCAACCAGCCAGCGCCGACCCAGGGCGCGCATCGGTGGAATCAGCACGATCACCCGGTCGTAGGCTGCGGCCCCCTCTGGTAAGAGGCTGATCGTCTCGCTGACGACTGCGTTGGCAACCTCATTTGCGGCGAGGGTCAGGTGGGAGGCCTGCAGGGCAACCAGATGCGGATCGTTGAGGGTCAGGCTGCCATTGCCGAGGCGACGGGCAAGCACAACGCCGAGGGCAGCGTGGCCACAGCCGAAGAGGGCGACCTGTTCGCCGGGGGTGGGCTGGATGAGCCGGGCGGCAAGCAACGTGGGGCCGTCGAGGCCAGCGCCGCCGGGCAGACCGGGCAGGCCAGCCACGCGCAGGGTGGTGCCAGCCAGGCTGGTACTGAAGAGATATTTAGCAGTAGATGTGGTGGGCATAGATATACTAGCTTAACGAGACCGATACGCGGTAGGGACTACGTCAAGTGACTAGGACGCGCCCCGGTGC
>CAZQCG010000027.1:0-388 GCA_964592425.1 uncultured Chloroflexaceae bacterium
GCGATCTCGTCGGGGCTGAGGCCAAGGTCGGCGAGGGAGAAGGGCGTCAGTTCGGGTTCGTCGGCGACCGCTTCGGGGGCACTTTCGGCTTCGGCAGGCACTTCGGCTTCGGTCGCCGCCGCCGCCGCACCAGCTGCCAGCAGGCCGGCTGCCCCCAGGCCCGCGACGGCCAC
Source organism: uncultured Chloroflexaceae bacterium (assembly GCA_964592425.1). GTDB lineage: Bacteria > Chloroflexota > Chloroflexia > Chloroflexales > Chloroflexaceae > Viridilinea. Next base: position 174 of record CAZQCG010000027.1, read on the forward strand.
TGGGGGGAGGCTTGCTGCCGCCGGAGGAGCCTCGACGACGCTCGCTGCAACAGGTTCAGCATGAACTGCAGGTGGGGTCATGGCTAGCAGGGCGGCCAGAAAATCGTCTTCTTCCTCAAGCACTGCCGGGGCGGTTTCAGCGACGACCTCAGCACTAGCTGCCGGTTCTGGCTCAGCGGTGCGTTCGGCTTCAGCGGCGCGTTCAGCTTCAGCAA
>CAZQCG010000027.1:488-67940 GCA_964592425.1 uncultured Chloroflexaceae bacterium
CACGTTCAGCTTCAGCAACACGTTCAGCTTCAGCAACACGTTCAGCTTCAGCAACACGTTCAGCTTCAGCAACGCGTTCAACCTCAGCAGCGCGTTGGCGAGCACGTTGCTCAAACCAGTTCACTTCATCCCAGACAGCGATATGGAGATCAGGGCTAGAAATCGCTGGCATGCGCTCAAAGAGTGCAGCCGCAAGGTGCTCATGGGGGTCGAGTTGTTGGGCTTTGCGCCAGAAGCTTTCACCAGCGGGATCGTTTGCGGCGAGTTTGAGATAGCCAAGCAGAAGGTTGGCCTTGAGCACAGAGGGCTGTGCCGCGAGAATCTTCGCGCAAGTCTCACCTGCCTCTTCCTCCTGACCATCGCGCCAGAGGGCCTCGGCAAGGCCGATCCAGGCATCGTAGCGGTCAGGGTGATCCTCGACTACTCCCCGAAATTCCTGAATAGCCTGAGGCAACATCTGACCTTTGGCATAGAGACGGGCAAGGCCTGAGCGGCTGAGGCGCAGACTGGCCCCCTCAGCACCCCAGAGATCGGTGTAGAGGCGGAGCAATTGGCCACGCAGTTCGGGCATATCGGGCCGCACTTCAAGTGCCTGCTCGAACTCGGTCACGGCACGTTCAAGGCGACCCTGGCGCTCAAAGACGATCCCCAGGCCCACATGGGCCGGAATATTCTCAGGATCGGCTGCAAGCACCTGGCTGAAGGCCTGCTCGGCCTGATCAAACTGGCGACTGGCCAGGTAGGCTTCCCCGAGAATGCGCTGGGCCTCCAGGTTTTCGGGAAACTGAGCAAGCACATGCTGCGCTACCCCGATCGCCAACTCGACCTGATTGGCCTCAAGGTAGCTACGGGCCTGATCATACGCGGCTTGCAGGCTCATGGTCGCCATACTGACGCCTCCTACTGTCCCATTAAGCCGATCGGTGCCACTGCCATGATAAAGCTGATTATGAGCAAGTGGCTCACAGGCGCTGGGATGGGATGGGATGGGGAAGGGCAGGTACGGGCCGACTGGGCCTATCATAAGCACATGTCATATGGACATGACGACCCAGGATAATATAAGTAAGCTGAAGTATAGGCGGAAGATCAGGGTAGTGTCAAGCGCAGAAACATAAAGCGCGACACACCTTACGTGTGTCGCGCCGATCATTATTGGTCGGGGCGAGAGGATTTGAACCTCCGACCTCCTGAACCCCATTCAGGTGCGCTACCGGTCTGCGCTACGCCCCGCGACTCGGCGAGAATTATAACGCGGGCGTTGGTATCCGTCAAATCAATTGGGCTGATCATCACGCCAGATCATCGAGGCAAAGACGCCCAGGGCGGCCCCAAAGATCAGTGCGCCACCACCCCAGGCGAGCGAGGAGCGCAGGAGGAGCATAAGCCAGAAACTGGGGCCAGCCGCAGGTGGCACGCCACCGAGGGCAATGGTGATCAACAGGTTGAAGATCCCGCCGAGGACAATCGCCAGACCAGCCAGGGCTAACGCCCCGCGCACAGCCCAGCGTATTCGTCGACGGCGGGTGTGGTTCACAGATACTCTCGTTGCTTACGGCGATTCTCAGACAGGTTGAGCCGACCTGCGCTTGGTGGATGGTTTCCAGATGCGGCAGTCTCCATCCCCTAACCCCCATCCCCAGCGCGAAGCGCTCTAGGCACGCTGATCAAGCGGGAGGTAGGGCACGTCAAGCGGGCCAACATACTCCGACTCAGGGCGGATGAGCCGGTTATCGGAGTATTGCTCATAGACGTGGGCGGTCCAACCGGCCGCACGGCTGATTGCAAAGATCGGCGTGAAGAGGTCGATCGGGATGCCCAGGGTGTAGTAGACCGAGGCGGAGTAGAAATCAACATTGACCGGCAGGCTCTTCTCGGTCTGAACGATGCTGCGAATGCGCTCGCTCATCTGGAACCAGCGCTGGTTGCCGCTTGATTCGGCCAGGTCGGCGGCGAGCCGCCGTAGCCAGGTTGCCCGCGGGTCATCGGCCTTATAGACGCGGTGGCCGAAGCCCATGATCTTCTTGCGGGCGGCGAAGGCCCCGCGCATGTACTGGTCAACCCGGTCGACATCGCCGATCTCGAGCAGCATGCGCATAACCTGTTCATTGGCACCACCGTGGAGCGGCCCCTTGAGGGTGCCAATCGCGGCGGTGATCGCACTGTGCAGGTTCGAGAGGGTCGAGGCAGTAATGCGGGCGGCAAAGGTACTGGCATTGAGGCCATGGTCGGCGTGCAGGATGAGGCAGCGGTCAAGCACGCGTGCAGCAAGCGGGTCGGGCTCTTTGCCGGTGAGCATATAGAGGAAGTTGGCGGCGTGATCGAGATGTGTGCTGGGGGTGACCGGCCAGAGGCCGTTGCGAATACGCTCCCAGGCGGCAACAATCGTGGGCATAGCGGCAGTGAGGCGGATGGACTTGTTGACGTTGGCCTCGAGTGAATTATCGCCGGTATCGGGATCAAAGGGGGCCAGGGCTGAAACGGCGGTGCGCAACAGGCCCATCGGGGTGGTGCGCCTGGGCAAAAGCAGCAAGAGGGCGATCACCTCGTTGGGCACGAGGCGATTTTCGATCATCTTGCGCTGGAAGCGCTCAAACTGGTGCGCTGTGGGCAGACGCCCATACCAGAGTAGAGCTGTAGTCTCCTCAAAGGTCGAATGTTCAGCCAGGTCGTCAATGTTGATCCCGCGATAAAAGAGCCGTCCATTAAGTCCATCGATCATACTGATCGCCGTCTGGGCGGCGACGATCCCTTCCAGCCCTTTAGACATGCTGAGTCCTTTCCTGCCAACACGCTGTCTCTTCGCTTCTCCGCCAGGAATAAGCCCGGCGAGGCAGCGTTGCCCCGCAGGATAGGGCCGACTTTAGCCGATGACGATACAGGTCACAGTGCGTTTGATGCCTTCAACGCTCTGGATCTCGCCCATCACCAAGCGCCCGATATGCCGCGGGTCAGGCGTCTGGACGGTGGCGATGATGTCGTAGGGCCCGGTGACGGCGTCGGCTGCGCTCATGCCGTGGATAGCTCGCAGGGCGGTAAGCACCTCGGCGACCCGACCGGACTCGGCCTCGATCAGCACGTAGGCTTTGGCCTCCATCATAAAGTCTCCTTTTGCTATCCCTCGAGCAGTTGGCGCACAAAGGCGGCTGCTGCGGCAGGGGCCTCAGCGGGGGTGTGGGCCTCCAGGTGAGCAATCAGGGCGCTCCCAACGATGGCACCATCAGCTAGGCGGGCGACCTCGGCGACATGGGTGGGGCTACTGATGCCAAAGCCGACGACGAGGGGCAGGTCACTATGGCGGCGCACGCGGGCCAGCACATCAGCGAGGTTGGCGGCCAGGCTCTGCCGTGCGCCGGTCACTCCGGTAAGTGAGACGACATAGATGAAGCCGCTGGCCCGTGCGGCGATCTGGGCGATGCGTGCCTCGGGGGTGGTCGGGGCGACGAACATGATCAGGTCGAGGCCATGGGCGGTGGCGGTAGCCTGGAGTTGAGCGGCCTCTTCGGGGGGCAAGTCGGGGATGATCCACCCGTCACCCCCGGCCGCGGCCAGTTCACGACAGGCACGTTCAAGGCCAAAACGCAGCAGGGGGTTGTAGTAGCCCATAAGCAAGAGTGGGGCCACCACCCCACGTTCGCGTAAACGGGCCACGTTGGCAATGCAATGGGCCAGGGTGATGCCGTTGGCCAGGGCGACCTGGGTTGAGCGCTGGATGGTCGCGCCATCGGCCAGGGGATCGGAGAAGGGGACACCAAGCTCGAAGAGGCTTGCCCCAGCTGCCTCCATCGCTGGCACCAGCTCAAGGGCACTCTCAGGCGCAGGAAACCCCACCGTGAGGTAGGGCATCAGGGCGAGGCGGCCTTCGGCACGCAAGCGGGTGAAGGTTTCAGCAATGCGGCTCATTGGTAATCCTGTGCCTGTTGCGCGCCCGGTAGGTGTAGCGTAGCTTCGCCATACTATACCATGCAGCGCAGCCGCTGCATGGTATAGTATCCTCCAGCAAAACGACGTGAGGTAACGTGCGGGTTGGCAAAGCGGGAGTGATCTATGGCGGCAGGCAAGGCCCTGCGGCAATTCCTGGGTGCGGCGCAGCACTGGTTCGAGCAGCATCCTGATCTACGGCGCTGGCTGGGGGTGTTGCGGCTGGGGCTCTTCCAGTTTGGGATGGGTATCTCACTGGCCCCGATTACGGGGACGCTCAACCGGGTGCTGATCGACGACCTGGGCATCCCCGCCGTTGGCGTGGGGTTTCTAATTGCCCTCCACTACTTCGTCTCGCCGACCCGCGCGCTGATCGGCTTTCGCTCCGATGTGGATCGCGCCGCTGGCAACTGGCGCACGCCTTACCTCGTGCTGGGTGCTCTGCTTACCTATGGCGGCCTGGCGACGGCACCCTTCTCGCTGATCTTGCTGAGCGGTGATGGAACGATCAGTTTCGCTTTGGCCATGCTGGTCTGTACGCTGATCTTTCTGGCTTATGGGATCGGCGTCAATATTGTTGAGACAATCTACCTGGCGATGGTCAGTGACATTACTCCGGCCCGTGAGCGCGGGCGAGTGCTGGGGGTGCTCTGGATTATGCTGGTGCTCGGCACGATCATGAGCTCCATTCTGATTGGCCAGTTGCTGGTGGAGTACAGCCACTTCCGCCTGATCCAGGTGATGCAGGGCTCGGCGGTGGTCTTTATCAGCCTCACCTTCCTTGCCATGTACGGCCAGGAGCGGCTCAAACCCAACGGTGAACTAGAAGATGTGGGCGAAGCGATCCAGGTGCGGCAAACCCTGGGCCAGTCTTTGCGGCTGCTGGCGGCGCAGGCCCCCTTGCGCAACCTCTTTCTGGTGCTCTTTCTGGCAACCCTTGGCTTTGCCACCCACGATGTGCTGCTCGAACCCTACGGCGGCCAGGTACTGGGGATGACGGTTACTGAGACGACCCGGCTGACGGCGCTGTGGGGTGTGGGCATGCTGCTTGGCATTGGCCTGGCGGCGCTAAGTCTGTGGCGCGGACGCTCGTCGGTGCTGCTGATTAGCCTGGGCTGTGTCTTTGGCGCCCTGGGCTTTCTGGGGGTCACCCTGGCCAGTTGGGAGGGCCTGGCAGGCGCGTTTTTGCCTGGTGTGGCCCTGATCGGTGCCGGTCGAGGCATGTTTATTGTCGGGGCGCTGGCCCTGGTGATGGGTCTGGTCGATCGCAACCACGCTGGCCTCTTCATCGGCCTCTGGGGCATCACCCAGGCCCTGGCGCAGGGCTTCGCCACGATTGGCGGCGGGCTGACCCGCGATCTTGTCCAGCAGATCACCGGCCAGGTTGCCCTCGGCTACACCGTCGTCTATGCCACCTCGTTCAGCCTGCTCATCCTCGCTATGCTGCTGCTGCTGGCCCTACGGATCGGGCGCAGCCTGCGTGAAGGCGAGGTGCGTAGCCCATGGGCCGGGCTTGACCAGGTGAATGCCGATCAGATTATCTTTTAGACTTAGACATGGTTCAAACCAGTTTGACCGTTTGGGCGACAACCCGACCGCGTGCGGTGTGGGGGTTGTGGGAGTTGTGGGCAACGGTCAAGCTGAAAGGTTCGATTCTGAAACATGCTGTAACCAGTGTTCAGGCTGTAGACTGTCAGGTGTGTTATGCGTATGGTGGATCTGATCGCAAAAAAGCGGGATGGGCAGACCCTGACGACTGCTGAAATTGAATGGCTGATCGCTGGTTATACCGCTGAAGTGATCCCCGATTACCAGATGAGCGCATGGGCGATGGCGGTAGTGCTACAGGGCATGGATGACCGTGAGATCGCCGATCTGACCCTGGCGATGGCCAGGAGCGGCACGCTGCTCGATCTGCACGACCTGGCACCGATCACGGTCGATAAACATTCGACCGGCGGAGTTGGTGATAAGACCACCCTGCTACTTGCGCCGATGGTCGCTGCCGTCGGTCTGCCGGTGGCCAAAATGAGCGGGCGCGGCCTGGGCTTCAGTGGGGGCACCATCGATAAGCTTGAGAGTATCCCCGGCCTGCGTACCAGCCTGACAAGCGAAGAGTTCAGTCGCCAGGTACGCGAGGTGGGCCTGGTCATTGCTGCCCAGAGCGGCGATATGGCCCCCGCCGATAAAAAACTTTATGCCCTGCGCGATGTGACCGCCACAGTCGAGTCGATTCCGTTGATCGCCGCCAGTGTGATGAGCAAAAAGATTGCCGCCGGGGCCGACTGTATTGTGCTTGATGTAAAGTATGGCCGCGGTGCCTTTATGCCGACCCTGGCCGAGGCCCGTCGTCTGGCTCAGGCGATGGTGGCCATCGGCGTGCATGCCGGGCGCCGGGTGGCGGCGGTGCTCAGTTCGATGCAACAGCCCCTTGGCGAGGCGATTGGCAATGCGCTCGAAGTGCGTGAGGCGCTTGCTGCTCTTCGCGGTCACGGACCCGCCGACCTGAGTGAACTGGCCCTCACGCTCGGCATCCGCCTGGTGCGCCTGGCTGGCCTGCGTGATAGCGACGAAGCGGCCCGCAGTCTGTTGCAACAGGCCCTTGATGAGGGCCGTGCCTGGGACACCTTTCGCCGCATGGTGATCGCCCAGGGCGGCGACCCGGCCTATCTCGATCAGCCTGATCGCCTGCCCTCTGCGCCATTTCAGATCGCCATGCCAGCACCGCAGGCTGGCTATGTCGCCGCAATTGATGGGATGGCCCTTGGCCTGGCGGTCAATGAGCTTGGCGGCGGGCGGATGCGCAAGGAAGATCCGATCAATCCTGCCGTCGGCCTGTGTCTGCGGGCCAAGGTTGGGGCCCAGGTCTACCTTGGCCAGCCCCTGCTGACCATCCACGCCGCTGACCATGCCGCCCTTGAGCGGGTCGTTCCGCGCCTGCTCGCGGCCTACCGCATCAGCCCTACGCCTGTAAGCCCACCGCCCCTGGTTGAAGCAATCGTGAGTTAAGCCCTATGCCAATCTACGAATACCTCTGTCCCGCCTGTAACGGTCGTTTCCAGAAGTTGGTGCGCGGTTTCAACGATCCGTCCGATCTCGTCTGCCCTCGTTGCGGCAACAGCGACGTGCATCGAGCCATTTCGCGCTTTGCGACGCTCAAATCTGAGGATGCACGTATGGAGGCCCTGGCCGACCCGGCCAGCCTGGCTGGCCTCGACGAGAATGATCCGCGGGCGATTGCCCGCTGGGCCAAGAAGCTGGGCAAAGAGCTCGGCGAGGAGGCCGGCGAGGATTGGGACACCATGGTCGACCAGATGCTCGAAGAGGAGCTCAACAAAGAGGGCCAGGAGGGCGAGGTCGACGAGGAGGATACCCCCAAGAGCACCCCGGCACCCGGCAACGACCTCGGGTGGGGCTGATCTGCTGGGTGGCGTATCCCCCCCGTAGGGGCGCAGCAGCGATCGCTGCTGCGCCCCTACCACGCCAATGGGGCCACGCCGGCGGCCTGCGCCAATGGGGCCACGCCGATGTGGCCACGCCGATGCGGCCCGCGCCAATGGGGCCCGCGCCAATGGGGCCCGCGCCAATGCGGCCCGCGCCAATGCGGCCCGCGCCAATGGGCCCGCGCCAATGCGGCCTGCGCCAATGGGCCCGCGCCAATGCGGCCTGCGCCGACGTGGCCACGCCAATGCGGCCCACGCCAATGCGGCCCACGCCAATGCGGCCCACGCCAATGCGGCCCACGCCAATGCGGTCGCGCCGGGGGCCTTTTCCCTCTGCCCGATGCGCCTCTTTCCCCCTGGTTGTGTAACGCTCTCGCCCGGTGATGATCCCTTACCTCGCCGGGGCGTAACCCCGCCGTAGGATAGCAAAACAGTCAGATCTGACTATAATCGGCAGCGGGAGGACACCATGCGTTTGGTTTTTCTCAGCACCCAGGACAACTATAGTGTCGGTCTGCGTACAGCAGCAACGGCGCTAAACCGCGAGTACAGTCTGAACCTGAGCGTCGCGGTCTACCTGGCCTCCGACCTGGGCGACCCGGTCAAGCGGGCCACGATCGCTGCCGATCTCCGCCAGGCCGACTTCATCATGGGTGCGATGCTCTTCGGTGAAGCCTATGTGCGCCCGCTCGAGACGATGCTCGCCGAGGCTCCATGCCCGATGGCGATCATTATGAGTAACCCGGCCCTGGCCAAATATACCCGTCTCGGCAAGTTTAACCTGGCTGGTAAGGGTGAGAGCGAAGGCGAGCAGGGTCACGGCCACGGCGGCATGATGCAGGCCCTACGACCCAAACATGGCCATGGCGAAGCTTCACGTCAGCTGGCCCTCGTGAAGAGCCTGACCAAGATCCTCAAGTTCTTGCCGGGGCGCATGCGTGACCTGCACAGCTTTATTGTGTTGCACCAGTTCTGGGTGCATAACAGCCCCGAGAACCTCAAACGCATGCTCTGCCTGATTATCGACCGCTATGTGCCCGGGATGAAGGGGCGGCTGCCAGTTGAAGATCCGCACCTCTATCCCGACCTGGCCCTCTGGCATCCCGACGCCCCGGCCCCCTTCGCCGACCTGAAGAGTTATGAGAAGTGGCGTCGCCAGCGCCGGGTCAAACTTGACCAGGGCGTGGTTGGGCTGCTGACCCTGCGGGTGATTGCGCTCTGTGATAATATCGCTCACCTGAACGCCCTGATCCGCGCCCTTGAGGCCCGTGGGATCGAGGCACGCCTGGCCTATACCGCCACGCTCGATAATCGCCCGGCCCTCGAAGCCTTCTTCACCCATAATGAGCGCGGGCGTCATCTGGGGCGCAAGGAGCAGGTTAACAACGACCGCCCGGCCACGGTTGATCTGCTCGTGACAACTTCGGGCTTTGCCCTGGCTGGCGGTATGGCTCAGAGCCGCCCCGAAGAGGCGCGGGTTGCCCTTGAAGCGCTGAATGTGCCCTTCTTGCAGACCATCCCGCTGGTTTTTCAGCGGGTCGAACAGTGGCGCGCCGACGAGCGGGGCCTCAGCCCGATGCACCTGGCCATGAATGTGGCCCTGGCCGAGCTTGAGGGTGCGGCTGAGCCACTGGTCTACGGTGGCCCCTCCGGTGAGCAGGGCGTTACGGTGCCGGTGGTCGAGCAGGTCGAGCGTTTTGCCGATCGGGTTGCCCGTCGGATTGCCCTCGGGCGCAAGTCCAACCGTGAGAAGCGTCTGGCCCTGGTACTCTTTAACTACCCGCCCAACCTGGGTAGTGTCGGCACCGCAGCCTATCTCGATGTTTTTGCCAGTGTCTACCGCCTGCTGCAGGAGTTGCGCGCCACCGGCTACACGGTTGATCTGCCTCCCAGTGCTGAAGACCTGCGGCGTATGGTGGTCGAGGGCAACGCCGTGGCCCATGGCACCGATGCTAATGTCGGGGCCACGCTGAAGGTTGAGGAGTACCGCCAACTCTTCCCTTATTATGCTGAGATTGAGCCCTTCTGGGGGGCGGCCCCTGGTGACCTGCTCAGCGACGGCAAGCGCCTGCTGATCCAGGGGCGCATGTTTGGCCATATCTTTATCGGCATTCAGCCCACCTTCGGCTACGAGCGTGACCCGATGCGCATGCTGATGGCCCGTGACGCCGCGCCGCACCATGGCTTTGCCGCCTTCTATACCTGGATCGACCGTGTTTTTGCCGCCGATGCAGTGGTGCATATCGGCACCCATGGCGCACTCGAGTTTATGCCGGGTAAGCAGGCCGGGCTTGGCCCCGAGTGCTGGCCCGCCCGCTTGCTTGGCGGGCTGCCCAACTTTTACTACTACTGTGTGAACAACCCCAGTGAGGGCACGATCGCCAAGCGCCGTGGTGCCGCCACCCTGGTCAGCTACCTCGTCCCGCCGGTGCAACAGGCCGGGCTCTACAAGGGCCTGCGCCAGCTCAAGGATAGCATCGACCAGTACCGCGACCGCCCTGATGCGGGCATGATCGAGAATATCTACGCCCAGGCCGAACGGCTGGGGCTGACCGATGTGGCGGTGGTAAATGGCACCGGCGAGCTTGTCCTCCCGTCGGCGGCGGAGGCCGAGCAGGCCCTTGCCGCCCTCAGCCACCGCCTGCTGGAAGTTGAGCAGCGCCTGATTCCGGTCGGCCTCCATGTGCTGGGTCGCCCGCCCGCCGCTGAAGAGCTCGTCGATATTCTGGCCCTGGTCGCTGCCTTTAACCGCCCGGCAAGCGGCGATCCGAGCCTGCCCGAGCGTGTGGCTGCCGGGATGGGTTTGAACTATGGCGAGCTGCGTACCCGTGTGGCTACTGATGCCGAGGCCCAGGCCAGCTATCGCCAGGTTGAGCAGGCCTGTCGTGAGGCCATCCGACATTTCGTGGCCGGCGGCCCGTTGCAAGTCCCCGGTGCTACCCCCGCCGATATGGCCCCCCTGGCAACAATGCTGGGCGATCTGCTTAACCGGCTGTGCAGCGACGGTGAAGTGAGCGGCCTGCTGCGCGCACTTGCTAATGGCTACATCCCACCCTCACCCGGCAACGATGTTGTACGCAACCCGGCCGTTGTGCCCACCGGGCGTAACCTGCACGGCCTTGACCCTTACCGCATGCCCTCGGAGGCAGCCCAGGCCAGCGGCGGAGCCTGTGTGGTCGAGTTGCTTGATGGGCTGGTGCGCAGCGAAGGCGCTTTGCCCGAGACAGTCGCCCTGGTGCTCTGGGGCACCGACAATCTCAAGACCAGCGGCGAAGGCGTGGCCCAGGCCCTGGCTTTGCTTGGTGCCCGCGCCGTCAGCGACGAACTGGGCAAGATCGCCGACGTGCGGCTGATCCCCCTGGCCGAACTGGGCCGCCCGCGCATCGACGTTGTCTGCACCGTCAGCGGGATCTTCCGCGATCTGATGGCCCACCAGGCCATGCTGATCGATCGCGCCGCCCGTCTAGCGGCCACCGCTGACGAGCCGATCACGGCCAACTTCGTGCGCAAGCATGCTCTTGCGCAGGCTGCCGAGCTGGGCCTTAGCCTTGAAGAGGCCGCCGCCCGAGTCTTCTCCAACGCCCCCGGTAGCTACGGTGCCAACGTCAACCACATGGTCGAGCAGAGCACCTGGGAGGATGACGGCCAGCTTGGCGAGGTCTTTATGCAGCGTAAGGGCTTTGCTATGACGTCATCCGGCGAATGGCGCGAGGCGCGCCCGCTGCTCGAACAGGCCCTGGCCACGGTGCAGGCTACCTTCCAGAATGTGGACAGTGTTGAGATCGGCATCTCCGATGTCGATCACTACTACGAGTACCTGGGTGGGATGACCAAGAGCGTCGAGAAGCTGCGCGGCACCCGCCCGAAGGCTATGGTCGCCGAGGTGGAAGCCTTCGCCGGGCCGGGTAGCGGGCGCGTGCGCTCGCTTGAACAGATGGTACGCCTGGAGAGCCGGGCCAAGCTGCTCAACCCGAAGTGGTTTGAAGGCATGCTCGCCCACGGCTACGAGGGCGCCCACGAGATCGAGGTGCGGGTCAGCAATACCTACGGCTGGAGCGCCACTGCCGACGCCGTTGATGGCTGGGTCTACCAGGGGGTCGCCGAAACGTACCTGCTTGACGAGGCTATGCGTGAGCGGCTGGCTCAGCTCAATCCGCAGGCCGCGGCCGGTATGGCTAGGCGCCTACTCGAAGCGAGCGACCGCGGCTTCTGGCAGGCTGACGAAGCGACGCTGGAGAGCCTGCGCTCGATCTATGCCGACCTGGAAGATCAGCTGGAGGGAGTTAGAGCATGAGCGTGTTGGTTGTGATCGAGCGTGACGGGCCGGTGGCCAGGTTAATCCTGAACCGCCCGGAGCTACACAACGCCTTCAATGCCGAACTGATCGCCGCCCTGCACGCAGCCTGTGATGACCTGGCGCGTGATCCCACCCTGCGGGTGGTTGTGCTACGCGGGGCCGGACCCTCGTTCTGTGCCGGGGCCGACCTGGGCTGGATGCGGGCCAGTCTCGACTATAGCCACGCCGAGAATCTGGCCGATGCGGGGCGGCTGGATGGGATGTTTGCTGCCCTGAACAGCCTGCCAGCGGCTGTGATCGGGCGGGTGCATGGGGCGGCCCTGGGCGGCGGGGCCGGGCTGGTGGCCTGCTGTGACACGGTCGTGGCCGCCGAGAGCGCCAGCTTCGGCTTTACCGAGGCCCGCCTGGGCCTGCTGCCAGCAGTGATTGCCCGCTATGTCCTACCGAAGATCGGCCCTGGCCAGGCGCGTACCCTCTTCACCAGCGCCCGCCGCTTCCCGGCACGCCAGGCCCTGGCGGTTGGCCTGGCCCACGAAGTGGTTCCCGACGAGCAGCTTGATCTGGCTGTGCAGCGGGCCGTTGATGACGTGCTGCGCTGCGGGCCGCAGGCGGTAGCGGCCTGCAAAGCGCTGATCGCTGCGGTCGGCACTCTGTCCGACGCCGAAGCGCGTGACTATGCTGTGGGCGCGATTGCCGCAGCTCGCACCGGCCCGGAAGGCCAGGAGGGGCTGCGTGCCTTCCTGGAAAAACGCCCGCCGCGCTGGGGGTGAGGCCCTTTTTAACGCTGTGAGCCCTCACATACACCCTCACCACCCAGGCTCAGCAATTGCTGTTATAGTATAGGCTGGCCTTTTGACGGGGGCGCATGGATGCCCGTGTCGGCTTGCGCAGAGCGCGGGGGAGAGCAGTATGCGTGCAGTTCAGGTTCATACGATTGGCGGACCCGAGGTGTTGAGCCTGGCGGAGGTTGCGCCGCCTGTGCCGGGGGCGGGCCAGGTTCAGGTGCAGATTGCAGCCATCGGGCTGAATTTTATCGACACCTATTTCCGTACCGGGCTCTACCGCACCGATCTGCCCTTCATTCCAGGGCAGGAATTTGCCGGTACGATCAGCGCCCTCGGGCCGGGTGTCAGTGGCTGGTCGGTTGGTGATCGCGTGGCGACGGCAGCTGGCACCGGCGGCTACGCCGAATTTGCGCTCGCCCCCGCCGCCAAACTGGCACGTGTGCCCGCGACTATCGACCTTAAAGTGGCCGCTGCCGTGCTGCTGCAGGGCATGACCGCCCACTACCTGACCCACAGCACCTACCCGCTGAAGGTTGGTGATACCTGCGTGGTGACGGCCGCTGCTGGCGGTGTTGGTCTGCTGCTGGTGCAGATCGCCCGACGGCTGGGCGCACGGGTGATCGCCCTGGTCGGCAATCAAGCGAAGGCGGCCCTCACGAGTGCGGTCGGGGCCGATGAGGTGATCATCTATACTCAGGAGCCGATGGCTATGCGGGTGCGCGAGTTGACTGGCGGGCGCGGTGCCAACGTGATTTACGACTCGGTCGGGGCCAGTACCTTCGAGGCTAGCCTCGATAGCCTGCGCCCGCGCGGAATGCTGGTTAGCTTCGGCAATGCCAGCGGCGCAGTGCCGCCGATCAGCCCCCTGGTGCTCAGTGCTAAAGGCTCACTCTTCCTGACCCGTCCGACCCTGGTCAACTATACCGCCACCGAAGAAGAGTTGGCCTGGCGGGCTGGCGACATCTTCAACTGGATCAGTGCTGGCGAGTTGAGCGTGCGCATTGATCGCGAGGTGCCCCTTGCCCAGGCCGCGGAGGCCCACCGCGCCCTTGAAGCGCGCCAGACCAGCGGCAAGGTGTTGATCGTGCCCTGAACCTTGCTATTATGCTGATGGGTTGACGGCGTTGGGGCGCAGCAGCGGCTCGCTGCTGCGCCCTTACAGGCACCTACTATCCTTCCCGTCATTTTTGCTCGGACGGCGTAGCAGTTTTCTGACTAACCACCGGGATCTTCAAGGAGCAGATGATGCGCGTGGTGATGAAGTTTGGTGGAACGTCGGTGGGCAGTGCCGCTGCGATCCGCCAGGTGGCCCAGATTGTAGCTGAGAGCCACCGCGAACACGAGATCGTGGTGGTGGTGTCGGCAATGAATGCCCCGGAGTTGCGCACAACCGATACGCTGATCGCTGCGGCCCGCGCGGCCGCAGCGGGCGACGGTGACGCAACGGCCCTGGTTGTGCCAAAGTTGCTCGATCTGCATATGCGCGCTGCCGCCGAATTAGCTACGCCTGCCGAATGTGCCGCCCTCGAAGCCGAGTTGCACACGATGCTCACCTATATGAGCGACCTGTCGCGTAGTATCGCTGTGCTCGGCGAATTGACTCCACGGGCGCTCGATCTCTTCAGTGGCCTTGGTGAACGCATCAATGCCCGTCTGATCGCCGCCGCAATTCGTAGTGCCGGTCTCGCTGCCACCGCCATCGACGCCACCGGGCTGATCATCACTGACGATCGTTATGGTGCGGCCTCTCCGCTGATGGACGCAACTCGTGAGCGCACCCGCAGCGTTCTCCTGCCCATGCTCACCAACGGCACAGTTCCGATTGTTACGGGCTTTATCGGGGCAACCCGCACTGGTGTGCCGACAACTCTTGGGCGGGGTGGCTCTGACTACTCCTGCGCCATCCTTGGCGCAGCTCTTGACAGCGACGAGGTCTGGTTCTGGAAAGAGGTGGATGGCGTGCTGACGGCCAATCCCAAGGTGGTGCCTGAGGCACGTACGCTGCCCCGTCTTTCCTATAGCGAGATGGGCGAAATGGCCTACTATGGGGCCAACGTGCTTCACCCCAAGACGGTACAGCCGCTGGTGCAACGGCAGATCCCCATCCACATTCGTAATACCTTCAACCCGGCCCACCCCGGCACGGTGATCAGCGCGGCTAACGGCCAGGGAACCGCTAAGGCCGTGACGGCAATCAAGGATGTCCGCATGATCACCGTTGGTGGGCCGGGTATGCTTGGACTCCAGGGCGTAGCGGCGCGCATCTTCAGTGCAGTAGCCCGCGCTGGTGCTAACACCCTGCTTATCTCACAAGCCTCCAGCGAACAGAGTGTCTGTCTGGCGGTGCCCCGTGCCGACGCCGAAGCGGCCGCCGCCAGCCTGCGCGCCGAGCTGGCCGAGGATGTCTCGGCCCATGATGTCGAACATGTTGAAGTGCTCGACTGCGCGATCATCGCTGTAGTTGGCTCAGGCATGCGCGGCACTCCAGGGATTGCCGGGCGAGTCTTCGGGGCCCTCGGCCAGGCCGGGATCAACATCATTGCCATCGCCCAGGGCAGCACCGAGAACAACATCTCGCTGGTTGTCGCCCCCGCCGACGCCAACAATGCTGTACAATTGATCCACCGCAGCTTCGAACTCTAGGCTATGCATATCATCAAGCAACTGCCGTATGCCAGTCCGATTGAGCACCGTCAGGCTGTGCTTGTCCAGACGCTGCTACTGGCACTGCTGGCGCTTACCTTTCTTGGCGGTTTTATCCCCCTGTTCACGCCGCTTGCCTTCAACCAGGCCCTGACCGTACTCGTGATCGTCTGGCTGGGCATACCGATCGCCCTGGCGGGGATCTGGCTTCTGCACATTGGCCGTTTCACCACCGCGACGCTGCTCACCTGTGTCGGCCTGATCCTGCTCCTGAGCCTGCTGCTGATCGCGACTGGCGCCGAGCATGGCGGCGCAGTGATCTTTGGTTATGCCCTGCCGATCGTGCTGGCCGGGCTGGTTGCCGACCGGCGCCTGATGCTGCTCTCGATTGGCCTCAGCGGAATGGGTATCGCTCTGGCAATTGGCCTCGAACGCCTTGAGTTGCCTCTGGTGGGCATCGCAGCACCACGTGGTGAGAATAGCATCGGCATCCTGGGCGGCTTTCTGGTGATTGCGATCATCCTCGGCGTCTTTGTTATCCGCCTGGGAGAAGTCCTACGGGCAGCCCTCGCTGACGCACGTCAGTATACTGAAGAGCTCGAGCAGATCCAGGCTTCACTCGAGGACAGTGTCACTGCTCGTACTACCGAGTTGCGTACCGCCCTTGCGGAGATTCAGTCCCGCGCCGAGGCCCAGGCCCGCTTACTGGACGAAAATACCGCCCAGCGTACTGCCCTCCGCACCCTTAGCGTGCCGGTGTTGCCCGTCGGTGATGCCACCCTGGTCGTGCCCCTGGTCGGAGCCCTCGACAGCCTGCGCCTGCAAACACTTCAGACACGCGTTCTGTACGAGCTTGAGCGCTCAGGTGCCCGCCGACTGCTGATCGATATCAACGCTGTGCCGCTGGTCGACAATCAGGTCGCCCATGGCCTGCTTGATCTTGTCGCCCAGGTGCGCCTGCTCGGTGCCGAGGCTGCCTTGATCGGCATTCGCCCTGAGGTCGCCCAGGCGCTGGTCGCTCTCGGGGATGGCCTGCTCACCGTACAGACCTATCGTGACCTTGAGGCAGCTATCAGTGCCCGGGGTTGAGCTGAAGCCTGATCTGCGGAGGGGCTGAACTGAACCCCTCCGCACATCCCTCACTTCAGCACGTCGCGCACAATCTGCTCTAGCCGATCCAGTGGAAACGGCTTGGGCATGTAATAATCAACCCGCTGCTCGCGGGCGCGCTTCTCAAGCTCGGCAGTGGCGTAGGCCGTAATCATCACCACGCGCGTTTCGGGCGAAGTCTCTTTGATCGCCGCCGCCAGCTGCAGCCCATTCATACCGGGCATGTTGTAGTCGGTGATGACCAGCGGCACCGGGCGGAGGGCGATCTGAGCCAGGGCGTCGGATCCACCACTCACCGTGACAATATCATAGCCTCCAGTGAGGTCACGCATCAGGCGGTGCAGAATGATCAGGATGTCGGGCTCGTCTTCAACCAGAACGATGGCTGGGTTGCGAGCGGAGGGATCGGGCATGGTCTGGCTCCTCAATCCGCCTGGCCGGGCACCAGTAAGAGTGCGGGCGGTCATGCGCGACCTAGTCGTATCGTAGCAAAACGAAGGGCCGCTGCGCACAACGGCGCTGTAGGGCCAATTGTAGCATACCGCGCTATGACGGGCAAGGAGCGAGTCTTCTGTGGTATGATTGGCGCGCCTCTTTTGCTGGCCACGGAGCACTAGCCGCATGACCCAGCTACTTGGGATTTTTCTCAACGTTCTTGTGCCTGTCTTCACCCTCGTGCTGCTTGGCTACCTGTTTGGGCCACGCCTGCAACTCGAAGTACGCACGCTCTCCCGCCTGGCCTACTTCTTGCTCACGCCGGTCTTTGTCTTCAGTGTGCTCAGTCGCACGCGCATCGAGGCCGATCTGGCCGGGCGGATGATCGGCTTTATCAGTCTGGCCTACACCGGCACGATCATCATCGCTTTTGTCACTGCGCGCCTGTTAGGCCGCCCTGCGGCAATGACGGCGGCCTATGTGATGATCGCCGCTTTCGGCAATGTGGGCAACTTCGGCCTGCCGATCATCCAGTTTGCCGAAGGCCCTGAAGCTCTGGGTGTCGCGACGGTCTACTTCCTGGCTAACCTGGTGCTGGCCTTCGTTGTCTGTGTTGGTGCAGCCAACTTCAGCCATGGCTTTAGTCTGGCGATTGTCGGTCAGGTCTTTCGCACCCCTGCCCTGATCGCCCTCGTGCCAGCCCTGCTGGTCAATTGGTCGGGCCTGACCTTGCCCGAGGTGATCACCCGCCCGGCTGATCTGCTCTCAGGGGCGCTCATTCCAGTAATGTTGCTGGTGCTGGGTGGCCAACTGGCCGCCGCCGGTCTGCCGCAGATCACCCCTGACCTGCTCATCTCCAGCGCTATCCGCCTGATCGTCGGCCCGCTCATCGCCTTCGCCACCGTGGGCTGGTTTGCTCTGCCCGCCCTCGAGCGCAATGTTGGTCTCTTGCAGTGCAGCATGCCCACGGCGGTACTCGTCTCGATCATCGCTATGGAGAACCGCCTGCTACCCACTTTTGTCACCGCTACCGTCCTCTTCTCCAACGTCGTCAGCATCGTCACCCTGGCCATCGTGCTGCTGCTGATCAACGGCGGTTTTTGAGCAGATGATCTGTCTCCAGCGGTCTACCGGAGCCGGCGCAGGCCGGCTTCGTAGCTGTAGCCTGCGGCTTATGGTTTTTCAGAATTAAAACGGGTATCCGTCGCATCGGTAGACCTCACAGGTCTGCCAGACCTGTGAGGTCTGGTTTACCGGCTTTAATTCTTAGGGAAGCGGAAACATCAGGTTGCCCCAGCAGCCTGTCATGCTGAGCGCCAGCGAAGCATCTCGGCAGGGACCCTTCGCTGGCGCTCAGGGTGACAGATATCGTTGCGACGGGACAATCGGCACGATCCGCTTCCCTTAAAGTTCATCAGCCGCCGGGCTATGCTCCTATGCTATAATAAACCCTACGGATTCCCCACGTGGACAAAGTTCAGATGCTCAGGAGCAACGATGAAACGGCGTGAGTTTCTTCGCGGAGCGGCCGCCGGTGTACTCGGCGGCCTCGGTATGACGCTCGCAGCATGCGCCAGCGCCCCCCCAACGGCGGCTCCCACCAGCGCCCCCAGCGGTGGTGAGCCGGCAGCTGGTGCTGCAACAGAGGCCCCGGCTACCCAGGCCCCTGCCCAGGGTTCCTCGCTGCCCGCCATCGAGTGGCGTATGGGTACCAGTTGGCCTGTCTCGCTCGATACGATCTACGGCGGCGCTACCGTGCTCGCCGAGCGCGTGGCCGAGCTCTCCAACGGTATGTTCAAGATTACCCCTTTCCCCGCCGGTGAGCTCTTCCCTGGCACTGAGGTGATCCAGAATGTCCAGCAGGGGACGGTCGAGTCGGGTCACACGGCTACCTACTACTATGTCGGACTGAACCCCGCCTGGGCCTTCGGCACCGCAGTGCCCTTCGGGCTCAATGCCCAGCAGCAGAATGCCTGGCTCTACCATGGCGGCGGTAATGAGGCCATGGCCAAGCTGGGTAATGAGTTCAGCATTTCGCTCTTCCCCGCCGGTAACACTGGTGTGCAGATGGGCGGCTGGTGGCGTCAGGAGATCGGCTCTCTCGCTGATGTGCAGGGCCTCAAGCTGCGTATCCCCGGCCTGGGTGCCGAAGTCTGGAAGCGCCTCGGTGTGGTGACCCAGACTCTCCCCGGCGGCGAGATCTTCCAGGCTCTCTCCACCGGCGCGGTCGACGCTGCCGAGTGGGTCGGCCCTTACGACGACCAGAAGCTTGGCCTGCCCGATGCCGCCGAGTTCTACTACTCGCCCGGCTGGTGGGAGCCCGGCCCGACCTTGCACGCCATTGCCAACAACGACCAGTGGGCCAAGTTGCCGGTTGAATATCAGCGCTACTTCTCCGTTGCCGCCTACGAGTCGAACATGAACATGCTCGCCAAGTATGACGCCCTCAACGGTACGGCCCTCAAAGAGATCCTCAGCGGCGGCAAGATCCAGCTCAAGGTCTACCCCGACGAGGTGATGATTGCCGCCCAGAAGGCTGCCTTTGAGCTCTATGACGAGAATGCCGCCAGCACACCGATCTTCAAGGAGATCTACGAACCCTGGAAGGTCTTCCGTGCGGATATCTACGGCTGGAACAAGACCAACGAGTATTCCTTCGCTAACTTCGCCTACAACAACCCGCTTGGCTAGGATAGCCATTTAGCTTGCGTGGCGACAAAAAGACCTGCCAGGTTTCAAGAACCTGGCAGGTCTTTTTCTACGAACCACTTGCCTACCGCCCGAAGGCAACCGACGGCAGGTAGGTCACCAGGCTGGGGAAGACAATGACCAGCACTACAATCGCCGCCTGCACCGCGATGAAGGGCACCACCCCACGGTAGATATGGGCTGTCGTCACCTCAGGCGGAGCCACACCCTTCAGGTAGAAGAGCGCAAAGCCAAAGGGCGGTGTCAGGAAGGAGGTCTGCAGGTTCGCGCCGAGCACCACCCCGAACCAGAGCAGGTCGATATTCAGGCTGAGGGCCACCGGCACAAAGAGCGGAATGACGATGAAGCAGATCTCGAAGAAGTCGATAAAGAAGCCCAGGAAGAAGACGATCAGCATACTGACGAGCATAAAGCCCCAGTAGCCGCCGGGCAGGTTGGCCATGATCTCGAAGACGAACTTGTCACCGCTGAGGGCCCGGAAGACCAGCGAGAAGACCGTCGAGCCGATCAGAATGAAGAGCACCATGGTCGTGGTGCGCAGGGTAGCATCAGAGACCGCAATGAAGTTCTTCAAGTTCAGGCGGCGATTGAAAGCGGCCAGAATCGTTGCCCCCAGGGCCCCCACCGCACCGGCCTCGGTGGCCGTCGCCAGGCCGAAGAAGATCGAGCCAAGCACAGCTAGAATCAGCAGCAGGGGTGGGATCATCACTTTGACCACCCGCAAGGCCAGCGCTCCGCCCTTTAGTGTGCGCGCCGAGAGTGGTAGCGCCGGAGCTACATCCGGCTTAAGTAGGGCGATCACCCAGACATAGAAGGCCAGAGCCCCGGCCAGCAACAGGCCGGGGATCAGTGAGCCGATGAAGAGCCGGCCTACCGAGACGCCCATCTGGTCACCCAGTACCACCAGCACCACCGAGGGCGGGATGATCTGTCCAAGCGTGCCAGCGGCGCAGATCACACCGGCGGCAAGCTCTTTGCTGTAGTTGTAGCGCAGCATAATCGGCAGTGAGATCATGCCCATTGCCACCACCGTCGCCGCTACCACACCGGTAGTGGCGGCCAGCAACGCACCCACAAAGACCACCGCGATGGCCAGGCCACCACGCATCGGCCCGAAGAGCACGCCCATGGTATCGAGCAAGTCTTCGGCCAGGCCCGACTTTTCAAGCATCGCACCAAGAAAGATAAAGTAGGGAATAGCCAGCAGAGTAAAGTTCGAGGCGATACCGAAGATACGCGAGGGCAGTGCCCGGATGAGGATCGGGTCAAAGATGCCCAGACCGACCCCGATGGTGCCGAAGAGAATACCTACCGCCGCCAGCGAAAACGCCACCGGGTAGCCCAGCGAGAGGATGACCAGGGCTCCAAGGAACATTAGTGGGCCAAGCCACTCAGTCATGCAACCTCCAGATTACTGTGCAGGAATGTGCTGCTGCTCTTCCTCAATCAGCGACGTATCGGCAGCGCCGATCAGCACTGCCGTATATTTGATCACCTCCGAGACAGCCTGGATCAACAAGAGCATCGGGCTGATGATCAAGAACGCCTTGAGCGGGTAACGCGGTAAGCCGCCCGGGTCGGGTGACATCTCGCGCACATTAACTGAGGTGGAAACGACCGGCCAGGCGAAGTAGATCAGCAGAAGGCAGAAGGGGATGAGCATAAAGAGTGTGCCGATCAGATCGGCCAGGGCCTTACGCTGGGGTGGAAAGTTGGCATAGAAGAGATCGACCCGCACATGACCGCCATGCTTGAGCACATAGGCTGCGCCCAGGAAGAAGATTACCGAGAAGATGTACCACTGAAGTTCGATAAAGACATTTGAGCCGAGCGTGCGTCCAATTGCCCGCCCGACATAGCGGTTGGCCACATTCCAGACCCCTACTGCCAGCACCACTGGCACCAGCCACATGGTCAACTTGCCAACCCACTCGGTGAAGGTATCGATCAGCTTCGAGAGACGCAGCAATCCCTGCACGAGCCAACCTCCATGTCTACCAGCCACGGCGACGGATACTTGCCCGTAAGATGCACAGAGCCATCCAGGTGGGTGCGCCATGCCATAGCTGTACCATGCGCACAAAGCCCGAACATGCGCAGGCATACAGCCGCATCTGAGCGGAATCTATGCATCAGGGCAACAGAGAGAGGGTGAAAGAGCCGGTTGGCGCATAGTACCCGCATCCACTGCTTCTGTCAAAAAGCGCGGGGTGGCGGTAAGGCTCCCCGTGTGAGCATCAAAAAGAGGGGTGCAGCAGCACACGCTGCTGCACCCCTCTTTCCTTCACACCCTACTCATTCATGGGTGGGGCCCCAGTTGGCCGGGGTGCGCCAGAGGCTCGAGAGGATCAACTCACGCACGTTGATCAACTCCTTGGGCAGGCGGTCGTAGAGCTTGATAAAGAGCTCTTCGTGGAGCAAGGTCTCCTGCTGCCAGGAGTCGAGGTCAAGGTGCATGACATTCTCGAACTGCTCGCGGCTGAAGTCGCTGCCGCGCCAGTCGATGTGCTCGAAGTTGGGAATCCAGCCGATCGGGCTCTCGACGCTGAAGGCTTCGCCATGTGAGCGCTGCACGATCCACTTCAGCACCCGCATATTCTCGCCGAAGCCGGGCCAGGCAAACTTGCCGTTCGCATCCTTGCGGAACCAGTTCACGCCGAAGATGCGCGGCGGGTTGTAGATCTCGCGCCCGAACTGCAGCCAGTGGTTAAAGTAGTCGGCCATGTGGTAGCCAGCGAAGGGCAGCATCGCGAAGGGGTCACGCCGCACCACCCCCTGCTGGCCGAAGGCGGCCGCTGTCGTCTCGGAGCCCATCGTCGCCGCCAAGTAGACCCCATAGTTCCAGTTGAAGGCCTGGTAGACCAGGGGCACGGTGCCACTACGGCGCCCACCAAAGATAAAGGCATTGATCGGCACACCCTTGCCGTCATCCCAGGCCGGGTCGAGCACGGGATTGTTGCTGGAGGGCGAGGTAAAGCGCGCATTGGGGTGGGCCGCCGGGGTTGTGCTCTCGGGCGTCCAGTCCTTACCCTTCCAATCGATCAGATGGGCTGGCTTCTCCTTGGTCATGCCCTCCCACCAGACATCGCCATCGTCGGTCAGGGCGACATTGGTGAAGATCGAATCCTTAGCACAACTCTCCATTGCGCTCGGATTGGTGTCGTAGGAGGTGCCGGGGGCCACGCCGAAGTAGCCCGCCTCGGGGTTGATTGCATAGAGTTTGCCGTCGGGGCCGGGCTTGATCCAGGCGATATCATCGCCAATAGTCGTCACTTCCCAGCCCTCGTCGCGGAACTCTTTGGGCGGCACGAGCATGGCGAAGTTGGTCTTGCCACAGGCCGAGGGGAAGGCGGCAGCCACGTAAGTCTTGCGCCCCGAAGGCTCTTTCACGCCCAGGATAAGCATATGCTCGGCCAGCCAGCCCTCCTGGCGAGCCATCACCGAAGCGATGCGCAGGGCAAAGCACTTCTTGCCAAGCAGGGCGTTGCCGCCGTAGCCCGAGCCGTACGACCAGATCGCCCGCTCTTCGGGGTAATGCACAATATACTTGGTGGTCGGGTTGCAGGGCCATGCCACATCCTGCTGTCCGGGCTCAAGCGGTGCTCCCACTGAGTGGACACAGGGGATAAACTCGCCATCCTCGCCGAGCACATCGTAGACCGCTTTGCCCATGCGCGTCATAATGCGCATGTTGGTCACCACATAGGGCGAGTCAGTAATCTCGATGCCGATATGGGCAATCGGTGAGCCTAGCGGCCCCATGCTGAAGGGGATAACATACATCGTTCGCCCGCGCATACTGCCGGTAAAGAGTGGCAGCAGGGTCTCCTTCATGTCTTTGGGGGCCATCCAGTTGTTGGTCGGGCCTGCATCGTTTTTGGAGACCGAGCAAATGAAGGTACGATCCTCAACCCGTGCCACATCACTCGGGTCTGAACGGGACAGGAAACAGTTGGGGCGCTTCTCAGCATTCAGGCGAATAAAGGTCCCGCTTGCCACCATCTCCTCGCAGAGGGTGTCGTACTCTTCCTGTGAACCGTCACAGAAGTGAACCTTGTCCGGTTGACAAAGGGCGGCGATCTCGCCGAGCCAATCCTTCAAACGAGCGTGTTTGATGTACTCCGGGAACTGCATGTGTTCCTCCCTGATACGCGAGGTAGAGCGCCTCGTCATCGCGCTGGACGGAGACCCCTTGGATCGCCCAATCATACCACACCTGCCAATAGTTCGATTGGCCTATAACATGTGATATGCTACACTAAAGGCAAGCTAGCATATCCACAATCTATATCCATAATTGATCTGAATCTCGGCAAGCTATGCCCATAATTGATCTAAATCTCGACTGCGGTGAGAGTTTCGGAGCCTGGGTACTCGGTGATGACGCGGGCATTTTGCCTCACGTCACCTCGGCCAATGTCGCCTGTGGCGGCCATGCTGGCGACCCCTCGGTGATGCGCCGTACGGTGCGCCTCTGCCGTGAACTGGGGGTTGCCGTAGGGGCGCATCCTGGCTTCCCCGACCTCCAGGGCTTCGGGCGGCGCCCCCTGCCCATGGCTCCCGCTGAGATCGAGGCCTCGGTGCTTGCCCAGATCGGTGCTCTGGCCGCCATCGCCCGCGCTGAGGGTGTCACGCTGCGCCATGTCAAAGCCCACGGTGCCCTCTATCATGTGGCTTCCAGCAACCCCGCCGTGGCTGAGGCCATTGCCCGCGCCGTGGCTGCCTTCAGTCGCGAGTTGGTGCTGGTCGGCCTGGCTGGCTCACAGCTGCTTGCCGCTGGCACCTCCGCCGGCCTGCACGTTGCCCGTGAGGCTTTCGCCGACCGTGGCTATGCCCCCGATGGCAGCCTTGTAGCGCGTGGCCAGCCTGGTGACCTCATCCTCGACCCTGCGGCCAATCTGAGCCAGGCCCTTCATATCATCAGCGACGGCTACGCCTTGAGCGCCTCAGGCGCTCGTGTGCCCCTTACCGTCGACACCCTCTGCCTGCACGGCGATACACCCGGGGCCGGGCCGCGGGCCGCCCACCTGCGCCGAGGCCTCGCATCAGCCGGGGTCGTTGTGCGTGCGCTCACCCCATAAGGCCACGCGTGTCTGGAGGTGTCGACGTGTGGAGCTTCAGCCCACTCGGTGACGGGGCGCTCCTGGCCGAGACGGAGCCGGATGCTGACGCGACGGCCAACCGCCTCGCCCTTGCCGCCGCTGCTGTCCTTGAGGCCAATCCACCCGCCGGGCTGATCGCCGTCGTGCCCGCCATCGCCTCCCTGCTGGTCTGCTTCGATCCGCTGGTCACCAGCTATGGGCTGGTTGAGGCACGTTTGCAGGCTGCCCTCGCAGCGGCCACAGTCACCACCTCTGCTGGACGCCTGGTAGCCATCCCCGTTCACTATGGTGGCCCGGCCGGGCCTGACCTGGAGGATGCGGCTCGTACACTTGGCCTCTCCCCCGCCGAGTTGGTCGCGCTGCACTCGGCTGCGCCCCTACGGGTGCTCATGATCGGCTTTGCGCCCGGCTACCCCTACCTCGGCCCACTCCCGCCCGCCCTGCACCTCCCGCGTCGGGCCACTCCGCGCCCGGCCGTCCCTGCCGGCTCGGTCGCCATTGCCGCCGGGCTCAGCGGGATCTACCCGGCGCGTCTGCCGGGCGGCTGGCACCTGATCGGGCGTACCGACCTGCGCCTCTTCGACCCCAATGCCGATCCGCCCGCTCTGCTTATGCCTGGCGACCAGGTGCAGTTTGTGGCGCTGGATCCGCTTCCATGAACTTACGCCAGCCCGTGGTCATGCAAAAACCGCCGTACTCGCTCACGGAAGGCCGCCGGGTTGCGCCAGGCGATCAGGTGGCCAGCCCCGGCTTCGTAGACCAGGCGCGCCCCACGGATGCCAGCGACAACCACACGGGCCTGGGCATCGGGCACAAAGGGGTCGTTCCCGCCCTGGAAGATCAGCGTAGGCACCCTGATCTGCTCAAGGCAGGGGGCTACAACGGTACGTGTGGCCGCCAGTAACTCAATCGCCCGCTCGACACCCGCATTGAGCAGTGGCCACCAGTCTTCGCCATGCTGGCCGGCCATATAGCGGTGCCAGGCCGGGGCCATCGCCGCCGTAGCATGATGGTGGGCATCCACCGTTGTCGCTGTCACCTGATGAAAGACCCCGTCGAGCACCAGGGCCGCCACCCGCTCGGAGCAATGGCAGACCGCGTTGAGTGCAGTAATCCCGCCGGCACTCATCCCGAAGATTGGCACCGCTTCCCCAAACAGCGCTGCAAGTAGGTCGCTCAGGGCCTCGCCCTGCATAGCAAAATAGCGCGTACTAAAGAGCCCCTCGGGCCGCGCCGAGCGACCATGGCCCAGCAGGTCAACACTGATCACGCGGTGTTCGTCGGCAAAGCGCGTTGCCAGGCGTACCTGCGTGGCGGCGCTGTAGGTGTTGCCATGCAATAACACCAGTGGTCTGCCGCGGCCCTGCTCAAGGTAGTGCAGCGGGCCATGGCGCGTTGTTATCAGATTCACGATCATGACCTGCTATCAGGTTGCTATCTGGCAAGACATGGTACATCATGATCATGGTTTGTTAGCGTGAACAAGCCCTGGGACAACCTGGGAGCGCGGGCGTCTCGCCCTCGGATCCACCTGAGGGTGGGACGCCCTCCGTCCGAGGAGTTTTTCGTGCTAAGACAAGGTTCGTCACCAGCGAGGAATGCGGGAACCAGTTTCCTCGTGTACCTTGCTCACAATGTAAGGAGAGTTCCTATGCGACGTATCAGTTTATTGCTTTTGATGATAGTGATGCTTTGGACGCTGGCTGCCTGTGGTCAGAGCCTGCCCAGTGCCGAAGAGATTGTCAGCCGGATGGAAGCCGCCCGTGCGGCAACGGTTGACGCCCACGCCACCGTAGCCTTCGATTTCAGTGCCCCCGAGCGCTCAGGGCGGATCGTTGTTGAGGGCTGGACCCAGCAGACCGGCTCAACCGGCCCCGATGGCCAGCCGATTATGCGGGTGCGTGCCGAAGTGCGTGAGGCGAGCGAGCCAGAAATGGCTGGCAGCATCATGGTCAATGACGGCACAACCTTCTGGCTCTACAACCCTACCCGCAACACGGTGATCACCGGCACTCGCGACGAGTTGCCCACAGCGATGGCCGATTCTTCCAACCCATCCACTGCGATGCTCGCCGATCTGATCGGTGAGGGTCTTGATGCGCTCGATCTCACCGTCGCCGGTAGCGAGCAGGTGGCCGGAAAGCCAACCTGGAAGGTCGAGTTCACCCCCAAGGCCGAGACCAACTCAAGCCTGCGGCTCGACAGTGTTGTGCGTGGTGCCATGTGGGTCGATAGCGAGCTGGCCTTGCCGCTCAAGCTGACCATTGATGCCAGTGATTTCGGCCAGGGTAGTGTCGAAGTCCAAAACCTTGCCGTTAACAGTGGCCTCGCCGCCGAGCTCTTCAGTTTCACCCCGCCGCCTGGTGCTGAGGTGCTGCAAGCAGCCGATCTCGCTGCCGAATATGCCCTGCCCAGGCCAGCCGACCTTGATCAGGCGCGGAGTGCAATCAGCTTCACTCTGCGTGAGCCGGGCTACCTGCCCGCCGGGGTCAGCCTGGTCGATCTGCGGGTGGCTGGTGACACCACCGTGATCATGAACTACAGCGGTGCCGAGACAACCCTGAGCCTGGTGCAGAGCAGCGAAGAGGTCGGGGGTGACCGCGAGGCTCCGCCCGACAGCCAGGAGCAGGCTGTGACCGTCGCTGGCCTCCCCGCTACGTTGATTACCAGTGCCACCGGCGAGAGTAGCCTGTTGCGCTGGCAGCAGGATGGCGTGTACTACGTTATTGCCGGCACCCTCAGCGGGACTGAGAGCGTGCAGGTGGCCGAGAGCTTGCGCTGAGTTCAGGCGGCATGGGTGAGGTTTGCAAATCTGCGTTTTGATGCTACAAAGAAAGCAGCATGCGCATGCATAGAAGCACTCGCTACCTCCTCTTCTTCTGGCTGAGCCTGAGCCTACCTGCCTTGAGTCTGGCCGCGCCGTTCGACGGGCGCGGCCAGACCTTTGCCGATGAAGCCTTTCTGACAACCTGGTCGCGTAGCGATCATCCGCAGGTGCAGGCCGGACGCAGCTTCTTCTGGGGGCCGCTGCCCTGGTTCGACAACGCCGAGTTTCTGCGCCAGGGCATCAACGGGCTGCGCACCGTTCAGTACTTCGACAAGGCACGGATGGAGATCAACGATACGGCCAGTCGTAGTTATCATGGCGGTGTTACCAACGGGCTGCTGGTTGTCGAGATGGTCTCCGGTGATCTCAAGCTTGGTCTCGAGTGGTTCGATACCGAGCGTCGCCCGCCGGCCCAGATCCCCGTAGCTGGCGATGCTGGTTATCTCAACCCCGAAGCGCCGACTTACGCCTCTTTCGTTGGCGTTACCACCATCAGCAACAATGGCTACCGCGATCCGCCGCACCTGGGTCAGCCGGTGGTCGCCGCCATCGATCGCACCGGCAATCGCACCACCCGTAGCGATCTTGGTGCTGCCTACCCCGAGACGGCGATCAGCTTCTATGACGAGAGCACCGGCCATAATGTAGCTGGCGTCTTTCGCAGCTTTATTTTGCAGGAAGGGCCCTATCTGGAGGAAGGCCAGCTGCGCCGTGGCCTGATCATCGACCCGGTCTTTACGATGGGTCTGCCGATCAGCGACCCCTACTGGGTACGTGCCCAGGTTGGCGGTGTCACCAAAGCTGTACTCGTCCAACTCTTTGAGCGCCGTGCCCTGACCTATGTCCCCGATAATCCAGTGGACTACCGGGTCGAGATGGGCAATGTCGGCCAGCACTACTTCCAATGGCGCTACCCGCACCTGGGCCGGCCCTGGGAGCAACTTGTTGAGCCCGATCTGCCGATTGTCGCCGCCAGCACCGCCTTCGGGACGGCCCATTTTGAGGTTGTGCGCCTCGACGCCCGCCATCCAAGCGCTCTCACCAGCGGCTCCGCCGAGAGTCTGCCCTTCTCCTACCGGCACAGCTATGACTACAATCGGCAGTGCCTGCTGCTCGACTCACGTCGTGGCGATGGGGTTCACCGCCAGATTTATCAGCAGCCCCTGGCTGGCAGCGAGGGCTGTCCACCCCGTCGGATTACCTTTAGTGACGGGAGTCCACCCCCGCCCGGCGAGCAGGCCGGGCATCTGCCCTATGGCACTGCCAACGACTATAACCCCAGCATCTCGCCCGACGGCACGCGCATTGCCTTTGCCTCTGACCGCGAAGGACCACCCCAGCTCTATCTTGTGCGCGCCGACGGCGGCGGCTTCCCTACGGCCCTCTTCGCCGATGGCTGTACCAGCCAGTATCCAACCTGGGGGGCCGACGGCCGCACGATATACTGGGAACACCAGTGTCCCGGCGAGCATATGCGGATCATGCGTGGCGAGCTCGTCTACACCGGTGAGGGCAACCTGATCAGCGCAACGCTGGCCAATGTGCGGGCCCTCACCGGCCCGGAAGTCGACAGCCGCTACCCACGTATGCATCCCAACGGCCTTGAATTGGCCTTCACATCCTATCGCGATGGCAATGCCGAGATCTACCTGATGGATCGCGAGGGCAACAATCTCACCCGCCTGACCAGCGACCCTTCCGCAGACCTGGCCCCAAGTTGGACTACCCGTGGTGATGGACTCGTCTTTGCCAGCAATCGTGGCGGGAGCTTCCAGATCTATTTCCTAAATCGGACTACCGGCGAAGCCTCTATGCTGCCCTTGCGTGGCGAAAGCCAGTGGCCTTTGGCAGGCTGGTGAATCCTTTAATCTGAAGCGAGAATCTGCATGGCCGCCTCAGCCACTGCCTCGGCGCTCAGACCCAGGAACTTGAAGAGCTCCGGGGCCGGGGCTGAGGCCCCGAAGCGGTCGATGCCAACAATGCGGCCCTGCGGGCCGACATAGCGCTCCCAGCCCAGGCTGCGCCCGGCCTCAATCGCTACGCGGGCCGTCAGGGTGGCTGGCAGCACCTCACTGCGGTAGTGCGCATCCTGGGCCTCGAACAGCTCCCAGCAGGGCATACTCACCACCCGTGTCGGCACTCCACGCGCCTCAAGCAGGTCGGCAGCGGCCAGGGCCAGGCTCAACTCAGTGCCGGTCGCCAGGAGCGCCACCCGAGCTTCGTTATGCTCACGTAGCACATAGGCTCCGCGCAAAGTGCCGCTGGCCGGGGCCAGGCCATGTGTGCGGTCAAGGGTCGCTACGGCCTGGCGTGAGAGAATGATCGCCGTAGGGCCGTTGCGCCGCTCAAGGGCCACACGCCAGGCCTGCGCCGTCTCATTGGCGTCACCGGGACGCATAACATACAGATTGGGTATCAGCCGCAGGGACATCACATGCTCAATTGGCTGGTGGGTCGGCCCATCTTCACCAACGCCAATACTGTCGTGGGTGAAGATATAGATCACCTGTAGCTGCATCAGGGCGGCCAGGCGTATTGCCGGGCGCATATAGTCACTGAAGACGAGGAAGGTGCCGCCGTAGGGGATGAAGCCGCCATGGAGGGCGAGGCCGTTGAGGATCGCAGCCATCGCATGCTCGCGCACGCCGAAGAAGATATTGCGCCCGGCAAAGCTTGCCCCGCTCAGCCCGGCGGCGCCTTTGATCAGCGTATTGTTCGAGCCAGCCAGGTCAGCCGAGCCGCCGAGCAGGCCGGGCACCAGGGGCACCAGGGCGTTGAGCGTTTCGCCCGAAGCGACCCGCGTGCCTTTGCCTTTGGGGTCGGGGGCAAACTGGGGCAGAACCGCCTCCCAATCTTGCGGGATGCTACGGGCCTGGAAGTGCTCCCACTCGGCGGCCAGTTCGGGGTAGCCCGCCTGGTAGCGGGTAAACATGGCTGCCCACTCGTGCTGGCGCGTGATGCCCACCTCGACCGCCAGTTGCATATGTTCATAGACCTCTTCGGGCACCAGGAAAGCCGGCTCAAGCGGCCACTCCAGCTGCAGCTTGGTCAGGCGCACCTCGTCAACCCCGAGTGGCTCGCCATGGGCCTTTGCGCTACCGGCTTTGTTCGGGCTACCATAGCCGATCTGCGTGCGGGCGATCACCAGTGAAGGTCGATCGAGTTCGCTCTGGGCTTCGGCCAGGGCTGTTGCCACCTCGGCCATGGCATGGCCATCAACTGTCTGCACATGCCAGCCATAGGCGGCGAAACGTGCTGCCACATCTTCCGAAGATGTAAGCTCAAGCGCACCGTCGATCGAGATCTGGTTGGCATCGTAGACCACGATCAACTTGCCTAGCCGCAAGTGACCCGCCAGGCTGGCCGCTTCGTGGGTGATACCTTCCATCAGGTCGCCATCCGAGCAGAGGGCGTACGTATAGTGATCAACAAGCGCAAAGCCCAGCCGATTAAAGCGTTCGGCCAGCCAGCGTTCGGCCATGGCCATCCCAACTGCGGTCGCCACACCCTGGCCGAGGGGGCCGGTGGTCATCTCAACCCCGGGGGTCTCGTGGTACTCTGGATGACCGGGTGTGTGGCTGCCCAGTTGGCGGAAACGCCGCAACTCGTCCAGGCTTAGGTCATAGCCGCTTAAATGAAGGAGGGCGTAGAGTAACATCGAAGCATGGCCTGCCGAGAGCACGAAACGGTCGCGGTCGGGCCAGTCAGGGCTCTCAGGACTGTGCTTGAGAAAGCGTGTCCAGAGCACATAGGCCGTATCCGCAATGCCCAGCGGCATGCCTGGATGGCCACTGTTTGCCTGTTGGACTGCATCAATCGCCAGGGCCCGCATGGTGGTTGCGCAGAGACGATCCAGCTCGGCGCTGGTTGCCTCGGGCGCAGGTCGCACATCTGTCATCCTCATTTTCTCCTCGCTGTGGCGAGCGCTCCTGCGCTGATTATAGCACCGGCACTGGGCAAGCCTGCGCTATCAGAGTATGATAGATAATAAAATAGCTGCAAAAGTAACAAGAAGGTTAAGCATGGCACCCGCCCCCCTCCTGCCCGATCATGATCCGGCCATTGTCGCCCTGTCCGCCGAGCTTGAGCGTGCTCGTGCGGCGAGCTACCCGCTGACCCTGGCCTTCGGTCGGCTCGCCGATCCTGCCGTTGAGGTGTATGCGGCGCTTGATGCGCTGACCGGCTCGCTCGGCTGGCGCGGCTTGGCGTCAGCCTGGGTTGAGTTGCCGCGCCGCATTGCGCTCAAGCTGCTGGTGCAGATCATTGGCGGCGAGCTGGCCTACCCCACTGAGGTGGTGCCACGGGCTGAGGCCGAAGCCCTGGCCGGGCGCTTCCTCGCACTCTTCCCGCCGGGTGCCCGCTATTTTACCAATGGCGCGATCAGCGGCGAGGTTGCCCTCTATGATCGCCAGGGCGAAGTCGTGCTTGGCTGGCGCTCGTTAAGCGAGGCACCCTTCGACAATGGCCTGATCGCCGTTGGTGGTCCACGCGTGGGCCTGCTCTGGGCCGAAGACGCGCCGTAGCTTGACTCAGGCTTTCTGCTTGCCCAGGTGATACGTCTCGACGGCCCGCATATGCAGCAGCAGGTTCGGGTAGAGCATATGCAGGCGTGTGAGGGCCGTTGCAGGCAGGGCCCAGACGGTGGTCGGGCAGCTTGCCACGGCCGTCACCCGGCGTGGCTGGCCTGAGAAGACGGCGTGGCCGCCGAAGAGTTCACCGCTGCGATTCAACTCGTCAAGTAATCCGCCGTCTGCATCAAAGAAGGCCAGGGCTCCTTCCACCAGCAGGAAGGCTTCGTGGGCCGTTTCGCCGCAGGTAAACAACGCCTCCCCAGGAGCGAGTCGGCGCGGCTCGAAGTCGAGTGCCAGGTCGAGCAGGCTTGCCCAGGGCAAGTCACACAAAACCGCCACTTCGGCCAGCCAGTTAGCACGGGTGAAGGCTTCGGCCAGGCCCATCTGCTCAACCAGGGGCTGAAAGACCTCAGGGCGCAGGCGCAACATCTGCAGTGCGCCGCGGGCGGCAATCGTGCTGGAACGGGGGGCTCCCATAATCGCACCCCGTTCACCGATGCTACTGCCGCGCCCAAGCGTCCGTACCTGCAGCTCACTAATGATAATCTGAGCCATGCCCGCATGCACCACATAGGTCTGCCCATCGGAAGGCTCACCCTCATGCAGCACCGTTGCCCCGTCGGGCCAGGCCGCCACCTCGACCCGCTCAGCCAGGGCCTGGCGCTCGGCATTGCTCAGGCGGGCGAAGAGTGGGCATGCGGCGATGGTCTCCATAAGTGCGCTACGCTCATTCTCAGGCAGATGCGCCCCGATCCCTACGATCATGCCGCTGCCAGCAAACTCGACCCGCTCGGCCAGTTCAGAGCTGGTGATCGGTAGCTGGTGCTGGCTGGTATGGGCAAGCACCAGCCGCTGGCTCTTGGCCGTCAGATCTTGTAACAGGCGCGGGGTGATCGTGCTGTGGATGGCCCCGCCGCCAGCATCCTGCACCAGCACACTGGCCCCCTCGGCAAAACGCAATAACTCTTCACGCCGGTCGGCATGCAGAATGCCGTTCTGCTCCAGGCTGGCGAACCACTCCTCGTCATAGCGCATATCACCTGAATAGCAGAGCCCGTCGACGCGCACCGCAATGGTTGGGATGGAATGGATCGCGTAGATCGCCTCGAAGCGCCGTCCATCGAGATCGAGTGGGGTGCCGGGGTCAAGGCGCACAAAATCGAAGAGTTCCGCCACCTCGCTCACCGGCAGGGCCAGCATCGCACTGAGCAGGCGTAACAGGCTGTGGTAGATCAACGTGGAGGTTAC
Organism: uncultured Chloroflexaceae bacterium; assembly: GCA_964592425.1. Taxonomy (GTDB): domain Bacteria; phylum Chloroflexota; class Chloroflexia; order Chloroflexales; family Chloroflexaceae; genus Viridilinea. Next base: position 33,580 of record CAZQCG010000027.1, read on the forward strand.
CAGCCGCACGCGACGACTGCCCATCAAGATCAGCTCGGGTAGGCCAGCCAGGTGATCTTCATGCACATGTGAAAGCACTACTTCGCTGATGTGGCCTGGTGCGATACCAAGATGTCCGAGGCGCATCAGCAGGTAGGCCGCCGCATCAAAGAGGGTTGCTTTACTCTGGGGCGTATGGCCCAGGTAGGCCAGAAAACAGGTCGTGATGCCCACCGGGTCGAAGCCATCGCTGCCCCCGATGAACTGCAGGGTCAGCTCGCGCCGCTGGATCGGGTGTGGTGGGGCCAGGGTCAGTGGATAGGCTGGCTCATTGATCGCCGTCGTCACACTGGCAACGATCACCCCATCTTCACGAAAGACAAACTCATCATCCTCCAGGCTGATCGTCGTTGCCCCAAGCTCGCCGCCGCCCGTCTCCAGGCTGACAATGGTGATCATATCGTCCACCATGGGTGAACGCCCGAGGGGGGGGAAGTAGGCCACGGCGGCACACTCGCTGCGCAGCCAGCCGTCACTACCGTAGGCGGCGGGATCCTGGGGACCGCAGATTGTCTCGTTGAGTATGGTGTGCAGACGCTCGGCCTGGGCAACCGTTACCGTCACGAGCAAAAGCTTCTGCTGGCGAGCAAAATAGTTTGAATAGATCAGAAATTCGACACTGGCATAGTTGATTCCGCGGCGGACAAAGCCACTCGATCCTAACTCGCGCCCGGCTGGCAGATCAGGCGGCAAGAGCACAATCGCCGGGATCGGCAACCCCCCCGCGAGCAGATATTTGAGTGTCTCGGGTGGCGAATTGACCAGGATCTCGCCTGCCTGAGTCGTCACCAGCCTGATCGCATTGGGTAGTGCTCGGACTCGGCTTGCGGCGATGGTTGCTGGAGCTGTGCGCTGCATCAGCGGGCTTCCTTCCGCCGCATAATCTAGTGGGCTAATCGGCATGCCACCAGTCCCTGTTTCGGTGCGGCACATGAGACTAAACGCAGCCGATCAGCAGGCTTTGCGAAGATGCGCTGGGCATCTTCGCCGCAGGCTTCAGCCCGACTGCTGCTATGTTATAATATCTCGACAATTGTTGTCGAGAAAACCCGGCAGATTCGGCTTGCATCTGGCCCAGAGGTATAGTGATCCTAGATCACTTGTGAACCAGTAGTCAAGGCTTTAAACGGTTAAAACTCCGAATCTCGATCACAAGTCAGGTAGGACTGCTATAACGCAGCCAGAAAAGATGTGCCTGTACCTGTCGAGGAGGCTCCCACTATGTCCGGCCATTCCAAATGGCATACGATCAGGCGTTCCAAAGGGGTTGCCGACCAGCGTCGTGGCCAACTGTTCACCAAACTGGCCCGCGATATCACGCTTGCTGTGCGTGAGGGTGGTGGTGGCGACCCGGAGATGAATTTTCGCCTGCGCCTCGCTGTCGATAAGGCGCGTTCAAACAACATGCCGAATGACAGCATCCAGCGGTCGATTGAGCGCGGGCTTGGCAAAGGCAACGAAGCGGCCCTGGAAGAAGTCTACTACGAAGGCTATGCCAGTGGCGGGGTCGCCTTGCTGATCGAGACCGCTACCGATAACCGCAACCGCACCAACTCCGACGTGCGTTCGACGATTAACAAGGCTGGTGGCAATCCTGGCGAGCCCGGCTCGGTTAGCTGGATGTTTGAGCAGAAGGGCCTGATCACGATCGATCTGGCTGGCAGCAAGCTCGATCTCGACGAGGTGCAGCTACAGGTGATCGATGCAGGTGCCGACGATGTTGAAGCCGACGGCGATCTCCTTGAAGTCTACTGCGAGTGGACGCAGCTGAACGTAGTGCGCCAGGCCCTGCTCGACCAGCAACTCCCGCTTGTCGGTGCCGAGAAGACGATGCGCCCCAAAACGCTTGTCCAACTTGAGGAGAAAGAGACCCTAGCCGTGTTGCGCTTGATCGAGAAGCTCGAAGATCTTGATGATGTGCAGAAGGTTTACTCTAACCTCGAGATCAGCGATGAGGTGGCGGCCCGCTTTGAGTGATCCGTGCCTCTGATGCGTACCATCGGGATTGATCCTGGCCTGGCGATTATGGGCTGGGGTGTGGTTGATGCAGCTGCCGGCCAGCTCTGTCTGGTCGATGTTGGGGTATTGACCACCCCCGCCGGCATGGCCCAGCCTGAGCGGCTCCGCTTGCTCTATGACGGCCTGCGTGAGTTGCTTGCTCGCCTGCACCCTGAGACGGCGGCCATCGAGGAACTCTTCTTCGGCAAAAATGTTAACACAGCGCTCAGTGTTGGCCAGGCCCGTGGTGTAGCTTTGCTGGCCCTGGTACAGGCCGGGCTAAGCATCACCGAGTATAAACCCACGGCGGTCAAACAGGCCCTGGTAGGCTACGGTGGGGCCGACAAGCGCCAGATGCAGGCGATGGTGCAGCTTACGCTCAACCTGGCTGCCCCCCCGCGCCCCGATGACGCCGCCGATGCGCTGGCTATCGCTATCTGCCACGCCATCACTGCCCCCACCCTCCGCCGCCTGACGGAGTAGCCCTGTGTCAAAACGCCGCCCCGCTGCCCCCTCCGATCTGGAGGAGTTACACCCAGGCTTCTTCCTCGTCCACAATCCTGCCGCCAGCCCCATCCTGCGTGGCGAAGGCGAGCGTGAGGGCGACCGCTTCCGGTTGACCAGTTGGCGACGTGAGGGGCTGATCGCCCGCTTGCGCAGCAGAGGTTTTATCGTACTGACCCTGACCGACCAGATCGTGGCCCTGCCCGCCTTGCCCCTTGCGGTCGAACCTGGGGTGTCGCTGGAACGTAAGCTGGCTGCTGGCGAGCGGATTAGCTATTTTGGCGGGCTAGCGGTTGACCTGCCCGGCTGGCTGCCAGCCCTGCCTGGAGCACAGCCTGGCAGCGTTATCCTTCGTGAGGGCTGGGTGCTGCGCCGCCGGCGCGGGCGTGGTCCTGGCAGCTACGCCCGCCTGCACCACGGCACATTGCACTCCCTGAGCCTTGACGAAGCCCTCTTGCACGGTTATGCCCAGTTGAGTCGCGCTGGGCCATGGCCAGTAGCGCTGCGTGAGAGCGAGGGTGGCAAGCAGATGCCGGAGTTGCTTCTCCCGACGGCCTATCGTACCCTGTTGGGGCGCTTTGCCCAGGCCACGCCTGGTGCCTGGCTGCTCAGCGACGAAGGTCTGGCCCTGGTGGCGGCCCTCTTGAAGCGCCTGGGTCTGCTACTCTACTAGCTGCCTTGAGAAGCAGGATGGTCGCCGTAGTCTGTGCTAACGGCGACCATCCATTTTGATCCCGCACACCGCTCATCTTGCGGGGAGGCCGTGGTTACGCCCCCAACGCCTATGGTCGCTGGCGCTGCTGCAATTCAGCAATCAGGCTCTGCACCTCCAAGTAGGCCGGGCGCGGGCTCCAGTCGGGGTTGAGCAGGCCGAAGGAGGCTTGCTCATGCATAGTATCAAGGCCATTCTCAGCCTTGGTCACGGCAAAGTTCATGTTCCAGAGGAACATATTGGTCACATAGGGATACTGCTCAAAGGCACGGCGGATTGCCCCGGTGATATATTCGGCCTGCAGTTCAAATGAGACGAAGTTGCCGAACTCGAAGCCGGGCGTATTGTTGGGAGTGGCCCAACCGTACTCGGTGATCCAGACCGGCTTCTCCGCCATACCGTTCTCTTCCATCCAGCGGCGTACATTCTCGATGTGGCGGAAGTAGTGGGTCGGATCATCGTTCCAGCAGCGGTCGGGGGCGGGCTGGCAGCCCTCGATATAGCTTGGATTATCAGGGTAGAGCGTATCAGGCGGGTTGGCCGCGCCACCGGGATGTACCGCCTGCACGTCGAAGTAGTTGCGCACCTCGCCGCCGTTGTAGGTGTACATGGCACGGTAGAACTCGGCGTCGGAGAGGGCGATTGAGGGGTTGGTGACCCCGCTCGAAGAGGATGCGGCTGCCAGCACCAATGCGTCGGGGTCGATCGCCTTGATGCGTGTATAGGCAAGCTTGAGCATCTCTACATAGCGCCCGACATCGGCGACGGTGATCGTCCCGCCCGTCTCGTGGGCCAGGTTAGGTTCGTTCCAGATCTCGTAGGCGTGGATCTGGCCCTTATAGCGCTCGGCCATGACGGCCATAAAATTGGCGAAGGTGTTGGGATCGTCGGGCAGGCCATTGGTCGCATTGTAAGCAGTCGGTGAGCGTACCACGTTGACCAGCAGCTTACGCCCATAGGCGTTGGCGGTGGCCACAATCGGGTCGATCTCGTCCCAGGCCCAGATACCATTAACGGGATCTTCAATATCGCGCCAGTAGATCTGCTGGCGCACCCAGCCGAAGCCAGCATTCTGGGTGAGTTGGAGCACCCGCTCGCGGTCGGTGTAGTAGAGGTGGGCCACGACACCAAGGTGCAGGTCATTCCTGGCTGCGGGTGTTTCGGCGGTTGAGGTAGGTGCCTCGGTGGTCGGGGCTGGCACTGCGGTGGTCGTAGCAGGTATTTCAGTCGTCGGTGCTGGTGCTTCGGTGGTCGGGGCGAGTGCTTCACTGGTTGGCGCGGGTGGGGCGGCGGTCGGCGGCTCGGCCGTCGGGGTACCGCCACAGGCAGCCAGCAGCATCGTCAAGGCCAGGATCAGCGTGAGCCCGTGCTGGCGGGAGGCCAGGCGTGACATAAAAGGCTCCTTATGTTACGGGAGGATGCGCGGGAACCTGGTTCCCGCGCACACCCTTCAGATGCTCTAGAGTACCCGAAATCCGTGAGGGCTTAGCACCTCACGGATTCCAGCGTAATATAGCGCAGGCCAGGGTTAGCGTTTCGGGAAGGCCTGGATGGTATTGAAGGCCGGGCGGGGGGTCCAGTCGCCATTCAGCACACCGAAGGCAGCCTGTTCGTGCTGCTCGTTGCCGAAATAGCGCCAGGGGATGGCGAAGTTGAGGTTCCAGACGAACATGCCGCCCACCGAGGGAGCCCATTCGTAGCGCCCAATCTCAAGGGCGCGCCCGATCCACTGGGCCTGAGTATCGAAGGAGATACTGTTGCCGTACTCGTAGCCGGGGGTATTGTTGGCGGTAGCCCAGCCGAACTCGGTGATCCAGATCTGGCGATCACCCATACCGTTGGCGGCGAGGATGGCGCGTGTATCTTCGATGCGTCGGAAGTAGAACTCGCTGCTGTTGCGCCAGTTCGGGCCGGGGCCGGGGCGATCGGGCCACTTGGTGTCGGGTGGGTTGTAGTGGCCGCCAGGGTGCAGGCCGATCGCGTCAACACTGCGGCGGAACTTCGGGTTGACGGCCATCTGGCGCACAAACTCGATGTCGCTGATCGCAATGTCGGCGCGGTTGGTGTCGGTGCTTGCCGGTGCGCCACTGACCACGATCGCCATGGGGTCACTGCCCTTGATCGCCTGGTAGGCTGCCTCAAGCAGATCGACATAGTAGTCGGCACTGGCGACGCGCCCGCCGGAGCCGCCAGCAGAAGCACAGTCGCCGCCATTCTCACAGGCGCGGTTCTGCTCATTCCAGATCTGGTAGGCATGTACGCGGCCGCGGTAGCGGGCCGCCATCTGGCCCATAAAGTTGGCAAAATCGCCAAAGTTTTCGCGGCGGGGCATGCCCGGACCACCGGCCCAGGTCGGTGAAGTCACGACACTTAGCAGCAGTTTGACATTCTTGCTGCTGGCATCGGCGACAATGTTATCAAGCTCGGCCCAATAGATTGCCCCAGAGGCATCGTGCAGATCCATCCAGCGCACCTGCTGGCGGATCCAGGGCATCCCTGCGTTCTGTGCAAGGGTCAGCACGCGGTTGCGATCTTGCCATGCAGTGCCCTGGCCGTAGAGGTGGGCATTAAAGCCGTAGACGAACTGAGTCGGCATTGCATCGGCGGCACCACGCGGGGCGAAGGCCCCATTGCCCTGGTGGAAGCGGTCACGGTACTCGTTGCCGAGTAGACCAAGCAGGATGCGGTACTGTGGGTTCGACTCGTTGGGATGCCACTCCATGCGCTGGCGCTCGAAGTACTGCACCCAGTAGGTTTGCCCATCCTGCGAGTTAACCTCCTGGAACTGCTCGCTGAGGGGGTAACCGAAGACACTGAGGCCACCATTGTTCAGCCAGAAGTCGCGGAAGGGGGCCGGGCCATTGCGCAGGGTATGGCTGGTCTCGGCGAACCAGGTTCCATCGCCGGGATTGCCGACCGCCACAAAGGCCGGTTCGCCCCCACGCCCACGGGCCAGTTGCTGGCCCATCAGGCGCCCAAGCACGTAGAAGCGGTTGCCCTGCTGGCCGAAGTTCTCAGGGTGCTCTTCGAGCACAGCACGCTCGAAATACTGGACACGGTAGTATTCACCCGGATTGGTGAAACTCTCTTCGATAAAGGGCTGCGAGATCGGGTAACCCAGCACAAAGAGCGCATTCGGTGTATTCTTCCAGGCCTCAAGGAACCAGTTGACAGCGGCATGGCCAGTCTCACCGAAGAAGCGCGCCTGGTAGGGCGGGAAGGTCTCGGCAACCTGAGGACTCTGGGCGCTACTTGGGCGCGGCAGGGCTACCAGCGAGGCCACGGTTGCGACCAGAACCAGGGCAACAATGATCCGTCTGGTCATAGACTCTCTCCTCACACGGATACAAGGGATCAGTTGATCCAAGTCATGGGGGAACTTCTGCCATCGATTGTAGCAGAGTTGGCTGAAGTGACCCTGATGCGGCTCTGAGCCAGCGATTACCGGAAGATTACCGGGTCAATGGGCTTGCAATAGCCGCGTAGGTCAGCCAGGCAGGCGCTCAGAGGCGAGCCATAAGGGCATGGTCGGGTGTGCGGTGGAAGAGTGAGGGGTGCGCAGATAGTCAGGCGAGGTGGTTGGGTCGGGCGCAGGCGACACGCCAGACGAGCGGCCCGGCCCGTCGATTATACGAGCGCCTGTAGCGGGCGTCAAATCTGGCCAGGGGGGGGCGAGGGCTCGTAATACAAAAACGCGGAACCTCTAATAAGGTTCCGCGTCTTGCTGTGGAGCGGGAGACGAGACTCGAACTCGCGACAGCCTGCTTGGGAAGCAGGTACTCTACCAACTGAGTTACTCCCGCCTGATGGCTGATTTTCGTGACTGTGATTATAACATCGGGCGGGGCTGGCTGTCAATCCGCAAACTTGTCGGTTTCTATGGCGTTGGGATGCGCTGTATGGCTCTCTTCCCCTTGCCCCTCTCCGCTGCGCGGAAGAGGGGCGACCAGGCGGATGCCCGTAGGGGGTTCCTGGGAGTGCGGGCGTCTCGCTCGCTCAGGCCGGATGCGGGCGAGACGCTCGCGCTCCCGCAGAGCGCAACCCCCAATGTATTTGCGCTGCCCGGTACTTGTACTCCGTCCGAGTAATGCTGATGGGTTGGCGGCGTTGGGGCGCAGCAGCGGCTAGCGCTGCTGCGCCCCAACCCTTCAAGCATGCTCGGACAGGGTACTAGTGGGTCACTTGCTGTGCTCGGTGCCATCGCGGGGAGCGAGAGGGGTGCAGCCCCTCTCAAGCAAAACCTCCTCACCTTATGGCAAGGGTCACAACAAGTGACCCACTAGCACTCGGTGTAGGCGCAGGTGTGGCACTTGCGGCAGCCCTCTTCGTACATCAGGGTGGCGTTCTGGCATTCGGGGCAGATCTCGCCGGTGACAACGACCTCGGTCTGGGTATGGAGCGCACTGAGGGTGTTGTAGGCTTGCTGATGCTCAGCGTGGTTGCTCCCATTGCCGTTGCTGGCTGTCCCGCTCTGGGGCTGGCGCTGACGATGGACGTAGTGATCCTGTAGCAGCTTGCCGATCGCGTCGGGCACCGAGCGCACCCGGTCGGGGCCGAAGCCAGCACTACGCGCCCCGCCGATGCCGCGCAGTTGCTCGGCCAGTAGCCGTACCGGCACACCGCAGCGTAGCGCCAGCGATAACAGGCGCCCAATCGCCTCGGTGAAGGCCATCACGTCGCTGCCCGCTCGCCCGATGATCGCAAAGACCTCGAAGGGCTGGCCCTCGTGCTCGGTGACAAAGAGCCGAAGTTTGCCCAGGGGCGTCAGTACCGGGTAGGAGTGGCTCGGTAGCCCGTCGGCGGGGATACTGCGCGGGCTCAGGTTGTATGGCTCGTCATGGTGCTCGCTCTGCGGCGCAACGCTGTGGGCTGGTGCAGGCACCTGCTTGGCCGGGTCGGCGGTCGAGCCGGTGGAGAGTACCTGGTTCGCCCGCGAGCCGTCACGATACACGGTGATACCTTTGCAGCCCAGGTCGTAGGCGAGGTCGTAGGCTTCACGCACCTGCTCGGCGCTGGCCTCGTGGGCGAAGTTGATCGTATTGTGCGAGATCATGCCGTTGACGACATACTCGTGGGCATGCTCAACCTCGATGTCGTAGAGATCAACCAGCCCGGCCTCCTCAAGGGCAGTCACCCGCAGAGCCAGGGTATCAGTCGGCCAGCCCAGCCGCTCGGCGCTGCTGCGCACACACCAGCGCTGCCCGGCGTGGCGCAACGTCTCGAGCAGGGCTGCGTCGGGGTGCCCTGCGCTCAGTTGGCTCTGGGCGCGGTCGCCGATGAAGACCAGTTCGTCGATCCGGGCGGGCTGCGCAGCATTTTTATGGTGCTCGGGGCAGCGGAGGTGGGCCTGCAGCTCGTTGGCCAGGGTGACAGTGAAGTGCTGCCCTCCGTCTGTCGTCTGGCGGCGGCTCTGCTGCACGCTGGGCAGGCCGAAGCTGCGGCAGAGCTCGGCGATGCTGTAGGCCAGTTGCTCTGCCGGGCCATCGTAGAGGTGCAGCATACCGCTGTGACGATCGAGGTGGCCCGCCAGGCTCAGGCCAGCGAGGAAGTTCTGCTTCTCGTCGGCAGCGCCGACGAGAATCTGATCGGGCACCCGGCGCTGTGTAGCCTCAGCACCGATCAACACTTCGATCAAGCGGGCCAGGGCGGGTGAACTGAGCGTAAGCATGGGTATGTTGGCCTGGCCAGCTTCGACCAGTTCGGGCATGCAGCCAAAGAGCTGGCTCGCCAGTTCGTTGAAGCTCTGCCCAATCTCTTCAGCGGCGCAGCGCAGACCAACTATACCGGTTGAGGCATTGATCACCCCGCTGGCCAGCAGCATGCCCAGCAAGCGGGCGAAGGCGGGGCTCATCTGACCAGGCATAGTTATGGGGTCGCGGCCCGTGGCTACCTGCTGCGGCAGGGCGGCCTCGCCGGGGCCGTGGCTGGCGACCAGCCGGCCCAGTACAACTTCGCCAAGGCGCAGGTCGGCCATCAGCCGCCAGCCATCGGCGGTCAGCACCCGATGTGAGTCGCGGGCACCAGTGAGGGTGGCCCCATTCTCCAGGGTAATCTTTACCGCGGGCTTGTAGCCAGCTCGGTAGTGCTGGGTGATACGGTGGCCCTGCGCAGTGCGCAGCGTCCCATCCAGCGCGGTGAAGCTATCTTCCTGCAAGGTCGTGGCGAACTGCTCAACCCGTAACAGTCCCTGTGCGGTAGGGATGAGCGTGCCAGCGGCAAGGCACTTTGAGATGGCGCTGTCGGTGTACTCCTGGAAGGCGGCCTGCATCCGTACATGCCACTCCGGGGTGATGTCGTGGGCGGTAGCCCAGACCCGCTGGACAGCGGCGGGTACCTCGCGATGATGGATGTGCCCCGTGTCGGCGATGCGCTCCATCAGTGCTTCGCTGTACCAGCCCTCGCGGCGCGCCTGGGCCACAAACTCCTGATTGATGTCGAGCATGCGACTGTCGGCCTGGTGGCGCCAGAAGGCAATCGCAAAGAGTGGCTCGATCCCCGACGAGCACCCGGCGATAATGCTGATCGTCCCGGTCGGGGCCACCGTGGTCACATTGCAGTTGCGCAGGCGGCGCTCGGGCCGCACACGCTGGCCATCGGGGCGCCGCGCACAGCTGATCGCAGGCCCCCAGATGCTCTGCTCCCAGCCGGGGAAGACGCCGCGCTCATCGGCAAGCTGCGCGGAGGCGAGTTTGGCCTCTTCGTCGATGAACTGCATAACCCGGCGGCCCAGATCAATCGCTTCGTAGGAGCTGTAGGGGATGCCGAGTTGCACAAGCATATCGGCCCAGCCCATCACTCCCAGGCCGATGCGGCGGATCTTCTGGCTCAACTCGGCGATCTGGGGCAGCGGGTAGTGGTTGGCGTCGATCACATTATCAAGGAAGCGTGTACTCGCATGCACCACCTCGCGCAGGGCTGGCCAGTCCACCTGCCGCTCGTCAGTCACAAAGCAGCCCAGGTTGATCGAGCCGAGATTGCAGACGTCGTAGGCCAGGAGCGGCTGCTCACCACAGGGGTTGGTCGCCTCATACGCGCCCAGCGCGGGCACCGGATTATACTCGTTCGCACGGTCGATAAAGAAGAGCCCCGGCTCGCCGGTGGCATGGGCACACTGCACAATCAGGTCGAAGACCATGCGGGCTTTGATGCGCATGGGCTGGCCGGGAGCGACGAGCAGATCGCCGGTGACCGGGTGCTTCAGGCCCTCGCGTGAAGCAATTTGAACCTGGCCACTACGCGGATTGATCAGGTCGAACTCGGCATCCTGGCGCACCGCCTGCATAAAGGTGTCGGTAATCGCCACCGAGATATTAAAGTTGGTGACTTTCGAGAGATCCTGTTTGATATGGATGAAGTCAAAGATATCCGGGTGATCACAGCGCAAAATGCCCATGTTGGCGCCACGCTGGCTTGTTACTCCGCTTACGCAGGGCCAGGTCATTTCTGCCTGGCTCTCGCCCTTTCGGTGCGAGGTCGGACTTTATCATCAGAGCTGGTCGAATATATCCTTTTTCCGCTGCAACCATAGAGAACCGTACCTATACATCTCGGCACCGATTTGCCGAATAGTGCTCTGATCCGAGAGTTCGATGACTGATGTTCCTGGCTTCTTCTGGATGCACTTTGCGTTGAGTGCAAACTCTCGGTTGAGTAAAAAATGGCGCAGGCCCTGAGTAAATGGTTCGCCACAGGTGATTGACCACTTGGCACGCTGATATGGCCCGTAGAGCACTCCCTTAACGATCCCAGAACGCTCATACACCCGAATAGAACCATCTGCGTCAAAGACTCCACGGATAAAACTCCAGGTAAGACAGTCTGTGGGAAATTCCAGAAAAGGCTCCTTACCGGATTTCTTACCCAGTGGTATGCCGATTTCTACGAGATCTTCCACCAGTCGTACACTATCGACGCGCAATACTGCTTTAGGTCTTTCAAAGAGCGTTCTGGCGGGAATACATCGTCTTACTAACGAAACATCCCCTATACTATATGCGATCTTCTCTAGAAGCTCGCCATCATCATCTGCTAGTCCAATCTGTAACCGCTTGGAGCTACCACGATCCACCAGTGTTCCATCGCCCAAGATGAAGCCGACAATATATGCTTTGTCAGCGTCATCAATACGTTCGAAGAATTGCTCGTCAATAATGTGTGTTCGCGATTTAGCTGCGCCAGCTTGACCCGGTGATCGCCGTTCCAGACCATACATCTCCATGTACTCCCAGATAACATTACGGCTAACTCCAAGTTGCTGGGCAATCGCTACCGTGGAAAAACCCTGTGTATAGTACAGGTTCTCTAACAGCTGCTTGGTAATGTGCGGATAACGTCGAATAGCCCTGTCTCGCGCCGCCCGACGCGATTGCTCGTCGTCGAGCCCTACTGGCTTGTCCATATTGCCCTCCATGTGCATATCCGTAATCGGATTATAGTACGTTTGGGCTTTTTGTACAAGCGTTCGGTAGTCTCTGAACCCGCCTCTCAGTCGCCCGAGAGGCTCGGCTGCTGATTACCCAATCTCTCTACTTTTCAAGCCTTCACGACTGCCGTCGCCGACTACGTTGTGGCAAGAGAGCTCTCAGGGTGTCCCAGCAATTCGCGAGATTTTAGACCCGCCGTTTTAGAAACGGGTCCCACCTTGTTTAATCGCTTCTGTGGAGTGGTTATAGACCTCCATGAAGCTTACCGGGCCGGAGGCCACGCCCATAGTGCTACGCACAACATCGTTGCGTGGGCGTAGGCGCGAGAAGCTAAAGCCTGTGCCGCCGCCGCCCTGGTGAATAATCGCCTGGTGTTTGAGGGTCTCGTAGATCCCTCCCAGGTCGTCCTCAATCGGCAGCACGAAACAGGCGCTGAGCAGGCCGAGGGGCCGCCCGGCGTTCATCAGGGTGGGGCTGTTGGGCTCGAAGGTGCCACGGGTCATCAGCCGGTAGAAGCGGTCGGACCAGGCCGCCACTTGCTCGGGGGCGGCCCCGTAGCGCTCCTCGACGGCGGCGATGGTGTCGGCGACCCGGCGAAACATTGTCTCGGGTGTCTCGGTCACCTTACCTTGTTCGTCTTTGATCAGATAGCGTTTCTTGAGCACCGTACGGGCGATCTCGTTCAGCGCGGCCGGGGTAGTCTCGGGCTCAGTCCGGGTCATGGGTACTCCTTCGTAAGCGGGCTGGTAGACACGCACAGACACAAACCCATTGCTGTGATGCTGTATCATAGCAATGAGGTGTAAATCGTTATCCAGGGCACAACCCGCCACGCCAGGGGCGGGCGGGCAGACCGGGTGCATGGATGATGATACTATATGTAGTATGCACCCGTTATGTTTAGCTCTAGATATAGTCTGTGCAAGCGACGAAGTGTAGTGTAGCACAGCGTTGCCGGGGATGTCAAGGGCGTAAACCATTGACACACCCTGCTGATGTACAGGCCGCCTGCGCATAGTTCAAACCAGCTTGAGCATCTAGGCGACAACCCCACAGCACCCACAGCACCCACAGCACCCACAGCACCCACAGCACCCACACAGCGCGCTGGCGGGGCGGTGGGCGAACGGTCAAGCTGGAATGGCCGATTCTGAAACCTTGTCTCAGCCCTGGCGCTCGCTATCGCTGAGCACCTCGTCGGCGGCGGCGAGCAGCGCAGCGATCCGCGGCTCGGCCAGCGGCGGCTGCTTGCTGCGCAGGTAGAGCTCAAGGGCGCGCCGTGGGCTGAGGCCGCCAGCCAGCTCCTCTTCGGCCCCGGCAAAGCGTCGTCGCCCGCTTCGCTCGACGTTGAGCACCACTGCGGCGATCACAAAAGCGCCCGCCTCTTCAAGCATGGCACGCATCTGCTCTTCACGCAGCAGGCCAGCCTGAGCACGGGTCACCTGCACTTCAAGGCGCACCACGGCCTGGTGCAGGTCGTGCCGGCTGATCAGCACGCGCACCTGCTCAAGCGGGTCGCTACTGGCCCGCACATCCTTCTCGATGCTCACGAACGGGCGGGCGGCCAGCGGGTAGAACTGCCAGCTTGTTCGCCCCTGCTCAATACTCACGATCACGCAGCCCTTGGGCTCATCGCGCTCGCCAAAATCAACCCGTTCGAGGCTGCCAGAGTAGACCATAGGCGGGTCGTGGCTGAGGGCCTGGTGTTTGTGGATGTGGCCCATAGCGACGTAGGCGATGCCAGGCTGGGCCATCACCGAGCGCGGCAAGACAAGATCCTGGCCCAGGGTCATCGCACGCTCAGCCCCCAGTTCGGCGCCGTCGAGGCTGCCGTGGAAGGCGATGATCGCTGGCAGATCGGGATCGAGCTGGCTGGCCTTCTCTTCAATAAAACGCTCGAGGCGCCGGCGCAGCTCGTAGTCCAGGGCTGCAAAGGAGACACCGCGCAGCTCCTCGCGGGTGAGCAGGGTATGGCGGGTGACCCAGGGCAAGGCGATGATCTGGAGCAGGCCAGCGTTGGTTTGAATGCGGTGCAGGTGGGGCCGGTCGGCGATCGTGACGCCCTCGACCCCAAGGGCATCGAAGATCTCCACTGAGTGAGCGCGCCCGGCAGCCGGCGAGATGTCGTGGTTGCCGGTGAGGATGACCACCGGCACGCCCGCCGAGCGCAGCCGGTGGATGCGGCGGGCGAACTCGCGCTGGTGGGTCGGATTCGGCGTGCGATTCTTGTAGATGTCGCCAGCAATCAGCACCAGGTCGACGCCCTCGGCGAGGCCGAGGGCCAGGGCCTCATCGAGACGTTCAAGATAATCGACAAAGCGACTATGCAGGCCGGTCGCCGGATCGATCCGCCCGTAGTTCTCGACGCCCAGGTGGAGATCGGCCAGGTGCAGGAATTTCATCGGAAGACCATGCCGATCATGCCCATGACCACCGCCGAAGTGGCGAAGGAGAGGATCAACGTAATCAGGGCCTGGCTCTGGTCGCGCAGGTTCATACTCGACTGGATGGCCAGGTAGCCATAGTAGATCTGCACAAGCATCAAGAGCAGACCGATCAGCAGGGTGGCAAGACCGACAATAATATTCACCAGCGGAATCCAGGCGAAGAGGCTGAAGATAAAGGCCAGTACCGCGCCGATAATGATCAGCGGGGCGGTGAAGAGGGCAAAGGTGTAGGCAACCTCGTTCCAGGTGCCGCTACCACGGTAGAGGTTTTTGCCGATCAGGTAGACCATGCCGGTGAAGACGAAGAACTGGGTCAGGCCGCTCAACAGGCTACCGATAAAAATGCCGATGCTGGGGCCGGGTGGGCCGGGCAGCAAGCTGGCCATCAGGGTGACAAAGGCGGCAACTACGATGGCGATGCCTACGTAGATCGCGGCGTTGCTCATCGAGCCGCGCTGCTCGTAGCGCTCAAAGGTAGTCACACTCGGATTGGCCAGCACATCGCGACTCTGCGCGACCATCTCCGGCAGCGAGGATTGCTTGATCATGGTCATGGGTTGATTCTCCTTGAGTCAGGGCTGTTACACACCAGTGGGATTACACTTTCTCCGGCGACGTATGCCACAGTATCCCACACTATCCCACATGAATCCCTCATCCCTGTGGGATAAACCCAGCTTGAGGCGTCAGGCGTTTGCTGAGGTTGCTGCGCTTCGGGTGTCAAGAGTTTTGCGCACTTATGTTCTGGATGTGCGCGGGGGTTGATCAGGGGATATGCTATACTGCAATGCAGGTATATCATAGCACCCCTCTGTGCGGGAACGCGAGTCAGGAACCCACGGCTGAAGCTCGTGGGCTTGGGGAGCCATCCCTAAGTCCGTCCTGACCAGTCTCAGTCCTTCACGGGACTACGTTTCGGAGGTCACGATACCGGCGGGTGTGTTGCCAGCCTGCCGCTCTCTCGTCGGTGATCACACCCGCCTGGGGAAAGGGCGGGAGGTTGCCGACACGACAAGCCTTTGAGACATTGACAAGGCGAACCTTACCCCGGAAACGGGAGCGGAGTAATCCAACCATGTCCCATGTGTTTGTCCTCAGCAGCGACCGGCAGCCGCTTGACCCGTGCCACCCGGCACGGGCGCGGCGGCTGCTCACCAGCGGGAAGGCAGCGGTCTTCCGCCGCTTCCCGTTCACGATCATCCTTCGCGCCCGCACGGCAGCGGAAAGCGTCACGCACCCGCATCGGCTGAAGATCGACCCCGGCTCCAAAACAACCGGCATCGCCGTGGTTGCGGAGGAGACGGGCAAGGTCGTGTGGGCCGGGGAACTGACCCACCGGGGGCAGGCCATCCGCGACCGGCTGCTCAAACGGCGGGCCGTGCGCCGCGCTCGTCGGCAGCGCAAGACCCGTTATCGCAAGGCACGCTTCCTCAATCGCCGCAGGCCCGAGGGCTGGCTGCCGCCAAGCCTTCAGCACCGGGTAGACACGACGCTGACCTGGGTCAACCGGCTGCGGCGGTACGTCCCCGTCGCTGCCCTGAGCGTCGAACTGGTCAGGTTCGATACCCAACTGATGCAGGATGCGGAAATCTCCGGCGTCGAGTACCAGCAGGGTGAGTTGGCCGGGTACGAGGTTCGGGAGTATCTCTTGGAGAAGTGGGGCCGTCGCTGCGCCTACTGCGGTAAGGAGGGTCTGCCCTTGCAGGTTGAGCATATCGTCCCATGCTCGCGGGGCGGGTCAGATCGGGTCAGCAACCTGACCCTGGCCTGTGAAGGCTGCAACCAGGCCAAGGGCGACCGCACGGCGGCCGAGTTCGGCCACCCGGAGGTGCAAGCCCAGGCCCGTCGTCCGCTGAAGGACGCCGCAGTGGTCAACAGCACCCGCTGGGCACTCTATCAGCGGCTCTTCGCCACTGGCCTGCCCGTGGAAACGGGTACGGGCGGGCGCACGAAGTTCAACCGCACCCGCCTGGGCATGCCCAAGGCCCACTGGATAGATGCCGCCTGTGTGGGAGCCAGCACGCCCGACGCGCTCGACACGCGGGGCATCCACCCCCTGCGGATCACCGCGACCGGCCATGGGACGCGCCAGATGTGCCGGATGGATAGGTACGGCTTCCCACGCACCGGCCCCAAGCAGGCCCGCACGGTTCGCGGCTTCCGAACCGGCGACATGGTGCGGGCCGTCGTCACCACCGGGAAGAAGGTCGGGACGTACACCGGGCGGGTGGCGGTGCGCGCCAGCGGGAGTTTCAACATCACCACCAGCAACGGCACCGTGCAGGGTCTTTCCTATCGGTTCGTTCGCGCCATCCAGCGGAACGATGGCTATGCGTATCAGACCCAGCCCATACCAGCGCACGCTGAAGCGGGCTGAAGCAGGGCGCTCCTCCCATGGCTGAAGCGCCTGGGTTTCCGCGCCTGAAGGCAAGCATGCTATGAGCGAGCACATCATCTACCTTGACCACGCGGCCACGACACCCCTCGATCCTGATGTGCTTGAGGCCATGCTGCCCTATTTTCGTCGCCACCCCGGCAACCCTTCAAGCATCCACCAGCTGGGCCGCAATGCTCTGCAGGCCCTTGACGATGCCCGTGAGCAGGTGGCCCTGGTGCTGGGCTGCACCCACCGCGAGGTGATCTTTACCGGCGGCGGCAGCGAGAGTGTCAATCTGGCCCTCAAAGGGGCCGCTTTTGCCCGGCGCGACGAGGGGCGGGGCACGCATCTGATCGTTAGTGCGATTGAGCACCACGCCGTTTTGCACACCGCCGAGTACCTTGAACACTTTGGCTTCACGGTGACTATCCTGCCGGTCGATGCGGCGGGCCTGGTGCGCCCGGACGACCTGCGGGCGGCCCTGCGCCCTGATACAGTACTCGCCTCGGTGATCTACGCCAACAATGAAATTGGCACCGTGCAGCCGATTGCCGAACTTGGCGCGATCTGCCGTGAGCATGGCGTGCTCTTGCATACCGATGCGGTCCAGGCTCCTGGCTGCCTACCGCTTGATGTCGAGACGCTTCAGGTTGATCTGCTGAGCCTGACGGCGCACAAGTTCTACGGCCCCAAGGGTGTGGGCGTGCTCTATGCACGGCGTGGCACGCCTCTGCTGCCGCAGATCAACGGTGGAGGCCAGGAGCGGCGGCGGCGCGCTGGCACTGAGAATGTGCCCGGCATTGTCGGCCTGGCCGCCGCCCTCAGCCGCGCCGAAGCACGCCGGCCCGCCTACATTGCCCGTATGGCCAGCCTGCGCGACCGCCTGATCAGCGGGGTGCTTGCGCGTATCCCCCAGAGTTGGCTCAATGGCGACCCGTTGCACCGCCTGCCGACCAATGCCAACCTTGGCTTTGCCTGTGTCGAGGGCGAGAGTGTGCTGCTCCTGCTTGACCAGGCTGGCATCTGCGCCAGCAGCGGTTCGGCCTGTACCGCAGGAGCACTTGAGCCGTCGCATGTACTGACCGCCCTGGGCTTGTCGGCCGACCTGGCCAACGGCTCGGTGCGCTTCTCGCTCGGCCAGTCGACCAGCGAAGCTGAGATCGACTATCTGCTCGCTGTGCTCCCGACAATGATTGAGCGCCTGCGGGCGGTCGTTATCTGTGAGGCAATTCGATGACCATGTGCCCTCAGGAGGCCGGGCCGCGCTGGTAGCTTTCGTCAAGTAGTTCGACGATATAACGCACCTGTACCGCTTCGCCGCGTCGCCGTAGCTCACCGGCCAGTTGCAGGGCGCAGCCGGGGTTGGCGGTGACGATCACTCGTGCGCCTGTCTCCAGCGCATGATCAACCTTGCGGGCCCCAAGCTGCAGCGCCATAGTCGGCTGGGTCACGTTGTAGACGCCGGCGCTGCCGCAGCAAAGCGAGCTCTCGTTCATTTCGCGCAGTTCGAGGCCAGGGATAGCCCGCAAGAGGCTGCGCGGTTGCACGGTGATGCGCTGAGCATGGGCCAGGTGGCAGGGTTCCTGGTAGGTGACGCTGATCGCCAGTGGGCCAAGGGCGGCCTGGTTGAGCTCGATCCCGGCCAGGAATTCGTGAATGTCCTTGATCTTGTGGCTGAAAGCGACGGCTCGTTCATGCCACTCGGCATCGTCATGCAGCAGATGGCCGTACTCTTTGAGCGTGCTGCCGCAGCCAGCTGCATTGACGATGATCGCGTCAACCCCCAGGCCCTCAAAGGCGGCAATATTCTGCCGCGCCAGGTCGCGCCCGCCATCAAGGTCGCCGCCGTGGGTGTGCAAGGCCCCGCAGCAGCCCTGATCAGGCGGCAGAATGACTTCGCAGCCGTTCTTCTGCAAGACGCGGATGGTGGCTTCGTGGACGTTGGCGAAGGCGGTGCTCATAATGCAGCCGGTAAGCACGGCAACACTGTAGCGTCGTGTACCTTCGGCGGGGTAGATCTGGCCTTTGGGTACCACAAAACGCTCGCTGATCGGCGGCAACATTGTCTCGGTCTCGGCGAGACCGAGCAGGTTGAGCATACCGCTGGTGCGAACGAGCCGCTGCAGGCCGCTCTGCTGGTAGAGGCGCATCGAGCCTGAGAAGGTGCGGAAGAGGCTCATCTGTTTGAAGAGCCCGTTGAAGACGACACCGCGCAGGGCTTGCTGCCAGAGTGGGCGCGGCGGCAGCCCTGTTGGCGCAGCCGGGGCGGGGGGTGCCGGGGCTGTGGGGGCCTTGATCGCCCCGGAGGCTCGCGCCTGCTCAAGCTGGGCACGGCTGGCTTCCAGGATGGCTCCGTACTGCACGCCTGAGGGGCAGACGGCCTCGCAGGCGCGACAATTGAGACATTGGCTCATCTGCTCCTGGAAGACCTCACTCTCCAGACCGATGCGCCCCTCATCAACCGCCTTCATCAGGTAGATCCGCCCGCGGGGCGAAGACATCTCCAGTCCAGTCTCGCGGTAGGTTGGGCATGACGAGAGACAGAGCCCGCAGTGGACGCAGGTGTTGATGATCGCCGAACTGGGCCGATCTTTGTCGCTGAAGCCCAGCAGAGGGAGGTTGACGCTGTTCGCCGTCGGCGTAGTCTCATGTGTCACAGCTGACTCCTTGAAGAGGGTTAGGCAAACCCTGTTTGCTCTAGAAGGTCACGTATATCTTTCGGTATGGCCTGGGGTGCAGCGCGTTGCGCCCCTATTGCGATCGACGCTGGTGGTTCTATTCAGGGGTAGGCCCCAGGGTTGAGCCGCCCGAAGGGGTCGAGCTCTGTTTTCAGGGCGTGCATCAAGCCAGAGGCAGGCGCTGAAGGCCATTTTGGCATGGCGCGTTGCTGATCGCTGTCAGTGGCCAGAATCTGGGTATGCTGCCAGCGTTCGCTGAGGACCTTGTGGAAGGTGGCGAGATCTTGCGGCGATCCGCAGGGGCGTAGGTAGGCTACGCCGTGTAAGGCCCGTGCGTCAAGTATGAGCGTCAGGTTGCATGCAGCGGCCAGACCGGCGGCATCATCCAGGGCCCGGCCCAGGTCGGCGGGAGCAGTGCAGAGGCGGATGAGGGCCTGGCCTGCGCTCACCTGTGGTGCGCTCAAAGTGGCAATGCGCTGCCAGAGGGCCGCTTCGGCGCTGTCGGCCAGCTCGGCCATGGCCACTACGCCATGGCGGGCACCAAGGGTGCGCAATTCGTGCATGTGGCGTGCGACCGCCGCCGGATGCCCTTCGGCATGGACGCAGAGCATCGGGCCGGGTACCTCGCCCAACTCGGGCAGGCTGAGGCCCTCGAGGTATTCACATGCGGTCGGTAACAGACGACTAGCGGCCAGGTCGTCGAGCAGGGCAAAGGCCGCCGCCCGGTTCGGCCAGGCCAGGGCCATGGTTGCGCTGGCAGGCGGGCGCGGAAAGACCCGCAGGCTCACAGCGGCGATCAGGCCAAGCGTGCCGTGGCTGCCGACAAAGAGTTTGACCAGGTCGTAGCCGGTAACATTTTTGACTACCTGGGCCCCCAGGCGCACAACGGTTCCGTCCGCCTCCACCACCGTCAGGGCCAGCACCCAGTCGCGCAGGGTGCCGTAGCCGAGGCGCTGCGGCCCATCGACGGCAGCCGCCACCAGTCCGCCCAGGGTCGTCTGCCCGGCCTCGTCGACCACCAGGGGCAGAAACTGGCCATTGGCCGCCAGGCAATCCTGCAACTCAGCCAGGCTCATGCCTGCCTCGACCCAAATCGTCAGGTCATCGGGCTCGTAGACCAGCACGCGTGTGAGGCGGCAGGTCGAAAGGTGCAGGGTAACGGCAGTCTCATCGGTAGTGGTGGGCCGCGGGGGAGGGCTGGCAGTGCCAGTAGGGATCACCGTCAGGCCAGCGTGATGGGCGACCGCCATGACCTGAGCAAGCTCGTCAATCGTCGCCGGGGTGATAAAGAGGCCATTCACTGTCGGCTTCACATGGGTCGGCCCGACAAGTTCGACCAGGCTTGCAGTCAGGGTGGCAGAGAGCGGTGGTGTGGCCGGGGTGGCGGCAGCACTGCTACTGATACGCGCCCGGCGTTCGCCGGCCAGGGCTGCAGGATTGACGGCAGCCGGAAAGATCTTGCCGGGATTGAACTGGCCGTTGGGATTGAAGACATGCTGGATGGCGGCATGGAGGGCCAGTTCGGCGGGGCTGAAGAGCAAAGGCAGGTAGTCGCGTTTCTCAAGGCCGATGCCATGCTCACCGCTGATCACGCCACCCTGGGCAATGCTGAGCTTGAGCACCGCGCTGGCAAGGGCGTGGGCGCGGCGGGTCTGGTCGGGATCACGCGGGTCGTAGAGCACTAGCGGGTGCAGGTTGCCGTCACCGGCATGGAAGACATTGCAGACCTCCATCGCATATTCGTGGCGCAGTTGCTCTACATGCTCCATCATCAGCGGGAGGCGAGTGCGCGGCACGACGGTATCGACCAGCAGGTAGGCGGGGGCAAGCCGCCCGATCGCGCCAGCCACCGACTTACGGGCAGCCCAGACACGAGCCTGCTCAGCGGGGTCGCGGGCGGGGCGCAGCTCGAAGGCACCTTCGTTGCGGCAGAGATCAAGGATCTGGGCCAGGATCGCGTCGATCCCGTCGGCAACGCCATCAACCTCGATAATCAACAGAGTGGTGCCAGTGGCTTCGGGCAGACCCAGGCCATAGGCCCCATTGACCGCCCGAATCGCGTTGTGATCCATCACCTCGAGCGAGGTGGGCAAGAGACCAGCGGCAATCACCCGACTGACCGCCGACGAGGCGGCAACCACGCTGGGGAAGAGCGCCAGCACGACGCGCACGGCCTCGGGCAGGGGCGTCAGGCGCACCAGGGCCTGTGTCACCACACCGAAGGTACCCTCACTACCGACAACAAGCCCGGTCAGATCATAGCCAGCCCATTCATCGATACCGTCGCCTGTCCAGAGTAGGCTGCCGTCAGGGCGCACCAATTCGACGGCAAGCACATGGTTGGTGGTGACGCCATATTTGAGACAATGGGGGCCGCCAGCATTGGTGGCCAAGTTGCCGCCGATCGTGCTGGCCCGCTGCGAGGAGGGATCGGGCGCGAACTGCAGGCCGAGAGGGGCCAGGCGGGCATTCAGATCGGCATTGACCACGCCAGCACCGACGCGGGCGCGCCGTGAACGGGGCTCAATGGCTTCGATCTTGTCCATACGGGCCGTCGAGAGCAACATACCACCGGCGAGCGGCACGGCACCGCCGGCGATCCCCGTACCTGCACCGCGGGCGACCACAGGCAGACCGGCCTGCAGGGCCAGGGCCACAGCAGTAGCGGCCTGCGCCGAGCTGGCGGGCAGGACAACCACCTGCGGCGCGTGGGCGACAAGCATGCTGGCGTCCTGGTCATAGGTTGCCAGGGCATCAGGCTCACTTACGACGGCGGCGGGGCCGAGCGTTTGTCGCAGCTGTTCAATCAACGAATCAGCTTCCATGATTATTTCACACCACAAACCGTCCCGGATTCAACAGCCCATCGGGGTCAAACTCCTGTTTGATCCGGCTCATCAGGCCGAGGTTGGCAGGGGCCTTGCCCCAGGCGGGTAGCTCGGCGGCTAGGGCTGGCGTTGCGGCGAGCAGGCTCAGGTGTGGCTGGTGGGTGCAGAGATCGCTGTACCAGGCACGCAGCGCCTCTTCGTCGCCGAAGGCGCGCAGGTAGGCGACCCCGCTGAGAGCGCGGGCGATGCAGCACATGCGGAGCCCATGGCGCTCGGTGAGGCTGCGTGCATCAGCGAGGGCGGCGGCGAGTTTGGCAGGCAGGCAGCCCAGGCGCACGGCAAGCTCGCCGGGCGTGGCGGCAAGCGGGTGGGCCAGGTTAGCCAGAGCCTCCCAGCGCGTCTGCAGAGCCGGGTCGCCCTCGGGCAGGAGTTGGATGTGCGCCGCGCCAGCCTGGCGCGCCAGATCGCTCAGGTCGCGCAGGTGGCGCTCGACAGCGGCGGGGAGGCCCTCGGCGCGTATGTCGACCATACAGGCAGCCTCGCTGCCGTCGGCCAGGCCCAGTTCAGCCCAGCCCTCGTGGTACTCGACAGCGGCCGGGGTGAGTTGGCTTGTGTGGATGGCGTTGACGAGGGCGAAGGCCGCCTCCGGCTGGGTGAAGGTGCAGGCCAGGGCAGCGCTAGCCTGGGGTTGGGGCAGCAGTTTGAAATTGGCCTCAACAATGATCGCCAGGCTGCCCAGGCTGCCCAGGTAGAGCTTCATCATGTCGAAACCGCTGACATTCTTGACCACCTGGCCGCCGGCTTTACTGATGCGCCCGGTGGCCTCGACCACGCGAATGCCGATCAGCAGATCACGGCTGGTACCGTAGCCGTGCCGGCGCGGCCCATCGATCCCCGTTGCCAGAATACCGCCAAGCGTGCTGCGCTCGGGCCAGGGGACATCGAGCGGGAGCATCTGGCGATTGACGGCCAGAGCTGCCGTCAGTTCAGCCAGAGTCAGACCGGCCTCAAGCGAGATAGTCAGGTCATCAGGCTCATAGACCAGCACGCGCTTGAGGCGGGTTGTTTTGAGCACCACAAAACGCTCGGCGGCCAGGGGTGCCCCCCAACTCTGGCGCGTACCGCCGCCCCAGGGCACCACGGGGGTGCGGGCAGCGTGACAGGTGGCCATCACGCGGGCGACCTCCTCAACACTGCCAGGAGCGACAACCAGGAGCGGCGTGCGGCCATGGACGGCATAGGCGGGATCGGCCTCAGCGACAAACGCGCTACCGACCAGGGCCGTGACTTGTTGCAGGAGTGTGAGCGTGCTCACTGGTCTTTTAGCTCCCCCCAGGCCACCCCCGCCCGGCGTAGCGCAGCCAGTTCGCCGCAGCCGCGTCCTTTGGGAAAGATCTTGCCCGGATTAAAAAGATCGTGCGGGTCAAAGGACTGATGCAGCCCGGCCATGGCTGCAAGATCATCGGTGGAGAAGAGCAGGGTCATATAGTCCTGCTTCTCAACGCCAATGCCATGCTCGCCGCTGATCACGCCGCCCTGCTCAATACTCACATGCATCACGCTGGTGGCGGCCTCAAGGGCCCGCTGGTTCTGGCTCTGGTCACGCCGGTCGAAGAGAATAATCGGGTGCAGGTTGCCGTCGCCGGCATGGAAGACATTGGCAATCGGCAGGCTGTACTCGTTCGAGATGCGCCCGACCTGTTCCATCGTATAGGGCAGGCGGGTGCGCGGCACAACCGTATCAACCAGGTAGTAGGTCGGGGCCAGGCGGCCCATTGCGCCGAAGGCATTTTTACGTGCCGCCCAGACCTGGTTCTGTTCGGCGAGCGTGCGAGCGGGGCGCACATCAAGCGCCCCGTTACGCCAGCAGACGGCGGTAATATCGTTGAGCAGCAGATCGAGGCCATCCTCAACCCCGTCCACCTCGATCAGCAGGGCCGCACCGGCGCTGGCGGGCAAGCCCAGTTGGTACATCGCGTTGACTGCCTTAATCGCCAGGCGATCCATAATCTCGAGCGCCGCTGGCAGAAAACCGCCCGCGATCACCTGCGAGACCGTATTGGAGGCTCCGGCGATCTCAGGGAAGAGGGCCAGCACCACCCGCACGGCTTCAGGCAGGCGAGTCAGCTTAAGCCAGGCAGCGGTAACCAGGCCGAGCGTGCCCTCGCTGCCGGTCACAATCCCGTTGAGGTCATAGCCGGACGTTTGATTATCGCCCTCAGCGGTCCAGATCACCGAGCCATCGGCCAACACCAGCTCAACGCCAAGGACATGGCTGGCGGTGATGCCATACTTGAGACAGTGAGGGCCGCCCGAATTGTTGGCGATATTGCCGCCCACGGTACAGGCTTTTTGCGAAGAAGGATCGGGGGCGAACTGGTAGCCGTAGGCTTTGAGATGTTGCGACAGTTCCCAATTGATCACCCCGGGCTGGCAGAGCACGCGCCCGTTGCGTGCATCAACCTGGAGAATCTTATCCATGCGGGCCGTGCTAAGCACAATCCCACCTTGCATCGGCGTCGCCCCACCTGAGAGGCCGGTGCCTGCGCCACGCGGCACAATTGGCAAGCCGTAGCGCGCCGCCAGGCGCACCACGCCACTCACCTGGGCGGTCGAGGTCGGTAAGACGGCGACCTGGGGTGTACCAATGTCCATCACACAGCCGTCGGCGTCATAGGTCATCAGCGCAACGGGGTCATCAACTACCCCGCGTGGGCCGACAATGCGCCGAAGTTCTTCGCTGAGCTGGGCGCGATCCATGCTGGTATCTCCTGACCGCTTGTTGGGGATCAATACCATTGTAACATGGGCCGTTGTTGAGTTGACAAGCAAGCCTTGTCGGTAATGCGACAAGCTATAGATGCTTGCCTTTTACGGCCATTCTGATAGCGGCCTGCGCTGATTGCTGCCAGCCTTGACGATGCCATCGGCCAGGAGCGCGGCCCATGCCTGGTAGCCAACCGGGCCAGGGTGGAAGCCGTCGGGGCAAAACTGGGCGGGCGTAACCGGCAGGGTCATGGGCAGGTGGATCACGTCCGGTCGAGCGCTGGCCAACCGCGCAGCGGCGTGATCGAGCAGCTGGGCGCGCAGGCCAAGCACCGCCCGGAGCGGTTGGGGCAAAACGGGAAAGCGCCCGATTGGCGGAACGGCGGCCAGGAAGATCGGTGCCGGGCCAACCCGCGTGCGCAGGGCGGCGATCAGTTCAACCAGGTCACGCTGCCAGCGCTGTGGGCTGCGCATACGCAGGCTGTCGTTGACCCCCAGGGCGAGCAGGGCGAGATCGACTGGCTCGGGCGAGAGAGTCGGGATGAGCGAGCGGCGCACATCAGCGGCGGTAGCGCCAATCTGTCCGAGCGCCTGCCAGGCGACGGCGCGCTGAAGGCGGCCAGCCAGCGCCGTCGCAAGCTGACCAGTCAGGGCCTCTGCGTGGGTGGGCGCACCGACCCCGGCCACCGTCGACTCGCCAAGCACAAGCAGGCGCAGGGTGGGAGGCGCGCCATTCACGATGCCCTCAGGCGCTCCGTTCGCCCCGGGGAGGCGTGGGGTTGTCCGGCGTACAGCCCGGCCCTGGGCCGCCAGCAGTGGAGCAAGGATCAGCGCCGCGTTGGCAACCAGGGGCAGGAGCAAGCCAGGAAGGCGTTTGTGTAGCATACGTAGTAGTGTATTCAGGTAAGAGATCAAATAACAGAAGCAGCCCACCGAAGTCGGTGGGCTGCATAGTTTAAGAAGATGGTGGGCGATACTGGACTTGAACCAGTGACCTCATCCGTGTGAAGGATGCGCTCTAGCCAGCTGAGCTAATCGCCCATGATGTGCGCCAGTATAGCATACGGCGCACAGGTCTGCAAACAGATGAAGCCGCTTACACGATCACCGCGTCCTGCTCCTGCTTTGCCACACTCGGCTGTGAGCCGCGACCGACACCCCAGTAGACGAAGCCGCGTGCCGCCATCTCGTGCGGGTCGTAGAGGTTGCGTCCATCAACCACGATCGGCAGGCGCATAAAGCCGCGGATCTTCTCCCAGTTCAACTGCTTGAACTCGTTCCACTCGGTCACCAGCAGCAGCGCATCGGCCCCCTTGGCCGCATCGTAGGCGGTGGCGCAGAAAGTCACTTCGGGCATCAATTCGCCAGCATTCTCCATCGCCACCGGGTCGTAGGCTTTGACCCGCGCTCCGCTCTCTTGCAAGCTGTGAATAATGTCGATGCTTGGCGCTTCGCGCATATCGTCGGTGTTCGGCTTGAAGGAGAGTCCCAGCACGCCCACCACTTTGCCGTGCAGGTCGCCCAGCAGCGTCTCCACCTTCTGCACATAGCGCTCGCGCGCGGACTGGTTGATATCCATCACGGCCTGCAGCAGCTGTGGGTGGCAGCCCGCCGAGGCGGCCATATGATGTAGCGCCAGCACGTCTTTGGGGAAGCACGAGCCACCATAGCCGACGCCCGCATCAAGAAAGTGCGGCCCGATCCGCTTGTCGGCCCCCATACCGCGGGCCACCTCGCGTACATCAGCCCCCAGCCGCTCGCAGATCTGAGCGATCTCGTTGATGAACGAGATGCGCGTCGCCAGAAAGGCGTTCGAGGCATATTTGATCATCTCGGCGGTGCGCAGGTCGGTGATGATCACCGGGGCCCCCAGCGGCGCATGTAACTCGGCGACCTCCTCCGCCGCATGGCGGTCGGTCGAGCCGAGCACGATCCGGTCGGGTTTGAAGAAGTCGTTGAGCGCACTGCCCTCACGCAAAAATTCGGGGTTGGAGACCACTGCAAAGCGCACGCCGGGGTCACAATGCTCAGAGATGATCTGCGAGACCATGTCGCCAGTGCCGACCGGCACTGTGCTCTTGTCGATAATGATCGCCTCGTCCTTGAGGTGCTGGCCGATTCCGCGCGCCGCCGCTTCGACATAGGTCAGATCGGCTGCCCCGTCAGCGCCCATCGGGGTGCCGACCGTGATGAAGATCAGGCGGGCATCGGCCAGGCCGCTTGGATAATCGTCGGTGAAGCGCAGGCGCCCTGAACGCATATTGCGCTCCTGCAACTCTTCGAGCCCCGGCTCGTAGATTGGCGACTTGCCGCTGCGCAACAATTCCAGCTTTTCGGGGTTGATCTCGATGCAGGTCACACTGTTGCCCAGATCGGCAAAGCAGACCCCTGTAGTTAGCCCGACATAGCCGGTTCCGACGACACAGATGTTACTCAAGGCTGTCTCTCCTTCAACATATTGTTGGTGAATCACTGGCTGCGCATGATGCTGGCATCTACTGTAGCATATCTCAATGACGGTCTGTTTAGCCTTCGCTAAACAGGCTACACTGCGAGGTTACAATTTTGCTGCATAACTCTACGCCAGTCTCATCTCGGCCCCAGGCCAAGCTCATCTGTACGAGCCACGGCCAGCGCCGCAACAGCGATGTCCTGCACAGCATAGCCTACCGATCTGAAGAGCGTGACCTCTTCCGCCTCGTCACGGCCCAGGGTGCGGTGCGTCCTGACGCAACTTCGCCCAACTCGATTATTAAGGATACGCGTGAGGATGCTCTGATCACGAAGGGCGTAGCAGTTTCATCTGCTACGCCCTGATCTAAGAAGCTAGCGCTCGCTCAAGCCAGCGGTTCGGCCGTTTCAGCGGCAGGCTCGGCGATGAGCTCGGCAGGCTCGGCGATGGGCTCGGTGGGCTCGGTGGCCTCCGCAGCCGGATCACGTTCCGCCTCGGCGATCCGCCGTAGCGAGAGGCCCATACGCTGGCGCTGGCGATCCAGGCTAATCACCTTGGCCGTCACCAACTGGCCGGGCTGCAGCACATCACGCGGCTGGGTCTGTGGATCAACATCCAACTCTGAAGCGTGGATCAGGCCTTCAACCGCCTCTTCGACCTGCACGAAGGCCCCGAAGGGTGTCACATTCGTTACCGGCCCGCTGACCAACTGGCCGAGGGTGTAACGCTGGTCGATCGTATCCCAGGGGTTGGCCTGCAACTGGCGGATTGAGAGGCCGATGCGCTCACGGTCACGGTCGATCTCGACCACCACCACTTTGACTTCCTGGCCAGGCTGCAGCACCTCACGGGGGTGATTAACCCGCTGCCAGCTCAGTTCGGAGATATGGGCCAGGCCATCGGCACCACCCAGGTCGATAAAGGCACCAAAGTTGGTAAGCTGGTTGACCCGCCCGGTGAGCACATCGCCCGGCTGCAACTCGGTAAGCAGGCGCTGCTTCTGTGCCTTGCGCCACTCCTGGGTTGCGCTGCGCTCCGAGAGTACCAGCCGGTTACGCTCGCGGTCAACCTCGATTACCTTGAGCGGAATCTCCTGGTTAACCATCTTCTGCAGGGCTTGCTGGCGTTCTTCGGCGGCAGTCCGCCCATGCAACTGGGCAACCTGTGAGGCAGGGACAAAGCCGCGGATGCGGTTGAACTGCACCAGCAGACCACCCTTATTGAAGCCGATCACCTTGCAGCGGCTGATCCCACCATCCTTAAAGAGTTGCTCGGCTGTCTCCCAGTCCTTGGCTACCTGCACCATCGTCAGCGAGAGGATCAGATCACCATCGCGGTTCTCCGGCTCCTGGACATAGACCAGGATGGTCTCACCGACCTTGAGCGTGCCGACCAACTCGTCGCCCATCTGGCGCAGATCCTGCGCCGGGATCACGCCCTCGCGCTTCGTACCGATCGAGACGAGCACGCCACTCTCCTCGATCTGCATAATCATGCCTTCACGAAGCTCGCCGCGCTGTGGTCGGGCGTAGTCGTACTCGTCGAGCAGCGTCGTCCAGTCGAGATCCTCCGGGCTCTCCAGCGTGATCTGATCCGGTTGCACCGACATGCTTCAAAGCCTCCTCAAAACATTAATATCGATCAGGTAATCACCTGATCACAAAAAAACACCATGCCTGAACAGGCTGGCGCATGACTTTCTTCCCGAGAGCGGGTTTTGGCAGCCTCAACGGCCGTCCAGATTTGGAGACCGCAGAGACATCCACGCTGGCGCCTCTGTGCAGGCTCCGCTAAATGGTCGGCCCTCCAGGCGATAGTTGAGAAAGTTTGCCTGGAGCTGTCGAGCCGTGGCGGATGACACAACTATGTTTTACAATAGGCGAAAGTATAGAGCAGGTCAGGTGGTTTGTCAAACGTTCCAACAGCTTCGGGAGCTGAGGCGTGCGTGTACGGACAACCTGCCAGGCGCGCACCGCGAGGTTCTCTGATGGCCCTGATCATGGTCTTTCTTGATGGGGTGGGGCTGGCCCCAGCCGGTTCCGCCAACCCGCTTGCTGCCGCACCGACGCCGCATATGCGGGCGCTTCTCGGCGGCCCCTTCTGTCTCGAACAGCAGCAGATGAGGCCTGACCTGCTCTTGCAGCCGATCGATGCCGCCCTCGGTGTGCCCGGTCTGCCGCAAAGTGGCACTGGCCACGTCGCTCTGCTGGCTGGGATGAACGCCCCGGCTATGCATGGCCGCCACCAGCCTAACTTCCCGCCCGTCGCCTTGCGCCCGCTCCTCGCCGAGCGTTCGCTCTTCCGCCGCGCCCAGACGGCCGGCCAGCGCGTCGCTTTCGCCAATGTCTTCCCGCCCAGCTTCTTCGCGGCGCTTGCCGCACGCCGTATGCGCCCCCCCGCCAGTATGATCGCCGCCCAGGCCGCTGGCCTCCCCCTGCGCGGCCTTGACGACCTGCGCGCCGGTCTGGCTCTCAGTTGGGATATTACCGGCGAGGCGCTCCACTTCCACAACGAGGCTCTCGATCTGCCTCTGCTTGATCCTACAGTGGCCGGGGCCCGCCTGGCCACCCTGGCTCAGGATTACGACCTGGTCTTTTTCGAATGCTTTCTGCCCGACCTTGCTGGCCACGGTCGCCTTGGCCCCGAGGGCGTCGATGAGGTGATCACCCGCATCGACGGCCTGCTCGGTGGGTTGCTCGCCGCCCGTGCCCCCGCTGATAGCCTTCTGCTTACCAGTGATCATGGTAACCTCGAAGATGCCACCACCACTGTCCATAGCCCCGCCCCCGTGCCCCTGCTCGTCGTTGGCCCTGCCGCGCCAGCCTTTGCCGCAGTCGAACGCATTGACCAGATCGCCGATGCGATGCTGGCTGTATTGCTTATGCCGTCCTGAATCCTGATTCCTTGTCTGAAATTCCAATACTCCTCTAACACCGCATTAGCGTGCCATATGCGAAAAACCGCTACACTAAGCATAGTTACGCTGTCGATATTGTGTGAGTAAGGAGTCTGACGATGGCGAAGATTGTTGGTATCGACCTGGGCACGACCAACTCGGTGGTGGCGGTGATGGAGGGCGGCGACGCCGTTGTCATCCCCAACGCTGAAGGTAATCGCACCACGCCCTCGGTCGTTGCTTTTGCCAAGAACGGCGAGCGCCTGGTTGGCCAGACGGCCAAGCGCCAGGCGACGATTAATCCCGATAATACGCTCTATTCGGTTAAGCGCCTGATTGGTCGTGATTATGACGAAACGCCCACCGAGCGCGAGATACTGCCCTTTATGATTGCCAAGGGCCCGCGTGGTGATGTGCGCATCAATGTGAACCAGACCGGTAAAGACTATGCCCCTCAGGAGATTTCGGCCATGGTGCTGCAGAAGCTCAAGGCCGATGCGGAGGCATATTTGGGTCAGCCGGTGACCCAGGCGGTCATTACCGTGCCAGCCTACTTTAACGATAGCCAGCGCCAGGCGACCAAGGATGCGGGTAAGATTGCTGGCCTTGAGGTGTTGCGTATCATTAACGAGCCGACTGCCGCAGCGCTGGCCTATGGCCTTGATAAGAAGAAGGACGAGACGATCCTTGTCTTCGATCTGGGCGGCGGAACCTTCGACGTCTCGATTCTTGAGGTTGGTGATGGTGTGGTCGAGGTGAAATCGACCAGCGGTGATACTCACCTGGGCGGCGATGACTATGATGCCGCCGTGGTTGACTGGATCGTTGATGAGTTCCGCAAAGATCAGGGGATTGACCTGGGTAAGGATCGCCAGGCTCTCCAGCGCCTCAAGGAGGCAGCCGAGAAGGCGAAGATGGAGCTCTCGAGTCTCACTGAGACTGAGATCAACTTGCCCTTCATCACCGCCGATGCCTCGGGGCCCAAGCACCTGCAGATGCGCCTCAGCCGCTCGAAGTTCGAGCAGCTCACCAATCATTTGACCGAGCGTCTGCGCGGCCCGGTCACCCGTGCGCTCAAGGATGCCGGTATGCAGCCAGCCCAGATCGACGAGGTTGTGCTCGTCGGTGGCTCTACCCGCATGCCAATCGTCCAGGAGACCGTGCGCAAGATGGTTGGCAAGGAGCCGAACAAGACGGTCAACCCCGATGAGGTCGTGGGTGTTGGCGCGGCCATCCAGGCTGGCGTGCTCGGTGGTGATGTTAAGGGCGTGGTGCTGCTCGATGTCACACCGCTCTCCCTCGGTGTCGAGACCCTCGGTAGTGTGATGACGCGCCTGATCGACCGCAATACGACCATCCCGACCCAGAAGAGCGAGATCTTCTCGACTGCTGCCGATGGTCAGACCGCTGTCGATATCCACATCCTGCAGGGTGAGCGCGAGATGGCTGGCGATAACATGACCCTCGGGCGCTTCCGCCTTGAAGGCATCCCGCCCGCACCACGCGGCGTGCCCCAGATCGAGGTTACCTTCGATATCGATGCCAATGGTATTCTCAACGTGAGTGCTAAGGATAAGGCCACTAGCAAGCAACAGCGTATAACGATTACTGCCAGCACCAACCTGAACAAGGACGAGGTCGAGCGTATGGTGCGCGAGGCCCAGTCCCATGCGCAGGAGGATAAGGGCCGTCGGGAGTTGGTCGAACTGAAGAATCAGGCCGACAGCCTGGCCTACCAGACCGAGAAGTCGCTCGCCGATCTTGGCGACAAGGTTGATGCTATCGAGAAAGGCCGCGTCGAGGGTCTGATCAAGGAACTGCGCGAGGCGATGGCACAGGAGGATCGTGAAGCCATGAATCGGCTGATCAACGAACTCCAGCAGGCCATGTACAAGATCTCGCAGAGCGCCTACGGCGATGGCGCAGCTCAGACCCAGGCTGGCCCCCAGACCGGCAAGGCCGACGATGGTGTTGTCGAGGGTGAGTACACCGTCGATTAAGCCTTTGATGCAGCCTCACGGGTAACGTTTTAGGGGAGGGCTTCTGGCCCTCCCCTCGCCATTTCCATTTAGGAAGGGGCGGCCAGCGAACCAGGTTCGCTCGCCGCCCTACAGCGATTCTCAGAAAGGTTGAGCTGACCTGCGCGTGGTGGATGGCATCCAGACGCGGCAGCCTCGATTCCTGTAGCAAGCCAGGTTTGATCTTAACGGGCCACCATCGGCACATAGACCGGCTGGAAACGCCCCGTACGCCAGAACTCGCTGGCGATCACCTGGTGGCCAGCCACACTGGGATGGAAGTCCAGGTTACGCCGTAACAACTCCTGGTCGAAGGTTGGTGGCGGGTAGGGGTTGTACGAGGCAACCAGGATCAACGCGGGCTCGCGTCCGGCAAAGGCTGTGTAGAGGTCAACCACCGGGATGCCGCGCGCCGCAGCCTCCTCGGCGATCATCTGGTTGAATTTCGGCATCTCCACATCCGGGTTGATCCGCAGGAACTGCTGGTAGCGGATGTCGTTGTAGAGCCTGGGGTAGGGGTTATAGTAGTTGGCGATCAGCAGGTCGCCGGTGAGTTGGCCCTGGTCACTCAACGCTGCCACCAAGCGGTCGAGGATCTGCCGCAGGTTGGCGCGGTAGAGTGTTAACGTCTGGGTCAACTCGGCGCTGCTGCCGGGCAGGATCAGCCCAACGGTGTCGTTGCCGCCAATGGTTAAGGTGACCGGGCTGACGACCTTGCCCTCAGCCCGCCGGGCAGCAATGAAGGCTTCGGCACGCTCAAGCTGGCCGCCAGCCAGCAGAAAGCTGCTGCTGGTCTCGCCACTAGTGGGGTCGCCGGTCGCCGTGCTCTGGCCAAAATTCTCGAGCGTAAGGCCGGGCCTGAGAGCCTGAAGCCGACTATGAAGCCATGTAGGGTAGCCAGGCTGGCCGTTGTCGACGACCTCGTAGCCGGTGGCGAGCGAGTCGCCCAGGGCCAGGTAGATATCGCCCGGCCCGACCAGCACCGCTTGCACAGGAGCCACCGCATGGGCTGGCTGGATCAATAGGCCAAGCAGAATGAACAGGAATAGTGGCAGTAAGCGTGAGGAACGGTTCATAGAAAATCCTGTGCCACAGGCATCTCTCGATCCCCAGGGTGTAATCTAGCAAGAATGCTACAGGCAATGGACCGGCGTGTGACGCTCCGCAGGGGCTGATGGTTTTTCAGAATTAAAACGGGTAGAGCCCGCGCAGGCCGGCTTCGCTTCCTCTAGCCGAGCGCTTCTACCCGATCTCATTCTTAAAGTTCATAAGCCCCGCGGCTTCTCGCGATTACTCGCGAGCTACATGCCCCGCGTCTGGGGAACTACGGCGGCGAAAGGGCCGCCGATACATGACGGAGCGCAGCGGCACATGCCCATACGAGCCATGCACGGCCTTACTCACCTGATTGATGGCCCCTACCGCATCGCGGTGGCCGACAAACCCACACGACGCGCAGCGGTAGTGCCGCCCGTTGGGTTTGTTGTGTGTCCCACAGCAGGGACAGGTTTTGGAGCTATACGCCTCGCTCTGGCGTTCCAGCGCGATCCCGAAGGCGGCAAGTTTGTACGTGAGGTAGTCCACTTGCTTGCCGTGCGACCAGCCGCTCACCTTCTGCTGCGCGTTGGTGGTGAGGCGCTTGCCCTTGCCGATGTCGCGCACATCCCCCACCACCAGCCGCTTCGCCCCCTGCGCCTTGGCGTGATTGGCAATCGCTCGTGTGACCTTGTGTTCGATATCCCGCCGTTGCCGCTTGTTCCGAGCGCGGAGAACGGTCTTGCGGCGGGTCAGCCGTTTCCAGCGGCGCGACCCCTGCTGTTTGCGGGCCAGCACCGCCTGGAGGCTGGCAAGCCGTTTGTGGCGGTACTGGTTGATCGCCCGCAGTTCACGGGCGGTGAAGATGACCACCGCGCCCTGCTCGTTTGCCACGGCGGCCGGGTGGATTTCACCCAAATCGGCGGACAGCGTGGCCTGCCCTGGCGGTTCGGGCATCGCCCGCCCGTCGTCGACGACCAGATGCCACTGATGCTGCCTGCTGATCGGATC
The DNA here is from genome assembly GCA_964592425.1 of uncultured Chloroflexaceae bacterium. GTDB lineage: Bacteria > Chloroflexota > Chloroflexia > Chloroflexales > Chloroflexaceae > Viridilinea. Next base: position 67,764 of record CAZQCG010000027.1, read on the forward strand.
ATAGACCAGGCGCATTTCCACAAACGACGCGGGAGGCAGTCCTACCAGTTCCGGCGGCAGGGCCACGAAGATCGGTTCCAGCCCCTTTGCCCGTGCGAGGCGCAGACGGTCGCCTTCCTGTTTGATCCCCGTGGCTTTCCACACGGTGGTGCGGTAGAACTTCCTCCGATGTGGATA
>CAZQCG010000028.1:0-64414 GCA_964592425.1 uncultured Chloroflexaceae bacterium
CCCTGTAGACCGGCCACCTGCGGTTGTGCAAGCCAATAGGCCATGCTATGATAATCGGGCGCGGATATGCATACGGTTCCGTACGATGATGCCGGACACCCTTTGATCCGCAAGGAGGAGAGTCACAATGTCTATTCTGGGTCGCATCAAGGATCTGATCAATGCTAACGTGAACGCCATGCTCGACCAGGCCGAAGATCCCGAAAAGATGGCCAACCAGTATCTGCGCGATCTAACCAATGAACTCTATGAGGTGCGTACGGGCGTTGCAGCGGCAATGGCCGACGAGACGAAGCTGGAGCAGCGGCGAATCTCGGCCAATGCTGAGGTGAGCCAGTGGCAGACCAAAGCCGAGGCCGCCCTGCGTGCCGGTGACGAGGAACTGGCCAAGGCCGCCCTGTCCCGTAAGATGCAGGCCCAGCAACTCGCCGAGCAGTACCAGGCCCAGGAGACAGCCCAGGAGGAGCAGGTCAATGCGATGCAGGAGGGCCTGATCCAGCTTGAGACGCGCATCGCTGAAGTCAAGGCCAAGAAGGAACTGATCATCGCCAAGAAGAACCGGGCAGAGGCCCAGTCGGCACTACAGCGCACGACCAACCGCATGGGCCAGATTACGGCGATGGATAAGCTTGATCAGCTGGAAGAGCGGGTTGACGACGAACTCAACCGTGCCGAAGCAATGACTAAGCTTGAGCAGGGCTCGCTCGAGGCACGTTTCGAGGATCTCGAAAAGACAACCGCGGTTGACTCTGAGCTACTCGAACTCAAGCGTAAGCTCGGCATGGCATAGCTTTCGCCTGGACAGTTGCCGATGATCAGGGGCGGCTGATAAGCCGCCCCTCCTACTTGCTCAACGGGCATGCTCGTAGCAACTGCGGCAGCGCGCCTCGTAGAGATCGAGCCCACCCACAACAATCGTCGGGGCTCCGTAGGGTGCCGGTCTACCGTTGATCAGCCGTTGCGAGCGGGTTGCGTAGGCCCCGCAGCGCACACAGATGGCGTAGAGTTTGTCCACTTGCTCAGCCAGGGCCATCAACTGCATCATCGCTGGGAACGGCTCGGCACGGTAGTTCTGATCAAGGCCGGCCACGAGAACCCGCAGCCCGCGGTCGGCCAGATCCTGACATGCGTTGACAATCTGTTCCGGGCTGTCCTCAAGGAAGTGCAATTCATCGATGGCAATCACCTGGATCGCCTCCGCGCCAGCGATGACTTCACTGATTGAGCTTACCGGGACAGCCTCAAGTTTGGCCCCGGTGTGGCTGGCTACATGTCCGACACTGTAGCGGGTGTCCAGGCGTGGGGTGAAAATGCGGCAACTCTGCCGGGCGATCATCACCTGGCGCATACGCCGGATCAACTCTTCGGTTTTACCGCTGTACATGCATCCGCAAATCACTTCAATTCGACCACCATTGCCTGGTCGTGTCATTATCTACTCACTTTCCATTGTTGATTAAGACCAATACTTTACAAATAAGGATGGATGCATGGCTGAGAAACCCTGTCAGGTGCGGCCACGGAATGCATCAGAATGAGAACGATCATGGCTGGCCGCACCTGACAGGTTTCTTATTTGAATGGTATTGTGGTTAAGACTAAGGAGGAGCTATGGCTCAGGTGCTTCGCTGGCCTGCCAATGCCGAATTGACGGCCCTCTTACAGCGTTACTACCAGGGCGAGGCTGGCCTCTGGCCAGCCATTCAAGATCAGGTATATGCCGAACTCCAGGCGCGGGGCTTACCACTTGCCCCACGCCACATGCGCTTTCGGCGCACCGGCGAGGGTTATGAGGTGATCCTTGAAGATGCCGAGGCCTATCTCACAGATGCTTAGGCGCGTTCACTATACTGGCGCTTGTAGTATTCTAGATAGTCGCCCGACTTGATCGGGCGCCACCAGGCTTCGTTATCGACAAACCAGCGCACCGTACGCTCAAGAGCCTGGTCGAAGTTGTGCCGCGAATTCCAGCCAAGTGCCCGCAGTTTGCTGCAATCGAGCGCGTAGCGCCGGTCATGGCCAGCCCGGTCGGTAACGTGGCTCAGCAGGCTATGGGGCTTGCCCAGCAGGTCAAGGATCTTGCGGGCCATCTCGATGTTGCGGGTCTCAACCTCGGTGCCGACATTGTAGACCTCACCGAGGGTGCCTTTGTGCAGCACCAGGTCGATCGCTTCACAGTGATCAAAGACATATTGGTAGTCGCGCTGCTGTAGCCCATCGCCGTAGATCGGCAAGGGCAAATTATCGATAGCGTTGGTGGTAAAGAGCGGCAAAGCCTTCTCAGGGTAGTGGTACGGCCCGATGTTATTTGAGCCGCGGGTGGTGGTGACGGGCAGGCCGTAGGTGATAAAATAGGCATAGACCAGGTGCTCGGCACCGGCCTTGCTGGCCGAATAGGGGCTGCGGGCTTCGAGCGGGTCGCCCTCGCGTGAGCGCTGTGGCTCAGGGATGGCCCCGTAGACTTCGTCGGTGCTGATCTGGTGAAAGCGTTCGAGCCCCAGTTCGCGGGTCACTTCGAGCAGTGCCCATGTGCCGTTGATATTGGTACGTACCACCGCATCGGGGTGCATAATCGAGCGATCTACATGGGTCTCGGCGGCAAAGTTGACGATGGTGTCAATAGCATACTGTTGCACCACTGCACGAACCGCCTCTATTTCGCAGATATCGCCCTGGACAAAGGCAAACTGCGGGTTGGCCCGCATGCGCTCAAGGTTCTCCAGCCGCCCGGCATAGGTGAGTTTGTCAAAGACGACGATCCGATAGTCGTCGTAGCGTTCGAGCATATGCTGAACGAAGTTTGAACCAATGAAACCGGCACCGCCGGTGATCAGCAGATTACGCATCGTTTTTTCCTTGTGCTACTGGTGAAACAGGTGCAAAAGCTGCATTCTTCGCCCGTGACTCTTCGCCCAGGCGGGCCTTAAAGGCCAGCATCTGTGTCTGTAGGGCCGGGTCAGCCGTGGCGAGGATCTGCACGGCCAGCAAGCCTGCGTTACGCCCGCCACCAATCGCGACCGTTGCTACCGGCACGCCTGCTGGCATCTGCACAATCGAGAGCAGCGAGTCGAGCCCGTTGAGGGCGCGGCTCGGCACAGGCACCCCGATCACTGGTAGCGGTGAACTGGCGGCAAGCATACCAGGCAGATGGGCAGCCCCACCCGCACCGGCGATGATCACACGCAGGCCACGCTCGTGGGCCGTGCGCCCATAGTCGATCATCTCAAAGGGGGTGCGATGAGCCGAGACCACCTGGGCTTCGTAGGCCACCCCGAATTCACGGCAGATGTCAATCGCGCCCTGCATTGTCGGCAGGTCGCTGTCACTGCCCATAAGAATACCAACCAGTGCAGGCATAGCCTTTCCTTTATCGGATAACAGGCCCTAGTGCTCACACAGCCACCAGATCCGCCGCCTGACATGCGCTGGCCTCAGCCTCGGCCAGGCTAGATCCCAGGGCGGTGACATGGCCCAGTTTCCGCCCGACGCGGGCCTCGAGTTTGCCATAGAGGTGCAGGTGGGCCCCGGGGATGGCCAGGGCCGGGCGCAGCACCTTGGGGCTGATCGGGCCGCTGCGTCGGCCAAGCAGGTTGACCATCACGGCAGCTGGAGCGATCATTTCGGTCAAGCCAAGGGGCCAGTCGAGGATGGCTCGCAGGTGGTTTTCGAACTGCGAGGTGCGGCAGCCTTCAATTGTATAGTGGCCTGAGTTGTGTGGGCGCGGAGCCATTTCGTTGTAGAGCACCTGCCCGTCGGGTAGTTCAAAGAGTTCGACACCAAAGATACCGATCCCATCGACAGCGCGTACCGCCTTGAGGGCCAGGTCGGCGGCAGCGGCGGCTTCAGCGGGGCTGAGGGTGGCTGGGGCGCGGACCAGGTGGCAGATATGGTTGCGCTGCACCGTCTCAACCACCGGGTAGACCCGCTCTTCACCGCTACGCGAGCGGGCAACCATCACCGCCAGCTCACGGCTAAAGGGGACCCAGGCTTCCGCCATTAGCGGGCTGCCACCAGCACTGAGACGACTCCAGGCGGCAGCGATCTGCTCAGGGCCGTGCAGGGTGGCATTGCCATAGCCATCGTAGCCATTACGACGGGCCTTGAGCACCAGGGGCCAGCCGAGTTCGGCTGCGGCCACGCTCACCTCGTCAGGTGTGTTGAGGGCACGCAAGGGCGGCACGGCCAGGCCAGCTGCGGCGATGCGCTGCTTCTGGGTCAGCTTATCCTGTACCAGAGCCACCGTCGCTGCCGTCGGGTAGACCGGCAGGCCCTGGCTTTCCAGAGCTGTCAGGATGTGCGCATCGACAAACTCATTCTCCAGGCTGACCAGGTCACACTGCGCAGCAAAGCGGGCCAACAGGCTGGCATCCTCCCATGGGCCAACCACCTCGTGGCGGGTATAACGACCTGCCGGGCTATTGGCTGCCCGTTCAAAGATGACCAGTTCGAGGCCGAGGCTGATTGCGGCCTGGGTGAGCATCTGGGCGAGTTGGCCGCCCCCGAAGATACCGATGCGGATCATAGGCGGCTATAGTAGCCGCAGATGGCCTGATGCGCAAGCCAGCTGCCTGTTGACGGAGATGTATACGCCCGCGCTTACGGTGAGGGGCGAGCATAGACATGAAATAATGCTTATGCTTAGGAGCCTGCTATGGCCGACCCTTTTATTGTTGACCCACGCCTCACGCTTGGCCCGGCACACCTAGCGGTGAGCGACATGCCCCGTGCCCTGGCTTTCTACGAGGGCCTGCTCGGCCTACACAGCACCGGCTGTGTCGATGGTCGTTACTGCCTGTCTGCCGGTACGACACCCTTGCTGGTGCTTGAGCCGGGTGCGAGCAGCAGGGCACGTCCTGCACGCAGTACCGGACTCTACCATGTGGCGTTGTTGCTGCCGACACGGAGCGATCTGGCCCGAACCATCACCCGTCTGTCCGAGGTACGCTACCCCCTCAGTGGTGCCTCCGATCACCGTGTCAGCGAGGCGCTCTACCTCGACGACCCGGATGGCAATGGGTTGGAGATCTATGTTGATCGTCCACGGGACGCCTGGCCTCGTGTCGGCCACGAGCTACGTATGACCGTTGATCCGCTCGACATCGTCAGCATTATGGCTGAGTTGGGCCGTGATGCGCCAGCCTGGACTGGCTTGCCCGCCGGTACAACGGTTGGTCATATCCACCTGCAGGTGGCCGACCTGCGCACTGCCGAGCAGTTTTACGTAGGTCTGCTGGGACTAAGCGTGATGCAACGCTTCAGTGGTAGTGCGCTCTTTGTTGCTGCTGGTGGCTACCATCACCACCTGGGCTTGAACACCTGGGCTGGCGTGGGTGCTCCGCTCCCTCCCCCCGATGCACCGGGCCTGCGCCATATGGTGTTGCAGTTCCCTGATCAGGCGACGCTCACTGCGGTTGAGGCACGCCTGCGCAAGGCCGAACTGTCGGTTGAGGTGCGTCCCACTGGTCTCTTCCTGCGTGACCCCTCACAGCATGGGTTGCTGCTGACGGTAGCTGGCGGTTAGGGAGATTTAGCAAGATTCAGCATAAGCAACGTCCTGCTTTACCTGAGGCATTCCTTGGTATAATAGGCCCATGTGTACGTATCAACGGTCGTCTGACGACCTGTACCAATAAAGGATTTTTATGCCAGCCCCTTCACGCAGCCAGCGTCGACGCCAGCCTGTGCGCAGCCCGGGTGCCCAGCCAGCCCGTACCGCCTCGGTTACCCGCTCGGTTGAGCCACCCGACTACTCACGTGAGTACGAAGATGTGCGGCAGGATCTGCGCCTGATCGCGATCATTGGCCTGGTGTTACTCGCTGGCATGATTGGTGCCTCGTTTGTGATCTAACGGGGATCGGCGTGTCTGAGGATGATCGCATCAAGAGCAAGGCCACGCGCCTGCGCCGCATCGAGCATCGCCTCTACAATGCCGTCAACGGGTTGCGGGCAACCGAGTTGGCCCGTGAATGTGGGGTCAGCCGGCGCACGATCTACCGCGACCTGTTGGCACTTGACGAGATGGGGGTACCCATCTGGGAGGATAGTGGGCGTTTTGGGATCAACCGCACGACCTACCTCTCGACAGTGCGCCTTAATCTGAACGAGGCGGTGGCGCTCTTCTTTGCGGCCCGCCTGCTGGCCCACCATAGCGACGAACACAACCCGCATACGGTCTCGGCCCTTGATAAATTGGCCGCCGGTCTGCCTTCAGGGACGGTCGCCCAGCATCTTGCACGGGTGGCCGACCTGGTACGGGCCCGCCCGGTACGGGCCGACTATGTTGCCACCCTCGAGGTGCTGACGCGCGCATGGGTCGACCAGCGGATGGTTCACCTGCGCTACCGCGCCGTCAACCGTGCCATTACCGAGCGCGATGTGGCCCCCTATCTGATCGAGGTTACCCGCAGCACTCCGGCCGCCTATCTGATCGGCTACGACCGACTACGAGCGGCCATACGCACCTTCAAGATCGAGCGGATCGAGTACGCCGAGTTGCTCGATGAACATTACGAGCTGCCCGCAAGCTTTGACCCTTACGATTACCTGGCCAGCGCCTGGGGCGTGATGGACGAGAGCGTGGTCGAGGTGCAGCTTCGCTTCACTGCGGCAGCCGCCCAGCGCGCCCGGGAGAGTTCCTGGCACCCCAGTCAGCATCTGATCGAGCGACCTGATGGTGGTTGTGATATGTTCTTGTGCATCGGTGGGGTGCGTGAGGTTTTGCCGTGGGTGTTGGGTTGGGGGTCTGAGGTTGAGGTATTGGCCCCTCTTGAGCTGCGGGCCGAAGTGGCCTCACACGCAGCGCGCCTCGTCGCCCTCTATGGATGATCGCGATAAAAAGGGGCTGGAGCAAATACATGCTCCAGCCCCTTTACAGCAGCGGCGCAAGTGGTTCAGGCTTCGTCGCCGTAGATCTCTTTGAGCAGGCTCTTCTTCGGCTGCGGCTGTGCCTTGGCGTTACGCTGTTTCTCCATCGCCGCCTGGCGATCCTGCGAGGCGCTCAGGCGTCGCATAAAGCGATCAACCTGGCCAGCGGTGTCGACGATACGCTGCTCGCCGGTGTAGAAGGGATGACAGTTCGAGCAGATCTCGACGCGCAGATTGGTGCGTGTGGTACCAATCGCCCAGCGCGTGCCGCATGTCGTGCAGACGATGCCATCCGTGTTGTACTTGGGGTGAATACTCTGTTTCACGATCTTACTCCCTTGTACGGGTGGCCAGGGACGCATGCCCTATAGGGCCCCCGATTATGTGCTGGCTGGTCGCTCTTACTCGCCGTTTTGGGCAAGCGGGATCACGCTGACCATCTTCTGATCGCGCGAATAGGGCTGAAACTTCACGACACCCTCAACCAGGGCATAGATAGTGTAGTCACGCCCAAGGCCAACATTCTTGCCGGGCTTGACCTTGGTGCCCGTCTGTCGCACGATAATATTGCCGGGCACGACGTGCTCACCGCCGTATGCTTTGACGCCGCGCATCTTCGGCTTGCTGTCGCGCCCGTTGCGCGAGCTGCCGACGCCTTTTTTGTGGGCCATAAGAGTTCCTCCAAACGCCTGGGCAGTACGGGCTTCAGGCGACAATCGCGCTGATCTTGATCTGCGTATAACGCTGGCGGTGGCCAGTGCGGCGACGGTAGCGCTTCTTGTTGCGGTAGCGGAAGATGATGATCTTGTCACCCTTCTTCTCGCCAAGCACCTGAGCCTGAACCCTGGCACCGTCCAGCAGGGGCGTTCCGACATGCACCGTCTCGCCGTCACCGACCATCAGGACTTCGCCCAGTTCAATCTGGCTACCTGGCTCAGCCTCTTCGATCAGGTCGATCGTCAGAACCTGGCCCTGCTCAACGCGGTATTGCATACCGCGATCACGAATAATCGCATACACGTCTGAATTCTCCTGTGGTCAGTCTCGTACGACGCCTGACCAGGTCTGACCAGTTGGAAGAGCGTTTTTCGGCGCGGGTTACACGCTTTTCGCGCGCCCCAAACGCTTCACATACGCCTGGACAGCCTACTAGTCAGGCACATGACATGAAAAGAGAGCGGGGTAACCGCCCTTAGCTGGGAGGATTATAACAGAGCCCTGCAAGTGTGTCAACCAGGTCGTCATGCATGGGCAAGCCGCAGCACCTCTTCGCATGCGCGCAGGGTGGCCATGCGTGCCCAGCCGAGGGAGGTATTGGGGCCAATCGCAACGAGCAGGAGCAAACTGGCCATAGTGACGATGATGATGCTCTGCTCTTCGCCTTCGTGAATGACAAGGTGGCCGGGATGTTGCTGTCCGAGGCTCCGCCCGATCTCGGCCAGAGCCATCGTATTACCGGCTGCCAGGGCGGCCACCGCCGTGACATTAATGTTGCGCCGACGGCTCCAGTGCGTCAATACAATCCCGCTAATGTCGGCCAGGACAGCACACTGAACACCTGGATCAAGAGCCAGTTCCTTCAGCGCCTCGCGCATGCCCTCGATCTGCTGCACCGAGTAGCTGCGCCCACTGAGTCCGCGTGCCCCAGGCGTCAGCCGAATGGTGACCGGGGCTGGCCCGCTGCGGATGACGGGCTGGGGTTGGGCAGGTGGAGTTGCTGGTGGCATAGGCCCGCCCGGCTGGGGTTGGACAGGTGGCGCTGCTGGTGGCATAGGCCCGCCCGGCTGGGGTTGGGCAGGTGGCGCTGCTGGTGGCTCAAGCGGTTTGAGCGGAGCGGTAGGCGGGCTGCTGAGTTGCGTAGTCTGACGCTGGCGGATGGCAGCGATACGCTGGCTGAGAGCCCCCTGCCCGCTGGCTGGTGGGGGCGTGGTTGGTGCTGCCGGGGTCGGTGGTGGTTCGACTAGCTGTGAGGGGCGCGGCAAGAGCTTGATCGGATCAAGTAACAGGTCGGCGGCCAGCCGAATGCGCTCGGGCGAGGCTGGCTTCTCCAGCAGGCAGTCGATCTTCAGCTCGGTGGCCCGTTCCAGGGTCAGATCCTCCGGGCTGACCGTAAAAACGATCACGGCCGTCGTCGGATCAAGCTCATGGACACGCTGCACGAGATCCAGCCCACTCATCCCTGGCATACGGATATCGGTGAAGAGGAGGTCGACCGGCTGGCGTGAGATGGCGAGCAAGGCCGCCTCGGCGGAGGAGACGGTGTTGACGGTATAGGGTGAGTCTTCGCTGAGGGCCAGGTTGACGATCCGCCGGATATTCGGATCGTCGTCCACAATCAGTATGCGCTTGGTCATACGTTACCCCATGCGGCTCAGACGGGTTGCTCGCGCAGGCTGATATGCAACTCGTCCAGCTGGCGCTGGTCAACCTGCGACGGTGCAGCCGTCATCAGGTCAGCAGCCTGCTGGGTTTTGGGGAAGGCCATCACTTCGCGGATATTGCTTTCATCAGCAAAGAGCATGGCAATGCGGTCGATGCCGGGAGCAATCCCACCATGGGGTGGTGCGCCATACTCAAAGGCTTCGAGCATATGGCCAAACTGGGACTGGGCCTGTTCGGGGCTGATGCCGAGCAGGGTGAAGAGGGTCTGCTGGATCTCACGGCGGTGGATCCTGATGCTGCCGCCGCCGGCTTCGTAGCCATTGAGCACCAGGTCATAGGCTTTGGCGCGCACCCGGCCCGGGTCGCTCTCCAGCAGGGGCAGGTCGGCGTCCTGGGGGGCAGTGAAGGGATGATGCACGGCATCCCAACGCTGCTCAGGCTCATTCCACTCAACCAGCGGGAAGTCGAGGATCCAGGCAAAAGCAAACTGGTCGGGGTCGGCCAGGCCCAGGCGGGTGCCAAACTCGCGGCGCAGTTTGTCGAGGGTAGCGGCGACGACGTTGGGCCGATCGGCGACGATCAGCAGCAGGTCGCCAGCCTGAGCCTCCATCCGTGCGCTGATCGCGGCCAGCTCACCGGCAGCAAGATTTTTGGCAAACGAGGAGCGTACCTCACCGCCGTCGACGGGCAGGGCGGCCCAGGCCAGGCCACGGGCACCTCCGGCACGGGCCAGGTCGGTCAGCTCGTCCAGTTGTTTGCGCGAGTAGCCGCCGCAGCCTGGCAGACGCAGCCCTTTGACCTGGCCGCCGTTAGCGAGGGCGTTTTGGAAGACCTGAAAGGGTGTGTTGCCCAGCAGATCGCCCAGGTTGATCAACTCGAGGCCGTAACGCAGGTCGGGCTTGTCAGATCCGTAGCGCTCTATCGCTTCGGCATAGCTAAGACGGGTGAAAGGGTGGCTGACGCGCTTGTGTGGCACGACGGTGCGGCACAGCTCGCTGAAGAGCCGTTCGAGCAGCGCGATCACATCTTCCTGATCGACGAAGCTCATCTCCATATCGAGTTGGGTGAATTCAGGCTGGCGGTCAGCGCGCTGGTCTTCGTCACGGAAACAGCGGGCAATCTGGAAGTAGCGGTCGAAACCGGCCACCATCAGCAGTTGCTTCAGTTGCTGGGGGCTTTGTGGTAGCGCGTAGAACTTGCCGGGATGCACCCGTGAAGGCACCAGGTAGTCACGGGCACCCTCAGGGGTTGATTTGATCAGGATGGGCGTCTCGATCTCGAGAAAGCCTTCCTGGTCAAGAAAATCGCGCATAAACTTGACGATGCGGTGGCGCATAATCAAGTTGCGCTGCATACGCTCACGGCGCAGGTCGAGGTAGCGGTACTTGAGGCGGATGCTCTCGTCCTCGCCGCCCTCCTGGGCGATATAAATTGGCGTCGTGCGGGCCGGGTTGAGCACCTGAGCACTGAGGGCCTCAAGCTCAACGGTGCCAGTGGCCAGATTGGGATTGACCGCCTCGGCGGGGCGTGGACGCACGCGCCCGCGCACCTGGAGCACATACTCCGAGCGGGCCTCTTCGGCGATACGGTGGGCCTCGGCGGTAAGACTGTCGAAGACGACCTGGGTGATTCCATAGCGATCACGCAGGTCGATAAAGATCAGTTCGCCGTGGTCACGTCGACGATGCACCCAACCAGCCAGGGTAACCTCCTGGTCGACGTGCTCGGAACGCAGCTCGCCGCAGGTGTGCGAGCGAAACATAACAACTCCTCAACTATTGAGCGACTGATGGCGGAGCAAGCCTCGGCTTAGCAGCAAGACAAAGGCGTACAGACAGCCGCAAGAAGTGCCGCATCAGCGCGGAGATCGGCTGCATTATAGCATGGTGGCCATACCCATTCCTGTGGATCGTCTGGGCATAAACAAAGTCGCAGTTTGCACACGCTGAGGAGGCCGTCGCGCAGGGGCGTTCATCTTACAACGTTGCCCAGGCTCTGTGTGGATCGTCAGGGCTGATGCAAAGTCCGAACGAGAACGCGGATCGCGCTGATCTGACGGATTGACGCGGAGCTTTTTGCGGCAGCGCAGCGCGAATCTGTTCCATCTGCGGTATCCGCGTGCGATTGCCTGAGGCGACTTTGCATCAGCCCTGTGTGGATCGTGCGCAGCCAAGCCAGCGCGACGGTTCTGCGCTATAATCAGCCCAGGTATGTAGCGAGCCTGACGAGGCAACAGTGGCAGTGAAGCCGATAGCAGTCTCTTCCCAGGCAACCCGGACGCGCCGAGTCATGATTCTCGGTGTGGCGGTAGATGATCTGCTCGAGAGTGAGGTGCTGGCGCTGGCCGAGGCGATGATCATGGCAGGCGGTTCACACCAGATCTGCACGGTCAACCCGGAGTTCGTGGTCGAGGCGGGCCGCAATCCGGCCTTTGCTACCGTGCTGGCCAACGCCGATCTCTGTACACCGGACGGCTTCGGCTTGCTGCTGGCAGCACGTTATCTGGGTCAGCCTTTGCGCGGGCGGGTGACAGGCGTCGATCTGAGCCGTGCCCTGGCCAGGCTGGCTGCCGCACAGGGCTGGCGGCTCTTTCTGCTTGGTGCGGCCACGGGGGTAGCTGAGCAGGCCGCCGCAGTACTCTGTGCCGCCAACCCCGGCCTGCAGATCGCTGGCTGCTTTGCTGGCTCACCCGATCCACGGCACGAGCCCTTCTTGCGCCAGTTGATCGTTGCAACTCGGCCCGATATTCTATTAGTAGCCTATGGCCACCCACGCCAGGATCTCTGGATTGCCCGTAACCAGCCCGCCATAGGTGTGCCCCTGGCCATCGGGGTTGGTGGTGTCTTTGACTATCTGACAGGACGGGTGCCCCTGGCCCCGGCCTGGCTACGCTCGCTCGGCCTCGAATGGCTCTACCGTCTGATCAACCAGCCTCGTCGCTGGCAACGCATCATTGATGCAGTTCCCCGGTTCCTCTGGCTCGTTGCGCGCGATGGGCGCGCCGCCCGCACCCCCGACCCGTCAAGTGACCGAGAGTATCACGGAGCACCCTGATGTCGCAGACCACTGCTGAAAAGATCGAGGAGTTGCGCCGCCGCCGCGAACGAACCATTAGTGGCGACCAGGCGGCCATTGCCAGGCAGCACGAGCGTGGTAAGTTGACGGCCCGCGAGCGGATCGACCTGCTGCTTGACCCCGGATCGTTTGTTGAGTTGGATGCCTTCGCCGTTCACCGCACCTCGGCCTTTGGTATGGAGCGCCGCAAGCCGCTCGGCGATGGCGTAATTACTGGCCATGGCACCGTTGAGGGGCGTCCTGTCTGTGTCTTCTCTCAGGACTTTACGATCTTCGGCGGTAGCCTGGGTGAGGTCTTCGCCGAGAAGATCTGTAAGGTGATGGATCTGGCCCTGCGTATGGGCGTGCCATGCATCGGCATCAACGACTCCGGTGGTGCACGCATCCAGGAGGGTGTGGTCAGCCTGGGTGGTTATGCCGAGATCTTCTACCGTAATGTGATCAGCAGCGGGGTCATCCCCCAACTCTCGTTGATCGCTGGCCCCTGCGCTGGCGGCGCGGTCTACTCGCCGGTGATGACCGACTTCATCATGATGGTCAAGGGCTCTAGCCAGATGTTCATCACCGGGCCTGATGTAATCAAGACGGTGACTGGCGAAGAGGTTGGCTTCGAGGAACTAGGCGGCGCGATGGCCCACAACTCACGCTCGGGCGTAGCGCACTTTGCCACTGACAGCGAGGAAGAGGGCTTTGAGCAACTGCGAACCCTGCTCTCCTTCCTACCTTCCAACAATATGGATGACCCACCGTATCTGGCCCCGATCGACGACCCTGAGCGTATGGACGACAGCCTGCAGACGCTGGTGCCTGACAACCCGCGCAAAGCCTACGACATCGTCCAAGTCGTCGAGGCAGTGGTCGATGATGGTTTCTTCTTCGAGGTGCAGCCCTACTGGGCGCGTAATCTTGTGATTGGCTTTGCCCGCCTTGATGGTCATGTCGTCGGCGTGGTCGCCAACCAGCCTATGCACCTGGCCGGGACACTCGATATCGACAGTTCGGTGAAGGGGGCGCGCTTTGTGCGCTTTTGTGACTCGTTCAACATCCCCCTGCTGACTTTCGTTGATGTGCCGGGCTTCCTACCGGGGCTCCAGCAGGAGTACGGCGGCATCATCCGCCACGGGGCCAAGCTGCTCTATGCCTACTGCGAGGCGACGGTACCGAAGCTGACGGTGATCACCCGCAAAGCCTACGGCGGTGCCTATGATGTGATGGCATCCAAACATATCCGTGCCGACTTCAACTTTGCCTGGCCGACCGCCGAGATTGCCGTCATGGGCGTTGATGCAGCTGTGCGGATCATCTTCCGTAAAGAGTTGTCGGAGGCCAGTGATCAGATGCAGCGCCAGGTGGAGTTGGTTGAAGACTACCAGAGCCGCTTTGCCAACCCCTATGTTGCCGCCGAGCGGGGCTATATCGACGCAGTGATCGAACCGCGTGAAACGCGCCCCGCGCTGATCAAGGCCCTGCGCATCGCCCGCACCAAGCGGCAAAGCATGCCCGCCCGTAAGCACGGCAACATTCCGCTGTGAGACCAAATCGATGCGCGCTGGCTTCGGCAAACGCAGCCAGCCCACAGACCTGTGAGGTTTGTGGGCTGGTGTACACTCTTGCCGAGCCATGGTGGGCTATGTTATCATGCAAGGTGTATATGTGAGCCATTGGTATATATTTGGTTGTGCCACGATCAGCATGATGATCGTTTGTGAACGCTGGAAGTAAGTGGCTCAAATCAGGCGATCAGTGAACAGTCAGGGTGCCGTCGGCATGAGCGACAACGCCTCTCAGCACGATCCGCCTGAAAAAATTGTTGAACTGCGCCTGCCCAGCAAGCTGGGCTATGAGCGTGTGGCAATGGATACGGCCGCTTCGCTCGCCAGTAGGATGGGCTTTGGTGCCGAACGGATCGAATCGCTCAAAACCGCGATTAGTGAGGCCGTCACGAATGCGATCGAGCATGGTAATCAGCACGATGCGGCGATGAAGGTGGTTGTGCTGCTGACAGCGCGTGATGATGAGTTAATTGTCAGTGTTGCCGACCAGGGACGTAAAACCCTCGATGAAACATGTATGACCAACATGCCTTCGATTGAGGCTGCTTTTGAACGGAACGATAAGGGTGGCTGGGGGATCTGGCTGATCCGTGAGTTGATGGACGAAGTTGAGTTTTCAACCAAACCGGGGGGTGGAAACCAGATTCGGATGGTTATTCATCTTGAATAATGCATGTAACCAAAAGCTGTAGAGAGGCTTATTTGTCTGGAGGAGCGCGTAATGTTGGAGGATGAGCTGACGGTAAGCACCCGTGAGCGTGATGGAGTGGCCATCATTGATCTGGTTGGTGATGTCACCACCTTCGCTGAAGAGAAGATCAACAGCGCCTACCGTGAGGTGACCACCAGGGATGCGCGGTCTATCTTGCTCAACTTTCGTCACAATGACTATATTAATAGCGCTGGGATCGCTATTCTGATCGGTATTGTGACTGAAGTAAATCGTAATAATCAGACCCTGGCAGTTAGTGGGCTCTCACAGCACTTCCAGAAAATCTTTCGTATGGTCGGGCTGGCCCAATATGCCGAAATCTACCAGGACGAAGAGGAAGCCCTGGCCCGTTTGCAAGGCTAGTTTATCACAGCCATAGTGGGCAATGCTTATGACCTATCACTCACCTGGCCAGAGGCCGGTCTTTGCGGCCTACGCAGGTTTTGTCTCGCGCATGATCGCCATGATCGTCGATCTGCTGGTGATTGCAACCCTCTGGATTGTGGGTGGACTCTCGATGGCCTTTATGCGTGAGACATCAGGCATTGCCCAGATCAGCAAGCTGCTGGAACACTGGCTGAACTGGATCACCCCCCTGGCCCAGTTCTTATTGGGTGCGGTCTTTGAGGCGATTATCCTGCTGAGCTTGAGCTTTAGCTACTTCGCCTTCTTCTATGCCTTCGGTGGGGTGACGCTCGGTAAATACCTGATGGGCCTACGGGTAGTGCGTACCAATGGCACGCGGCTGAGCTTTGTCCAGGCGATGATGCGCACCTTCGCCTATGCCGCCTCGTCCTTGCCACTCTATATGGGCTTTCTCAGTGTACTCTTCGACGATCAGCGGCGGGCCTGGCACGACCGCCTGGTTGGGACAGTGGTGGTGTATGATTGGGATGCCCGTGCGGACGAGAACTTTTTGCGTGCCAGGATCGAATGGCTCAACCGGCGTTAACTATATCGTTAGCCCTCTGCTAGGAAATGAGTTATGGATAGCCAGGGCACACTCCAGCTGGAACCCTTTAGCCATGCCGATATTCCAGCCCTGACCCGCCTGATGCAGGCGGCTTTTGATGCCGATCAACCGACGCAGGGGACGTTTGATGCGCAATGTCTCGAGTGTTACCACTGCGCCGATCTGCTTGAGCGCTGGCCAGGCGGCTGTCTTGATGCCGATGGCTACAAGGTGCTGGTGGATGAGCAACTGATCGGTGGGGCCGTGGTCTGGCATTTCAGTGAGCAGCGCCATGTTCTGGGCTTGCTCTTTATTGACCCTGCGTACCAGCACAGTGGTGCCGGAAGCACGGTCTGGCGCATGCTTGAGGCGCGCTACCCTGAGACCGCAGGCTGGCAGGTGGCAACCCCCGCCTGGTCTGCACGTAGCCTGCGCTTCTATACGGCGCAGTGTGGCTTCTATCAGGTGGGCCAACAGGGAGCTTATGTTGTCTTCGCCAAAGATGGCCTACACTGCCACCAGGGGGCGTCCGAGCCATTGTTGGTAGAGCGCGGGGAAACACTCGTTGCGGATGGCCTTCTGCACGTCGGCCATGAGGGCGAGCAAGAAGGCGACGTTATGCAGGCTTATTAACCTGACGCCAAGAATCTCGCGGGCACGGTAGAGGTGGTGAATGTAGGCGCGCGAGAAATGCCGACAGGTGTAACAGTGACAGTCGGCCTGAAGTGGCCCGTCGTCTTCACGCAGAGCGGCATTGAGCACATTAAGCTTCCAGCGGCGCTCGGGGTTGCGCACAAGGGCGGTGCCGTGGCGTCCGAGGCGTGTCGGGCTAACACAGTCGAACATATCGATGCCGCGGGCGACCCCTTCAAGCAGGTCGTCTACATCGCCGACGCCAAGCAGGTGGCGGGCCAGCCCATCGGGTAGGAAGGGCACGGTCATTGCTACGACCTCGTACATCTGGGCCTTGTCGCCGCCGAGCGATCCACCGATGCAGAGGCCGTCGAAGCCCATGCCGCCGATCGCTTCGGCGCTGGCCCGGCGCAGGTCGGGGTAGATCCCACCGTGGACGATGCCGAAGAGTTGCTGGGCGGGGTTAGGCAGGCTGGCGGTATCACGCTCGCGGTGGGCGCTCAGGCAGCGTGCGGCCCAGCGGTGCGTACGATCCATACTGGCGGCGGTATAGTCGTAGCCAGCACGGAGGGGCGGCAGTTCATCGAAGCAGAGAATGATGTCGGCACCAAGCCCGTGCTGCACCTCGATCGAGCGCTCGGGGGTGAAGGTGTGGTATGAGCCGTCAAGATAACTCTTGAAAATGACGGCATCTTCGGTCACCTTGACCATGCCCTCAAGGCGGGCCGCGTTCTGCGGGCGACGGCCCTTGATCTCGTCGGCAATCCCGCCGTAGATGAGCGAAAAGACCTGGAAACCGCCGCTATCAGTGAGGATCGGGCCATCCCAGCCGATAAAACGATGCAGACCGCCCCGGCGGGCGATCAAAGCGTGGCCGGGTTGGAGGTAGAGATGGTAGGTATTGCCGAGGATGATCGCAGCCCCATGGTCGCGCAATTCGTCCGGGGTGAGGGCCTTGACCGTGCCGCGGGTGCCGACGGGCATAAAGACGGGGGTGGCCACCGGCCCATGGGCGGTGGCCAGCACCCCGCAACGGGCCCGCGAGCCTGGGTCGCGGGCCGTAAGCGTAAAGCTCAGACTCATGGGCGCCGCTCGATATAGATCGGGGCAAAGCCAACGGTGAGCCTGGTATTGCCACCAACCACCGTGCCGTTGATCGCCTCGCCGTACAGGTTGCTCGCCCGAATGAAGCTACTCGTCGGCACATCGACACTGTAGATCGCCGCACTACGTGACCAGAGCACATCAACGAGGGCGGTCGGAGTATTGAAGCGATAGGCTTCGAGATTCGGCCCGTAGTCAACCGCCTGCACCTGGCGATAGATAACCAACTTGCGTGCCATCTGCTGGTAGGCATAGAAGGCCAGACGAGGTTGCTGATTGGCATCAAGCAGACCAGCATTGCGCCATGAAGGGCCGTCAAGGGTATACCAGGAGACCATGGTGACGCCTTCGGCGGCAGCACGGGCGAAGAGGCGCGGCATCATTTCGGCCTGGTTCTGAAAGAAGGCATTGGTTGGCGGATCGCATGGAGCGTATGGCGGCGTACAGAGCAGACCGGTCTCGTTGAGCCAGAGGGGCTTCTGCACATTGTAGCGACTCAGAACTTCTTTGATGTAGCGGGCCTTACCGATCACATAGCCACCGAGAGCCTGCCAGCGGTTGGGAGTGAGATCAGCATCAGCGTTGGTCTGGTAGAAGGAGGGGTAGGCATGATAGGCCAGAATGTCAAAGGAACCGGCGGCATTAGCCACTAAGGCCCCTTCGAGGAAGCGTTCGGGACGACCATAGTTCGGATCGGTGGTCTCTGGACGATCGAGCAGGAGCCCTCCAAAGACGATCTTCGCATTCGGGTTGCCCCGGCGCAGGGCCGGTGCCGCTGCATTGAGCAGACGCCCATAACGCTCACCGCCGTAGTAGGGGTCACTGATCTGCCCCAGGCAGCCAAATTCGAAGTTGCTGGGTACCAGACGGGGATCTACATCGGGCTCATTCCCAATCTCCCAGTAGTTGACCTGACCACGATAGCGGGTGGCCAGGGCCTCAAGAAAAGCAGCATAGGCTGGCAGGGCATCATCACGCGTCGCGGAGCAGAGGGCATACTGACCATCAGAGCCCAGATTCTCGGCAAAGCCAGCCCACTGCGGCGTTCCGCGAACAATCACCACCGGAATAAGGCCCAACTCTTGGGCTACGGCCAAGTCACGCTCAAAGGTAGCCAGGGCATTCCAGTTGTAGGGGCCGCCCTGTACTGGCTGCACCTCGTGCCAGAGCACCCCGTTCAGGCGGATCCAGGAAGCGCCGAGGGCGGCAGCCTGGGTTTTGACATCAGTGCGGGCCAGCCTGCCTGGTGATGTCTCAGAGGCAAACATACTGATGGGGGCGCTGCGAATAGTGGGCAGATAGATTCGGTGGGTCGCTTGTGCGCTCACACTGCCAACGATCATGAGCAGGGTGAGCAGCATCAGCGCCATCGGTGTGAGTGTCCGTATCGTACGCATCATACTTCCTCTTTCTGAGCGACCAGGCCAATCTCCGCAACTCCGCACAAACCTTATCAGGGTGTACGTATACCTGAAAGAAAGAACGACCACCCGATAGAAGCTTTGCGTGAGGCTCAACTGACATAGCCTACCATACCATAACTTGCCTCTAACTACAGTTGGGGCGCAGGTCAAGCTGTTGCTCGCCTGGGCCAAGTTGGATGACCAGCCAGCCCGGCTCAAGGCTCAGTTGAGCATCAGTGCCCTGGCCACTCTGCCAGCGCAAGGCTTCGTTGAGCCAGAGTTGGGTTGTCGTTGAACCAAGGGGTAGTCGTACTTCGCCGGTACTACCAGTAGGGGCATTGATCTGCAGGCTGATCTGCCGACATGCTCCCACTTGCCAGTTCAGGGCAAGGTTGCCTTGCGCAAGCGGCAGAACGCCACTCAGCGAGGTGAGGCTTGATGGATTGAGTTGTACTTGCCACTGATCAGGGCCAACGATACGTGCGCCAAGCGCGTAGGTCGAGAGAAACCAGCCGGGTGAACTTCCCCAGGCATGCGAAAGGCTGCTGGTATAGTTCTGATCCGCATGAAAGTTTTCCCACCAGGTGGTGGCACCACGGTCAAGCATTGAACCGAAGAAATGGTCGATCACCAGCAGGGCATCATCAACGCGTCCAAGCTGCCCCAGGCCCTCAAGCAGATAAAACATGCCCAGGATCTGTAGGCCAGGAAGCTCAGGACTGCCAAGCATGCTGAGCATACTATCGGCGATCCGTTGCGCTTCGCCCTCAGGGGCCAGGCCAAAGGCCAGGGCAGTAGCCTGGGCCTGTGGCGTGGCCGGGGTGAGCCGTCCGTTAAAGCTGCCTGCGGCGTAGCGCCCTTCGTCGGCAAGGTAGAGCAACTGGTTGGCACGGCTCCGAATGGCCTCGGCTTCAGTCTGCCATGCACTGACCTCTTCGGGCTGCCCGACATGGGTGGCCAGGCTGGCCGCAGCGTGCAGGGTGCGGTAGTAGAAGGCGTTGATGGCGGTAGTCTGCCCACGCCGATCCCAATAGCTGTTCGAGTCGATATAGGCGCTCCAGCTCGGTGTAGGCACTCGGCTCAGGTCGATCAGGCCGCTTTCGGGGTGCTTCAGGCTGGCCAGGCTGGCCATCACCGTGCGGATTTGCGGGTAGAGGGTGCTAACGAAGACCCAATCACCTGTCATGCGGCCATAATCGTCAGCACTTTGAACCCAGAGCATGGCGTAATCGAGCAGGGCGAAGCCGTTGGCGTTGGGCTCGAAGGCCCCGACCATGCCGCCAGTCATACCGTCGGCGATCTGTTGCAGGCCGCGCCGCAGCAGGGCCGTCTCACCAAAGCTGACCCGGTTCATACGGTCGGCGATATGGGCATCACCCCACCATTGGCCACGCTCGCGCCAGGGGTCGGCATAGGCATCAACCATCGACGGGTAGAGGGTGGCCACGCCCACATTCCAGATACGGTTGAGCCGCTCGTTCGGGCTGACAAAGCTGCCACGGAGGGTCAGCGGGTAGCGCTCTTCGAACACCCGCAGGTTGCGTAACTGAACGTTGCCCTGACCCCAGGCAGCGATCAGGATATAACGACCGGAGCGGCTATCGATGGTGCTCAGCGTGCGTGGCTCGTTATCAAGCAGCCAGGCATCGGCCTGACTCCATTCGGGATGTAGCGAGCCGGGATGAGGTAACGGACGTTCGCCTTGCCAGAGTCGTTCGTCCCAGCCGATGTCGATCAGGCCGCCAGCCGGGCCACTGACCTCGGCCACCAGGCGCCCATGGACAGTACGGCCCAGGTCAAGGATGGCATAGCTTGCTTGCGAGCCGAAGCTGAGCTCAAGGCCCTGGGTGGTGCTGATCACGGTTACAGCCTGGGGATCAGACTGTAGGGTGGGAATCAGGAGACGGCGGCCGGGGTTGTTGCCCTGGCCGAGGGGCGGCGGTGGCGAAGTGATGGCGCTGTTGCTGATCGCAAAGACCCAGGGCTGGGCGGTCGTATCGATCAGCTGCAACTCATGCTCGCCTGCGGGCAGGCTCTGGCTTGCCCTGCGCAGATCAGGCACAGCCTGCGGCACAGCTGACCACGCCAGGCTGGCTCCATTCAGACTGATGGCCGTAGCGGGATCAGGCTGGCCTGGCCCTACGAGAGCCTGGAGCGTCACGAGAGTTGGTTCACTGAGCGTAAAGCGATAGCTGGTGGGGGCTGCGGCTGTGCCACCCAATTCACCAACCCAGAAGCCCGGTGCGAGTTGCCCAACGGCGTGCAGGGTTGTGCGGATCGGCACATTGGCGAGGGGCAGGATCGAGCGGGGCTGATAGCTGGTTGTGTTCAGAGTTGCGCGAACCACTGGGCGCGGCCAGCTACTGTCATCAAAGTCCGGACTGGCCCAATTGCTCGGAAGCAGGCGCAGGTCAAGCTGCTCAACCGGGCCAAGCAGGTTCCAGCTATGGACAGGTGCGGGCGCACGGTTCCAGGCCTCAGCACTGAGGATGCGGCACGCTTCGGGGCTGAGGGCCTGTTCATAGCCTGTGCCGGCCAGTTGCCCGCTCAGGCGGGCCTGGATCTCAGGGCGGATCGATGTGGAGCGGCGTAAATTAGGAGCCCACTGGGCCTGGATGGCGATGGTCTGCGGCCCGGCAGGCAGGCTATCCAGAGCGACCCGATCGTACTCACGGCGCGTGGAGGAGAAGCGGGCCGGCCCTCTGCCGACAAAGCTCCCGTTGAGCCAGAGTTCGTAGCGCGTATCGGCGAAGAGGTCGAGCCGAGCCTCGCTGAGGGGTGTCGCAAGGTTCAGCCGACAGCGCAGCAGCACGACCTCGTGGATAGCCGGCGGATCGGCATGGGTCCAGAGAGCCGGTAGGCTGCCAAAATCCTCACCGGCGATCAGCAGGGGCAGAAAGATCGGCTGCGGCTGCGCAGCGCCACGGAGGGCTTGCGTGGGGGCCAGCAGGCCAGCCAGCAAGGCAAGGGCGATGAGCAAGCTAAAACCGGTGGGAGGGGCTGATCGACGTGATCGCCAACTGAGTCTGGGTGCAGAGCGACGATAGTTCATCGTTGCATACGATACCACATCAGAACTGGCGTTGCGGCAGCGCATGGTGCCCTTCAATTGACAGCGTGCTATACTCAGGGGTGGCTCCGCCAGTTCTGTAGACCACGATTTTGGGTTGTATACGCCTGGCTATGCAACCGGGCCAGGCGCTCAGGCGTACAACAAGAGCTATGGACGAAACCCAACGCGCCGCCGATCTTCAGCGCATGCGCAACCTGGCTACCGGCTTGCTGGTAGCTATGACGATTATCTTCCTGATCACCTCGTTCTGGTCGGAGGCTGGCCTCTGGATCGGCTTTGTGCATGCCTTTGCCGAAGCAGCCATGATCGGTGCCTTAGCCGACTGGTTTGCCGTGACGGCCCTCTTTCGTCACCCGCTGGGCCTACCGATTCCGCACACGGCAATTGTGCCGCAGCGCAAAGATCGCATTGCGGTGAGTTTCGGCGGCTTTATCGAGCGCAACTTCCTTGACCCGGAGAAGATCGTCGCCCGCATCCGCCGCCAGGATGTGGCCGGGCGCGTGGCGCGCTGGATGCGCCAGCCAGAACGCAGTAGCCAGGTCGCCGATCTTGCCGCTGAAAGCCTCACCGGTCTGCTACGCGTGGTCAATGACGAAGAGGTGGGGGCGCTGATCGAGCGCACGCTCAACGAGCGCATGGCGGCTGTGCCAGCTACGCCGGTGGTGGCGCGCCTGCTTGGTGCTGTGGCGGTGGACGAACGCCAGCGTGATGTGATGCTGCAACTGGCACGGGTGGCAACCGATTGGATCGAGACCAACCAGGAGGCCATCCGTCAGCGCATTGCCGGTGAGCTGCCGGCATGGATGCCACGCATCGTCGATCAGAAGATCTACGAGCGCCTGCTTGACGGGGCGCGCAAGTTGCTCAGTGAGTTGAGTGAAGACCCTGACCATCCGCTCTACGAGCAATTTACCCAGACCCTGGATCGCTGGATTACCAACCTGCAGTATGATCCTGAGGTACGCAAACGTGGTGAGGAGCTCAAGCAAGAACTGTTGGCCCACCCGATGGTGCGCGAGGTAGCTGGCAACCTCTGGCAGGATGTCAAGCAGGGTCTGCTCGACCAGAGTACCCGGCCCGACTCACCCCTGCGCCAATCGCTCACCCGTAGCCTGGCCCACCTGGGCGACCTGCTGGAGCAAGATCCCGAGTGGCGCGCCCGCATCGACACCTGGGCCGAGGACGCCGCCCGCTTTATCGTGCGCCGCTATGGACGTACGGCGGGTGAGTTTGTAACCCAGACGGTGCGTGGCTGGGAAACGAACGAGATCACACGCAAGATCGAGTTGCAGTTCGGGCGCGACTTGCAATACATCCGAATTAACGGCACTGTGGTGGGCGGCCTGGCCGGGCTAGTGATCTATACGGTGTCACTATTTTTTTGAAGTATGCGAGCGAGGCTCGGAAAGGACGAAGCCCCTTTCGAAGAACTCGATCAGGTCGGACGAAGGAGTAATCCGGGGCGCTGTTGCCCCAAATTGACGCAAGGAGGCGTGTATGGTTGAGCGGAAGCCCGAGGGCTATCTCGACGGACGTCCACTTCACCCTGAGAGCCTGATGATGAGCTATGGCTATAAGCCAGCGCTCTCGGAGGGGGCGATCAAGTGCCCGATCTTTCAGACCTCGACCTTTGTCTTCAAGACAGCCGAAGAGGGTAAATCCTTCTTTGAGTTGGCCTATGGATTGCGCCGACGCAGCCCCAACGAAGAACAGGGGCTGATCTACAGCCGGCTCAACAACCCCGACCTGGAGGTGCTTGAGGATCGTCTGACCCTCTGGGACGAGGCTGAAACCGCAGCCGTCTTTGCCAGTGGCATGGCTGCCATCAGCACGACCTTGCTCACCTTTGTGCGTCCCGGTGACGTAATTCTGCACAGTGAGCCAGTCTATGGCGGCACCGACTTTTTGCTCAAGCACCTGCTGGCCGATCTTGGCGTGCGTGCAGTGGGCTTCCGTGCTGGCACGCCTCCCGAACAGGTCGAGGCCGAGCTACGTCGTATGGGTTTGAGCGAACGGGTAGCGCTGATCTTTATTGAGACGCCAGCCAATCCGACCAACGCCCTGGTTGAGATTGCCGCCTATGCTGAGCTTGCGCGGCGTCTCGGTGGAGAGCGGCGGGTGCTGACGGCGGTTGACAATACCTTTCTCGGCCCACTCTGGCAGCAACCTCTTAAGCATGGGGCCGACCTGGTTCTCTATTCGGCCACAAAATACATTGGGGGGCACAGCGACGTGATCGCCGGGGTCTGTCTCGGCTCGCGTGAACTGCTCACCCCGATCAAAGTGTGGCGCACGATCCTTGGTACGATGGCTGGCCCGCATACTGGCTGGCTGTTGTTACGTAGCCTCGAGACCCTCAAACTGCGTATGACGGCCCAGATGAAGACGGCCCGCCATGTGGCCGAATTCCTGAGCGATCATCCCAAGGTAAACCGGGTCTTTTATCTCGACAATCTCGAGGAGGATGATCCGCAGTATGCGATCTATCGGCGTCAATGCAAGGGGCCAGGGGGCATGATCTCCTTCGAGGTACATGGCAGCGAAGCTGAGGCCTTTCGCCTGCTCAATGGCTTGCGGCTCTTCCACCTGGCAGTCAGCCTTGGCGGCACCGAGTCGTTGGCCGAGCACCCAGCGACGATGACCCACGCCGATGTTGATCCCGAGGAGCGCATCGAGATGGGGATTACACCAGCGATGGTACGCATCTCGATTGGCGTCGAAAACCCCGAAGATCTGATTGCTGATCTGGAGCAGGCGTTGCGGGCGGTCTAAGACAAGGATGTAGGAAAGAGGAGCCAGGCACACCATACCTACCGGACGGGTTTCGTCATACATCGTTATGACGGGCTATTTTTGTAAGTATGCCAGACGTTTGCCCCCCGAACGCGGGCGGTCGACTCGCGGAGCACTAGCTCGGTGGTGACTGAGATCAGATCCGGCGGCCTGTCGGCGAGCAGGTTCAGCAATCCTCGGGCCGCACGGCGCCCCTGTTCAAGCATATGCTGGCGCACCGTGGTGAGCGGCGGGGTCGTGTAGGCAGAACCCAGCAGGTCGTCGAAGCCGACCAGGGACACATCGTTGGGGACGTGCAAGTGGTGGCGGTAGAGCCCAAGTTGAACGCCGTAAGCCATCTGGTCATTCGCGGCAAAGATCGCACTGAAGTGGATACCACGGGCCAGCAAGGCCTCAAGGGCGAGCGTACCACTCTGTTCGGTAAAGTTCCCCTCGACGATCAGCCGCTCGTCCAGAGGGATGCTAGCCTCCTGGAGCGCCTGCTCATAACCAAGGCGGCGCTCGTGCGAGTCGATATGGGCAGGAATACCGGAGATATAGGCAATCCGGCGATGACCCAGATTGAGCAGGTGGCGCATAGCCTGGGCAGCCCCGGTGCGATTGTCCACACGGATACACTGGCTCTCGAGGTCGTTAATGCTGCGCCCGACAGCGATCAGCGGAGTCTGGCGATTAATCGCCCGTAGGTCGTGGTCGGGGTGGTAGCCGCCGAGGATGATCATGCCATCAACCTGGCGGTCAACGAGGAGGTTAAGGGCGGTGCGCTCCTCAGCGGGGAGCCACTGGCCGCTCGCGAAGATCGGGTGGTAGCTACTGCCGGCCAGTCCCTCCTCGATGCCCTGAGCAAGCTCACCGTAGAACTGGCTGGTCAAGCTCTGGGTCAGGATTCCGATCACCATCGACTTCCCGCGGACGAGGGTGCGGGCGGTGAGGTTGGGCCGGAAATTGAGTTGCTCGATCACGGCGAGTACAGCGGCCCGCTTATCGGGATGAACCGGACTGTTGCCAGTGAGAACACGCGAGACCGTGCTCGGCGAGACGTGGGCGAGGCGTGCGATATCGCTGACGGTGGGCTGCCTACTCATAACATTCGGTGGGATTTGCAATCGTTTTCGAGACCCATTGCTGCGGGTGTGATTGTAGCACATCGTGTCTCCCTGCACAATTCCTGGTCAGCCTGTAACTGTTCACACTTGAGGTAACGGGCGTTGTCACGCTGAGTGGAGCCGCACGGCGCAGCGAAGCGTCCCGGTCGGGAACGCCGGTCATGTCGCCGGGACGCTTCGCTGCGCTCAGCGTGACAGAAACGCGGGCTTCCGTAGGAGCAGTGTAAACACGTACGTCAGCCTAGAGAGCAGGATCTCGTAACTGTTCACACTTGGGGTAAGCCAGGGAGCGAGGGCGTCCCGCCCTCGTCGTGCGTATGAAGGCAAGCTGCCCTCACTCCCAGGAGCAGTGTGAACACGTACAGGATCTCCTGGGCGTAGCCGTATGAGGAGACGCGATAACTGACACACGGAAGCCGCTTGACAAACATGCGGTGGGGGGTATAATGAATGAAATCTGAAATCGATTTCTAGACTGAGCACAGCCGCTCATCCGCCAGAATATAGAGCAGAAACTCTCTTCGAGGCCAGGAAGAGAGCCTGCTTTACGCCTGAAAGATATGAAATCGATTTCGGGCAAGATCCTCAGCAAGAAAGAGGTTCAATGATGACCTACCTGACTGCCACGCCCCGCCGATCGCTCGCCTGGAGCTTTTCTCTCGCGGCCCTCTTCGCAATGCTGCTCGCCGCCTGCGGTGGTGCCACCCCCGCTGCGCCAGGCGCTGGTGAGTCCGCAGCTGATGCCCCCGTGACCCTACGTGTACTGGTTCACCAGAACCCGCCGATGGTCGAGTTCATGAACACGTTTAACGAGCAGTTCCAGGCCAAGTATCCTAACATCACCGTCGATATGGCTGTTGTGAATGCTAACGAGCTCAGCACGGTTACCCAGACCCGCCTGACGGCGAACGATGTTGATGTGATCGACATCTTCGGGTTCTCCAACCAGGCCCAGCCTTATATGAAGAATGTGACCCCGCCGAACTGGCAGACCCTGATCGAAGCTGGCCTGCTGATGGATCTCACCGACCAGCCTTTCGTCAAGAACTACGACGCTGCGGCGATCAAGGACGCCGGAACCTATAACGGCAAAGTCTATCAGGTCAATCTCGGCCGCGTCTCCTACAGCGGTATTTACTATAACAAAGATCTCTTTACCGCAAACAATGTAGCCATCCCCACCACATGGAGCGAACTGGTCGCTGCCTGCGCGACCTTCAAGGCGGCGGGGGTCGAGTGTATGACTGCGGGCGGTAAAGATGGCTGGCCGATCTTTGTGGGTGCCTACGGCCTGATCGGTGCGCTGTACCCTGACCAGGCCCAGCTTGTCGAGGGTCTCTGGACCGGCACCACAACCTGGAACGACGCCAAGGCCCTGGATATGTGGACGCGGATGCAGGTCTACGCCCAGGATATGATGGAGGCCGGTGCGAGCGGTATCGCTGGCGACGCGGCACCTGGTCGCTTCGCATCCGGTGCGGTGGCGATGTTCCCGGGCGGCACATGGTACGCCGCTGCGATCGACGCTGCCCAGCCCGATTTCGAGTGGGGCTACATCCCCTTCCCCGGTAGCGAAAACGTCGATGACAACAAGTATCTCTTCGGTAAGTATGACCAGGGCTGGGCAATCGCCGCTAAGACACCCAACCAGGATGCGGCCCTGAAGTATCTGACCGAATTCTCTGAGCCGGCCAACTACCAGGCGTTCGCCAATGCGGTTGGCTTTATCCCGACCCAGCCCGGCGCTACCCTGGATACCCCCATCGGCGCTGCCGTCGCGCCTTTCCTGCAGAACTTCCGCGTGGGCTACGAGCAGTACTGGGTCGCCCCGAAGGGCGCTGGCGAGTACGCGAATCCCTTCGCCTCGTACTTCAAGCCCTTCGGCACCTTCGACGATCCGCAGGCCCTGGCTGACAAAGTCCAGGCTGACCTCCAGTCCGGGCTTGACGCTAATTAGTACTCCGTCCGAGCTACTCTGACGGGTAGAAGCGGTTTTTTTCGGGGAGGGCAAGCCCTCCCCGCACCCCTCCAACCCGGCAAATGAGCACGGATCTGTGGCGCTCATTCCCACCGGAGCCAACCAGAGCGGTGCTGGGGAGGCCGAACTTTCCCAGCACCTCTTCGGAGGCGCGTAGCCCCACCGTTGGTAGAAAGCTACCAGGATCATCACTCAGCCTGGAGGTGTACGGTGCAGAATTATCACTTCGGGCGTGGCAGCGCACGGCTGATTCCCTATCTGCTGCTTTTACCCGGGTTCTTTTTCTACCTGGTGATCATGCTTGGTCCCGCCATCGCGACCGGCGTCTATTCGTTCACGGACGCGAGCGGCATTCAGGGCACGGCGGTCAATTGGATCGGCCTGGAGAACTACCGCGAGTTTCTCTTTTTGGGCCAGGCCTCGCAGGATAACTATTCGGCCCTGGGGCGAACCCTGGTCTTCTCCTTCTTTGTGACCTCGATCCAGTTTAGCCTCGGGCTCCTGCTTGCCCTGTTGGTGAACCAACAGATCAGGGGCGTTAACATCTTCCGCACGATCTTCTTTATGCCGGTGATCCTCGGGGCAGTGATCCAGGGCCTGATCTGGTCGCTCTTCCTCTATCCTCTCGGTGGCCCGCTTGCGAGCTTGCTCGGGATGTTCGGCCTGCGCTCCGAGTTCCTGGGTGGCCAGCCCGCCGAGGCGATGGCCTGGGTGATCTTCGTGCAGATCTGGGCGAACCTTGGCGTCACGATGATGATCTTCGTGGCTGGCCTACAGACCATCCCCAATGACCTCTATGAGAGTGCCCGCATTGACGGCGCAAGCGGGTGGCAGGCATTCCGCGAGGTCACCTGGCCAATGCTGACGCCGAGTGTGAACACCAACCTGCTTTTGAACATCATCGGCTCGCTCCAGGCGTGGCAGCTATTCCTGGTGCTCCTGGGCTATCGGAATGGCACGCAGGTGCTGGGCTACCTGATCTTCGCCCAGGGCTTTGGCCAGACCTCGGGCAGCGTCACGAGCGCCTTTCGCCAGGGCTATGCCGCTGCTGCCTCGATCGTGCTCTTCTGCCTGGTGCTGGCGATTGGCCTACCCGTGCAGTACTTCCTGCAGCGCAGGGAAGAGAGGATTCTCGGATGAGCACCGTGACGACTCCCAAGACCGAGATTAGCACCCGACCGCAGATGGGCCGGGGCATCAACTGGGGCCGTGTCGGGGCCTACACGCTCCTCAGTATCTTCGCTGTGATCTACCTCGGCCCGCTGCTGATGCTGGTGATCACCTCGCTGAAGACCCTGCCCGAATTTATGAAGAGCGCCACCGCCCTGCCAGCCGGCCTCAACTTCGGCAATTTCGTAGAGGCCTGGAACAAGGCCAGCTTCCCGCGTTACCTCACCAACACGCTGATCTACACCGTCTCGGCTACGGCGATCTACGTGGTCAGCGCGGTTCTGGTCGCCTTTCCGATCTCGCGTGGCTATGTCAGGGGATCCGGGTTCCTGCTGACCCTCTATGTGATCGCCCTGTTTTTGCCAGTGGCGCTGATCCCGCAGTTTCAGCTGATGCTAAAACTGGGCCTGTACAACAATCCGGTTGGCTATGTCATGCTCTTCCTCGTCAACCCGATCGGTGTGGTCATCCTGGTGAACTATATCAAGACCCTGCCGCGTGAGTTGGACGAGGCGGCAGCGATGGACGGCTGCGGCTATTTCCGCTTTGTGATCTCGATCGTCTTCCCGCTGATCCAGCCCGCTATCGCTACGGTCGCCGTGCTGCACGCGATTGGCATCTGGAACGAGTTGATCCTGCCGACCATCTATCTGACCAACAAGAGCTACTACCCGATCACGCGTGGCATGATCGTCTTCCAGGGGGTCTATGGCAGCAATTGGCCGACCCTGGCGGCGGCCGTGCTGATTATGGCGCTACCGATGCTCGTGCTGTTCCTGGTGCTGCAGCGCTACATCGTCTCTGGCCTGACATCCGGGGCGGTGAAAGGATGACTACGACCCCCGTACCGGCTGCCGCAGAGATGACGGCCTGCCTCGCTGATCCTTCGGCGTCCCCCGGCGACGGATTCGTCGACCTCGACGGGCTGCGCCTCTACCGGATCGCCCACGCCGACCGGCTGGCGCCCTTTCTGGTCAGCCTGGTCAGTTCGGTCGATCACTGGATGTTTGTGGCGAGCTCTGGTGGCCTGACCGCCGGTCGCGTCAGCCCTGAGACGGCCCTCTTCCCCTATGAGACCGACGACCGGCTCTACGATAGCCACCCCCATACCGGCCCGCTCACCATCTTTGAGGTGACGCGGGCGGGTCGCACCACACGTTGGGAGCCCTTCGCATCGCTCGATGGTGTAGACGGCGGCATCGAGCGTAACCTCTACAAGGATGCCCTGAGCACCACACTGGTCTTCGAGGAGATCTGCCACGACCTGGGCCTCGCTTTTCGCGCTACCTGGCAGACCAGCCCCCGCTTCGGTTTCGTGCGCAGCTGTCGGCTGGTCAATCTGGCCGGAGTGCCGTGCATAGTGCGTGTACTCGACGGCCTCCAGAATCTGCTGCCCCACGGTGTAACGTTGGCGCTGCAACGCGGCTACAGCAACCTGCTCAACGCCTACAAGCGCGCCGAGCTCGATCCGAGTGGCCTGGCGATCTTCGCACTCAGCTCGACGCTGACCGACCTGGCCGAGGCCAGCGAGTCGCTTCGTGCGACAGTGGCCTGGCAGATTGGCCTGGCTGGTGCCTGTACGCTGCTCTCGTCCGCACAGGTCGGAGCCTTCCGCCGCGGTGCCAGTGTCTTTCCCGATACCGATGTTCGCGGTCGCCGGGGTGCGTTCCTGCTAGCCATCGAGCTGGATCTGGCCGCTGGGGCAAGCCAGAGCTGGCGCATTGTCGCCGACGTTGCCCAGGATGCAGCGGCTGTTGCCAACCTTGCCCATGCACTCGCAAGCGACCCCGCCGGGCTCGCTGTTGCGCTGGAGGCCGACATCGACCGTGGTCGCGCCGAGATCGAGTCCCTGGTCGCCGCCGCCGATGGGCTGCAGCGCAGCGCTGACGAGATGGCGTGTGCTCACCACGCCGCCAACGCGCTGTTCAACATTATGCGCGGTGGCGTCTTCGCCGACGGCTATGTGGTCGACAGTAACGACTTGCGGGCCTTCATCGCGGTGCGCAGCCCGCGTATGCTGCAGGAGTATGCCACCTTCTTTGCCAGCCTCGCCGACAGCGTCCCGGTGCATGCCCTGCGTGCGCGTGCCGCTGCCAGTGGTATCGCTGATCTCGAGCGGCTCTGCACCGAATACCTGCCGCTTACCTTTAGCCGACGCCACGGCGACCCGAGCCGCCCCTGGAACCGCTTCAGCATTAATATCCGCGGGGCCGATGGCGTGCGCCGGCTCGACTACCAGGGCAACTGGCGTGATGTCTTCCAAAACTGGGAGCCACTGGGCTACAGCTTTCCGGGCTATCTGGAGGGATTGATCGCTCTGTTCCTGAGCGCCACCACTGCTGACGGCTACAACCCCTACCGGCTCACCCGCGCTGGCGTGGAGTGGGAGGTGCCCGAGCCCGAAAACCCGTGGGCGAACATTGGCTACTGGAGCGATCACCAGATCATCTACCTGCTCAAGCTGCTGGAAGCCGAGGAGTGTTTCGAGCCGGGGCACCTGAGCTCGTTGCTCAACCGGCCTCGCCACAGCCACGTCGATGTGCCTTACCGGATCAAGCCCTACGCCCAACTCCTCGCTGACCCGGCCGCCGGCATTCTCTTCGACCGGGAGCGTGAGCGCCTTGTCGCCGCACGCGTCGCCGAGCGCGGTGCCGACGGTAAGCTGCTGCATAGCTCTGATGGGCACGTGATCCACGTCAGCCTCGCCGAGAAGTTGCTCCTGTTGCTGCTGGCGAAGCTGGTAAACTTCGTGCCCGAGGGCGGCATCTGGATGAATACCCAACGCCCCGAGTGGAACGACGCCAACAATGCTCTGGTGGGCAAGGGGCTTTCGGTCGTGACTCTGGCCTACCTGCGACGCTACGTGGAGTTCTGCCGCGCCCTCGTGGCGGGTGGTCCCGCCGAGTTGCAACTCAGCACCGAGTTGCGTGCCTTCTTCGATAGCATCTTCGATGCCTTGCACGACTCGCGGGCGCGCCTCAGCGCTGGCTTCGACGCTGCGTGCCGGCGCACCCTGATGGACGCCCTCGGAAGCGCGGGTGAGCGCTACCGTGAGGCGATCTACACGGCGGGATTCAGCGGCGAGCAGCGTCCACTCTCCCGCAAGGCGGCCCTCGCGGCCCTTGACCTCGCCCTGGACTACATTGAGCACAGTCTGCGCGCCAATCGACGCGACGATGGCCTCTATCACAGCTACAATCTCCTGCGCCTTGCCCCTGGCCGCGCCGAAATCGGCCATCTCGCCGAGATGCTGGAGGGCCAGGTGGCCATACTCTCGTCGAATCTGCTGAGCCCTGAGGAGAGCCTGCGGCTACTTGAGGCCATGCGCGTGAGCGCCCTCTATCGTTCCGATCAGGATAGCTACATGCTGTATCCCAACCGGGAGCTGCCAGGCTTCCGGCGCAAGAACCAGCTGATCCCGGAGCAACTCAACGGCCTGGCCCTGGTGGGTGCGCTCGAGGCCACTGGCGACACGCGGCTGTTCGTTCGCGACGAGCAGGGCGATTACCACTTCGGCGGCGACATCCGCAACGCCCGCGATGTGCGTGCCATCCTCGCCGATCTGGAGCAGGACAAACGCCTCGCCGCCCTTGTGCGCGTTGAAGGCCCGCGTGTAGAGGCGATCTTCGAGCAGATCTTCCACCATGCCGAATTTACCGGCCGCTCGGGTAGCTTCTTCGCTTACGAAGGCCTGGGCAGCATCTACTGGCATATGGTCGCCAAGCTCCTGCTCGCTGTGCAGGAGACCCACAAGCGTGCCGTTGAGAGCGGTTCCAGCGTCGCGACAATTGCCGGGCTTGCTGCAACCTATCAGGGGCTGCGCGAGGGCCTGGGCTTCCGCAAGGCACCCGCTATCTATGGTGCCTTCCCGACTGACCCCTACTCGCACACCCCGCTTGGGCGCGGTGCCCAGCAGCCCGGTATGACCGGCCAGGTCAAGGAAGAATTGCTGACCCGCATGGGCGAGCTAGGCGTGACAGTGCGCGGCGGGCGCATCGCCTTCCGTCCGCGCCTGCTCGATCCGACCGAGTTGAGCGCCGAGCCGGGGCAGTTTCGCTACGTGGATGTCGCCGGGCAGCGCCGCAGCCTGGCGCTGCCACCCCACAGCCTTGCCTTCACCCTCTGCCAGACACCGGTGATCTATGTGCGCGGCACTGTGCCGCAGATTACCCTCTGTCTCGCGGGCGGAGCGACCCGCTCGATCAGTGGCGACTGCCTCGACGAGCTGGTGAGCCGGCAGATCGTCGAGCGCGACGCTCGGATCGAGGCGATTATCGTCACTATCACGCTAGGGCCTGGCTAAATGCGCGCAAGTCCTGCTCGCGGGGCTGCCCCTTAGCATGCTTCGCGCTGGGGTCAGGGCCAATACCTTGCAAAGAAGCTCTTCGCCCCCCAACCCAGCCCGCCCCCAGCGGGGGCGGGTTCCCATGGGCATGAACGTAAGCCTTGCGACGAGCCTTCCGGCGGGGGTTCGGGGGCATTGCCCCCGAGCATTCCCCCTTCGGATGGGGTTTTAGGGGCCGCAGGCCCCTTAAGTTCATGCGTATGGGGCGGGTTCCCCAATCCCTTACAAGGTTGGGAGGAGGGACACTGTAGTAGGAACGACAATGGATGCGCATACGGCGGCCGAAGCCTTGCTCGACCAGATGACGCTCGCCGAGAAGATCGGGCAGATGACCCAGGTTGAGAAGAATAGCCTGACCCTGCAGGAGGTCATAGACTACGCGATCGGCTCGGTTCTGAGCGGTGGTGGAGGGAACCCGTGTCCTAACGATCCAGTGACATGGGCGCGGATGGTGCGCCAATTCCAGGAAGCAGCCCTCCGTAGCCGGCTAGGCATCCCGCTACTCTATGGCGTCGACGCCGTCCACGGGCACAATAACCTGCACCAGGCGACGATCTTCCCACACAACGTTGGTCTCGGTGCCGCAGGCGACCCCGATCTTGTCGCCCGCGTGGCCCGTGCAACTGCCCAGGAGTTGCTGGCGACCAACGTACACTGGAACTTTGCGCCAGCGGTCAGTGTGCCGCAGGACATTCGCTGGGGTCGCACATACGAGGGCTTTGGCGAGGATCCGGCCCTGGTGGCCGAGCTGGGTGCCGCCTACGTGCGAGGACTACAGGGTGGCGATCTGGGGGGCAGGGCCACTGCCCGGCCTGTGCTTGCCACGGCGAAGCACTTCATAGGCGACGGCGGCACAGTCTGGGGCAGCACCCCACACTACAGCTGGATCCCCGAACTGTGGCAGAGTGCCGAGCCGGGCCGTTGGCAGATCGACCAGGGCGACCTCCAGGTTGACGAGGCAACCCTGCGCACGATCCACCTGCCCCCGTACCTGGCAGCGATCGCAGCCGGCGCACGCACAATCATGGTCTCGTACAGTAGCTGGAACGGCGTCAAGCTCCATGGCCACAGTTACCTACTGACCAGCCTGCTGAAGGGCGAACTCGGCTTCTGCGGCTTCGTCGTCTCGGACTGGCTGGCACTCACCCAGCTCGACTCCGACCCGGCCCATGCCGCCGCCCTGGCGATCAACGCCGGCATCGACATGGTGATGGTGCCCTTCGACTATCGCTCCTTCATCGCCAATGTAACCAGCGCTGTTGAGGCAGGCGTGATTCCCCTGTCGCGTGTGGATGATGCGGTGCGCCGCATTCTGCGCGTCAAGTATGAGTTGGGCTTGTTTGATGAGCCCTTTGGCGACGAACTGCTGCTTGACGAGGTGGGCGGCGAGGCGCACCGGCAGATCGCACGGGAGGCCGTGAGTAGGTCGCTCGTATTGCTGAAGAATGAGGCTCATGCCCTGCCTCTTGACCGAGGCGCTAGCAGCATCCTCGTGGCTGGTGTGGCCGCCAACGACATCGGGATGCAGTGTGGCGGGTGGACGATCGAGTGGCAGGGTAAGTGTGGTGCCGTAACGCCGGGGACGACGCTCCTGGAGGCTCTTCGGCAGCACAAAGGGCTCGCGATGAGCCTTGACTACCGGCCTGATGGCGTGTTCGATGCGGGTGTACGCGCCGACACCGGGATCGTTGTGTTGGGGGAAGTGCCATATGCCGAGGGTGAGGGCGATCGCGCCGATCTCAGCCTTCCCGCTGAGGATATCGCCCTGGTCGAACGTGTGCGCCCCCACTGCGAGCGGCTCATCGTGGTGCTCTACTCCGGACGTCCGCTCCTGATTGATGCAGTGCTGCCCCTCTGCAATGCATTTATCGCCGCCTGGTTGCCCGGCAGCGAGGGCGAAGGGGTTGCCGATGTGCTCTTCGGTGCCGCCCCCTTCACGGGGAGGTTGCCCTACACCTGGCCGCGTAGTATGGCCCAGGCTCTGCCCATGCAAGCGGCAGACGACCCACTCTTCCCCCGTGGCTATGGCCTTAGACATGGCTAAGCAGGCATATCGCGGGCGAGGAGATCAGCCTCGCTCTCGCGGCGCTGGATGAGGCGGGCCTGGCCGTCGGCAAGCAGAAGCAGAGCTGGGCGCGGGATAAGGTTGTAATTACTGGCCATACTCAGGGTATAGGCACCGGCGGTAGCGACAGCGAGGATGTCGCCGGGGACGGCAGGAGGCAGGGACGCATCACGAAGCAGTACGTCGCCTGATTCGCAGAAGCGCCCTGCCACTGCGACTGGCGGGCCGGGTGCTTCGTCGGCACGGTTGGCCAGCAGGGCCGTGTAGCGTGCAGCGTAGAGGGCCGGGCGCAGATTATCGGCCATGCCACCGTCGATATGCAGGTACTGTACGCTCGTACCGGCCAGCTTGCGCCCTATGACCGTGTAGAGGGCCACGCCAGCACGGGCGACAATTGAGCGTCCCGGCTCCAGCGTGAGGCGGGGCAGGGGCAGTCCGTAATGGGCACAGCCAGCACAGAGGGTTTCGGCGACCGCAGCGGCGTAGGCGTCGATATCGGTAGCAGGCTGATCAGCGGTGTAGGGCACGCCAAGGCCACCGCCAGGGCTGAGTTCGGCGATGCTCAGGCCGTGGGCATCACGCAGCCGGGCCGCGGCTTCGACCAGCACCGTAACGGTAGCCCGCAGGTCATCAAGCGCAAAGAGCTGTGAGCCAATATGGGCGTGCAGACCAAGGAGTTGCAAACCCGGTGCCGCCATGATCCGGGTAACGGCCGCATCGAGAGCCGCGAGTGGCAGGCCGAACTTCGAGCCGCTGCCGCCCGTGGCAATATGGGCATGAGTATGGGCGGCGATCCCCGGCTCAAGACGCAGCAGCAGTCCCTGGGGTTGGGTCCGGCCCGCACTGAGCGCAGCCAGGTGATCGAGTTCGTCCAGGTGATCAACCACGATCGCGCCTACGCCCCACGCAAGGGCCCGCGACAACTCGGCCTCAGTTTTGGCATTGCCATGCAGGTGGACGCGCTCCATGGGCACCCCGGCTCGCTGGGCCAGCCATAACTCGGTACCCGAGACGACATCGAGACCCAGACCCTCCTCGGCGACGATCCGCGCCAGGGCGGTGTTGAGCAGGGCTTTGCTGGCGTAGTGGATGCGCTGTTCGGCGGGGTAGTGGCGGGCGAACGCGGCGACATAGGCGCGCATAGCACCACGCAGGGTCGCCTCGTCGAGCAGATAGAGCGGTGTGCCATACGTGGCGGCGAGGGCAACAAGGTCGCAGCCAGCAACGAAGAGCCGGCCAGTCCGCACTTCAGCGCTGGTGGGCCAGAGGTGGGTGGAAAGGTGGGCCAAGCTTGGCGTACTCCTACTTCTGAGCCACGATCATATTATTGAGCACACGGATGGGTACGCGGGCGTCCCGCCCGCATACAGGCCAGCGGCTCGCCCACCCAGAAATGCAAGAAAACCCCGTTTACCGACTACTCAGCCTGTGCTGCCAGCCAGACCCAGGCGGGGGGCCTCGGCGGTGAGGGCGGCGATCACCTCGGCAATCAGCTCATCAAGGGGCATAGCAAGCACTTCGGCCCCGTGCTGCATCCCGGCCCGGCTGACTTTGGCGGCAAAGGTTTTGTCTTTGAACTTTTTCTTGACCGAGGCGACCTCGACGCTGCGGATGTTCTTGTCAGGGCGCACAAGGGCCACAGCCGAGACAAAGCCACTCAGTTCATCGACGGCATAGAGGGTGCGCTCAAGGGGGCTTGCAGGTGCAATGCCGCTATAGTCGGCATGGCTAAGGATAGCCCGTACCACTTCCTGGCCCCAGCCCTGCTCGCGCACATAGGCCACGCCGTAGAAGGGATGGCCGGGCAGTTCGGCAGGCACCGACGCACCATCGATCAGGGCCTGACTGAGGGCGGTAGTCGCTGGCCCCGCATCGGGCATCAACGGGTACTGCTCGAAGTCAAGATCGTGCAGCAGACCCACCGCACCCCACAGGTCAGCGTCGACACCATTACGCTGGGCGAAGTGAACCATACAGGCGGCGACCGCCTCACAGTGCTTGCGCAGGCTCTCGGTCTGAACCCACTGGTGCAGGCTGGTACGGGCACGCTCGATCAACATCAGAAGCTACTCCTCAATTCTTTGCGCAAGAGATCGCTCGGCACACCGAGCCAGGCGATCCAGGGAGGGGTATGGCTGACAAACTGGTAGCCGAGGCGCAGATAAAAATCACGGGCGCGCTGATTGCCAGCAATCACTCGCAGCAGGGCAAGCTGCGCCCCGGCCTGATAGGCAAAGGCTTCGACCTGGGCCATCATCGCCGAGCCAACCCCTCGGCCACGGGCCTGTTTACTTACGATCACGCTATAGACAAAACATTCGCCAAGGCGCAGCGGTGGATCGGCGGAGAAGGAGCTACGGAGCAGCGCACCGAAGAGCCGGGCCGTATCGACGAGGCCGATTGAGCTCAGGCAGACGGAGAAGAGTTTGGGGGGCAGGCTACTCAGCACAACGTCACCGGCCATACGTACACTGGCCGTCCCGACAACCAGGCCCGCTTCATCAACAGCCAGGAAGCGCCCAGCACTGCCGCCAACGTTCAATTCATGCTCGACCAGATAGCGGAAGAGTTGCAACTGACTGCTGCGGGGGCTATGTAGACTGCCCGGCAGTTCAGTCTGGTAGAGCTCAACGACGAGTTCGCTGAGGGCTGCGGCATCGCTGAGGGTAGCCGATCTGAGTGTGACCGTGTCAAGCGCCATACGGTCGTTTGTCATCGTTGACCATCGTACAGAGTTATGGATCGCCGCGTCTGGTGCGCCGCTAATCCATGGGCAACCTTGCCCGGAAAGAGCAGCTTGCCGCCTCCGGTGTAGCCGGGTCTGGCGCAGGCCTCACGCCGAAAGGGCCTGCGCCTCAGGGGTCAGCCTGACCCGGCTACTTCCCGGCGAAAGTGGCGAGCACGCCGCCGGCCTCAATCGTGCCACCAACCTGGACGCGCACCTCGGCGACTGTCCCGGCATGGGGCGCGGTAATTTCATTCTCCATTTTCATGGCTTCGACGATAAAGAGCACCTGTCCAGCCTCAACCTGCTGACCAGGCTCAGCACGCACAGCGGCGATACGCCCCTGGATGGGGCTGATTACGCCATCGACGTTGGGCATCATACCGGACTTCTTGGCACTCGGGGCACGCCGCCCTTTGGCGGATCCTTTGGCCGCCGGGGCGGCCGCCATTGGTGCCGCGCCGAAGACCTTGACGCCGAAGCGCCGGTTATTGACCTCAACGGTGAAGGTGCGTGGCTCGGCTGCCTCTTCAGCGGCAGTGGGCTCCGGTGGTGTGGGTGTCAGGCTACGGGCCTGTTCAATCAGTTCGGGGTGGTTGGGGATGAAGTTGACATTCAGATCACCACTGGCAAAGACGGGGTGGGCCAGGGCGGCGCGGTGGAAGGGGATGGTTGTAATGACGCCACCAATCGTATAATCGGCGAGGGCCCGCAGGGCGCGGGCAATCGCTTCGGAGCGATCTTCGCCCCAGACAACCAACTTGGCCAACAGCGAGTCGTAGAACTGGGGGATGGCATAATCGGCGCGCACACCACTATCAACCCGTACCCCCAGGCCAGAGGGCTCGTGATAGGTACCGACGGTGCCGAGGGCGGGGCGGAAGTTGTGCAGAGGGTCTTCGGCATTGATGCGGCATTCGATCGCATGGCCACGCGGGCTCACCTGCGCCTGGTTTAGCCAGAGCTGCTCGCCCTGGGCGATGCGCAACTGGGCTTTGACCAGGTCTACACCATAGACCAGTTCGGTGACGGTATGCTCAACCTGAATGCGCGTATTCATCTCCAGGAAATAGTAATGGCCATCCTGGAAGAGAAATTCGAGCGTCCCGGCGCTGCTATAGCCGACCGCTTGGGCCAGGCGTACTGCAGCAGACCCCATCTCAGTACGCAGGGCGGGGGTCAGCGCGGGTGAGGGAGACTCTTCGATCAGCTTCTGGTGGCGGCGCTGGACTGAGCAATCACGCTCACCGAGGTGGATCACATTGCCGTGGGTATCGGCAAGGATCTGAATCTCGATATGGCGCGGATTGTCAAGGTACTTCTCAACATAAAGGGCCCCGTTCTTAAAGGCCGTCTCAGCTTCACGGCGGGCCGAGGCGAAGGCATCGGCAATCTCGTCACGGGAGCGTACCACGCGCAGGCCACGACCGCCGCCGCCACCAACAGCCTTGATCGCAATCGGGTAGCGAAACTCGTCGGCCAGACGGGCAATCTCGGCCAGATCCTCAAGCGGCTCAAGCGTCCCCGGCACAACCGGCACCCCGGCAGCAGTCGCCTCACGGCGGGCAGCCGTTTTGCCACCCATCCGATCCATCGCCGTAGGCGGTGGGCCAACGAAGACCATACCAGCTTCGGCCACAGCGCGG
Source organism: uncultured Chloroflexaceae bacterium (assembly GCA_964592425.1). Lineage (GTDB taxonomy): Bacteria > Chloroflexota > Chloroflexia > Chloroflexales > Chloroflexaceae > Viridilinea. Next base: position 39,581 of record CAZQCG010000028.1, read on the forward strand.
GCGAACTCGGCATTTTCAGCGAGGAAGCCATAGCCAGGGTGAATGGCACCGGCACCGGCCTGTTGGGCCACCTCGATCAAGCGCGGAATGTTCAGATAGCTCTCGGCAGAAGGGGCGGGGCCAAGCAGAAAAGCGGCATCGGCGTAACTCACATGAGGTGCGTCGCGATCAGCTTCTGAGTAGACGGCTACCGTACGCAGGCCCAACTCGCGGCAGGCGCGCATCACACGCAGGGCGATCTCGCCGCGGTTCGCGATCAGTACTGTGTCAAACATAGTGAACCGTTGGCTATATGCGGCTACCCCGGCGCGCGGCATGGCCACGACGCCAGGCTCAATTGTAGCATAGCCTGGCCCGTTACAAACCGGGTAGATGCAGATATCATAGCAGATCAAGCGATCCGGCTGGAAGGAAACGCAGTCTATGCTGGTATAATAATTTTTTTGGTGCCGCTGTTCAACGGAGATACCTATGCCTCCGGTTCCCCCCCAGCCTGTGCAACTAAACTGTCCTGCCTGTAGTACGCCATTTCGCACGGCGATCTACACTCTAATCGATGTCAGTGAAGAACCCGAATTAAAGTTTGCCCTGCTCGGCGGGCAACTAAATGTAGCTGTCTGTCCGAACTGCGGCACGCCGAGCAGGCTCTCCGTACAGATCGTCTATCACGACGCACCGCGCCAACTCTGCCTGGTTCATATCCCCCAGGAGCAGAACCTGCCCCCTGAGGAACAGGAGCGCTTTGTCGGCGAGGCGACCAACTTCCTCATCCGTGCGCTACCGCCAAACGCCCCACGGGCCTACCTCTTGGCCCCGCGCCGTTTTCTGACCCTGGCTTCGCTGGCCGAGGCTATCCTGGAGGCTGAAGGGCCTAATCGTAAGGCGATTGAACGCGAGGTGGCCCGGCGCATTCACCTGAGCTTCCTGCAGGGCCTGGCTGGCCTGCTTGCCACTGATGAGGAGCAGTTCGATGCCCTGGTTGAGAGCCAGCATGAGGCCTTCAGCCCAGAGTTTTTTGAGGATCTGGAAGCCTTTCTGCAGACGATGCCCCCGGAGGTGGAACCCTCACGCGGGCTCCTGCAGGAGGTACAGCGTCGGCTGGAGCAACTGGTAGCGCAGGGGGACGACGGTGCCAGCGAGATTGACCTGGCTGAAGTCGTACAGCGGATGATCGATTTGCCCGAAGCCGAGCTTGAAGCGGCCGTGGCCGAACTACGCCCCGATCTTGAATATGAGTTCTTCGTGCTGCTGACTGCGCAGATCGAGGCGGCAGAAGCCGCCGGCGATCACGAGCTCGCGGCAGCCCTGACGGCCCGCCGTGAGCGCATCCGCACGCTTGGCGAGCAGATCGATGAACGCCTGCAGGCAATGTTTGAAGTGGGCAGTGCGCTGCTCGAAGAGGTGCTTGCAGCACCCGACCCGGTGGCGGCATTGCACGAACGGGCCGATCGGGTGGACGAAGATTTCTTGACCGTGCTCGCCCTCAACCGCAGTGCGGCCGCAAGCACCGGTCAACATGATCTGGAGCATGTCCTTGGTGAGCTTGAAGCAGCGACCGTCACGATCATCGAAGGGCGGATGACGCCGGAGCAGCGCTTTATCAGTGAACTGATGGCCCAGGAAACACCCCAGGAAGCGACTCGGCTGCTGCGCAAGCAGGTGGCGAAGATCAACCCGGCCCTGGTGAGCGAACTGAACCAGCAGGCTGAACATGAGGAGCGCCGGGGTAATTCGCCAGTCGCCGAGCGCCTGCGCCAGCTTGCGCGTGAGTGTGGGGCGATGTTGTTTTAAGTGTGGGTGGGGGCACCGCTTGAAGGCAAACATTGGTGATCAGCAATGCTGAGTTTCCCGCTACGCCAATGGTTGCTGCGCTTGCTTGCCGTGTCTGGCGGGTGTCTGGTGCACCGAGCGAGCCCAGGGCCACCGGCGAAGGTGTTGCTGATCAAGCCGGATCACCTGGGTGACCTGTTACTGGCTGGCCCGGCGCTCACGCGGTTGCGCCGGGCCCTGCCAGCCAGCCGTCTTGTAGGGCTGGTTGGGCCATGGTCACGCCAGATGTGGCAGGATCGCCCGGAGCTTGATGAACTGCTGCTGCTGCCCTTCCCCGCCTTCGAACGAACGGTGTCGGCACCGCCAGGCGGGCGTGTTGCCCAACTGATGGCCCGTCTGCAACCGTGGCTGCTGCTCTTCAAATATGGCATGCTGCTGCGCTGTGAGCGTTATGATGCGGCCCTGCTGCTGCGGGACGACCACTGGTGGGGGGCGGCCCTGGCCCTGCTGGCGGGCATTCCCCGACGCATTGGGCAGGGCCACCCACACTGTACGCCCCTGCTGAGCACGGCCCTGCCCTACGACCCGCGTGAGCATGTAACCCGCCAGGCTCTTGCCGTGGTTGCCGCTCTGACTGGCGGACGACCACCAAGCGCTGTGCTCGGAGACCCTCCCCTCAGCTTCAGGCCAGACACCACTGATGAAGCCTGGGCCGCAGAGTGGTGCGCCGCACACCTGGGCATGGGTGAGCGCCTGGTGATCATCCACGCCGGCACCGGCGGCAGGGTCAAACACTGGCCTGAGGCGAACTGGACGGTGGTCGCAGATCAGATGGCGGCCCTACCTGGCGTGCGCCTGTTCTTCACCGGCGGCCCGGCCGAGGCAGCCCTGGTTGAGCGGATCATGGCGGGGATGCGGCATGCCTCCTTCAGTCTGGTGGGCCAGACGACGACCGGGCAGCTTGCGGCGCTGCTGGGCCGGGCGGTTCTGGTGCTTGGGGTGGACAGTGGCCCGTTGCACCTGGCGGTCAGCCAGGGTGTGCCGAGCCTGCACCTGTTTGGGCCGAGTGACGATCGGCGTTTTGGGCCGTGGGGCCAAGCAAGCCGCCATATCGTGCTGCGAGCAGGGCTGGCGTGTAGCCCTTGCGGGACGTTTGAGCATTGCCCACGCGGGACAGAGGGGCCAGAGTGTATGTTGATGATCAACCCGGCAGTGGTGATTGCCGCCGGGCGGGCGTTGCTTGAGAGAGACTGACTGCTACACCAGGCTTGCGCCAGGGTGCCACGCTACCGGGGACGGGGCTGTGAAAAACACAACCCGCCTGTTCAACGAGCAGGGCTGGCTTTTCAGTAGCGCATTCAAGCCGAGGCAAGGCGGTGGTGGTGGGCAAGTTGGGCCGGAGTGCCGGGGGTGTTTGCATGCTCGTAATATGTAGCGAGCAGCCGGTGCAGGTGGCGGCGCTGGCCGAAGCTCATCAGGTTGTAGGCAACTTCGCAGCTGATGGCGTGCCGAAAGGCATAGGTGCCAGCAGGCTCGCGAGGTTCGGGCTGCAGCAGGCCAGCCTGCTGCAAGGTAGTCAATTGCACACGCAGCTGCTCCTGGTTCTGCTCAACCGGATGGATGGCCGCCAGCACTTCAAATGCGAAGGTCGGGCCGATCACGCTGGCGACCTTTAAGGTAAGTTGCTCGGCCGGATCGAGCCGGTCGATACGACTCGTAATCAGGCCCTCAACAGTATCAGGCAGGTTGTCGACATCAAGCAGGTAGGCCGGGCCGCCAGATTGAAAGTGACACACCCCGTTGCTGACCGTTACGGCACCGCGCTCACGCAGGGCCAGCAGTAACTCTTCGGCGACAAAGGGATTACCTTGCGAACGTGCGGCAATCAGTTCAAGCAGAGCGCGCGGCACACGCGCCACACCAAGCTGTGCAGCCAGCAATGGGCGTAGCACGGCAGGACGTAGCCCACCCAGTTGCAGGTGGGTATTGCCGGGTCGTTCGGCGAGGCGGCGGAAGGCCGGGGGCAGATCGGAGCTGGGCCGTACGGCCACGATGATCAGCAGACGGCGAGTCTGCTGATTTAAGGCTTCAAGCAGTGTCCAGGAGTCGCTGTCGAACCACTGACCATCCTCAAAGCCCAGCAGCAGAGGCATGTGGGCTGTCGTATAGGTAACTAGTTGCACAAACTGTTCACAAAGCAGGTGCGTATGGTGTGGCGAGAGAGGGCCTGGCGTACAATCGGGGTAATCGTTGACAAAGGGCACCAACGCAGCCAGGCCCAGACGCTGGAGGGCCACAACGGCGCTATGGATCGTTTCGTCTCCAGTAGCGAGAGCTGGCAGATCACGAAGCAGGCGGCGCCAGGCATAGTAGGGCGAGCTATCGACCGGGTTGCCAGCACTACACAAGGCTGTCACACCGGCGGTGGGAGCAGTGAGACAGGCGTGTTGCAGCAGGGCTGATTTGCCAATCCCGACATTCCCCTCGATCAACAGCATACCGCCCTTCCCATGCTGGGCAAGGCGGTTCAGACACCTGGTGATCAATCGGCGCTCGCGGGCACGCTGGAGTAGGTTCTCTGGCCAGGGTGAAAGCAGGGTGGCTGAAGGCTGCGTGGCAAGGGGCACATAGATCGGCACCGGCTCGGCAAAGCCCTTCAAACGCAGCGGTGCCAGGGGCTCGAAGCTCAGGGCGGTACGGGCCGAACGCATTGTCGTTTCGTCGCAGAGAAGACTGTAGGGGCCGCGGAGCATGGCTGCTTGCATCAGACGGGCTGCCCGGTTGACCATCGGCCCCATCATCGTATACTCGCGGCGGGTGGCCCCGCCGACGGCACCACAGAGGGCGCGCCCACTACTTACGCCGATCGTAGCCTGCAGGCCAAGTTTGGCTGCATCAGCCACGATGTCGAGGGCAGCACGAAGGCCGCGCTCAGCGTCATTCTCGTGTGCCAGGGGCGGCAGACCAAAGGCGGCCACCAGGCTCGGCCCTTTGGCGTCGGTACCCAGGCGCGTAATACTGCCCTCGTAGCGATAGAGCGCATGTTGTAGGGCACGCATCAAGCTCTGTGCGCGGGGGAGCGCAAGCTCCCCCGTCAGGTCGGGCAAATTAACAAAGAGCACGGTGAGTCGGCGCTGCTCGGCCAACCAGGCAGTCTGGCCAGCACTGATCCGCGCCAGAATGGCTTTGGGAATGTAGGCGCGCAAAGCCTCGTGCATGGCCGCAGCGACCGGCGGCAGCACAAGCGCCCGCACCGGCAAGTAATCCAGCAGGCTCTCCAGGCGGACGGCACCAGAAGGCAAGGGCAGACCAAGGCATGCCTCGGCGACGAGAGGCCAGGTCGCTGGGGCGATCAGCACTTCGCCAGCGTGCGCCTCAGCCTCAACGCGTCCACCCTCGACCAGAGCCGTACCAGTTACGAGCAACTCCCAACGCCCGAAAACCCCGCCGAGGTACATAGTGCTCACCTCGCCTGAGCTGATACCCACGCGCACCTTGAGCGGTGCCGGTGGCGGCATACCTTCGAGCGTGGTCCAGGCTGCCGGTGCCATCATCATCTGAATACCCAAACCGCACTGCACCGCACGGTGAGCAAGATCCGCCAGGGGCTCATCACCGTACCAGAGGGCCAACAGGCCGTCGCCAGCAAACTTGACCACATCGCCGCCGTGGTTGTGTACCACGTTGATCAGGTGGGCGAAATAGAGATCAATGATACTGGTCAGATCTTCAGCACCACTAGGGCTGTGGTGGGCCAGATGCTCGGTCATAGCCGTAAAGCCCGAGAGGTCGGCGAAGAGGGCCGCTGCGGGAAACCGCTCAACGGAAGGGGTCAGGGTGGCACCGGTATCACGTCCGACACGATGCAGCACCAGGGCGGGAAGGTAGCAGACAAGTTCTTCGAGCGCGCCGAGGCTGTTCATGGTGGCCTGCCCTTAAGACAAGAGGCCAGGGATCAAGAATCAGGCTGAACGCATCAGAACCCTATGCGCGACCCCAGGTTACCGTAGCCGGCAGATCATGAGACCTGGAGGGCCAGGCCCTCATACGTATGAACTTAAGGGGCCTGCGGCCCCTAAAACCCCACCCGAAGGGGGAATGCTCAGGGGCAATGCCCCCGAACCCCCGCCGGAAGGCTCGTCGCAAGGCTTACGTTAATGCCCATGGGCCAGACTCTCCACAGCATCCGTTACGGGGCATGCGTTCCCCCGTAACCCTCGCCGTAGGCAGTGGCGAAGCGTATAACTCGATCACTGTAGAGCATACTGCAACCTCTACATGCGTGCAAGCGAACGACAACACTGTCGGTTGTGTAACGATTTTCCGGTCGGTGAGGCCAATGCGCACATAATAGAGAGCGAGCCTCTGCCTTTCGTCAGGCAACATGGAGGTTCCGGCCCTCAAAAATGAACCGCGTGCGGAGTAGACTGGCTTCAGAGAGCTGAGCAAACGCGACAGCGCCGAGAGGAGGCCAGCGATGACATTGCAGATGCGTGGCAACCCCCAACCCGTCCCCCAGCTGGTGCCCCCTGCAGCAAGTGATCTGCAGGCCCTTGAGCTTGGCACGCTCGCCCGGCAGGCCTTGAGCGAAAGCTACCACTTCTACCGTCACGAGGAGGCAGACACTAGTTTTGCCTACGAACTGTTCCGCCGGGCCATCGTCGAACGTGATGAGCGGGCATGGAGTGTGCTCTTCGAGCAGTATGCGCCCCTGGTCGAACACTGGGTACGGCGCACCGGAGCCTTTACGGTCAGCGGCGAGAGTAGCGACTTCTTCGTCAGTGCAGCTTTCACGCGCTTCTGGCGGGCGATCTCGCCTGCCCGCTTCAACTCGTTTCCCAACCTGCCGGCCCTGCTGAATTACCTGCGCCGCTGTGCTGCCTGTGTAGTGATTGATGCTGCCCGCAGCCAGGCCTATGTCGATCTGCTCCCTGAGGAGTCGGTCAACTGGAACGATCAGCGCCTTGGCCATGCCGACGAAGAGGCGACCGAGCGGGTCAGTAATGCCGAGTTCTGGCAATTAGTTGACGGCCTGCTCCAGAACGATACAGAGCGCATCCTGGTACGCTGCTCATTCCTCATGGGCCTCAAGCCTGGCGAGATCTACGAACGCTGGAGTAGCCACTTTAGCAGCGTCGAAGAGGTCTATACGCTCAAGCGTGCGGTGCTAGCACGCCTACGCAAAAACCCTGAACTGCGTGGGCAGTATTGAGGCGCTGCAGAGCTACAGCATAGACTTTCGAGAACTACCGGGTGATCCTCGTAGGGTACTCGCGAGCTGCGCAGGGCTAACCACGGCATTGCCGTAGCGCCGTACCACCAGGGCGGCAGCGGCATTGGCCATCTGTGCGGCAGCCAGAGGCTCAATCTGGGCGGCCAGGGCCATCGTCGCCACGGCGACAAAGGTGTCGCCCGCCCCGGTCGTATCATAGACCTCACTGGTACGGGTAGCAGCAAGATGGCGGTAGGGTGTGTCGCGCCCCTCAATGCCCAGTCCGTCAGGCCCGCGCGTGACGATCACCAGCTCGGCCTGTAGCATTGCCCGCAGGCGCGGTACACCCTGGGCAAAGTCTGCTTCGCTACGCAGGCTGGTGCCCAGGGCTACTGCTGCTTCGTGGTCGTTGCAGCGAAAGAGGTCGGCACCAGTGTAGAGTTGCGCACTCCCCTGGGCATCTACACAGAAGCGCACGTTATGCTCCTGGCAGAGCTGACGCACTGCCGCAACCACGCGGGGCGTCAGCAGGCCCAGCTGGTAGTCGGAGCAGAGCACCGCTTGATGTACCGGCACTAATTCGGCGAGCGCCCGCAGGATTGGCTCCTCTTCGGCAGGGCTGAGCGCCTGGCGTTCGAGCCGGTCGATGCGAGCAACCTGCTGTGGCAGGCGCGGTGACTCATCAGCCAGGATGCGTGTCTTACGGGTGGTTGGGCGGGTTGCACTATAGCAGAGGCCAGCCTGGCCAATCCCGGCTGCGTCGAGTAAGGCGGCCAGTTGCTGGCCCTCGCTATCGTTGCCCACGACACCGATCTGGGTGGCCACCCCGCCCAGCGCGACCACATTGCGGGCGGGGTTGGCCGCACCACCCAGGATTGTCTCGCGCCGACAGAGCTCGAGGACGGGGATGGGTGCCTCGCGTGAGAGACGCGTCGCCCGTCCATAGAGATACTCGTCCAGGGTGAGATCGCCAATGACCAGGATACGCTTATTGGCAAGCAGGTGCACCAGGGCGACCAGATCACTCATGAGCACCTTCTAGCCCCAATACCTTGCAGATAAGGCGCGCTACACGGTACAGCCCCCCTCCCAACCTCCCCCGCTGGGGCGATGCGCCGGGCACCCGCCCCCAGCAGGGGCGGGCGGGGGCGAAGAGCTTATTTGAACGGTATTGCTTCTAGCCCAGGCTGGCGCGGAAACGGTGCATGCCTTCGACGATCTCCGCTTCACTGGTGGCATACGAGAGGCGCAGGTAGCCGGGGGCACCGAAGGACTCGCCACTCACACAGGCAATGTGGGCCTGATCGAGCAGGTAGTTGTTCAACTCGTCGCTGGTGGCGCAGATCGTCCCATTCTTCAGGGGTCGGTTGAGCAGGCTGCTCACATTGGGAAAGACATAGAAGGCCCCGTCGGGCAGGTAACAGCTGACACCGGGAATCTCGGCGAGCAACTCCATGACCAGGTCGCGGCGACGCTGGAAGGCGGCTGCCATCGTCTGGACGGTCTGATCCAGCTCGGCGTTGGGCGTATAGGCCGCCAGCGCCGCATACTGCGAGATCGAGGCGGTATGGGTGCTGGTGTGGCTCTGGATATCCTTGATCGCCGTGATGATCGGCTGCGGCCCGGCCACATAACCGACCCGCCAGCCAGTCATGGCGTAGGCTTTGGCCACGCCATTAACGATCAGGGTGCGATCGGCCATTTCAGGGGCTACGCGCAGCCAGCGAGCATACTCGACATAGGTAATCGCATCGTAGATCTCGTCGGCAATGATGATCGCTTCGCTCGTACTGAGTACATCAGCCAGGGCGCGTAGCTCGGCCGCACTGTAGACCGAGCCGGTCGGGTTGGAGGGCGAGTTGAGCACTATGATCTTCGTGCGCGGGCTGAGCGCCGCCTGCAGCTGCGCAGGGGTCAGCTTGAAGCCCGTGGCTTCCGTCGTCATCGGGGTCACCGGAATAGCCCCGGCCAGTTTGGCCTGCTCAACATAACTGACCCAGTAGGGGGCCGGGATGATCGCCTCGTCGCCGTCGTCGCAAAGAGCCTGGAAAGCCAGGTAGAGCGCCTCCTTGGCTCCGGCAGTCGTGGTCACCTGGCCGACACTGTAGGTACAGCCTTGATCGGCGCTGGCACGGGCGGCAACAGCCTTGCGCAGCTCAACGGTACCACCGGCTGGTGTGTAGTGGGTATGATTAGCGTGAATGGCGGCAATGGCCGCCGCTTTGATCGGCAGCGGGGTGTCGAAATCGGGCTCGCCGACGCTGAACGAGATCACCTTGATCCCCTCGGCACGCATCTGCTGTACCCGTGCGTTCATCGCCGAGGTGGCCGATGGCTCAAGCTGGGCCAGGCGGTTGGCCAGCCGGTATGCGGTCATAGGACGCTCCTGATCTGCAATAACCGATTGCCGGCAGCGCACTGCCCCGGCGTGCGACAGTCTCAGTCTCCGATTATAGCGCAAGACAAGCGTGTCGATGAGGTGTGGCCATGGGGCTTTCATTCCTTGGGAAATCAAAACCAATAGCTTATAGATATAAATCTGCATCACCCAAAAAGGCCTTTCTCTGCTATAATCAGCCTCATCGATTTTATAGTTCATCTTTTCACAAAGTATCCGCCCGGGCTCGCCGCCTGTTTAGTCTGGCTGCTACCGATGCGTGATCTTCCTCTCCACGCCACCGAGCACGAGCTTGAAGCCGTACGGGCCCACCTTCGCTCAGCCCGTGGACGCCAGTTCTGGCGTTCATTGGACGATCTAGCTGAGACGCCCGCTTTTCACGCTCTGCTGAGCCGCGAATTCCCCGCCGGGGCCGCCGAGCTCTCGGCTGATCCGCTCACCCGCCGCAACTTCCTCAAGTTGATGGGGGCCTCCCTGGCACTGGCTGGCCTTTCGGGCTGCACCTTCGCCATACGCCAACCCCAGGAGCAGATCGCCCCCTTCGCTCGTGCGCCCTACGATCTCCAGCCAGGCATAGCTCGCTACTATGCCACCGCCCTGCCCCTCGATGGCTTTGGCCTCGGTGTGGCCGTGCGTAGCTATGACGGACGCCCGGTCAAGGTTGAAGGCAACCCTAACCATCCTGCCAGTCTCGGAGCCAGCGATACGTTCGCCCAGGCTGAGATCTTGCAGATCTACGATCCCGAGCGCCCCGAGTCGGTGCTCAACCGTGGGGCCCTCAGCACCTGGGACGAGTTTAGCCTCGCTTTTAGCCAGGTGCTCCAGCTTCAGCGCGCCTTTCAGGGCGAAGGGCTGCGCCTGCTGACCCCCACGCTTACGTCGCCCACCCTGGCCGCACAGATCGGCGAACTACTGACGGCCCTGCCTGCAGCCCGCTGGGTTCAATACGACCCGGTTGGGCGGAGCCGTACCTATGCCGGAACGCGCCTGGCCTTCGGTGAGCCGCTTGAGCCGCGCTATCGCTTCGAGCAGGCCCGCGTGATTCTTGCCCTTGATGCCGATTTCCTTTATGAAGGCCCCGGACGCGTGCGTTACGCCCACGATTGGAGCGCCGGGCGCCGGGTGCGCAAGGATACGCCCTCCGTCAGCCGGCTCTACGTGGTCGAGCCAGCCCTCTCCGTTACCGGCATCGCCGCCGACCATCGCCTGCCACTCAAGGCCGGTGCTGTGCATGGCTTCGCCTATGCCCTCGCCAGAAGACTCGGCGTCCCCGGCGTCAATACCGATCTCACCTTGCCTGAGCCGGTCGCGGCCTATGTGGCCGCTGTGGCCGAAGATCTCTGGGCCGCTGGCTCGACCGGTGTCGTGCTGGCCGGTGAGAGCCAGCCACCCGAGCTGCATGCCCTGGCCCACGCGATCAACCAACACCTCGGCGCGGTCGGCACCACGGTTGAATACACCGACCCTGTCGTGGCTGCTGCCGACGACCAACTGGCCGCCCTCAGTGATCTGGCCGCCGATCTGGCCGCCGGGCGCGTCGAAGTGCTGGTGGTGATCGAGAGCAACCCGGTCTTTACCGCCCCGGTTGACCTGAACTTCGCTGCGGCAATGGCCCGTGCCCGCTTCAAGGTGGTGCTCGCACCCAGTGAGGACGAGACGGCAGCCCTGGCAGACTGGTTCGTCCCGCACAGCCATCCCTTTGAGCATTGGGGTGATCTGCGGGCCTTCGACGGTACAGCGACGATCATGCAGCCCTTGATCGAACCCCTCTATCGCAGCCGCAACGCCCACGACATCCTGGGCCTGATGCTCGGCCTCACTGGCCAGACCGACTATGATCTGGTGCGCAGCTACTGGAGCAGCACCAGTGGCCTGGAGGGTGAAGAGCTTGATAAGCTGATCAAGGCTAGCTTGAACAATGGCCTGATCGCTGGCACTGCCTTCGCCCCCCGCGAGGTCAGCCTGGCCAGTGGGCTTAGCTTCCGCGCCCCGCAACTCCCCACCGAAGGCCTTGAGTTGGTCTTTCGCCCCGACCCAGCCCTCTATGACGGGCGCTATGCCAATAATGGCTGGCTCCAGGAGTTGCCCCGCCCCACCTCTAAGCTGACCTGGGATAACGCGGCGCTACTCAGCCCGGCCACGGCGATCCGCCTGCTCAACCTGAGCTTCGATCCGGCCGATCTGGCCACCGAAGATAATATCCTGGCGCAGCGCACGCTCGAACTGTTGACGGCGGCCAACGGGACGCTGATCGAGTTACAGTACCAGGGGCGCAGCCTGACCCTGCCGATCTGGATTGTGCCCGGCCACGCTGAGGACACCATCACGCTCAACCTGGGCTATGGGCGCAGCACTGTCGGTTCGGTCGGCAGCGGCACCGGCTTCAACAGTTACAGCCTGCGCACCAGCGCGGCACCCTGGTTTGACGCTGGCCTCAGCGTCGCCCTGCCCGGTGGTAGCTACCCCCTGGCCAGTACGCAGGATCACTGGACGCTCCAGGATCGCGATATTGTGCGCACCGGCAGCTTTGCCGCCTTCAAAGCCGATCCCAAAGCAATCTCACGCGAGGTCTACCAGGAAGAGTACGGCAAAGATACGCCTGGCCCCGGCACCGACGGCTACGAGAGCATTTTGCCCCAAGGGCGTGGCGAATTCTTGCCCGGCTTCGACTACAGTGTTGGCAACCAGTGGGGTATGGCGATTGACCTGAGCACCTGCATCGGCTGCAATGCCTGTGTAGTCGCCTGCCAGGCCGAAAATAATATTCCCATCGTCGGCAAAGCCGAAGTTGCCCGCGGGCGCGAGATGCACTGGATCCGCATCGACCGCTACTTCGCCGGGGCCGACTTCGACAACCCCACCACCTTTGTCCAACCGATGCTTTGCCAGCACTGTGAGCAGGCCCCCTGTGAACTGGTCTGCCCGGTGGCCGCCACCGTGCATGACGCCGAGGGGCTGAACAATATGGTCTACAACCGCTGTGTGGGCACCAAATATTGCTCGAACAACTGCCCCTACAAGGTGCGCCGCTTCAATTTCTTCCAGTATCAGGATCTTGCGCAACCGAGCCTCAAGCTCATGCAAAACCCCGAAGTTACCGTGCGCAACCGTGGTGTGATGGAAAAGTGCAGCTTCTGCATCCAGCGCATCAGTGCCGCCCGCATTCAGGCCAAAGTCGAAGGCAACCGCCCGTTGCAGGACGGTGAGGTGGTGAGCGCCTGCGCCCAGGCATGCCCGACCCAGGCGATCATCTTTGGTGACATCAACAACCCGCAGTCACAGGTGGCCAGACTCAAGGCCGAACCGCACAACTATACCGTGCTAGGCATGCTCAACACCAAACCACGCACGAGCTACCTGGCCAGGGTACGCAACCCTAATCAGGCCCTGACAGGCGAAGAACACGAAGGGTAGGACGACGATGGGCTAGCCAGCCCATCCCGCCGCTGGAGAAACGAGCGTACCGCCTATGGCTCAGTCTGCTCAAGCGAGCCCCGTGCGTGAACCAGACTATGCAGCGCGGCCAACCACAGCGCAGCCCCCGGCTGTGGTTATCGCCAGCGACCCGCGCGTCCCGGCCTTCCGCCTGTTGCGCTTCGCCTGGCTGCCCCTCTGCCTGCTGCTGGTGGCCTGCCACGTCGATATGTACGACCAGCCACGCTACACTGCCAACCAGCCCAGTGACTTCTTCGTCGATGGGCGCGCGATGCGCCCACCGCGCGAACATACGGTTGCTATGGGCAGCTTCGACGCCGAGTCGGCCCTCTTCAGCGGGCGGCTAAACGGCGAGCTTGCCGCTGAATTGCCGGTCGAGCTGACCGCTGAGTTGCTCGAGCGCGGCCAGAGCCGTTTCGAGATCTACTGCGCGCCATGTCATGGCCTCGCCGGTGAAGGCAACGGCGTGATTGCCTACCGTGGCCCGCTCGTCGTGCCGAGCCTGCACAACGACCGCTTGCGCACCGTTGCCGTCGGCTACTTCTTCGATGTGATGACCAATGGCCTCAACCGTATGTATAGCTACGCCAACCGGATCCCGCCAGAGGATCGCTGGGCCGTGGCCGCCTACGTCCGGGCGCTCCAACTCAGCCAGTATGCCCCCGCCGATGCCCTGACTGCCGAAGAGCGCGCTGAGCTAAGGTAGAAGCCGATGTCTGCACAGATCTTTCCCCGCAATGCCAACGCAATTGTGATCATCAGCCTCGTCGGGCTGGTACTGCTCATTGGTGGGATCGTCGCAGCCCTGATCGGCCTCTACCTCTCCCCCTGGTATACCGAGGTGGGTGAGGCCAAAGCTCAGCCCGTGCCTTTCAGCCATAAGCACCACGTCGACCAACTCAAAATCGATTGTCGCTACTGTCACGCCACCGTCGAGCGCGCTGCCCACGCTGGCATTCCCTCGACCGATACCTGTATGTCATGCCACTCGCAGGTCTGGACCAATAGCCCTCTGCTTCAGCCAGTGCGCGACAGCTATCAGACCGACCAACCAATCCTCTGGAATCGCATCTACGATCTGCCCGACTTTGTCTACTTCAACCATAGTGTGCATGTAGCCAAAGGGATTGGTTGCGCCTCATGCCACGGGCGCATCGACCAGCAGCAACTGACGGCCAAGAGCCAGCCGCTCTGGATGGGCTGGTGCCTCAACTGCCACCGTAACCCTGAACAGAATGTGCGCCCCCAGGCCGAAGTCTTTAATATGGCCTACGACCCCCTCAGCCTACCCCTCGCTGAACGCGAGGCCCTGGTAGCGTCCTACCAGATCCCGACCGACGGGCGCCTGAGCAATTGCTACGTCTGTCACCGCTGACCCCCATAGAGAAACCGCCTATGCCGCACACCTCACACGATCACCATCACGGCGAAGAGCATGCTTCACCAGCCAGCATCGCCTCCGGCTTTGAGCTGAACGACTGGCAGTGGCGCCCGGTCTTGCTGATGACAATCGCGGTGCTGGCTATGCTGGCCCTGGGCTATGTGGTTGTCGCCATCCTTGTGGCTGCCACTGGCGGCACCGTCGGCGATACCAGTCATACGCTACTCCCCACGAGCGAGGCCCGGGTGCCACCTGAGCCGCGCCTTGAGCAAAACCCGACCATCGATGGAACCCGCCTGGTCGCCGAGGCCAGGGTTCAGATCGAGAGCTATGGCTGGGTCGATCAGCGTGCTGGCACGGCCCATATTCCGATCGACCGCGCCAAGCAGTTACTGCTTCAGCGTGGTATCAGCCCCTTTACCGGCGAGCAAGCTGCCCCTGCGGCAAGCCAACCGACAGCGGCCCCATCCGATGAGGTGGCCATCAGCTTTGATGCGGCCCTCGCCGCCCAGGGCGAGCAGATCTTTGTGAGCCTGGGCTGCATTGGCTGTCATCGTCTGGACGCCCCCGGCATCGGACCGAGCCTGGTGGGAGTCTACGGGAGCGAACAAACCCTTGAGGGCGGCGGCACAGCCCTGGCCGATGAGGCCTACCTGCGTGAGTCGATCCTCAACTCCAGCGCAAAGATCGTCGCTGGCTACCAGCCTGTGATGCCGCCCTACCAGGGCCAGCTGAATGATAGCCAGGTACAGCAGTTGCTCGAATATATCAAGTCCCTGGCGGATACCAACCCATGAGCAGTTTTACCCACCAGCATGCACCTGTGATCCAGCGGGCTTACCGACATTCGATGCGCCTGGTACTCCACGCGGCCATGCTCTGCGTGTTCTTGCTGGCCAGCCCGGGGCTCAGCCTGGCCCAGGGTGGCGGCCACGACCCTCTTACAGAGGTCTCCTTCGAACAACGCCTGGGCGAGCAAGTGCCCCTTGAGCTGGCCTTTCGCGATGAGACCGGCAGCGCGGTGCGCCTGAGTGACTATTTCGGCACGCGCCCCGTCCTGCTAGTACTCAGCTATTTCGAATGCCCTATGCTCTGCCCGCTCGTACGTGACGGCATGGTGAAGGCAACCGGGGCCATCAATAGCCTCCAGGCCGGGGTCGATTATGAGGTGCTCAATATCAGCATCGACCCCGCCGAGACGCCGATGAATGCGGCCAATACCAAAACCGCCACTATGGCCCGCCTCAACCAGCCCGGTGCCGAAGCAGGCTGGCACTTCCTCACCGGCCCCCAGGACAGCATTCAGCGCCTCGCCGACAGCGTCGGCTTCCATTATTTTTACGATGAGACCATCGACCAGTACGCCCACGCCGCTGGACTGCTCGTGCTGACTCCCCAGGGCCGCCTGGCGCGCTACTTCTACGGGATCGAGTTCAACCCCAGCGACCTGCGCCTGGGCCTGGTCGAAGCCTCCGCCAACACCATCGGCAGCCCGGTTGACCAGTTGTTGCTGCTCTGTTACCACTTCGATCCGGCCACCGGCAAGTACACCGGCCTCGTGCTGACGTTGACCAGAATCATTGGAGCGATCACCGTCATAGTGATCATTGGCTGGATCTACTGGCTCCAGCGGAGCGCCGGGCGCTCCGGCCTGCCACCCGCCGCCGCTGCCGGCTAAATGGGATCGCGTATGGAGAACTTCCAACTCTTCCCCGAACAGGCCTCAACCTTCGCCGGGCCGATTGACACACTCTACGGAGCGCTGGTGGGCCTCAGCCTGCTCTTCGGCGGTGTCTTACCTTTCATCATCCTCTTCCTGATGGTACGCTACCACCGCAGCCAGAAGGTCGATCGTAGCAACCAGATCCATGGCAGCATTGTGCTGGAGTTAACCTGGACGATCATCCCGCTCATCCTGGTGTTGGGGGTCTTCTTCTGGGGTGCCTTTCTCTATGTACAGATCCGTGCCGCGCCGGCCCAGGCTCTCGAAGTCTATGTGATCGGCAAACAGTGGATGTGGCATGCCCAGCATGCCAACGGCAAACGTGAAAATAACGAACTGCACGTGCCGATCGGACGCCCGGTACGCCTGATCATGACCTCCCAGGATGTCATTCACAGCTTCTACATCCCGGCCTTCCGCGTCAAACAGGATGTCTTGCCCGGTCGCTACACCACTCTCTGGTTCGAGGCCACCCAGGCGGGTGAATATCACCTCTTCTGCGCCGAATACTGCGGCACCGAACACGCACGCATGGGTGGGCGCGTCGTTGTGATGAGCGTGGCCGATTACGAGCGCTGGCTCACCACCCCCGGCGAGGTGATTCTGCCCGACGGCAGCCAGGGTGCGGCGATCACGACGCCCGCCCCCGCCCTCGGCGACCCGATGGCTCTGGCTGGCGAGCAACTCTTCACCAGTCTGGGCTGCGCCAGTTGTCACCGCGACGATGGGGCTGGCGTCGGCCCGCGCCTCACCAACCTGTACGGAGCCCAGGAGCAACTCGCCGACGGTACGTCCGTCCTGGCTGATGAGAACTATCTGCGCGAGTCGATCCTCAACTCCGGTGCCAAGATCGTCGCTGGCTATGAAAATGTGATGCCGATCTACAGCGGCCAACTCAGCGATGACCAGGTTAACCAGCTCCTGGCCTATCTCAAGTCCCTCTCGACCAACCCCGACCCAGCCGGGGCTAGGCCATAGATACAGGCTGGCAGGCTCTCTACGATAGGCGCGCTTGACGAGGAGCATGACTCATGGCCACCACCACGCTGAGCGGGCGCGGTTACCTTGAAGATGATACCCCCACCGCATGGGCCTGGATCAAAGCCTGGCTATTTACGGTTGATCACAAACGGATTGCCCTGCTCTACCTGGTCTCGATCAATGTCTTCTTTCTGCTTGGTGGGCTGGCGGCCACCCTGGTGCGCATCGAATTGGTCACCCCCCAGGCCGACCTGCTCTCCTCGGATCTCTACAACCGGGCCTTCACCCTGCACGGGATCATTATGGTCTTCTTCTTCCTGATCCCAGGTATCCCTTCAGTGCTGGGTAACTTCCTCGTGCCGCTGATGATCGGCGCACGCGACCTGGCCTTCCCGCGCCTCAACCTCTTCAGCTGGTACCTCTACATGGCTGGCGGGCTCTTCGCCCTCTGCGCAGCCGTCTTCGGTGGCGTTGATACGGGCTGGACCTTCTACACACCCTTCAGCTCAACCTACTCCAACTCCAATGTCATCCTGACGATCACCGGCGCCTTCATCATGGGCTTCTCCTCGATTGCCACCGGGGTCAACTTCATCGTCACCATCCATACCATGCGCGCCCCAGGTATGACCTGGTTCCGCCTGCCGCTTTTTATCTGGTCGGCCTATGCGACCAGCCTGATCATCGTGCTGGCAACACCCGTGGTCGGCATCACTCTGCTGCTGGTAGCCATCGAGCGTATCTGGGGCGTGGGCATCTTTGACCCGGCCCTCGGTGGCGACCCGCTGCTCTTTCAGCATCTCTTCTGGTTCTACTCACACCCCGCGGTCTACATCATGATCCTGCCGGGCTTCGGCGTCATCTCCGAATTGATCGCTACCTTCTCACGCAAGCGGATCTTCGGCTACGAATTTATTGCCTTCTCCAGTATGGCCATCGCCCTGATCGGCTTCCTGGTCTGGGGCCACCATATGTTCGTCAGTGGCCAATCGGTCTACGCCGGTCTGGTCTTCAGCTTCATCACTATGCTCGTGGCCCTCCCCTCGGCGATCAAAGTCTTCAACTGGACTGCCACCCTCTACAAAGGCTCGATCAGCTACCGCACACCCATGCTCTACGCCCTGGGCTTTATCGGCCTCTTTGTGATCGGCGGGCTCACCGGCATCTTTCTTGGTGTAGTTGCCATCGATATCCACGTTACCGACACCTATTTCGTAGTTGCCCACTTCCACTACGTCATGGTCGGCGGCACAATTATGGCCTACCTTGGCGGCATCCACTTCTGGTGGCCCAAAATGACCGGGCGTATGTACAACGAGGTCTGGGGCGGCATCAGCGCCCTGATCATCTTCGTCGGCTTCAACATGACCTTCTTTCCCCAGTTTGTGGTCGGCTATATGGGCATGCCCCGGCGCTACCATGTCTACCCGCAAGAATTTCAGGTTTTGCATGTGCTCTCTTCGTCGGGAGCAGCCGTACTGGCCGTCGGCTTCATCGTGCCGCTGATTTACCTGCTGCTCTCGCTCTGGAACGGCAAGCCAGCCGGCAACAATCCCTGGGAGGCGACCGGCCTGGAATGGCAGATCCCCTCACCACCGCCGACCCATAACTTCGCCCAGATTCCCATCGTCACCCAGGAGGCCTACGCCTATCCACCTGAGGCCGCCATCCTGGATGCCGCTAACTGGCGGCCCGGCTCACCGCTGTAGCTCGTGAGGAGATCCTGCCTTGGCGACAACCACCAGAGGATCAGGCACCAATAGCGCCCATAGTCACAACGCCGCCCACGGACGTGAGTTGCAGCACCACTTCGAGACCCCGGCCCAGCAAAAAGAGGCCGCTACCCTCGGTATGTGGACCTTCCTGGTCACCGAGGTGATGCTCTTTGGCGGCATCTTTATGGCCTATATCGTCTATCGCTGGGCCTTCCCCGAAGTCTGGGCCGAGGCCGCTCACCACCTCAACACACCCCTCGGCACCGTCAACACCGTCGTGCTGCTGGTCAGTTCACTAACCGTGGCCCTGGCCGTTAACGCCGCCGAGCATGGCCAGCGGGGGCGTCTGCTGCGCCTGCTCGCCGTAACCATGCTGCTCGGTGTGAGCTTTCTCGGCATCAAAGCCTTTGAGTATAGCGAAAAATTTGCCCACTGCGCTGGCTACGCCACCCCAGTTGACTGGTTCACCGGCGGCGCACAACTGGCAGAACAAGAGTGCCTGGTACCGGGGCGCAACTTTATCTTCCCTACCGCCCACAACGAAGAGAGCGCAGCCACTGCTACCGAAGGCCACACCACAGCCGTCGTTGCCGGTCAACCCTCCCACCACCAGCTCTTCTACCTGCTCTACTTCATCGCCACCGGCATTCACGCCGTCCACATGATCATCGGCCTGACCATTGTGGCCATCCTGACCTTCCTCGGCTGGCGGGGCGTCTTTAGTACCGCCTACTATACCCCGGTTGAGATCGGCGGGCTCTACTGGCACCTGATCGATATTATCTGGGTCTTTCTCTTCCCACTCTTCTACCTGGTGCATTAAATTCGGAGGAGCCGCAGCATGCCCCACGCAACCCCTGAGGCCCACGTCGAAGAGATCCAGCATGATGGTCACGCCCATGGCCATATCGGGCGCACTACCTACTACCGTGTCTTTGCGGCCCTGATGGTACTGATGGCGCTGACCGTCGGGGCCTACTGGCTTGAAGGCATGATCGCCATCCCACGCTTGCTCGGCGTGGTGATCGCTATGAGCATCGCCATCACCAAGACCCTGCTGATCGTGCTCTTCTTTATGCACCTGAGAGTGAGCAGCCGCATCAGCCAACTCTACGCTCTGGTTGCGGTGATCGGCCTGGTCTTCCTTTTTACCATCATCATGGGTGACTATTTTGCCCGCGGCTGGCCACCCGAATTTGGGCCGCTACCATAGACGATCTGCCTGATCAACGAAATCTGGCAATCTGCCTGGGACGAGCCAGGATGTTGTGTATCACACCTTGCTTAGGCGTAACCTGCTACGGGCGGGCGTTACTCCTTCGGTAGCAGCAGCCAGATCGTCGTGCCCTGGCCAGGCTCACTGCGCACACCGATCTGCCCACCCATAGCTGTAACGAGCCCCCGTGCAATCGCCAGGCCAAGCCCTGCATTGCCGCCCTCACGCCCACGAGCCGGGTCGGCGCGGTAGAAACGCTCGAAGATGTGTGGCAGATGCTCGGCATCAATCCCGCAGCCGGTATCACTGACACTCAAGTGTACCATCCGCCCCTGTGGAGTCGCCTCCAGGTTAATCTGCCCGCCTGCTGGCGTGTGACGCAGAGCATTGTCGAGCAGGATCAGCAGCACCTGGCGCAAGCGATCGGCGTCAGCTTGCAGACTCCCTACTGCCGCCTTCACCGCGACATGCACACCGCGCTGCTCGCCTAGACGCGCTACCTGACGTTGCAACTCAGCCAGCAGGGCCAGCAGATCAACCGTCGTCGGATTTAGCGGCAGTTGCCCGCTGTCGAGCCGCGAGAGCGTCAGCAGGTCGTCAACCAGTCGACGCATATGGTCGCTCTCGGTCAACACATCGCCGAGCAGCTCGCGCTGATCAACATCACCGGCAGGCACCCCCCGCAGGGCCACCTCAGTACTGGCCCGAATGAGCGTCAATGGCGTGCGTAGTTCGTGGCTGGCGCTGGCGATAAAACGCTGCTGGCGTTCCCATGCCAGCTGGGCCGGCTGAAGTGAGCGACCGGCCAGCCACCAGCTTGCCACCCCTACCAGCGCCAGCGTCAGACTGCCCAGCATCAGCATGCCTAGCGTGAGCTGACTTAGTACCTGCTCCTGGTCACTGAGCACCCGCCCAAGTTGCAGCGCCGCTGGCCCGTCACTGCGCGTGAGGCGATAGGTCAGCAAACGAACGTTGCGTCCGTCGGCCAGGGTGACCGTTCGCACATCGCTGCCATTGGCCAGGGCTGCCTTGAGCGCCTCCTGGTTGGGATCGATTGGTGCATTGACCGGGTTCGGATTAAAGAGCAGCATGCCGTCCTCGCTGAGCGGCAAAACAAAGATCGCCGCTAGCTCGGCGTCATAGGCGAGCGGCGCACCCGCCTCCATCGTTGAGAAGGGTGCGACACTGCTGGCTAGGCGCTCCTCATCATCCGTGTCGCCCTCATCATCATCATCCTCTCGCTTGACCTCGATGATCGTCCCGCTATCGCGGTCAACCTGCACCTGCGCCTCACTGGCGAAGCCGATCTCATAAACGACCCGGCCATCCTCTTGCTTTAACTCAACGCGGGTGGGCGTATCCCCACCCAGGACCTTCACCGCCCGGGCAATTGCCTCCTCCTGCGAGATCTGCGTGAGCGGTACCTGGCGCGGCCCAAAACTCAACTCGTCCCGTACTAGCGACCAGTCGCGGTCAGCCGAGGTGAGTGCAGGCGGGATCGGTGCCGCCAGAGCATGAAACTCGTGGGCCATCTTATGCTGGAGGGCCAGGTCGGTGATCGAGCGAAAGTAGCGCTCGACAATCACATAGGCCCCGCCACCCACCATTGCCACCAGGGCCAGGGCCGCCAGGGTATAGAGCAAGGTCAGCCGCAGGCGTAGTCCCCTAAACATCAAGCGCCTCCAGGCGGTAGCCCATCCCACGCACCGTCATGATCGGGTCACGTTCACCGGGTACGTTCAGCTTGCGCCGTAGGTAGGAGATGTAGACATCGACCATCTGCGGCTGCACATCATGCTCGTACGACCAGACATAATCGAGGATCTGCTGGCGGCTGAGAGTCTGCCCACGGTTACGCAGCAGGTACTCGAGCAGATTCCACTCAGTCGGGCTGAGTTCGAGCGCACGCATCCCCCGCCGAGCCGTATGGGCGCGCAGATCGAGCACAAGGCTACCGCTGCGCAGTTCGTCACTGCTATCACTACTATTAACTGTGAAGCGTCGTCCCAGGGCGCGCACCCGCACCAGCAATTCCTCAAAGGCAAAAGGTTTGACCAGATAGTCATCCGCACCACTCTCGAAGCCGGTGAGCTTATCTTCAAGCTGACCTCGAGCCGTCAACAAGAGCAACGCGGTCGGCAAACGAGCGGCGCGTACGGCCCGGCAGACACTCGGCCCATCACGCTCCGGCAACATCCAGTCTACCACCGCCACCTCATAGATGCCGCGCAGGGCCAGATCAAGCCCGCTCTCACCATCATGGGCCAGATCCACCTGGTAATGCTCATCACCAAGCACCCGTGCCACCAGGCGCGCCAGGCGCCGGTCATCTTCAATCAACAAAACGCGCATGATCCTCCTCATCTCATTGCACGGTCGCCCTCAGCCTAACGCTACAAGATTGGAATCAACTTGGAAGCTCTGTCAGGCGACTCCAAGGAAATTTTCATCAAGTCAAGGTAGGCTAAAGGACAAGACCGTACAACCTTTCGCTAGCAAGGAGTATCCGCTTATGCCTCAGCGTACCACGATCCTCATCGCCACGCTGTTGACCGTTTTTACCCTGGCCCTGATCGGCGGCCTGGTGTTACGCCTGGCTGGCAACCAGTCTGCGGTTGTTGCCTCCCCATCCGTGACAGCCACCCCCGTTATGGCTATCCCGACCCTCCCGGCCCTCGATCCCACCGTCGAAGCCCTGGTGCGCGAGCGTGAGGCTATCTACCAGGCAGCTCTGGACGAGGCTCAAACCCGCCTTGAGCAAGCCAATGCCCAGATCGTCGAGGCCAACGCCCAGGCCAGCCAGGCTCTTGCCAACCAACAGCGCTTGCAGGAACAACTAGCCCAGCCTGCGATGCTGGTTGCGCCAGCTGCACAGGCTGCGCCAGCTGCACAGGCTGCACCGGCCGCGCCGACCTATGCGATCAGCGTCGAGCAGGCCGGAAGCATTGCCCTTGAGGCGGCCCCCGGTACAAGCCTGACTGCACAGCCCGAACTGGTGCGCTACGCTGGCCGCCCCGCGTATGAGGTGCGGCTTGACCAAGGCCTCGTCTATATTGACGCTCAGAGCGGTGCTCTACTGCATAATAGCGTGGCCGCCCCAACCGCTCCCGCTGCACCGGCAGTTGCGCTTAGCGAGGCCGAAGCCCTCCAGGTCGCCATCGCCTACCATGGCGGCGGCGAGGTACTGGAGATTGAGCGCGATACCGAGCATGGTGCACAGATCTACGAAGTAAAGTTCAACGACCGCAGCAAAGTCTATGTCGATGCCGCCAGCGGCCAGGTGGTGTATGCCCAGATGGCCAACACTGGCGACAATGACCACAGCAACGAGGACCGTGATCACGATGATTAAGCCATATAGCCACAGCCAGGGCCTCAAAGCCCTGATCACCACCACGGCCCTTGCAGCGACCCTGGCTGGTTGGGCACTACTTGTTACGCAGACCCAGCCGGTGCCGGATGCCCCTCAGCCAACACCTGCAAACCAGGCCGCCATTGTTGCCCCCCCGCCAGCCTGGCTCTTGACCCCGCCCGCCATTCCCGAACTCCCACCGGTTGCTACCGCACAGATTGCGCCCCGCGTCACTGTGGTAACAACGGCCCCACAGCCTGCCGTGCCAGCCCCGGTTCAGGCAGCCCCGGTTCAGGCAGCCCCGGTTCAGGCAGCCCCAGTCGCACCCGCTCCAGCCCTCCGCGAGGTTGCTAGTATCCCTGCCCCCGCTCCACCCGTCGCACCTGCCCCCGTCACCACCACCCGCTCGTCGCGCTAAGCTCTCCTAACCATGCTATATTCGACTGGCAGGAACAGCCAGTTGGAGGTGAGTATGGAGATCGAGATCAATGGCATACGCATGCACTACGAGGAGGCAGGGGTGGGGCCAGCAGTGGTGCTCATCCATGCCTTTCCCCTTGCCGGGACTATGTGGCGGCAGCAAGTCGCGGCCCTGGCCCCTCATTTCCGGGTGATCGTACCGGATCTGCGCGGTTTCGGTGCGAGTGATGCGCCACCAGGGCCTTACTTGATGGACACCCAGGCTGACGATCTTGCGGCCCTCCTGACACACCTGGGGCTAAGCCGAGCGGCCATTGTTGGGCTATCGATGGGCGGCTACATCGCCTTTGCCCTCTGGCGTCGTCACCACGCCGCCCTGGCAGCCCTGGTGCTGGCCGATACTCGGGCCGGTGCTGATAGTGAAGCGGGGCGTGCAACTCGCGAGACAAACGCACAGTTGGTCGAAGCTGAGGGTGTGGTGGCCCTTGCCGATAAGCTCATCCCCGGTCTAGTCGCACCAGGAGCCTCGACAACGCTGCGTGAAGAGCTACAGGCGCTGATCTGCGCCAATCGGCCCCACGCTATTGCCGGGGCATTACGAGGCATGGCGCTACGCCCCGACGTCACCGCTGACCTGGCAAGGATCAACGTGCCGACCCTGGTCATCGTCGGAACGGAGGACGCGCTGACCCCGCCGCCTGAAGCCGAGGCGATCCAACGTCGGGTACACGGCAGCACGCTGGTGCTGATCGAGCATGCGGGCCACCTGAGCAACCTTGAACAGCCCGAGACGTTCAACCAGGCCCTGCTGAACTTTCTTGGGCCAGCCCTTGGTGTGCAAACGTAACCATCCTCGCGCCCGGATCATGTACCAACGCCCGCTCCGGTGTGCGGAGCGGGCGTTGGTGTGGGTAGGTGGGTGCGTGCGTGGACCTACGTTCCCAGGGCTCAGGCCCCAGTAGCATCGGCGCTGCGGCGTTTCACGACCCGGTTCGGGATGGGACGGGGTGGGACCACCGCGCAAGACACACACGCATTGGTAGCGGCGGCAGGATTCGAACCTGCGACCTTCGGGTTATGAGCCCGACGAGCTGCCACTGCTCCACGCCGCGTCGTACCAATCGCATGCTTCTGATCTTGTTCCCTCTGCTGTCCATCGACCGCAGATCAGCGGGCAGGGAAGCCCTCGACCATGCGGGCCCGTCGCCTGCACATGTTACCATGCGTCCAG
>CAZQCG010000029.1:0-61151 GCA_964592425.1 uncultured Chloroflexaceae bacterium
GGCGAACAGCGCGGTGGCTACGAGCGCAGCGGTGGCGAACAGCGCGGTGGCTACGAGCGCAGCGGTGGCGAACAGCGCGGTGGCTACGAGCGCAGCGGTGGCGAACAGCGCGGTGGCTACAACCGCAGCGGTAGTGAGCAGCGCGGTGGCGGTGAGCAGCGCGGTGGCTACAGCCGTGACCGCAATGAGCAGCGCGGCGGTGGTGAGCAGCGCGGTGGTTACAGCCGTGACCGCAATGAGCAGCGCAGCGGTGGTGAGCAGCGTGGCGGCTACGAGCGCAGCGGTGGTGAGCAGCGTGGCGGCTATGGGCGCAGCGGCGGTGAGCAACGCGGTGGCGGTGAGCAGCGCAGTGGTTACAGCCGTGACCGCAATGAGCAGCGCGGCGGCTATGGGCGCAGCGATGGTGAACAGCGTGGTGGCGGTGAGCAGCGCGGTGGTTACAGCCGTGACCGCAATGAGCAGCGCGGTGGCTACGAGCGTAGCGGTGGTGAGCAGCGCGGTGGCTATAACCGTGACCGCGACGAGGGGCGCAGCTCAGAGCGCAGCCAGGTGCGCGAGCGCCCATCTTCTTCCGCCCCAGACGTGTCAGGCTCAGCTACGCCTTCGGGTCTGCCATCCGGTGATACGCAAGCCCCACAGCGTGAGCGCTCAGTTCGTGAGCGGCCCAGTTCCACTTCACAAACGGCCCCACGCGCCAATCGCCCACGGGGGCATTTCCGCAGCCGGCCAGCCGGGCGTCCGAACTTTGCTGTGCGCACCAAAAAGCGCGATGAGAGTGCTTGACATCTGGCCAGTGTGTGCTATAAATGAGCCAGTGTCAATTTTGTGAATTATTCCACATTCTCTCAATAGCGCTAGGAATACCCATGAAACTGCGGATGTTCGTGCTGGTGATGGCACTTGGTGCCTCGTTGATCCTTGCGGCGTGTGGCGGTGGGGCGAGTAGTGGTGGCGGTGGGGCGAGTAGTGGTGGCGGCGGCGCGCCTGCGGCAGGCCCGGTCACCATCGATATTGGTTCGGACGGCGAAAACCTGGCCTTTAACAAGACCACCCTCACTGCCCCCAGTGGCCAGCAAGTCACTCTCAATATGAAGAACAACTCGGCGGCGCAGCAGCACAACTGGGTGCTGATCAGCGGTGGTGACGATGTCGCCAGCGCAATTGCGACCGAGGGCCTGACGGCCGGTTTAGAGAGTGATTATCTGCCGGCCGACAAGTCGAAGATCATTGCCCATACGGGTGTGGTTGAGGGCGGCGCCTCCGAGTCGATCACCTTCACTGCGCCTGCACCCGGTACCTACATCTACATCTGCACAGTGCCTGGCCATTACCCGCTGATGCAGGGCACGCTGACAGTGAATTAAGTCGGTGTTCTGATGCCGCAAAAGCCGGCAAGACCTGGTAGGTTGCAAAAACCTGCCAGGTCTTTATATTTAGAGGGTAGCCTCAGACTTCGCTTTGGCACTGCCCTTGCGATACTGGGCAAAGTCAGTGCATAATAACAACAGGAGTGATGTACAGCGGCGTTTAGCAGTGGGCGTCGTCCGTCCGGCCAGATTCGGGGCCAGCCGCCCATATGCACGAAGGAGGGTTTTGATGCCGTTGTTATTACACATGGTGATGACAGGCGTCTGGGGCATGGCCTTCCTGATCAACCTGCGTCGTCTATTACGTCTGGCCTGTGTCACGCAGTTGCGTCAGTGGGAAGAGGCGCGTCTACGGATAAGCCTGAACCGGATCTGGTGGTGGCTGGGCCAGTCTACGTTCTGGCAGGGCGTGCGTCTCGATTGTATTAAGGCGATTGAGATCACGCTGGTGATCTTTGCGCTTGCCTGGGGGATGAGCCAGTAGGCACACCGCTCGATAGATCAGGAGCACCGCATTGGCCAGCGATCTTTATCGGCTGGCTAACTGACTTTGCCCTGCGTATTCTGATCCAGGTTGGCCTTGGCTGGCTCGGCTATGCAAGCTTCTTCACCGCTCCTAATGTTACTCAGCGGCCGCACCAGATCAGCCTGGCCTTGTTGCTGATCGCCACGGCAAGTGGGGGCTTCGTCACCGGACGCATCGCCGAGGGCAACTACCTGCTGAATGGAATGCTGGTGGGGGTTACTGGCATCCTGGCGGCAGCGGTCAGCAACCCCGGTCTGGTGCCGGTACCGCGCCTGATCGTGATCGCCCAGGTGCTCAGTGTGCTCAGTGGAGCCTGCGGTGCCCTGCTCGCCAGTCGGCTCGTACAGGCTTCCGAAGATCTATGATGGCTCCCAGGGCTAATTAGTCTGTAAGAGAAGCGGAAACTTCTGAGCATCCCAGAGGCATGTCATGCTGAGCGCAGCGAAGCATCTCGGTCGGGACGCTTCGCTGCGCTCAGCGTGACAGAAACGTGGGCTTCCGTAGGAGCATTCCAATAGCCCGAGCGCATCCGTACGCGGCGAGTGACGCTGAATGGTAAACCAGCCTGAAACCTTGTCTAAACTAGATATTCTGATCATTCACTACAAAGGCACAGAGGGCACAAAGGGCCGCGCAATGTGGAGGGCTGGCGCTCCGGTTGCCGGAGCGCCAGCCCTGGTTGAGAGTTTGTTACTGTATGCACAAGCAAGACAGCGTACATTCTTTGCAGCCCGGTCATACCCCTCAGGTAGTCTCTAGCGCAAGGTTGCGCTCCCCGCACCGGGTCCAGATCCCCCTTCAGCAATGACGCTTCATGGCAAGGTTGCCCGCCCCTATGGGTGCTTTGGGTCGTTTATGGCTGTGTCGTGATGGAGAGAGGCAGGTTGCAGATGGGCGAGATCGAGGGCTTTCTCAAATACAAGCGGCAGGAGTTGCGGAGCAGGCCGATCGCCTTGCGCCTGCATGACTATCACGATGTCTATGAGGCACCGACCGACGAGGTGGTACAGAAGCAGGGTGCCCGCTGTATGGACTGCGGCATCCCCTACTGCCACACGGCATGTCCCCTGGGCAATTTTATTCCCTGGTGGAACGACCGGGTCGCCGAGGGTGACTGGGAAGAGGCCCTGGCCCAACTCCAGCGTGAGAACAACTTTCCTGAGTTTACCGGCCATCTCTGCCCGGCGCTCTGTGAGGGTTCCTGCTCGTTGAGTCTCAGCTTCGAGCCGGTAGCGATCCGTATGGTTGAGCTGCGCATCATCGAGCACGGCTTCGAGCATGGGCTGGTATGTCCTGAGCCGCCGCGCCACCTTACCGGCAAGCGGGTCGCCATTGTCGGATCGGGCCCGGCGGGGCTGGCTGCGGCACAGCAGTTACGCCGCCACGGCCACGAGGTCTCTGTCTTTGAGCGGGATGCGCGTATTGGTGGTTTGCTGCGCTACGGTATCCCCGACTTTAAGCTCGAGAAGCAGCTGATCGACCGGCGCCTGGCCCAGCTGGAGGCCGAGGGGGTGGTCTTCCTCCCCAATGTTGAGGTAGGTGCCACGTTGCCCGCCGAGGAGCTTTGCCGGGGCTTCGATGCGGTGTTGCTGGCTGGTGGGGCCCAACAGCCCCGTGATCTTCCGGTTGAGGGACGCGAGCTACACGGCGTGCATTTTGCGATGGAGTTGCTGCGCCAGCAGAACCAGCGCAATGCCGGTGAGACGATCGACCCGGCCCAGGCGATCACGGTGCAGGGCAAGCGTGTGCTGGTGATCGGCGGCGGTGATACCGGTGCCGACTGTGTTGGCACGGCCCTGCGTGAGGGTGCTGCCGCGGTTACTTCCTTCGAGTTGTTGCCGCAGCCCCCACGTCAGCGCGCCTCCGACAACCCCTGGCCCGAGTGGCCGCGCATCTTGCGTATGGCTTCTTCCCACGAAGAGGGCGGCGAGCGCTGCTATGGTGTGCGTACCATCCGTCTGCGCGGCGACGTCAATGGCCATGTGACCGGCGTGGAGGCGATACATGTGCGCTGGACGCCCGACGCCTCAGGCCAGCTGCAGATGGAAGATGTGCCCGGTAGTGAGTTTG
Source organism: uncultured Chloroflexaceae bacterium (assembly GCA_964592425.1). Lineage (GTDB taxonomy): Bacteria > Chloroflexota > Chloroflexia > Chloroflexales > Chloroflexaceae > Viridilinea. Next base: position 3,964 of record CAZQCG010000029.1, read on the forward strand.
AGTTGCCCTGCGACCTGGTGCTGCTGGCAATGGGCTTCGTCGGTCCCCGCCGCAACGGCCTGATCAGCGAGCTTGGCGTCGAGTTGACCCCGCGTGGGGCTGTGGCCACCAACGCCCAGAAGATGACTTCGCGCCCGGGTGTCTTTGCCGCCGGTGACATGAGCCGGGGTCAGTCGCTGGTGGTCTGGGCCATTGCCGAAGGCCGAGCCGCCGCTGAGGGCATCCATGGCTACCTGATGGGCCTTGCTACGAGCCCTGTGGTGCGCTAACACGGCGTCCGAGCTATTTTGATGGGTTGAAGGCGTTGGGGTGCAGTAGCGGATACCGCTGCTGCGCCCTTATCGCTGCGTACCGTTCCTTTTTGCAGCCTATCCCCTCGCTGAGACCTGTCAGGTAGAGGCAGCGAAGCCGTTTCGCATTGCAAAGCCACCAAGCGCCGCCACCTGACAGGTCTTTATACGCCGCTGAGCAGGTCGTGGAGATCTTGCAGGAAGGTGTGGGGGCTATGGACGCGCATACCGACGATGGCGTGATCGACGCCGGGGTAGATGCGCAGGCTGGATTCAGGCTTCTGGGCGTGTAGCAGGTAGGCGCTGCGTACCGGCACGGTATTGTCACGGTCGCCATGGATGAGCAGGAGTGGCGGCCTGATCTGCGCGACAACATCGAGGGGCCGGGGCAGGCTCAACTCACCCAGGCGAAAGCCCAGTAGCGGGGCCACCGGGCGTAGCCATGGTGTCGGGGCGACATAACGCAGCAGGTGCGGGCGTACACCACTGGTCAGTGCATAGTCGGCGGGGGCGCTGACAGCAGCGATTGCATCGGGCATGGGAAAGGCCGGGTCGTCGGCTGCTGCACCAAGGGTGGCGAGGGTGATCAGCCCGCCCATACTTTCGGCAATCACGACAATGCGCTGGTAGCCCATTGTGCGGGTCGCCCCGAGCACAGCCGCCAGATCACGTGCCTCAGCCCCGCCGAAGCTGGTCACGCCGCTGCTGGTGCCATAGCCACGCCAGTCGAAGGTAAGCACATCGTAGGGGCCAGCCAGCGCTTCGGCCAGCCAGACAATGGAGCTAGCGCGCTGGTTAGCGGCAAACCCATGGCAAATGATCGCCAGGGTGCTACGCCCACGCTCGAAATGGGTCGCGGCAAGACTCACCCCATCTTCCGTGGTGATGGTCAGCCTGGTGACGTGCCCACTGTAGGGGGCGCGTTGCAGATGGGCCACCGGGATAAAGTGGGCGGCGACCCGGCGTGCGGCATAGGGGTATCGTCGGCGTTGAGACATAGATCAATGGTATCATAGATCGGTCATGCTGAAGGAGCTTTTTATGTTGTTAACTTCCCCCTATACGCCTGGTACACGTCCGACGTTGCTTGCGGTTCTGGCCCACCCTGACGATGAGAGTTTCGGCACTGGCGGCACCCTGGCCCGCTATAGCTGGATGGGTGCTGCAGTTTACCTTGTCTGCGCCACTGGCGGCGAAGAGGGCTCGACCGACCCGCACTACCTCGAGGGTTTTGCGAGCCTGGCTGAGCGGCGTCGTTTCGAGTTGGAGTGCGCCGGGCGTGCGCTCGATCTCAGTGGGATCGAGTTGCTCGGCTACCGCGACTCGGGTATGGAGGGCAGTCCTGCCAACCAACACCCCGAGGCTCTGACGTCCGCTCCACCCGAAGCGGTCGCCGCACGGGTCACTAACGCGATCCGTCGCTTGCGGCCCCATGTGGTGATCACCTTTGACCCGATCGGCGGCTACCGCCACCCCGACCATATCGCCATTCAGCGCGCCACGGTTACGGCCTTCCACGCTGCTGGCGATCCGACGCGCTTCCCTGACGGGTTGCCGCCCTGGCAGCCGCAGAAGCTCTACTTTCAGACCTTCTCGCGCCGTCTGCTGCGCATAGTTGTCAAACTGATGCCCCTGTTTGGCCGCGATCCACGCCGTTTCGGGCGCAACCAGGATGTCGACATAGCGGCTCTGGCGGTGGTGGATTTCCCCATCCACGCACGGATCGATTACCGGTCTGTGGCTGAGGCACGTATGGCTGCGGCCCGTAGCCACGCCAGCCAGGGCGGCGAGCGCTTCGGCAGCGGGCCTCTGGCCCTTATCGGGCGCCTCCTCGGTGGCGAGGAGAGCTTTATGCGCGCCTACCCCGAAGCTGAGCCCGGCCTGCGTGAGCGCGATCTCTTCGCGGGCGTGCAATGGTGAGCTAGGGAGGCTTAGGGAACGCGCACGGCCAGGTTGTCAAAGGTGGCGATCATTTGCGGGCCGCTGGCAACGGCCACCATGCCGTAGCGTGGTGCGGGCGGCGGTGCGTCAATCTTCAGCTCTGCCACCGGCTGACCATTGATGCGCAGGGCAAGCTGACGATCATCAAGACTGGCTACCAGTCGATTGACAGCCTGTGGGCCACGGACAATCGCCGCATGCTCCTCATCGATCAGCACCGTTTCACGATTGCCCAGGTACTGCACGAGGCGATAACGGCCAGCCTCCGGATCAACGAAGAAGGCCAGGTAATCTGGTTCCGTAAAACGTATGATCAACCCGGCCAGACCATTGCTCACCTGCACATCAACGCCAACCAGGTAGGCTGACTCCACCGATGCGGTGTTATAGACCCAGATATTCCCTGTGCCCTGGGCCGCAGTGATCTGGTAGCCCTCAGGTGTCAGGCCCACACTCCAGTTGCTGCCACTGAGCTTTGGCCAGCCCTGGGCCGCTATGAAGCTCTCCTCAGTCAGCAGGCGGCCCTCTTCTGCCAGGATGGCGGGAATCGCCGTGGGCGGCGGTATCGTCGCCGTGCCCGACGGGGCAAGGGTCAGTGTGGGGACAGGGGTTGGTGTAGGGGCGGGGGTGCGCGACGGGGCAGGGGTGGCGGCAATAGCTGCCGCACGTGTCGGAAGGCTGGTTGGCACAGCGGCTGTGGCGCTCGCTGGGAGGGCGGTTGGCAAAGAGAGGTGCTCATCAGCGAGGACTGCATCTGCCATCGGTGGAGATGCGATGCTCACGTCGAGAATGCGAGCGACCTGCTCACGGACGGCCCAGCCCATTGCGCCGAGCAGGGCCAGCGCCAGTGTGCCCAGACCGCCAGCAATCAGGGCACCCCGCCCCCGTTGCCAGCGCCGTCCTTCGGCCACAGTGGCAGCACGACGGGCTGAGCGCAGGGCTTTCTCAGCCTTCTGGAGCAGGGCAGCACTATCGCGGTAGAACGGGTCGATCTGTTGTAGTTCACGCAGCAGGCGGCTAGCCTGCTGGTAGCGCCCCGCCTCCATATACGCATGCGCCTGTGTATAGCGCTCGGCCAGGTAGTCGCGTGCGACAGGGCGCGGGGGGTGGGCCAGGGTGGTGGCAGCAGCAGCAACCGCAGTCTGCGCGGCCCCGTGGTTGCCTGGTGGTGCGGCATCGACAGGGGCCAGCGGGTTGAGCGTAGCCAGGCTACGGTTATAGGCCAGGCGCCGCTTGGAGTCACTCAGGATGGCATAGGCTTCGTTGATCCGGCTGGCTCGCCGACCTGCGTAGGCCAGGGCCTCGGGGGCAGCCCCGGTCAGGCGATCAGGGTGAAAGCGGGCCATCTGGGTATGGTAGGCACGCTTGATCGTGTCAGCTGTGGCCGTGCGATTGACGCCCAGGAGCATGTAGAAATCAAACTGCTCGAAGTCGTCCACGCCATGCCTCGGAGCATCAAACTTGTGCTACACGCGGTTCTTCCACCGGATATGCTCAACGATAGATCGAAGTGTATTATAGCAGCAAACGTGGCGGTACGCTGTATCTGTTCACACGTGGGGGAACGGGCGTTGTCACGCTGAGCGGAGCCGCACGGCGCAGCGAAGCGTCCCGGTCGGGAACGCCGGTCATGTCGCCGGGACGCTTCGCTGCGCTCAGCGTGACAGAAACGCGGGCTTCCGTAGGAGCAGCGTGAACAGTTGTTACGGTACGCTGGGGGTGACGGGATTAACCCTGCAGCACTTTTAAGAAGAGCGCTACGGCCTCAGGGTCAAAGTGGTGGCCAGCCTGCGCATCCAGATAGGCCAGTACAGCGGATGCGGCCCAGCCTTTGCGGTAGGGGCGGTCGGAGGAGAGGGCGTCCCAGACATCGACGACGGCAAAGAGGCGTGCGGCCAGGGGGATCTCCTCGCCTTTGAGCCCACGCGGATAGCCGCTGCCGTCCCACTTTTCGTGGTGGCAGTAGGGGATGTCGAGAGCCGGGCGCAGGTAGGCGATGGGCCGCAGCAACTCGTAGGCGTAGACCGGGTGCTTGCGCATAATTTCCCACTCAGCGTTGCTCAACGCGGTGGGCTTGAGCAAGATAGCATCGGGAATGCCCATCTTGCCAATATCGTGCAGCAGGGCCCCACGGCGCACATGGGCCAGTTGTGCGGCGCTCATCCCGGCCGCTCTGGCCAGGCGCACGGTCATTTCGGTGACGCGCAAGGAATGGCCCTCGGTTTCGTGGTCACGCAGATCAAGAGCGTGCGACCAGCCTTCGATGGTCGAGTCGTAGGCCAGTGAAAGTTCGCGGTTGGACTGCTGAAGCTTTTTGAAGAGTTGGGCATTGTCAATCGCAATGGCTGCATGCTGGCCCAGGGCCTCGATAAAATTCACCCATTCAGCGCTGTGCTGGAAGGGCATGCGGTGGAAGACTTCGAGCACGCCTTTGACCTGGTCTTTGGCGATCAACGGTGCTACGGCATAGGCTGCGAACCCTTCGTGGCCCAGCAGATCGAGGCGGACAAAGGTCGGGGTACAGTTGGTGATATCGTTGACGGTGATTACCCGGCGTTCGCTGAAGGCCTGGCCGGCCCGGCCCTCATTGAGCGCCAGCTTGGATTGTTCGTAGTGCTCACTATGAAAGCCATAGCCAGCAGCATAGGCAAACCTCATATTGTAGGGCTCAACCAGTAAGATTCCCGCTGCTGCTGCACCGAGTTGGCTGACGCTCTGCTCAAGGATCGTGCGCAGGACATCGCGCAGATCAATCCCGGCAGTGATGGCATGGTCTATGGTTTGCAGGGCCTGCAGCTGGGCAAAGCGGCGCTGGGTCTCTTCATGCAGAGCGGCGCGGTGGATGGCATTGGCGGCCATATCGGCAATGGCGGTGAGCAGGCGCAGATCGTAGTCATTCAATGGGAGCGCCCTGCCGATGGCGAGCAGCCCGGTACGCTGGCCACGCACCATCAAGGGCACACTGGCCATCCAGGGGAGGTGGCCATCAAGGTCGAGCCGCAGGCTGCGGTGCTCATCACTGATGCTAGATTGCGCACGCAGGCTTGCCCCAGTCTCTTCTTGTAGCCGCGTGCCGTGGAGGCTTTCCCATGCCCCACGGCCCAGTTCGACAAGCATGTCCTCAGTTGCCGGGCTGCGCAGGGCCAGGAGCGCCGCATCGACGTGGAGCAGGGCCAGCACCTGGTCCAGAATGGTCGGGAGCATCTCGGCACGGGTTTGGGCGACCCGCAGAGCAGCGCTGATCGCGATAATCACCTCCATCTCGTGCTCACGCTGCTTGCGTACCGTGACGTCGCGGGCTATCACCTCAATGGCGATCAGGCTTCCCGCCTGGTCGAAGATTGACACTTTGTGCTGTTCGATCCAGATGACCTGGCCATCCTTGCGCACCCAGCGCAGCGTCAGGGACTGGCGAGGATGGCGCTCGTCCCGTAGAGTTGTCTCAAGCAGGGGACGGTCGTCGGGATGCACCAGCTTGAACCCCAGATCAGGGTCAGCATAATGATCTTCGGGGGTGTAGCCGGTCATTTGCACTGCCGAAGGACTGACGTAGGTAAACCCTTGCTGCGGGACAAACTCATAACGGTAGATCAGATCCTGCGCATTTTCGGCCAGGCGCCGGAAACGCGCCTCGCTCTCGGTCAGGTTCTGGTTAAGCCGTTCCAGCTCGATCATCTGCTCTTCCAGCCTGCGGATCAGCGCATCGTTATAGAGCCGGTAGAAGACCGTATCTTCTTCTGCTTCCAGCGGCGGTGGCGGATTGGCTGCAGCTAGCTTCCCGGCCGCATAGGTCGCCAGCACCTCGCCCACGATATTCAGAAAGACCTTGCCCTCGATGGGCTTGACAATAAAACGGGCTGCACCAAGCTGAAGCCCCAGCGTCTGGTCGCGTGGATCGGTGTAGGCGGCGGTGTAGAAGACAAAGGGGATGGTGCGTAGTTTTTCGTCGTGCTTGCATGCACGACAGAGGGCAAAGCCATCCATCTGGGGCATCAAGACATCGGAGATGATCAGGTCAAGCTCGCTGCGATGGGCCAACTCAAGTGCCTGTGCGCCATTGCTGGCCTCCATCACCGCGTGGCCGGAGCCGGTGAGCATGGCATGCAAGAGGTAGCGATTTGGCTCAAGATCATCAACAATCAGAATGGTGCTCATAGGTGTTTCTTTACTGAAACCCGGGCTGGCAGGATTTATCCACTCCGCCCCGCTTGCTCTTGGTTAAGCAAGTTCAGCTCAGTATGCTGGCCATGGGTTGCTCCTTCCGTCAGGGGGAGGGTGAAACAGAAGCAACTACCGGCCCCCCACTCGCTGGTCACGCGGATCGTGCCACCGAGCAGACCCACCAGGTTGTGACAGATGGCGAGGCCCAGGCCCGTGCCCTCGTGGTGCCGGTTCAGGCCCGTCTCAAGCTGATGAAAGGGCTTGAAGAGTTGTGCCAGATCGCTGCTACGGATGCCAATGCCCGTGTCATGCACACAGGTCTCCAGGTAGTCATCATACGCCCGACAGGAGAGTTGCACGTCACCCTGTTCGGTAAACTTAACGGCATTGCTGAGCAGGTTAAGCAGAATTTGTTCGACGCGACGGCGGTCGCTGACCACCACGCCGACATTGGTGGCAATTGCCACTGTGAGGTTGAGGCCCTTCTTCTGGGCCTGGGGCAAGACCAGGCGGAGACTCTCTTCGATTGCGGTGCGCATCTCAAAGGGTGCATGGGACAGTTCGAGTTGCTCGGCCTCGATCTTCGAGATGTCGAGCACGTCATTGATCAGGGCCAGCAGGTGGCGGGCGCTGTCATAGATGATGCCCAACTGCTTGTGCTGCTCAGCATTGAGCGGGCCGGCCAGGCCTTGCAGCAGGATGCCTGTGAAGCCGATGATCGAGTTGAGTGGGGTGCGTAACTCGTGGGACATTGTGGCCAGGAAGACCGACTTGAGCCGGTCGGCCTCCATAGCCCGCTGCATCGCTGTCTTCAACTCCTCGGTACGCCGGGCCACCCGCTCCTCAAGCTCATTGTTGAGCCGGCGCAACTCCTCCTCAGCCAGCTTGCGCTCGGTAATATCGGTGATCGTGCCGAGATAGCCGATCAGCTGGTTCTGGCTGTTGAGCTCCGGCACAGCCTGGCCCATCGCCCAGGCGATCGTGCCGTCTGGGCGCAGAAAACGGTAGTCGACCCGCGATTCCGCCTGCTGGCTCTTCGTCTGCTGCCAACCCTGTACCAGAGCCTCGCGGTCGTCGGGATGCACCGCGTCGATCCAGCCCTCGCCAAGGGTCTGTTCAGCGGGTATCCCGGCGATCTCACACCACCTGGGGTTGACGTAGATGGTGGATCCGGTGGTATCGGTATGGAAGATGCCTACCGGTGAGATCCGGGTCAGGGTCAGGTAGCGTTGCTGACTGGCCTGTAGCTCGGCGTTGGCTTGCTGGAGATAGGCGGTGCGCTGCCGCACCTGCCGGCGCAGCAAGAGGTTGCCGCATGCCGAGAAGCCTAACAGACCCAGGATGGCCACAAGCGACCAGCAGATCGTCTCAGGCAGTTGATAGGCAGGCTCGTGTATGACCCAGTGGCCCAGGGTGGTGTAGTAGGGTGAGTTGGGTTCGGGTGTCCACTGTTGCAGATCACGGTCGATGGCAGTAAGGAGATCAGCATTACGCCCGGCAGTGGTGGCGTAGTAGAGATCGACCGGATTAAAGTCGATCGTCGTCTTGCTCAGTCCGTAGCTCTGGTAGAAATAGTCGCCAAAGAGTTGGTTGGTGATCGCGCCATCGGCTGTACCATTAGCGGCCAGGTTCAGCGCCTGCTCAAATGAGTCGGCTGGAATCATCGCAACCTGGTAGCCAAAACCAGCCATAAGTTGCGCAAAGACTGCCTGCTGGATCGAGCCCTCAAGGATGGCGATACGTTTGCCATCCAGGTCGGCAAGCCGGTTTATGCTGACGCCTGGCGCGGCATAGACCCGTGACCAGCTTTCGAGCACCGGCGTGGTGTGAAAATCAAAACGGCGATCACGCTCCGCAGAGTAGGCAACATCGGGCATCAGGTCAAGCTCGCCCGCCTCCAGGGCTGCCAGGCAGGCGGCCCACGCGCAGGGCACATATTCGATCTGCCAGCCCTCGACGGTAGCGATCTGGTCAAGCAGATCGACGAAGATGCCGGATGGCTTGCCGTCGGCATCGACAAAGATCTTCGGCTCATTCTGGTAGACGCCGACGCGCACCAGACGGGCCTGGGCCAGCACCAGGGTTGGGGCTACCAGCAACAGCAGCAGGCCAAGTAGCCACTGTTTCATAGCGACCTTTCGGCGAGCTCAGCCCAGCGGGCGAAGCTCTGCTCGATCACCGCTGTCAGGCGGGCCAGCTCGGCGCTGAGTGCTGCTGCGCGAGGATAGTCGTTTGCGCCGCTGCTGAGCGCGGCGGCAACTCGGTCACGTTCGGCTTCCAGGTCGGCAATCTCAGCTTCAAGGCGGTTCAGCTCGCGGCGCTCCGGAACGCTCAGCTTGCGTGGTGCGCCGGGGATGCTGGCAGCCTGCCGTGCGGTGCTGGCGGCCTTCGGGCGGGCAGACGGGCGTGGGGTTGCCTGAGCGGCCTGTTCGGCACGGTAGCGGGCGTAGAGGCTGTAGCCACCGGGATACTCACGGAGCTGGCCGCCGCTCTCGAAGGCCAGGATACGCTGGGCCACCCGGTCGAGAAAGTAGCGGTCATGGCTGACGGCGACGACTGCGCCGTTGAATTCGTCAAGGTAATCTTCCAGTACGGCAAGGGTCTGCAAATCCAGATCGTTGGTTGGCTCATCAAGCAGAAGCAGATTGGGTGCGGCGATCAGTTTGCGCAACAGGTAGAGCCGTCGCCGTTCACCGCCGGAGAGGGTGGCGATCAGCGCCCACTGCTGGTCGGGGCTGAAGAGAAAGCGTTCAAGCATCGTCGTGGCGGCCACCAGGGCCCCGTCATGTCCGCGCACCAGCTCGGCTGCGGCGCGGATGTAGTCGACCACGCGCAGACTCGTGTCAAGCTCGCCGGCATCCTGGTCGTAGTAGGCCAGGTGAACGGTTGCGCCAAGGCTGAGTGTGCCCTGGTCGGGCGCGATCCGGCCAGCGATCAGGTTGAGCAGGGTGGTCTTGCCGCTGCCGTTCGGCCCGACGATACCAAGGCGGTCGCCGGGATGCAGTTCGAGGTTGAGCCCGGCGATCAGCGGCTGGTCGCCATAGGCTTTGCGCACGCCTTTGAGTTCGAGCACCCGTTTGCCCAGCCGCCGGCCCCCGGCGAGGTCGAGTTTGAGCGTAGCCTGGGCCGCTTCGGGCCGGGTAGCCATCAACTCTTCAACCCGCTCGACATGGGCTTTCTGTTTGGTTGTACGGGCCTGGGCTCCACGCCGCAGCCAGGCCAACTCTTTGCGCAGCAGGTTGCGGCGAGACTCTTCGTCGGCAGCCTCTTGCAAGACCTGGTTGGCCTTCTGTTCGAGATAGTGCGCGTAGTTGCCCTGGTAGAAGGCGACCCGCCCACGATCCAGCTCGAGCATGCGTCCGACCAGCCGCTCGAGGAAGTAGCGGTCGTGGGTGACGAGCAGGAGCGCGGTGGTGCTGCGGGCGAGGTACTCTTCGAGCCAGGCGATCGTGGCGGTATCGATGTGGTTGGTTGGCTCGTCAAGGATGAGCAGGTCAGGCCGCTCGACCAGGGCACGGGCCATGGCAACCCGTTTACGCTGGCCGCCGGAGAGGATGGCAGTGGGGCTGTTGATCTGCTCGGCCAGGCCCAGCTCGCTGATGATCTTGCGTGCAGCGGCCTCGGCCTCCCAGGCCCCGGCGGCATCGAGCTGGGGGGTGAGCGCAGTGAGGCGGGCGAGCAGATCCTCAGCCTGGGGCCGGGCGGCCAGCTCGGCACTGACCTGCTCATAGCTACGCAGCAGGCGCATCGTGGGCGAGTCGCCAGCAAAGACCGTCTCTAGCACCGTTGCTCCGGCGGGAAGATCGGGGTTCTGAGGCAGATAGGCCACATGGGCCCCGCCGCTCATGACGACGCGTCCACGGTCGGGCGGCTCAAGCCCGGCGATAATGCGCAGCAGGCTGCTTTTGCCCGAGCCGTTGACGCCAATCACCCCAAGCCGCTCGCCGCGCAGCATGCCGAAGCTCAGCTCGCGGAAGAGCGGGCGTGCGCCGTACTGTTTGCTGATCGCCTCAACTGAAAGCATAGGTAGCCAGAGTTTCAAGTGGTTTTCGCTTAAGCCAACTCATGATACCATCTTGCAGATGAAGGTGTGAAGGTGGGGGGCGTATGATGGGCGCGCTGGCAGGTCAAGTTTAAGCCATGTTTAAGGAGCGAGTCTGATGTTACAGCAGGCGATGGCGGGCATGCATGTGATCGAAGTGGCGACCTATATTCCTGGCCCGGTCTGTACGCAGATCCTGGCTGGCCTGGGCGCACGGGTGACAAAGGTGTCGCGACCGGGTGGCGACCCGTTGCGCGATCTGGTGCCCCTTGATGCGGCTTATGATCTGTTCAACCAGGGTAAAGAAGAGCTGGAGCTTGATCTGCGCACAGCGGGTGATGCCGAGCGGCTGCGCGCCCTGGTGCGTGGGGCGGATGTGCTGGTCGACGGGCTGCGTCCCGGGGCGCTGGCGCGGATGGGGTTGGGGCCGGACGAGTTGCACCAATTGAATCCGCGCCTGGTCTACTGTGCATTGAGCGGCTTCGGCCTCGATAGCTCTGCCGGTAGTCGTGCTGGCCATGACCTGGACTTTGTGGCGCTCTCGGGGTTGCTGGCCACTACCACGAGCGCCGGGCAGCCAGCCCTGCCTGGAACCCAGCTGGCCGACCTGGTGAGCGGCCTGATGGCAGCGACAGCCATCCTGGCGGCCCTGCTGGCCCGCGGTGCTGATGAGCCTGGCGGTACACTTGACGCGCCGATGCTTGGCGCGACACGCTGGCTGATGGCACCCTGGTATGTGATTGAGCAGAGCCGCCCGGAGGCTCGTCTGCTGACGGGTGAGCGCGCCTACTACAACGTCTACGCTACGGCTGATGGGCGGCACCTGGCCGTGGCGGCGCTCGAAGCCCACTTCTGGGAGCGCTTCTGCGCTGTGCTTGGGCGGCCCGACCTGGCGGCGCGCCAGCACGACACTGACCAGGCCACCCTGCGCGGCGAGGTGGCGACCCTGGTAGCCAGCCGTACTCTGGCGCAATGGCAGGCCGCCCTTGAGGGCGTTGATGCTTGTGTCTCGCCGGTGCTCAACCTGGCTGAGGCTGCGGCGGTTGCGCCGGCAAGTATGCGCCTGCCGGTGCATAGCCGGTAGGACTCCGTTCTCACAGACTACTCAACTTCGATGGTGAAGAGGGCGCGGTGGTCGTGGCCAGCGATCCTGGCCACGACCGTGATCTCCCACTCGCCGACCATGGTGTAGGCGCTGCTGGCGAGGTACTGGCCAGGGCCCTGGCGTTCGGCAATCGGCCGATTGGTACCCATCGGCATAGCTGGCATCGTCAGGTCGAGGTAGACCTCGTCGGCGTCAAGGGGTTGCCCTGCACGATCACGCAGGGTGACGCTGAAGGACTGGGCCGTGTTGATGCGTGGGGCTGCCGTCATTTCCAGGCTGATGCTGAGCTCGTCAACGATCACCGTGCGACTGGTAGTGCTAGCAGCACCACAGGCACTCAGCAGGAATACCAGCAGCGGTAGCAGCAGAAGCGTTGATCGCCTCACTGTCAACTCATCACTGGTCACTGGCTGGCAGGCCCGCTGCAACCCCACCGGCGAGCAGAGGCAGGGCGGCTGTCTGCACCAGATGGTAGAGGCCATTATGGTCGAAGGGCAGGCCAACCAAGCGGATGCGCAGGGGGGTCGCCTGGATAGCAGCGGCGATCAGCGAGAGCAGAATCCCGGCAACAATGCGCCAGGCACCGGGGAAGCGCGCACTGCGGGCCAGCCGCAGATAGATGATCAGGGCATAGAGCAGGGCCAGGCTCTCATAGATGATGAAGACGATATAGCCATACTTGAGTCGCTGACTGGCCGCGTAAAAGCCAAGGGCGCTGAGCAGGGCGAGGGGCAGGGTACGCTGCCCAGGTCGTTCACCGAAGCCGTCATTGGTGGCGGCAGCGGCGAAGAAAGCAACCGTAAGGCCCAGGCTGAGGTTGATGACGCGCCACAGGGCGGCATTGGTGCGCTCATCGACGACCAGGCCGTGAGCGGCTGCCCCACAGACGGCTGCTGTCCCCATACTTGTGAAGGCCCCGCCCCAGAGGCGTGCCCGTTGCGAGCTACGTGGCAGCATCCGCCCGCTATAGCTGAGGGCCAGGGCGGCGATGACCAGGTCGGTCGCGGCGGTCGTGCGCTCTTCGGGCAGCTTGATGATCGTTGGCATAGCTTTCATAGCACGATCCGTCGTTCGGCGATCAGCTTGTTGCGCAGCTTGCGATAGAGATCGTCATAGCTGAGCCGGCCCATCGTGATCTCGTACTTGTAGGCCTGGAGCATTTTATGAACTTCGGCATCAAGTTGCTCTTCAACGAGCAGTTCATCGGTGATGATCTGGCTGATCGCAATGCGTAGATCGCTATCATCAGCACGGAAGAGCACCCCGTCGGTATCGGCGAGGGCGTCAAGCAGGGCCGCAGAGAGCGAGGTGATTTTCTCGGGTGAGAGTTTCATGGGGCTCCTTGTCTCAGAAAGGTTGCCGGCGACGCATACGTGCCGCTATGCGCCACTGGCGGGCCAGGCTGAGGGCGAAGAGTACCCAGCCCAGCCAGGCGAGCAGGCTCCGGCTGAAGCGTGCGCTCAGGAGGGTGCTCAGCAGCAAGAAACGAGCCGTGTTGACCAGGTTGCCTTTCCAATGCACCGGGCGCACCTCGGCGCTCCAGTCGAGTTCGGCCAGGCGAGGGAGCAGGCCGCGCTCGATGCAACCTTCGAGTGAATAGATGTAGATCGTGTCGGTATGATGAGCGGCAAGCAACAGGTCGCGTTCAAGGGCCTCCCAGGCCAGGGGCGGCAGCCCTTCGGCGCTACCGTCGTAGACGGTGCTCCCGGCAAGGGTGCCGACCGCGATGCCATCGGCAGTGGGGCCGTAGCTGGTAATCAGCGCCCCTCCCAGGTCGCCGCCCAGACGATCGAGGGGCACACTGCTAAAGCACATGAGCACTTCAAGGTCAGCGGGCAGATCGATGATGTCAAGGGCGCGTTGAACCAGCGAGGTGCCAGCGCGACGGTCGTCGGCAAGCAGGGGTAACTGATAGGTATGCACCTCATAGCCATCGTGGTGCATCCGCCCGATCAGGTCGGTGTAGGCACTGTAGGCAGCGGGATAGAGCACATTTTCGCGGGCGAGCCAGATCCGGCGGGTGATCTCGCGCAGGCCCCACTGTTGGATGCGGTCAAGCTCACTACTGGGTGGTTCGATATCTAGACCAATGGCCTGAACGTGCAGGCCGTTGGTGCGTGCCCAATGCGAGAACAACTGGTAGCGCTCCATCGCCTGGGGGTAGTTTTGCAGGTGCAGCCATGACCCCTCGCTGGGGGCAAGCAGCAGCCAGGCAATCACTGGCACACCATAGTGATTGAGCAGGCGCAGCACCGCAGCCGTCGGCTCGTCCAACTGGCGGATGGCGAGGGCAAGAGCATAGCCTTCGGCAACCAGTTCATCAAGGACGGTGCCATCCTCAAGCAGAACCTGCAGATCGGGGGCAGGCAGTTCGCAGAAAAAGATGATCTGCGGCCGTCCGTAGCCTGGGCGGGGCGGCGCATCAGTCAGGGAGGAACCAGAGTCAAGACTCTTCATGGTGCCATTTGCATTTCGGAGGAGCGCGCATCTGCGCCTGGTATCATTATACACGCCACACGGTTGCAGCTTCGCTCGTCCCGCGCTATACTGGCGCGGCTCGCGCCGTCCTTTTCGCATCGAAAGCACGTATTCATGAAAATTGCGATCATTGGGTTGGCCAACAGTGGCAAGACAACGGTCTTTAATGCTTTGACCCGCGGCACGGCGGAGACTGCGGCCTATTCATCGGGCCAGCTCGAGCCGAACCTGGCGACGGTGAAAGTACCCGACGCCCGGCTCGAAGTGTTGAGCACGATGTTTAAGCCGCGCAAGACGACCTATGCCGATGTGCAGTATATCGACGTGGCCGGGCTGAGTGGCAGCGGACGCCAGGCCGGTGGTTTGCCTCCCGCTCTGCTCAACTACCTCAGCTCAGCCGATGCCCTGCTGCATGTGGTGCGTGTTTTTGAAGATGCCGGGGTGGCCCATCCTGAGGGCGGTGGCGATGCTCTGCGTGATGTGCAGAATGTGGATCTGGAGCTAGCTTTTGCCGATCTGGCGATCATCGAGCGGCGGCTGGTGCGCCTGCATAGCGAGATCCAGAAGATGGCGGCTAAAGATCGTGAGCTACGTATCGCCGAGCGGGATCTGTTGATCCGCCTGCAAGCGGCCCTGGAGGCTGAGACGCCGATCCGTGCGCTGGGGCTGAGCGAGGAGGAGCAGCGGCTGATCCGCGGCTACCAATTCCTGACGGCCAAGCCGCTGCTGCTGGTGCCGAATATCGGCGAGGCGCAACTGGCTGACCCACCGCAACTGGCCTACGCATATCCCGGCAGTGCCGTCGTGCCCCTCTGCGGCAAGATCGAGGCCGAGCTGGCCCAGCTGGACGATGAGGACGCCCGCAGTTTTATGGACGATCTGGGCATCAGCAGCCCGGCCCGCGACCGGGTCATCCAGCAGAGCTACAGCCTGCTGGGGCTGATCAGCTTCCTTACGACCGGCCCCGACGAGGTGCGTGCCTGGACGGTTCAGCGTGGGACACCTGCCGTTGAGGCCGCCGGAACGATCCACTCCGACCTACAGCGTGGCTTCATTCGCGCCGAGATTGTCGCCTATCACGATCTGATCAAAGCGGGCTCGCTGGCTGAAGCCAAGAAGCATGGCACCCTACGCATGGAGGGCAAAACCTACATCGTTCAGGACGGCGATATCTGTCATTTCCTGTTTAATGTGTAGGTGCGCTGCGTAGAGCTACTCCTGGCGGCCTCCGGGTCAATCCAGCTCAAACTCGTGTGTGGGATCGATCAAACTGGCCGGGCCAGCAATGCGTCCACAAACCGTCTCGAGGCCGAGATCAAGGGCATTGATCGCCGCAACGACGGCCTGCTCGTAATCGCGGTGGGTGATCAGCACGACTGTCGGGCCGGTATCTGTGGAGGCGTAGACAGGAATGCCTCGGGTGCGCAGGTCGTCGCACATACGGAAAAGGGTAATATTCTCGGGCTCCCAGCCGATCAGTTTATGCTCACGCGAGCCGGACATCGTGATGCCGTGCAGACGCATACTATCGAGCTCGGCAAGCTGGCCAATGGTGCGCCAGTCGCCACGGCGGGCGGCGGCGAGGCATTCAAGGATCTCATCGCCGCGACTGAGCATCCAGGCGCGGAAGAGGCTGCTGTTGGGTGCGTCGTGATGAGCCTGCTCGGTCTTGAGGCCAACGCGCGAGTCGATCGGCACCGTGATCAGCCGCACCTCGGCGAGTTGCTCCTCGGCGTCAAGGCGCACGGCGAAGCTCTCGGCGTGGGCCAGGCCGGGGTAGCTGAGCCAGAGGGCCAGGCCACCGGCGGCTGAGCGGCATCCCGAGCCAGCCAGCAGGCGGGCGAAGGCGCTGAGGAAGCGTGGGTTGGCGACCAACTCGGGCCCGTAGAGGGCACCGATGGTAGCGGCGGCGAGGGCGGCGGCCCCGGCGGCGCTGGTGCCGAGGCCCTTGCCAGCCACGCGGCTCTTGAGCAGGTTGCGTGTGGTGACACGGGCCGCAACACGCACGCCACTCAGCCCGCGCACAGCATCAAGGGTCTGGACGATACGCTCCAACTCGCGCCCCTGGGCGGGTTGACCACCCAGGCTGGCCTCATCGGTGATGAGCGCCGGATCAAACTCGACCAGGGTGACGGTGCGAGCGGCGTCGTTATTGAGCGAGATGCTGGGCAGAAAGGCAATCCGGGCCTGCCAGTCGGCCAGGCCGTGGTACTTGAGCACGCCCTGCATAGGGTAGGCCTGGGCAGCGGCCCGCCCGTGCAGGTTGGGCGGGGGCAGACTGGTGGGGTAGGGCGGTACGGCCACACCATGTTCAGCCAGAGCGGCGAGGATGCGGCTGTTGGCGGCGGCCATGGCGGGGATCAGCTCGGCAAAGCCTGCGGGGATAGTAGTCATCGAAGGTACTCTCTTGGAATACAATGGCGTTCAATGCTTGATTGATTTCGTCCTGGTGATCGCTATTCTAGAGTTTCTGTATAGTCTTTTGCCTGTTTAGGGAATTTTTTCATGAGCCACTTGAGAATTTCCAACTGCTCTGCTGCCGTAGATCTTCTAATCTGAACTAGCAGCTTTAAAGCTGTGGGCCTATCCGGCTTCAGATTGGAACCACCCTCATTACAGACGGAGCATTCGGCACGAAGATTCGTGATATCGTCTGTCCCGCCCATCGACTTGTCAATAATGTGACCTATGTGTAAACGAGTTCTCCTTGTTGGATCGGTTGGATGGGGTTCTCCCGCAACTGCGCCACACATCTGGCAAGTGAACCCATTTCGATCCAGAACATACGCTCGAACTTCTTTGGAGATATCTCTTTCAAATGTTGGCCTTGGAATGGGATCTTCCAGAAGATACTCACCCGGCTTTAGTTCGCTACGGTCATTGTGGCTAAGAATCTCATACCCTTCTTCATCTCGTAGTTCTCTTACTCTACGAGCCCATTCACTTATTTGAGCTACTTCTCTCAATTCTTCAGAATCCACAACCCTTCCTATATTTCGAAGAAAATACTCTCGAAGTTTTGCTCGTGCACCTTTACCTTTGGGCATTTTGTTAGCCATATCATTTCCCTTAGTTCTGATGCACTGTTATGATTTTTTGAATTTTGACATAATGTTACTGACCTTTTGATGTATGAACTTGTTGGGCATAAGTAGCGAACTCTCTTCTTAATAGTAGAGCATAGACAACATCAGCAACCCTTGCTGTAAGCATTGGGGGTACAGCATTACCAATTTGCTTCGCAATTTCAATTTTTGTTCCTAGAAAATGGAATGTGTCAGGAAAAGATTGAATACGGGCTGCCTCACGATGGGTAATTGGCCTATGTTGAGACGGATGCAAATATCTACCCTTTTCCGGCTTAAAGAACTCCGTCCGAATAGTGAATGCTGGACGATCCCACCACAGTCGCCCAAAAAGGTCTGTGCCGCCGGTCTTCTTGCGTATCCAGCAGTCTGGAGTTAACTCTGGGGCAAGTCTTTGTAGATCAAAACGGTTCATGCCCTCTTCCGGAATGGCCTTATAGCGTGCGATACTTTTTTCTGTGGGAGTTCTCCCAAAATGAAGATCATAAGGAGCATCGATATCACGAATCTCACTTCCTTCAGGAAGCAAAAGATCACCAATGGCATCCCTTACTGTCCGCCATGGTTCAGGGTTTTCAACATAATCCCCTTCAGATTTAAATAGAGATCGCATAAAGCCGTTATTTGGATTATAATGGGTTCGTTTTGGAGGAAAAACCTCGCTTGGGTCAGCAAAATTACAACCAATAATAAAAGCTCGATATCGTCGTTGTGATACACCATAGTCAGCCGCACACAAAATATGTGCTGTAATATGATAACCTGAACTGAGGGCTTCCTCTCTTATTTCTTGAAATTCGTATGACTCAAGAAGCTGTGGTACATTTTCCATAACGAAAATACTTGCCCCACTTCGCCTTACGATTTCCAAATAAGGTCGCCACAATTGTTTTCTTGGATCGTTTGATTTATTTTTATTAAGTAAACTAAAACCTTGACATGGAGGCCCCCCAATCACCACATCAGCTTGAGGGATTTCTGTTTGTGGATTATTTAGAATATCTACGATGTCTCCATGTACACAATGATTGCCGAAATTGGCGCTATATGTTTTTGTTGCACATAGGTTATAATCGTTTGCCCAAATTGGTACAAAGTTATGACCAAATGACCGGGTGAAACCTAAAGTTAATCCACCAGCACCTGCAAAGAGATCAATGAGTTTGAAGAATGTACCATTAGTTGATAGTCTTCCGGCTAATCTTTCGTTGTATACGTACTCGGCATCGATAGCCAATTTTTCATGATCGGGAGCATATGTAGATTCGGTTTCCATCAGTGCGCCCCCTTAGCGAAAGCTTGTTCTTGAATTATACACTATTTCGGATTATTGACAAGACGATCACGCGCATAGTCATCAAGGTCGCCGGGCCTGGCCCGAGTTGATGGCGTTGGGGCGCAGCAGAGTTCGCTGCTGCGCCCTTACCCGACGGAGCGATCCATCGCCTTCAGGGTGTCAGACCACTAGCGGCGTTCGTAGTTGGGGGCTTCTTTGGTGATGGTTACGTCGTGGGGGTGGCTTTCGATCTGCCCAGCCATGGTAATGCGGATGAGGCGGCTCTCGCGGCGGAGGATTTCGACATCAGGCGCTCCGACGTAGCCCATGCCAGCACGCAGGCCGCCGACGAGCTGGAAGACGGTGTCTTGCAGTGAGCCTTTGTAGGGTACCATGCCTTCGATGCCTTCGGCGACCAGTTTGCGCGTCTCGGTAACGTTGGTCTGGAAGTAGCGGTCGCCGCTGCCGCGGGCCATCGCCCCGATCGAGCCCATGCCACGGTAGGTCTTGTAGGAGCGTCCATCATAGAGGATAGTCTCGCCGGGGCTCTCTTCGGTGCCAGCGAAGAGCGAGCCGATCATAACGCTATGGGCACCGGAGGCCAGGGCTTTGGTGATGTCGCCCGAGTATTTGATGCCACCGTCGGCGATCAGCGGGATGCCGAAGGACTCGGCGGCCTGCGCACAGTCGGCGATGGCGCTGATCTGCGGCATGCCAGCCCCCGAGACGACGCGGGTGGTGCAGATCGAGCCAGGCCCCTGACCGACTTTAACGGCGTCGGCCCCACACTCGATCAGGGCGATGGTCGCAGCGGCGGTGCTGACATTGCCAGCGACGATCTGGGTGCGGGGGAAAGCCGCGCGCACAGAGGTGACGGCGTCAAGCACACCCTGGGCATGACCGTGGGCGGTATCAATGGTCAGCACATCGACTCCGGCGCGCACCAGGGCCGCCGCACGGTCGAGGTAATCACCGCCGGCACCGATGGCTGCCCCGACCCGTAAGCGCCCTTGCTCGTCTTTGGTGGCGAAGGGGTGCTCGATCTGCTTCATGATGTCTTTGACAGTGATCAGGCCAGTGAGCTTGCCCTGGCTATCGACGACCAGCACCTTCTCGATGCGGTGCTCGTGCAGCTTCTGCTTGGCCTGCTCGAGGGTGGTACCTTCAGGGACGGTGACGAGGTTGTGGCTGGTCATCAGCGCGCTGATCGGGCGACTGCGATCATTCTCGAAGCGCAGGTCACGGTTGGTGATGATGCCGACCAGGTCACCGGCGAGGCTGACGATAGGAACGCCCGAGATCTTGTAGTCGGCCATGAGGTCGAGGGCGTCACCAACGGTCTTGTCGGGCGGCAGGGTGATCGGGTCAGTGATCATGCCACTCTCGGAGCGCTTCACCTTACGCACGCTCTCAGCCTGCTGCTCGATCGACATATTCTTATGGATGAAGCCGATGCCACCTTCGCGGGCGATGGCGATAGCCAGGCGATGTTCGGTCACCGTGTCCATAGCTGCACTGATGACGGGGATCTTGAGGCGGATACCACGGGTCAGCCATGTGCTTACATCAGTTGCCGCCGGAATGACCTGCGAGTGGGCAGGGATGAGCAGGACATCATCGAAGGTCAGGCCCTCGCGGGAGAATTTCTCGTCCCAGTTGATTGTCACAGGAGACCTCGGAGCTAGGCTCATCAACATCCGGCAAGGGGCACGCCTTGTGCGGGTGCATCAGGAGCGGCGGGCGAAGAACTGGTGAATCATCTCGGTATGCAGGGGAAAAGCGAGGTCGGTGGGGGCGCTGATCACCAGGCGGGCGGCGGCCTCGCGGTTGGGTCGAAAGGCGGCCAGGTCTTCGGTGCAGAGCTGCGGGCCAAGGCCGAAGACGAGCAAGTAGCCATCGGGGGTGCTGCGTACAGCGAAGTCGCTGATCTGCTCGGCGGCGATGACGACACCAGCCTCTTCACGCAGTTCACGGGCAGCGGCATGTTGCCAACTCTCGCTCATCTCGACGAAGCCGCCGGGCAGCGCCAACTGGCCCTGACGCGGGGCCGCCCCCCGTCGAATGACCAGCAAGCCATCATCAACTGGCTGCAGGATCAGCACCACGGGAAGCGGGTTACGGTAGGTCGTGCTGCCGCAATGAGAGCAGACTCGCGGCCAGCGCTGGCCGTCGAGGAACGAATGTCCACAGAATGAGCAATGGCTGTGCTGGCGATACATGCGCGGCTCCCGTTGTCCAGGGCTGGTCTGGGCTGTGATTATACGCGAAGAAGGAGGAGGCCGCACATGTGCCGGAGCTGACGCAGACAGCTCGCAGAGCCCGATTTCAGTTGCAGATGCAATCCTTCGGTTAAAGTTTTATTACCAGTGTATAGCAAACCTTACCGAACGCTGCTGCTGGCCTTGTGTTACAGTGAGCCTACCAGTGTCCCCAGTGGCACCGCTCAGCGCGAGGCCTGGACAGGGTTTTGTGGGGTTGGGATTGGGCTTCCAGGCCGAGCATGTGTATCATTCGCACGTCAGCCTTTATGCGTAACTGCGCTACCCGCCCGTTAAGGCAGGGTGCAGGCACGCATCGTGTGGCTACGTCGGTGTACAGGCACGACCGGAGGCGGCTCATCCGCCAGACCGTGTCGTGGTTTCCGGGTGTGGGCCAGGGGCGATTTCACAGCGAGCGAAGGAATATCTATGCACACCGTGCTGATCATTCACCCCGGCGAAGATGATGCGACCGTGATGGCCACCCTGCTTGGTCGCGCGATTACGGTGCGACGAGTCGGTTGTGGCGGCGACGAAGCGCGCGCACGGACGCTCATTACGGCCAGTGACGGTCAGTTTGACGCGATTGCGCTTGAGGGGTTGCCGGCACGGCTACAGTTGGGCGAGGTGAGCCGGGCCTATCCGCCGGGGCAGCGCCTGGTGAGCTTGAGCCACCAGACGCCGGTGGTTGATGGGAGTGGGGCGCGGGCGATGCTTGAGCGCTGGGCGGTGACCTTGACCGAGCGGGCGCAGCCGGGGATCTTCTCGCAGAAGCGGGTTCTGATGCTGCCAGGGCTGAACCACGAGGGCCTGGCCCAGGTTTTGGGCCGGCGGGCCGCCGCGCTGCGCTACAGCGACCCACTGATCTATTTCGGGCTGCCCGCCCTGCCGGGGGTCGGCAGTCGGGCGACCCTCGATAGCGCCGCTGGCCCGACCCTGGAGCGTCTGCGCGAGGCCAGCTTTGGGCAGATCATGCGCCCTGAGCCACAGCGGCGTAGTCGCTCGCTCAATGCACTCTTCCGCTGGGCTGATGTGCTGGCGGGCGAGATTGAGCTGATCCGGCGCTGGGCCCCGGTCAATTTGAAGCGTAAGATGGTCGTGGTCGAGGCGGTGACGCCCGCCGACCTGGACGACCTGCGGGTGCGCGGGGTTTCGACGGTAGTGGAACTGCTCAATGGGCTGATCGGCGGCGACAAGCCGGACTGGCGCTGGTCGGCGGCGGCAGTTGAGGCGATGCTGGTGGCCTTGCGGGCCAACCCTGAGCTACCGTTGAGTGAGGACACCTACCTTGACCTGCTGGCCGAGTTGCACTGGACGCCGCGAGTCTATGAACTGCAGCCCGAAGAGGCTGGCATCAATCGTTTCGCCTTCGCGATCCACCCGCTCAATGTGCGCTTCATCCATGCCCACCCGCCCTTCAGCTGGACACGCTACCTGCCCGATAGCCTGGTTGAGGCAGTGGCGGCCTACTTCCCACCGATGTATGTGGGACGGATTGATGGGGGCATCTCACCGGCGACGGGCCAGCGGATCGAGGGCCACCTGATCTCGCTGGGAGCGACACCGCGCCAGATGGTGCGCCACGACGAGCGTATGACCTACCGCTTGCTCAACCAGGCGGCGCATATGGCCGAGCGGCGTGGGGCGCGCATTATGGGCCTTGGGGCTTTTACGAGTGTGGTGGGTGATGCTGGGATTACGGTGGCTCACGAGGCCGAGATTGCGATCACCAGCGGCAATAGCCTGACGGTAGCGGCAACGCTCGAGGCCGCCAAGCAGGCAGTGATCAAGATGGGCGCGGAAGACCTGGCCCATGGGCGGGCGATGATCGTTGGTGCAACCGGCTCGATTGGCTCGGTCTGTGCCCGCCTGCTGGCCCAGGCTATTCAGGACGTGGTGCTGATTTCGATTGAGCCGGAGAAACTGATCGCTCTCAAACGGCTGATCGAGACCGAGACGCCTGGCGCACAGGTGACGATCGCCATCCACGCTGAGGATCTGGTTGAACAGTGCGACCTGATCGTCACAGCGACCTCGGCCTTTGGGCAGCGGATCATCGACATCAGTCGCTGCAAGCCGGGGGCGGTGATCTGCGATGTTGCCCGCCCCCCCGACATTAGCCCGGCTGAGGCGGCCCTGCGCCCCGATGTGCTGGTGATCGAGAGTGGGGAAGTCCGTATCCCCGGCGTTACCGATATTGGCTACGACATTGGCCTGCCGAGAGGTACGGCGTATGCCTGCCTCGGCGAGACGGCCCTGCTGGCGATGGAGGGCCGTTTCGAGGACTACACCCTTGGGCGTAATATCTCGATTGAGCGGGTGAAGGAGATCTATCGCCTGTTCAAGAAGCATGGCTTCCAACTGGCTGGCCTGCGTTCATTCGAGGAATACCTGACCGATGAGGATTTCGCTCGGCGGCGGGCGCTGGCGGCGCAACTCAAGGCCGACCCGGCTCTGCTGGCCCGGACGCGAGCGACGGCACGTGAGCAACTGGCCCGCCTGCCGCGTATGGCCAAAGGCGTGCGCGAGCCAGCCTGGGTCGGGATGCTCAGTCGAACCCGTGATACGATCGCCCGTGCCATTGTCCTACTCAGTACCCGCAGCGTGCGCGGCAAACCGCAGCCTGTACCCGAGGAGGTTCGCTCATGAGTCCTGACCAGCGTGCCAGCCGCCCGTTGAGCAGTGTCGATGCGGCATGGCTACATATGGATGAGCCCACCAACCCGATGGTGATCACCATTGCGCAGATGTTTGAGGGGCCGATTCCCTTTGCCCGGTTGCGTGAATTGATCGAGGAGCGTCTGTTGCCTTTTGAGCGCTTCCGCCAGCGAGTGGTGACCTGGCGTAGTGGAGGGCCACACTGGGAGTTTGACCCGCGCTTTGCGCTCAACCTGCATCTGCATCACCTTGGCCTGCCGGGGGAGGGCGATGATGCGGCGCTGCGGGATCTCATCGGCGATCTGATGAGCACGCCGCTCGACCAGACGCGCCCGCTTTGGCAGATGTACCTGATCGATCACTATGGCCCCGGCTGTGTGCTGGTGCTGCGGGTGCATCACTGCCTGGCTGATGGGATGGCCCTGGGGCAGATCTACGACAAATTGCTGGATCAGCCGATCACCGAGGCCCCGCCGGTGCTTGCCAATGGCCATGCAAGCCCAGGCTTGATCGACAATGCCTTTGAGCGGATCGGCAGTGCGGTGCGCACCACCGAGCAGATCATCCAGGGCGGTTGGTCGTGGGTGAGCCACCCGGAGCGGACAATGGGGCTACTGGGGAGCAGTGCGGCTGTGCTGGGCAAACTGGCCTTGATGGGGCCTGATGCGCCTAATATCTTCCGTGGTCAGCCAGGGCTGATCAAACGGGCGGCATGGGCTAACCCGGTGCCGCTCGCCGCGATCAAAGCGGTCGGTAAGCTGACTGGTGGGACGGTGAACGATGTGCTGCTGAGCGCGGTGGCGGGGGCGCTACGACGCTATATGGATCAGCACGCGGCCGTTCCGCCACTGCGCGGAGTGCGGGCGATGGTGCCGGTCAACCTGCTGCCACCCGGAGCCAAGACGACGGATGGCAACAACTTCGGGCTGGTCTATGTCACCTTGCCCGTATCGGTTGATGAACCGCTCGATCGCATGATCCGCGTGCGGCGGGAGATGGAGCAGATCAAGACCTCGCCGGAAGCCCATGTGGCCTACGGCGTGATCAGTATGCTAGGGGCTATGCCGGTTGATCTGGAGCATACCATGCTTGATATGCTCTGCAATATGGCCAGTATGATCATCACCAATGTGCCCGGCCCACGCAGGCTCAACAGTATGGGAGGGGTCAGAATGGACCGGGTGATGTTCTGGGTGCCTGAGTCAAGCAAGATTGGGCTGGGGATCAGCCTGATCAGCTACGCCGGGGCGGTGCAGATCGGCGTGGTTGCTGATGCGGGGATCGTGCCTGACCCGGAGGTGCTGGCCGAGGCGTTTGATCAGGAGTTTATCGAACTGGCTGAGGCTTTGCAACTGGCTTAGGTGACGGCAGCCAGCCACGCCAGATGGTCTTCCAGCCAGGAGGACCATCGCCTTTGCGACCCTGATGGCCACCGCGCCGCGCCACCGTGCGCCAGAAGCGCTCCAACGTCAGGTCGTCCACCGGCACGTTGGCCAGGTGGGCGACCACCCGCACGACAGCCCGTTTTCAGGCATTTCAGGTGCGGCCACGGAATGCATCAGAATGAGAATGATCATGGCTGGCCGCACCTGACAGGTTTTTATTTGTAACGTATTGGGGCTAGATTACTAAAGGGTGCCCCGTGCACTCGCGCCTGGCAGTTCAGCCTCCAGCGTTGTGATGCGCCGATCGAGCGCTTCGCCGTAGCGCTCGGCGTGCCGGCGGCGGTAGAGCAGGGCCATCCAGATCGGGAGCAGCGGGACGCCGGTGGCTAGCCCGCCAACCCAGGCACCGGCCGTGATCGCCCTGGCCAGAGTCGACTCGGCCCCGAGCAGGAAGAGGGCCGGGAGCGGCAAAAGCACGCCAAGCGCCAGGGTGACGGCAACTGTGGCGGCCCCGAAGACCAGGCTGGCGCTGAAGAAGACCTGGAGGTTGGCACCGATCCGGTAGCTCACCATATCGAGGCTGTGGCGTGCTGCTGCACCGGTAGTGAGATCTTCCTGCACAAAGGGCTGCAGGGCGTAGATCGTACTGCCGTAAACGGCGGCATTGGTGATCAGGCTGAGTAGGTAGATGCCGATCAAAGCGAGCATACCAACGACGAAAGCAATGCTGAAGACCACCTCGCCAGCTGCCCCATTGATCGTGCCTAGGGAGCCGAGGGCAAAGACGCCGAAGATGATCAACATGTAGAAGCCGCAAAAGCAGATGCTGGTGACTGCACCGATGGCCATGCTGGCGACAAAAAGAAAGACGGTGCCATAGCAGCCCATGCCGAGTAGGCGCAAGGGCGGGATGGCCAGAGCTCGGCGCAGCTGTACCGGCTCGTCGGCGGCAACCATAGTTGCAGCGCGGCTGAGCGCCCCCATAACGTAGAGGCTCAGGGGTAGGCTGAAGAGACTCAGGCCAAGGATGAGTAGCGTGCTGAGCAGTTCACTCAGTTGGCTGATGGCGAACACCAGGGCAATCGCCCCGAGACCAATTGGGAGGGCTGCCAGGGCAGTCAGCAGCAGAAAGCTGGCCAGGCCGCGCCGGTAGAGGCGTAGCCCTTCGTCAAGCAGGTCGAGGATCGGGGCGAAATGCTGCTGGAAATGGCGCATAGGGTATGGGGTGACAAGGCGAGCTTACGGGGCGGTAAGGGCATCGCCTTCGGCGACCAGGTGAAGCATGGTGGCCTCGTCGGTGGAGGGGCGCGCCATGCGGGCGAGCAGGTCGGCGGCAGCGCGGGCGCGGGCGGGGTCACTGGTGGCGATGGCACTGGTGAGGGCGGCATCGTCCAGATCAGGGCTGAGCCCGTAGCTGCGGGCGAGGCGGCGGCGCAGCATGGCACGGTGATGGGCGAGCACATCATTGCGCTTACCGGCACGCCGCAGTAACCCGGCCATGCTTTCGAGGTATTCAGCGCTGCTGCGGCGAGCCGTCTCGGCGCGCAGGGGCAAGGGCCGTCCGAAGCGACGCCCGGTAAAGATGAGGTAGAGCGCCCCTATGGCAGTGGCGTAGAGGGTGGCCTGGCCCCAGCGGGTGCCAAGCAGCAGGGTGCGCAGGCTCGGCTGACCAACAAAGCCGTGGTGGATTTCGTCGAAGCGCACCCGCGCCTCCGGCAAGACGCGGCGCAGCAGGTTTAATACCAGGGCCGCATGCGCTTCGTCATGCAGGCCAGCGTTGCTGAAGGGATAGAGTGCGGATCCAGCGTAGAGATAGCCTGCGCCGTACTGTAAGCCTACCAGCACAGGGGCCGTGGCCGAGCCAGCCAGGGGGGCCATGTCGTTACGGGTGCTGGTGATCACGCTGCTGGTACGCGGCTGTAGCTGCATCAGTGGGGGGGCCCCCAGGGCGGGTTGTAGGGCCGGGGCCGGTTGGGCCGGGGCGGCCTGTTGATCAGTGACCACCCGTAGGTCGAAGGCCTCGAGGAGGCGGGCGGCACCGCCGCTGGCTCCCGGCCGGCTCTCGATCAGCAGCAGAACCCCGCCAGCCTCGACCCAGGCGCGTACCGTTGCGGCCTCCTCACGGCTGTAGGCTTCAGCGGGCTCAAGCACGATCAGCAGATCGGTCGCCAGTTCGGTGGGAAAGGGCTGGTATTCGAGGCGAGCAAGGTCATAGCCGAGGGCTTCGATCCAGCGGTAGAGGGCGAGAGTGCCACCTGCCTGGGCACTGTGACTGGTTGCACTGCGATCCGGCGCGGTACCTTCAAGGTTCATACTCCGCCCGATGAGGGCCACCAGGGCCACGAAGATCAGCGCCAGCAGGAGGGGATCACGGTAGCGCATTGCGCCCCTCCGCAGTTACATCGCTCAGCGCCTCGACCTGGCGCTCAAGGGCTGCATAGCCACTGGCATCGAGTGGTGCGCCACCGTACCAGACCCGGTCGGTCGTTTCAACGATGGGGGCCAGGTGTTCGTACAGGATGGGACGCTCACGCAGGCGGGCAAGGTGCTCACGGTTGGTCTGATGAGCACGGTAGGGCAGGGTGTGGCGCTCATCGAGCCAGAGCAGGGCGGCGAGGGTGAGCATACGCAGGGCGCTACGGTAGTCGCCGCTGGTGGCCAGGGCGGCGGCCTGAGCACGTGCATCAGCAGTATCGCGGGCGGCCAGTTCAAGCGGGCCAGCCAGGCTCGCTTCAGGTCGCAGGTTGTGGCGAACACCACGCAGCCAGACAACGAGCACCGCAGCGATCAGCAGAAGCGCCAGGGCGGTCAGGCTCCAGGCGGCCAGGGTGCCTGGTGCACCCTGCGCAGCTTCGGCCACCGGCTGGCCAAGTGGCCCGAGGCGCTCGATCAGCCAGTTGATAAACGCATCGATCACTTGTTGCCACCAGCGCTCAAAAGCCGACGGCTCGCGTGGTTGGGCATTTGGATCGGCGAAGGGCGGTGCGGCGAGGATGGCCTTCAGACGGGCCTGGGCAGCGGCGGGGGCCGGTGGGGCTGGCAGGGCCAGGGCGTCGATCAATGCGCCAAGGCGAGCGGCGATCAGTGATAGGTCAGGCTCGGGGCGGGCCAGTTCATCGGCCAGCCAGCGATTATCGACGGGGGCCAGGTCACCAGCGGGCATCAGCACACTGCGTGCGCTGATCAGGGTCGGGGCGACCTGTTCGAGATCGAGGCGGTCGCCCCGGGTGGCGGCGGCGCGGGCCTCGCGGAGCAGGCGCTCGTAGTCAGCCAGGTCAAGCTCGCCACCTTCTGCAGATAGCGGGCGAGCCAGGCTCAGGCCAAGCAGGGCCAGCACCAGCAGCAGTGCAGAGCGATAAACCATTGAGCTTGCGATTAAGGGTTGCCCGGCCAGGTTCTGGTGCCGGTAGTCTTGCTATAATCGTTATTGTACCAGAGCTCTGCACCCTGTTCTGTCCGCCCTTAAACCCATGTGGGGGTGGGGGCAGCAGCGCGCTGATTGGTTTTGAAACATACCTGAAACTGCGGTCACGATGATCATTCATGCGGTTGGAGCAGTCCTGTTACGCGAAAGCCGCAATAGCCGGCTGGAGGTGTTGCTGATCCGCAAACGCAGGGGCATGTGGACGTTGCCCAAGGGGCGGGTCAAACGCGGCGAGAGCGAAGAGCAGGCCGTGCAGCGCGAGCTCTTCGAGGAGACCGGGCTCAATGGCAAGGTGGTTGAGGCGATCTCACAGAGCTTCTACGATGTGCATAAGCAGGGGCGGCGACGCCACAAAACGGTTGTTTACTACCTCGTCTGGGGGACGACAGGTGAACTGCGTCCAGGGGTTGCCGAGGGCATTACTGCAGTGCGCTGGATGCCAATTACGCGGGCGCTCAAGCGGATCGGGCGCCCGCGCATTCGCGCAGTGCTGCGGGCCGCCCTTACGCTGGTGGGGCCGTGATCGTAGAAAATCCTTTACACCTATACCTAAGCGCAAAAGCGTATCCCCGACCTCCTCTGGCGGTCGGGGATACGCTTTTGCGTAGCAAGACGAGGAAAAGTGCGTCAGCGATCGAGCTTATACGGCACACTGATCACTGTCTTGCCAGCGCGAAACATCAGCGCGGTGCGCAGGATCAGGCCGGTCTGGTTATGCAGCAGATGCTCCCACCAGCGTGAAGGGATGAACTCGGGGAGGACAATCATCAGCTGGTCGTCGCGGTAGCGCCCTTCAATCTCGGCGATATAGGTGAGCATGGGGGTGATCAGCGAGCGGTAGGGCGATTCGAGCACGACCAGCGGCACCTCGCAGCTCCACTCGGCCCAGCGGTTGCGCAGCCGCTCGACATTATCGGGATCGAGATTGACATAAACAGCAGTGACATTATCGGGGGCGAGGGAACGGCCCAACTCGATGGCTGGCAGGACACCCTTGTGGATGCCACTGATCAGCACGATCACGGTGATGCGGCGTACCGGGCGGGGACGCGAGGCGGTACTGAGTGAGAGTTGGTCGGCGACCCTGGTGTAGTGGCGGTAGATGCTGTAGAAGCCGAAGACTAGCAGTGGGATGAGCACCAGCACAACCCAGGCCCCGTGGGTGAACTTGGTGACGGCCAGAACGACAAGCACCACAGCGGTGAGAATCGCGCCCATGCCGCTGATCAGCACACTACGGCGCCAGCCCGTCTCCTGCAGGCGCAAATGGCGCAAGACCATACCGGCCTGGGAGAGGGTGAAGGAGATGAAGACGCCGATGGCGTAGAGGGGCAACATAGCGATTTCATTGGCATTGAAGATCACCACCAGTAGGGCGGAGAAGAAGCCAAGCGCCACGATGCCATTCGAGAAGACCAGCCGGTCGCCACGGCTAGCGAACTGACGTGGCAGGAAGCGGTCACGCGAGAGGAAGGAGGCCAGGCGCGGAAAGTCGGCGAAGGCCGTGTTGGCAGCAAGCACGAGGATGAGGGCCGTCGTGACCTGGATGAAGGTGTAGATTGGCCCGACGCCGAAGACCGTACGGGCAATCTGCGAGACGACCGTCTCGTGGGTCAGCTCGTTGGGTACGGCACCGTGCAGATGGGCGAGGTAGGTAATGCCAATGAACATCGAGACGAGCAGCACCACCATCATGGTAAGGGTAGCGGAGGCATTTTTGGCCTCAGGTACACGGAAAGCCTGCACGCCGTCGCTGATCGCCTCAATGCCGGTCAGGGCGGTACAACCGGCGGCGAAGGCGCGCAAGATCAGCCAGAGGCCAGCAATCTCGCCGACCGAGGGGATCTCGGGGGGAATGGCGTGCTGCACCTGGGTGGCCCCGAAAAAGAGGTCCTGGATCAGCGCAAAGGCAATCATCAGCAGCATACTGCTGATAAAGGCATAAGTCGGCACCGAAAAGATCGTGCCGCTCTCCTTCAGGCCACGCAGGTTAGCGATACTGACGAGTAGGATGAAGAAGAGGGCAATCTCGACGGCGTAGGTTTGTAAGCCGGGGTAGCCCCATGTACCAGCAAGTGAGGTGATGGCCGCGACACCGGCGGAGATTGAGACGGCCACGGTGAGCATATAGTCGATCAGCAAAGCGCCAGCAGCGATCAGCCCTGGTAGGGTTCCCAGGTTGTCACGGGCGACGATGTACCCGCCGCCGCCCTGCGGATAGGCCCGGATGGTCTGGCGGTAGGAGAAGCCGACCATGACCAGGAGGAGCGCGATGGCGGCGGCAATCGGCAGGGAGAAACCGAGAGCTACACTACCGCCCAGGATCAGCACCGTCAGGATGGCCTCGGTGGCGTAGGCTACCGACGAGAGAGCGTCGGACGAGAAGACGGCCAGGGCCGTCCAGCGGCTGAGGCGCTCGTGGTGCTGATGTTCGGTCGCAATCGGCTTCCCAATCAGCAGGCGCTTGAACGACGAGGACATGGGGTATCCTCTACTCTGGTAGGGCACCGGGTAGTGGTGCCGTAACTGCCGGTGGCTGCACAGAGAGGCAGATCCGGCGGGTCGATCCATGACGTGGGATACAAAGACGCCGACTCAGCAGTCGGCGTCTGGGGGGCACGGTGATCGTCAAACGGGCTTGGTCGGAAACGTTAGCCCGTCCCTAACAGGGATCGTCCGGCCCGACTCAGCGCTGCGCAGGGTCATGTGCGCATAATCCTAGCACTGCCCTGCGCAGGTGTCAATGAAGAGTTGGCAACCCTGAGCCTACTCGTGTTCGTCAGTGGGTGGCAATAGGGCATCCCACCAGAGTTTACCGGCGCGGCTCTGCTGGAAGTCAACATGGATATGCTTGGGCTCGGTGTATTCGAGCAGGCCAGCAATGCCCATCTCACGCCCGATGCCGCTCTCTTTGAAGCCCCCGAAGGGGGCATAGGGATTGAGCACATGGTGCTCGTTGATGCCCACGGTTCCGGCGCGGATGCGCTTGGCAATCTCAATCCCCTGCTGGATATCGCGTGTCCAGACCGAGGCGGCCAGGCCGTAGATCGTATCGTTGGCCATACGCACCGCATCACTGACATCGTCATAGCGGATCACGGCGAAGACGGGGCCAAAGATCTCCTCCTGGGCCAGGCGCGAACGGTTATCGACATGGGTGAAGATCGTCGGCTCGAGGAAGGGCCCCTGGTCGTACTGCTCACCGATCGGGCGTTCGCCGCCAAGCGCTAATTTGGCCCCCTCGCTGCGCCCGATGCGGATGTACTCCTCGACGCGCTCGCGCTGGCCGAAGCTGATCAGCGGCCCGAGGTCGGTGGAGAGATCGAGCGGATCACCCAGACGCAGTTGGCGGGTGCGTGTGACCATACGCTCAATCACTTCGTCGTAGAGGGTGGCGGGGACGAAGCAGCGCGTGCCGGCCTCGCAGAGCTGCCCGGCGTGGTAAAACATGCCGAAGAGCAGGCCGTCGATGGCCTTGTCGAGGTCGGCGTCGGGCAGCAGGATACTGGGTGACTTGCCGCCCAGCTCAAGGGTGACCTTTTTGATATGGGGCGCGGCGATGGCCATAATCTTGCGCCCAACTTCGGTCGAGCCGGTGAAAGCGACCTTGTCTACCTTCGGGTGGCTGACCAGGTACTCGCCGGTGCGTGCGCCCGGGCCGGTGATCAGGTTGATCGTGC
Organism: uncultured Chloroflexaceae bacterium; assembly: GCA_964592425.1. Classification (GTDB taxonomy): domain Bacteria; phylum Chloroflexota; class Chloroflexia; order Chloroflexales; family Chloroflexaceae; genus Viridilinea. Next base: position 35,748 of record CAZQCG010000029.1, read on the forward strand.
CGCGCGGCAGCAGGCCCGATTCGTGAATGATCTCGAAAATCCTGATCGAGGTGAGGGGGGCCAGCGAGGAGGGCTTGAAGACGATCGTGTTGCCGGTAGCGAGGGCCGGAAAGATCTTCCAGACGGCCATGCAGAAGGCATAGTTCCAGGGGATGATCTGCCCGCAGACGCCGTAGGGGTCACGCCAGACGAAGTTCCATGAGAGGGTAGGAAAATCGTTCCAGGGTAGCGGCTCGTAGGGCGAACGGCGGGCCAGTTCACCGAAGGCATGCATCATATGCATACCAAGAGGGATGTCGTTGAAGGTGGTCTTACGGATGGGCACGCCGCCGTCACGGCTCTCAAGTTCGGCCAACTCGCTGGTATGATCCTGAAAGATCGCGGACAGTTTGTGGATGATCAGGGCACGCTCAAAGTGGGGCGTATGTGGCCATGGGCCGTTGTCATAGGCGTCACGCGCAGCGGCAACCGCCCGATCCACATCGGCGTTGCTGGCGCTGGCGACACGGGCTATGGGTAGCCCGGTGGCAGGCTCACTCACGACAAACGTCTGTTCACCTTCAGCGTCGCACCATGCACCGTTGATGTAGAGCCCATAGTAGGGCAGGTCGCCGTCAGGCGTTTCAAGCGTCATCGCTCTACTCCTTCTTCACTTGCTGCTCGGGGGTATGCCGCTGCGCGTCATGATAACACGCTGCATCACCGACGGCAACTGGAAGGTTGGAAGTACCTGTTCACCCTGCTCCTACGGAAGCCCGCCTTTCGGTCACGCTGAGCGCAGCGAAGCGTCCCGGCGACATGACCGGCGTTCCCGACCGGGACGCGTCGCTGCGCCGTGCGGCTCCGCTCAGCGTGACAACGCCCGTTACCCCACGTGTGAACAGGTACGGTTGGAAGTACATATTCACGCTTGGGGTAACCCACAAGCCTGGCAGCATGGGCGTCCCGCCCTCGTCGTGCGTACGAGGGCAAGCTGCCCGTGCTCCCAGGCGAAGCGTGAACACGTACTTCGCCGGGGCTATTCGACAGGATAGCCAGCGGCGACCCAGGCGCGGATGCCGCCATCGACGTTGACCAGGTTGGTGAAGCCGGCGGCAGATAGCTGCTCGCAGGCAGCGACGCTACGGTTGCCCGAGCGGCAGAAGCAGGCGATCGGCTCATCTTTGGCCAGCTCGCTGCTGCGGGTGGCCAACTCCGGCAATGGCATGAGCGTCGATCCCGCCAGATGGCCGTCTTGCGTATACTCTTCGGGGCTACGCACGTCGAGCACGCGCAGGGGTGTGCCTGCGTCGAGCCGACTCTTGAGTTCCTGCACACTGATGGTGGTAAAGCCTGCCTGGGGTGCGCTGACCTGTGGTACGCTGGCCTGTGGCGGGGCGGCCTGGGGGGTGGCCCCACAGGCGACCAGCAGCAGCAGCAGGCCGAGTAGCAGCGAGCGCAAGATCGATTGAAACATGGTTTGGGTTCCTTTGATACGCGGGCGGGCCTTGTGGCTTTGGGTCTCTACAGATATTGTACCGGAAGATAGGTTGCACACTCTGGCCCTGTTTGTGTGTGAATGCGAAGCATAGCACGCTTTTGAGCACGAAAGGCTATCTATGAGCGCCAAGCTCAACTCACAGCGCCTGCTAGAACGCCAGCCGATCGTTTACAGCAGTCATAGCTACCGCTACGACCCTGACGATCCGCCCGACGCCGTGGAAGTTGCGCGGCAGATCGGCCTGCCAGCCGGGCAGGTCTACAAGACTCTGGTGCTGGCAGGGGCAAGCCACGGGCGTCCGGTGCTGGTGATGCTGCCCGCCGACCGGCAGCTCGATCTGAAGCGAACCGCCGCCGCAATTGGCCAGAAGCGGCTTGAGTTGATGCCACGGGCAGAGACTGAACGGCTGACCGGGCTGAAGGTGGGTGGCATCGGGGCCCTGGCGCTGGTGCCGAAGGGCTGGGCCAGCTACCTTGATTGCTCTGCCGAGCAGTATGCGCAGATCTACGTCAATGCAGGGCAGCGCGGGGTCATGCTGGGCCTGGCCCCGGGCGACCTGCTGCGCGTCCTTGGGGCTCAGGTGGTCGATGTATGTGTTGAGTAGGCGCTGAGGCGGGCGGCAGCACCTGGTAGGCCACCCGCGGCGCTGCTGGCCTAGCCAGCAGGAGGCGTACGGCCTCGCGCAGCAGGCCACGCAGCAGGCGTCGGCCCACTGGAGCCTGCATGATCATGCCGGTGCGCCCATCAGTGGCGGGCCCGGCCAGCCACAGGGCCAGTCGGGCCGACTCCTCAGGCGGAGCGGCCATAAGGCGGGCGATCAGGTCGAAGCTGCGGGCGCGCTGCTCATAGCCAGCCACCACGCGCATCTGGCGGGTGAGGGCCGTATCGAGCAGGCCGGGGTTGAGCAGGAAGACACCGATGCCATTGGCCTGTTCCTCGGCGGCGAGGGCCAGGCTGAAGTTGCGGATCCAGGCTTTGCTGGCACCGTAGGCATTGCCGAAGGGGTTGGGGCGGCGCTCGCCCTGACCAACCAGGTTGATCAGCTTGCCCTGCTGCCGTGGGCGCATGTGGCGCAGGGCCGCCAGTGAGCCGTGGTACGTACCGAGGATGTTGGTTGCCACAACGCGGCGAAACTGCTCCGGCTCGACCAGGGCTGTCGGCCCCTGCGTGGCGGTCACCCCGGCATTGTTGACCCAGAGGTCAATCGGGCCGAAGCAGGCCATAGTTGCTTCCGCCAGGGCCAGCACCTCGTCCAGGTCACGCACATCACAGCGCCGTCCGACCACGGTTGCGCCGTGACGTTGTAGCCAGGCCACCGCCCGCTCAACCTCGGCCTGCACATGGTTGCTGACCATCACGGCTGCACCGGCAGCCGTATAGGCTCGCGCAATCGCCAGGCCCAGGCCCTCGGTGCTACCGGTGATCACGGCAACCTTACCGGCGAGTTGCCTGGCGTGAGCGGGTTTGTGCGGGTCAGGTTTCATCTTCACCACAAAGGCACAGAGGGCACAAAGGGCCGCGCAACGCGGGGAGGGCAACTCCCAATCCCAGCGCGAAGCGCTCTAATTCTGCGGTGCGAGCCGGTCGAGTAAGGCCCGGGCGATCTGCTCGATGTGTGTCAGGTCATCGGCGGCGGGATTCTCACGCACATAACGCTCAAGGTCGGCGAGGGCGGCATAGGTTTGCCCGACGCGCAGGCGAAGCATGCCGCGGTCGCGCAGCTCACTGGGGGTGTGATCAAGCAGCAACAGGCGTTCAACGGCGGCGAGGGCATGGGCGTCGTCGTTGCGGGCGAGGTAGGTCTGCTTGAGATTGCGCAGGATGCGTGCGATGATTGCGCTGCGGGTTGGTGGGGCCATGATCAGCCGTACCAGCTCAGGGTTGGCTGTGCCGTAGAACTGGGCGATCTGGTTGTGACAGTCGCTCTGACTCCAGCCAGCACCGCCGGCAAAGGGGTCGAGGAACTGGTCGCCGCGTGGATGGGCGACGCGCACAATAAAATGGCCGGGCAGCCCCACCCCATGCACCGGCAGGCCAAGGCGCCAGCCCAACTCCAGGTAGATCAGCGCAAGCATGATTGGCAGGCCGGTGCGCCGCTCAAGCACCCGGTCAAGGTAGCTGTCGGCCGGGTCGTGCTGGCTGTAACAGTGCAGATCGCCATAGAAGCCCTGCTCGTCAAAGAGATAGGCGCTGAGGGCTGCTACCCGCTCAAGTGGGTCAAAAAGATGAGCCAGGCGCAGCCTGGCCTCAGCGGTAAAGCTGTCGAGCAGGGCCAGGCCAGCCTGGGGTGACGGCCCACCCTGATCTTCCCATGCCAGAGTAAGGGCCGTCTCGGCCAGGGGCACCAGCGGATCAGGCCGGCTGACCAGGCTGTTGAAACGGCGGCGGGCCGGCGAAAGGTGTGCCATCGTTTACATCAGGGCGTGGGCGGCCGCACCGTAGAGCGCCGTCTTGGGGTTGAGGATGACATAGACGGGAATGCGCTGCATCAGGTCGGTGAAACGGCCCTTGTTGTGCATCGCTTCGAGGAAGCGCGGCCCACGTAGCTGGGGCAGCAAACGTGGCGGGATGCCGCCGCCCAGGTAGACCCCGCCGGTGGCCAGCACCTTGAGGGCCAGGTTGCCCGCCTCGCTGCCAAAGATGCCCAGGAAGCAGTCCAGGGTTGCGGCACAGACCGGACAGGGGCCAGAGGGCTCCAGTGCGCCACCGACGATCACCGGGGTTGGATCGGCTGCCGCCGCCAGCCGCTCGGCCACCCAGGGCGTCTCGCGCTGGAAGACCAGGTCGCGGAAATAGGCGTAGATATTGGGGATGCCGAGGCCCGAACAGACCCGTTCATAGCTGACGTGGCGATGCTCGTGAAGCAGATATTTGAGCAACTCGGTCTCGGTGGGAGTATTGGGGGCGAAGGAGGAGTGGCCGCCTTCCGAGGGATGGGCGCGGTAACGACCCTGCTCCATGGTCAGGAAGGCTTCACCGAGGCCGGTACCGGGGGCGATCACCCCGATGGCCCCACCGGCGAGCGGTTCGCCCACATTGAGCGTGACCAGGTCGTCGGGCTCAAGGTAGGGCACGGCCTGAGCCACCGCCTTGAGGTCGTTGACAAGCAGCACGGGTGCCCCGCCGATCGTCGCACTCAACTCGTGCGCATCAATCACCCAGGGCAGATTGGTAATCTCGGCGCGGTCATCCATCACCGGCCCGGCTACCCCGAAGCAGGCGGCCTCGATTGGCTGGGGGTTGACCGCCAGGAACTCGTGCACAATCGCCTCAAGGCTGTTATGGCCCGCACTGGGGAAGGTCGTCTCGGCCAGGGGCCGGTGGGGGCCACCCTCACGCGAAAAGAGGGCGCAGATCGTCTTCGTACCCCCAATGTCACCTGCCAGGATCATCAATGACCTCACTCTTTGTTAAGACAAGGTTTCGGGCTGGTTTAAAGTTCGGCGTCACTTGCCGCGTTCTGATGCGCTCGGGCTGTTTTCTCTTTGCTATCTCCTAAATCCTTGTCTAACCTGCCAGCGCTGTCCGCAGGGCCGTCACCGCTTCGGCAACACTCTGTGCCGGGTTATAGACCGCCGAGCCAACCACGGCCAGATTGGCTCCGGCAGCCTGGACGGACGCAATGGTTGTTGCGTTCACACCCCCATCAACCTGGATCGGCAACGCCGTGCGGCCCCAGGCCGTGCAGAGCCGACGCAGGCGGCTGACTTTGTCCAGACAGGCAGGAATGAGGGTCTGGCCACCGAAGCCGGGATTGACCGTCATCACCAGGGCCAGGTCGAGCTCAGGCAGGAGCTCCTCAAGCGCGGCGAGGGGCGTGCCAGGATTAAGGGCGGCACCAGCGCGGAGGCCATGGCTATGGATGAGCTGGATGGCGCGATGCAGATGCGGGCTAGCCTCGGTGTGAACACTGATGTAATCACAGCCAGCGGCGGCGAAATCGGCAAGATAGCGCTCAGGCTCGACAATCATCAGGTGGGCGTCGAGCACGGCCCCGTAGCGGTTAGCCAGGGGCCGTAGCGAGCGGATCAGCGCTGGCCCAAAGCTGATGTTGGGCACAAACTGCCCGTCCATCACATCAAGGTGCAACCAGCGGATGCCAACTTCAAAGGCAGCCTCTACCTCAGCGCCAAGGCGGGCAAAATCGGCCGTCAGGATGGAAGGGGCAAGCTCGATCATATGTATCTTAGATGGCGAAGGCCCACTCACCGGCGCGCATGACCGGCTCGACGCTACCGTCGGCGCTGAGGCCATCAATATCCAGTTCGGGTGAGCCGAGCATAAAATCGACGTGGATCATACTGGGATTGCCCCCGGCGGCGCAGAACTGCTCATCGTCCATCGCCACACCGTCACGCAGGCAGAAGCGGTAGCCGTTACCGAAGGCCAGGTGGCTGGCGGCATTTTCATCAAAGAGCGTATTGGCAAAGAGCAGGCCGGTGCGGGCAACCGGCGAACTGGCGGCGACCAGGGCGACCTCGCCGAGACGCCCGGCGCCTTCGTCGCTCTCCACGAGCCGACGCAGCACCGCTTCGCCCCGCGCCGCACTGAGCTGGGTCACCCGCCCGCCGCTGAAGTGCAGCGTAAAGTCTTCGATCAAGGTCCCACCAAAGTTGAGCGAGCGGCTGGCCCGCAAAACCCCTTCGGCCTGGGTACGATCGGGCAGAGTGAAGATCTCCTCGGTCGGCAGGTTGGGCACAAAGCTCTGGCCATGGGCGCTGGTTGAGGCCCCGCCGATCCAGAGATGGCCCTCGGCAAGACCGACGCGCAGGTCGGTGCCTGGCCCACGGTAGTGGAGGGCGCGGTAGGCCCGGGCGTTCATATAGGCCGAGCGGGCATCCAGGTTGTTGAGATGGACTTGCCAGGCCGCAACCGGGTCGGGGTGATCCAGGCGGCAGGTGATCGCGATGGCCTGCCAGAGCTGCTGCAGGCGTTGTGGCTCAGGTACTTCAGGCAAAACCTGGGCGGCCCAGCCGGGGGTGGGGTAGCTCACCACAGCCCAGGCCGAGGCATTACGCTGCACCAGGTCGCTCACCGGACGGGCCACGCTGGCGCTTGCCCGCTGCATCATACTGATCGCCTCAGGATTCTCGTTCGCCAGCAGATTTGGCGTCACCGCATAGATCGAAAGCAGCGCATCGCCGGCCTCCAGGTAGCCCTGACTCGCCATCGCCGACCAGGTCTCAACCTCACTGAAGGTTGATGCCGGGGCCTCCTGGACGCGCACCAGGGCCAGTTGCTCATCACTCCAGATCACATCGACAAAACGCACCCCGGCGCGGTAGGCACTACGGGCCACTGCCCGCACGAGTGCCGCCGTCTGCAGTTCAGCACGGATCAGCAGGCGTTGGCCCTGCCGCAGATTCAAACCTACCCGGACGATCACATCGGCGTACCGTTGAAGTTCGCTCTCACTGCCGAACGCTGACATAGCTAATCCTCATCGCCACCCGGTGCCCGTTGCGGCCTGGCCGTGCCAGTGACGGGGTGCCTGTTTTGCTTCTTCAACTATAGCATGGAGTGTGCCTTTGCGCGTCAGCTTTAGACATGGGGCCAGGGGGCGGAGTTCAGGTCGTGTGTAGCGACAAATCATCGTCGAACAAAGGGCAGGTAGATTGAAGCATCCTCAACGGCATTCAGGTCAACTGCCTGCGTATTATCCCACACCGCATGCCCGTATGCCTGATCTGCCACCAGCACCGTCACTGTGCTCCCCGGTGCACCACAGCCTGGCGTGGCCGGACCAATGGCGGCAACTTTGAGGACGAAACCTACCTGGCCATCACCAACGTCGTGCGTAAGGCTGCGCCCGCAAAGGGCTGTGCCGATCCATGCTTCGACGGCCTGGCCTGCTGTTGGTGCAGGAGCGCTGTGGTTGTTCAGCACGGCATAGAGGGTGGCCGGGGGCAGGCTAAGCTGGTCGGCCGGGGCGGATGGTGTGGCGGCAAACGTGGTTGTTCCGCCTCGCAAAAGAAGATCATCGGCCTGGGTGGTGTAGATCCAGTAGCCCCGGCCAAATTCGAGTTGCCTCAGGTCGCTGACCCAGGCCGGTGCCGGTGCTGGCGCATAGACCTGCCAAACTGCTTCGGTCGCAGTCGGTACGTGGCTGTAGACGATCCGGTAGCGCCCACTGATCGATTCAAGCGCCGATCCGACCGTGCGGCTTAGGGGTGCGCTGTAGGCAAAGTTGTTCCACCCCGCTGCCGGTAAGGGGATGCGGATGCTGCTCATCAGGGCGTAGAGCCCGGGGCCCTGGTTGGCAATGGCCGCGAGGTTAAAGTAGGAGTTGATCGCTGTCGGCACTGCGCGCCAGGCTGTTGCTTGTTCGGCGTGATAATAGACCTGGATGCCGTCTTCTTCACCGGTCGGCACTTCACTATCGAGGTAGCTGAAGCTGAGCGCCGTTTGGCTGAGGGCTTCGGTTGCGGTGAGCCAGTTCGGCGAGGTGGTGAAGTGGTAGCCCTGGCCGATCAGCGTGGCCCAGCCGGGGATCGGCGGCAGGCTGCTGCTTGTCTGGAGCAGCAGGAACTGGCCCAGGCCAAAGTTGAGGTTCTCGCCGACCAGCAGGATGTCGCCCTCGGACGAGGCGACCGGCGCTCCGCCGCCACCGACGCGGTTGAAGGCCCCGCCGCCACCGACGCGGTTGAAGGCCCCGCCGCCACCGACGCGGTTGAAGGCCCCGCCGCCACCGACGCGGTTGAAGGCCCCGCCGCCACCGACGCGGTTGAAGGCCCCCGCATTGCCGTCCAGCGCATAGCTGATCACCGCTTCCCAGGTGGGGTCTGGCCCATCGTTGGTCGCCAGGTGGATGTAGGCTCCTGGCAGAGGGTAGCTCAATTGGAAATGGCCACTGTAGACACCCGGCGCTTCTACCGTCAGGCTGATCGGCGGCGGTGGCAGGTCGTCGTCAAGTGGATAGAGCGTCGCACGTAGCTCACTCACCCCTGATGGTACCTGCGCCACCTGCAACTCGAGTGTGCGCGAGGTTATGGGGGTCAGGCGGATCTGTGGTTGCCAGGCGGGCCTGGTACGCAACTCCAGCCGCTCATCACCCTCACGAATACGCTCACAGCCAAAACGGGCCGCCGTCGGCTCGAAGAGGCAAAGACGGTCGCCCACACGGGCACCACGGGCAAGCACCTGGTCGTTGATCGCCCGTCCGAGGGGCACAATGCGGTCGTACTGCTCACTCGGCTCGCCGTAGCTGTGCTGAAAGAGAAAGGCCCGTGCGGTCAGCGCGGGAATAATTCGTGCGCTCGTGCTCAGATCGACCGTATAGAAGATCGGCACATCCAGACGCTCAGTCGGAGTCAGCGGCGGCACCGCAGTGATCTCGGTGAGGGCAAGGGGCTGGCGGATCGGGCCTTGTGGCAAGTTAGCCAGGCTGCCTGTCGGTGCATGGAGGTTCGGGTAGAAGGTAGTCAGCGTCTCCCAATCGGCGCGCTGCGTGGCCTGGTTGGAGAAGGTATTGTCGCAACCCGGGCTCCAGCCCGCACGGGTCTGGAATTGCCAGACAGCAGCGTAGGGGTCACTCATCAGGCCGGGACAGCTGCTGACTGGCACAACAAGGTCGTCGCTGAAGCCAAGGTAGTTGTCTTCGAGGAAGAAGAGGTAATGCCCAAGCTCATGGACGAAAGTTCGTGGCCAATCCTCACCCAGGTTGCTTCCGGCGTTGCCGAAGCGGTTCCAGGTTGCACCCATATGAACTTGGCCTGGCCCATAGAGCATCTGCTCTGTGTCAGGGTCGTTGAGTAACTCGAAGGCGATCCCGCCAATCAGGGCCGACGGGCGCACCCGGTTCGAGGCATAGATGCGGATGTCGGCATAGTCCCAGTTCTCACGGTCATAAAAGATCAGTACATGCCCCAGGGCCGCCTGGCCGTGGCTGGCCTGGAAGAGTAACTCGGAGCTGCGAGCCAGGTCGGCCTCAAGCTGTGCCGTAAAACGCGTATCGTAGCGTGCGTCCCACTCCACCGAGACGAGCAGGTCGAAGAGCACCAGCGGACGTTCGAGCGAAACGGTCACGGTCTGCACCCCGGCCTGTGTCACTGGCATGCCGCTCAAACCATCGGGCCTGGTCATAATATTGGTTGCATAGAGCCGCACTGTCGATGAGTAGACGCCGGCATAAGGGCCGGGCAGCGGCAGGATCGGTGCCAGGGCGACCAACTCATCGCCAGGTGTGAGAATCCCGCGCCCGGCCAGGTAGCCAGCCGCATTAGTGGTATAGCCGGGGGCTTGCGGGTCTGCCGCGAAGAGTTGTTGATCACGTTCCAGGCCCTCGTTCAGGCGGAAGACTACGGCGCCGGCCATCGGCTGCTGCTGCGCATTGATCACCCGTACCTGGTTACCGCGCACACGGAAGGGCACGGTTGTGGCAGCGGCGTAGGGGTGCTGGAAGCGTGGTGCCTGGTTGGGTCCACTGCTCAGGGGGGGTGTCGTACGCAGTCGTACCACCACATTGTCTGATTGGCCAAAGACCTGCGAGGTGTCCCATGCGAAGGTGTGCTGTACGCCGGTTGTCTTGAGGCGCAAGGCCCAGGCGACCAGGCGACCAGTATCGACAGTGGCTGCGTCTGTGATCGTCAGCGTCCACTGACCAAGTGGGCTTTTGCCATCAAAATTTGCCAGGCTCCCCATAGGCTGAAAGCGTCCGCTGAAGGGTGCCGTGCCGCTGCTGATCGATGTGGCGGCCTCGTCGTCAAGGATCAGGCCAGTAAGGTTATCGCCGTCAGCACCTACCCGTGTGAAGAGATCCACCGTGGTACCGTCGGGCGCAGTGAGCCGGGCAGTCAGGTCGCCGACGAAGGGATGCTCGATCGTCAGCTCGATCTCCACATCGCTGATCCGCCCTGGAATACCGTTGGCTGGCGCAGCGACGTTCACCGAACTGCTGATCGTTCCAGGGTCAGGTATATTGATCGGCGTAGCCGGGTAGGTCGGGAAACGTTCGGGCATCGTTGCAAGGCTAGTTATGCGGGTCTGGGTCGGCACGGCGGTGTGCCACTCCCCGCCGCCATCAAGAGAATACTCGGCACTCAGGGTAGCGGCCGGTTTACCTTCGGGATCGCTGAGGGCAAAAGGAAGGCTGATTACCTGGCTCGCCAGGATCAGCGGAGTTGAGAGGAGTGGGGCGTCGGGTGTTGAGCCTGGCCGGTGAGGGGCCGGGACAGGCGGCATCGCCGGGCTGCTGCGTGCAGGGCCCGCCGCATAGACCCGGCTCCACTGGCCGAAATTGCCAGCAACTACCTCAGGCCGCCCGTCACCATCAAGATCGCCCGCCGTGACCGCATAGGTATAATCGAGCCGCGTGCCAAAGGTGCGCGTGCTTGCTGTGTCAAACCAGCCATCGCGGTTGAGATCAACCACACTCTGACGCCCATAGTTGCCCGTCACCAGGTCGAGGTCGCCGTCACCATCTAGATCAGCAACGGCTAAACTTCTGGTCAATCCCTCAGCCAGGCCAAAGGGCTGTGGCTCACTCAGCAGGCCGCCCTGCCCATTGTTGAAGAAGATGCGGTTCTGGCCATTCCCGCCCACCGCCAGGTCGAGCCCATCCTGGCCGTCGAGATCACCCAGGGCCACACTGTAGATGGTGTCAGCGGTGCTGATGACCTGGGCCACACTGAAGCCCTCGCTCCCATTATTGTGGAAGAGCATGATCTGGGGCTGGCCGCCGGCCGCCGTTCGCAATATGCCACTTCCGGCAAGATCAAGGTCACCATCACGATCTACATCGCCGACTGCAAGGCTGATCACGCTTGTGGCCGCCTGCCCAAAGGGAATGAACGAACTGAAGGGTTGTTGAGCCGCGTTGAGATAGACCCTACCGCCAGCCTCGCTCCCCACAAGAATATCAAGCCGCCCATCGCCGTCTATATCACCCACGGCAACGCTATTATCTCTATCGTTGTTTTCGCCAAAGTTTATGCTTGTTGTGAAAGGATATTCTATGGTATTAAGATAGACCGCACGATTGCCGGTGCCGATAAACACCAGATCAAGCCGCCCATCGCCATTCATATCGCCTACAGCCACATCGATGGCTCCGCCTGAATCAGGGCCGAAGGGAAGGCTTGTTGCAAAGGGGGTCTGGGCGGCATTGAAGTAGATCCGGCTCTGGCCTGCTTCAAGGCCAGCAACAATGTCGAGTCGCCCGTCACCATTCATGTCGCCCAGGGCCAGGCTCTGCACCTGCTCGCTACCTGTGCCGAAAGTAGTTGTCTGATCGACAGCAAAGGTGCCAGCACCACTATTCAAGTAGACATAACGCTGGCCAAGCTCCATGTTGACCAGGTCGAGCGCCCCGTCACCGTCAAGGTCGCCTGCAGCCAGGGCAATAGTCTCGGCGGCCTCCGAACCAACCGCTACGGCCGTCTGGAAGGGCTGGAGCGGGGTATTCAGGTAGACCCAGCTCTGTCCAAGGTAGTTGGCCGTAGCAATATCGAGGCGTCCATCGCCATCCAGATCACTGACGTCGACGGCGCGGGTGTCCTGGCGATTCGGGCCAAAGAAGCTGCTGTTAGCTTCAGCGAAGGGGTTCTGGGCCAGGTTGAAATAGATCTGGCTGCGCCCGTTACGCCCCACCACAATATCAAGCCGCCCATCGCCATCGAGGTCGCCCAGGGCGACACTCTGGGTCGTATCACTTGCCGGGCCGAAAGCAATGCTCTGCGTAAAGCTCTGCTGGGCATCGTTCAGGTAGACCCAGCTCTGTCCACCGGACATGCCCACCACAATATCGAGGCGCCCATCGCCATTGAGATCGCCCAGAGCCAGGCTGCGCTGCTCGTCTCGGCCAACCGCACCGACCGGGATCGTCGCGCTGAAGAGATGTTGAGCATCGTTGAGGTAGATGGTAGTCTGGGTCGTGCTGCCCACAACGATGTCGAGGCGTCCATCACCATTCAGATCGCCCAGGGCCACGCTCTGGATCGTAGCGTCTGCGGGACCAATCAGGCGTGCCTGGGCCTCACTGAAGTTATGCTGGATGTCGTTGAGATAGAGCTTGCTCTGGCCGTTATAGGTGGCAATGACAATATCGAGGTCACCGTCCTCGTCCAGATCGCCCAGGGCCAGGCTGCGTGTATCCGCCCGCTGCATGGTGTTGAACATGGTCGGTGCGTTCTCGAAGTGGCCATGGCCATCATTCCAGAAGATCCGGTTGGGTCGACCCCACGTTCCGACGGCAATATCCAGATGTCCATCACCGTTCAGGTCGCCCAGGGCCACACTCTGGCTATAGTCATTATTGGTACCGAACGGGCGTCGCGCACCAAGCGGAAAGCTTACCTGGGCTGTCGCAGCAGAGGCCGTCGGCGTGGGCAGCAGGGGAATCCCCGGCAGAAGGCTCAGGGCGAACAGTAGCACAAACAGGGGGCGAGCAAGGTGGGACATACGGGAAGCCATAGGGCATTCCTTTCTACAGCTCCAGTAGCTCACGATGAACGGATACCTGCTCAAGAAAGGCGCTCGGGTCGTTGATCATTGCAGCGCGGGCCAGCAATTCATGGCGGGCGCGGGTCAGCAGCGTTGTGGCGCGTGGGTCAGCGCAGGCGCGCAGGGCCTGAATACAGGTCAAATAGACCAGCATCGGCTCTTCGGCCCCGTCGAGCTTGCCCGCTTCCAGGTAAGCCAGTACCGGCTCGATCCGAGCCAGGGCACTTACGGCATCACCCTGGGCCAGGGCCACCCGTGCCAGCCCGGCCAGGGGCTCGGCAAGCAGGGCTGGCGCATCCAGCTGAGCAAGGGCAGTGACCGCCTGCTCGTAGGCTATCGCCGCCGCCGCCAGGTCGCCACGGGCCAGGGCGACCTGGCCAAGGCCCCGGTGCAGGAGCCCACGCAGCAACTGGTCATCAAGGGCCTCGGCCAGGGCCAGCCCCTGCTGATAGGCCTCGTCTGCGCCTTCCAGTTCGGCAAGGCCCAGCGTGGCCAGGCCGAGGGTGCCATAGCTGTAGGCTTGCTGCTGCTGGTCAGCGGTGGTTCTGGCAAGAACCAGACTCTGTGTACTTTCAGCCTGGGCAGCATGGTAGTTACCCAGCAGAACCTGGGCGAACCCCAGGTTGCCGAGGGTACGTCCTTCCAGCCAGCGGTCGCCGATCATGCGGGCAGCGCTAAGGCCCTGTTGCAGGTAACTCACGGCAACACTGAGACGACCCTGCTCACCGGCAAGGTTCGCCAGGTCGGCCAGGGCATAACTCTCCATACGCCGATTGTCGCTCGTATGGGCAATTGCCAGGCTGCGTTCGAGATAGTCCTGGGCTGGAGCATAGTGCCCCTGGTCGGCGGCCACAGCACTGAGGGCATTGAGGGTCGCGCAGCGTTGCGTGTTATCGTCGATCTCCTCGGCCAGAAGCAGGCTGCGTTCGAGGGCGGCGTGGGCGTCGGCATACTCACGTCGGCCACGCAAGGCCCAGCCCAGACTATGGCAGGCAGCGGCTTCGCTACGAGCCATCCCGGCTGTCTGAGCCCATACCACTGCCGACCGGGCTAACTCAGCCGCCTCTGCGAAGTGCCCGGTCACATTCGCCAGGCGGGCCTGGCGCAGGGCCACCTCGGCGCGGGCATCCGGGCGCTCCAGTTGCTCGGCCAGGGTGGCCAGGGCCATCAGGTCGGTCCGTTGTGCGTCACGTTCACCGCCCAGAGCCAGCACCTGCTCACGGGTCAGCAGCAGGGCGTAGCGCTCCTGCAGATCAGCGGACGGTGCCAATTCCAATGCTCGCCCCAGGTAGGCCAGCGCTGACGCATTAGCGTAGCGGGTTGCCGCGGCCTGACCCGCCTGGCGCAGGTAGCGACGCTTTTTCGGCAGGTTGGCGCTCAGATCGTAGTGGTGAGCCAGCAGGTCGAGAAGCAGGTCGTTTGCACCGGGCAGCGTCTCAAGATAGAGCGCCAGTTGCTCGTGCAGCATCGCACGGGTGGCCGACCCCAGACTGCTGTAGGCTACCTCGCGGGTAAGCACATGCTTGAACAGGTAAGCCAGTTCCGGCTCAGGCGTATCGAGCGGGGTCAGCTCAAGCCGCTCCAGATCCACCAGGTTGGCCCGTAGTTCCTCAGGGGCCGCCAGTTCGGAGAAGGCCCCATCGAGCCAGGCTACCAGGAAGCGCTGCCCGATCACACTCGAGCTCTTCAGGATGATCTGCTGTTGCTCGCTCAACTGGTCGATACGGCTTAGCACGAGGCGTTGCAGGCTCTCAGGCAGTTCAAGATCGGCCAGGTTACCCGCCTCGCGTGGGTCGATAGCCCGATCGTGCAGATAGTTCAACACTTCTTCGATATAGAATGGATTGCCCTGCGTGCGTGCCATCAACTGTCTGACCAGGCTTGCGGGCACGGCGGCACCGCGGGCCGGGAAGAGTTGCAGTAACTTGGCGCGGATCAGCTGCGCTACGGCATCCTGATCAAGACCCTCCAGGTTGATCGTATGGAAATCCGGCAGTGCCGTGAGGCGTAGTTGCTGATGCAGGCTCACTTCGAGGGGGCGGTAAGCCAGGGCCAGCAGCACCGGCAGCTCGGCGAGGGTTGCTGCCAGGTCGTTCAACAGCAACAGCGAAGCCGGATCGATCCAATGGACATCCTCCAGCACGATCAGCAATCCACCACCTGCACTCTGCGCTTCGGTGGCGGCAGCGGCCAGGCAAGCGCCCAGGAGGGCATGCAAGGCACCCTGACGATCATGGGCATCGAGCGCCTGGGTAAAATCATTCTCAGGCAATGCCAGGCCGAGCAAGGGTGCCAGCAAGGGTAAGGCAACCGCCCGTTCAGGTGCCCACTCTTCGATCAGCTCCTTCAGGGTATGAATCTGCCGTCGCAGAGGTGCCTCCGGGCTGAGGTTGAAGATCGCCCGCCAGATCGGCTGCCAGAGCAGGTACGGGCTGAGGGTACCAGTAGACTGGCAGGCCCCGCCATAGCCGATCATGCCGTGCTGCTGGGCCAGTCGTAACACCTCGGCCAGCAGGCGTGATTTGCCCAGGCCAGCTTCGGCGCAGATCGCTACGGCCTGGCCATGGCCAGCCAGCACCTGCCGCATCAACTCAGCAACGTCTGCTAGCTCACGTGCCCGTCCAACCATCGGCAGGCTATAACCCGGCTCACTCAGGCGCACTGCGCGCTCCTGACGCAGGCCACTCACAGCAAAGACCGGCAGCGGCTCTGCCTTGCCCTTCAGGTGGATCGGCGGGCGTGGCTCCAGCGCCACATAGGCAGCCACGGCGGGCCGCATCGCCGCGCTGATCAAGGTCTCGCCCGCTGCCGCCAGGCCCATCAGCCGCGCCGCCAGGTTGACCTCGTCACCAAGGATGCCGTAGGTTCGCCGGGCATCGGCACCATAGGCCCCGCAGCGCAGCGTACCCTGGCTGATCCCGATCTGTAGCGGGGGCAAGTCGGCGGCAGCGGTTGCCTCACGGTGCAAGGCAAGTGCTGCCAGCACTGCCCGGCGGGCATCGTCCTCGTGGGCTACCGGCGCACCGAAGGCGCAGCAGAGGTAACTGCCTTTATCGCCGATCACCACCTGCAACAGGCTTCCCCCGAAGCGCTCAAGCACGGCCTGGGTTGTGCAGATGAAGGCGTCCAGTCGACTACGCACCTCCTCTTCTGCATCATAATCGATCCCGCCAAAACGCAGGAAGAGGGCCACCGCCGGGCGCAGTTCAGTAAGGAAGGCTCCCTGTCCGGTGACTTCATGCGTATAGATTGCCGCCGGTACCCAGGGGCGCAGCAAGGCTGGCGGCAAGTCCGCTGTGGACAGGGCGGGCCATGGGTTTGGCGGTGGGGCACTGCTAAAGGCCAGCAGAGGGGCAAAATGCTCGCCACTGACGACATCCTCACGCCAGCCCCCGATCTGAGCAACTGGCCCGAGCGCAGCAACACAGGCCGCATCGAGCACAACCTCCCCCATCGTTGCGTGATGCTCGGCAGTCGCCACCCGGGCCAGAGTTGCCCCTGCCAGCAGATCAAGCCGTTGGATCGTCGGCTCGCCCACCACGAGCCGGCGAGCCGGGCCACAAGCCAGGGCCACCTTGAGCGCCAGCGTGATCGTGTCGCCGTCGGGCAGGCTGATCTGGCTGATTGTCGCCATCGTCTGCTGCATCGCCAGGGCGCAGGCGGTCGCACGCATTGGGGCAGGCCCATCAGCACGATCGAACCAGCATGTGATCGCATCACCGGCGAAACCAAGCACACTGCCGCGGTAAGCATCGATATGGGCGATCAGGGCCGTATAGATCTGATTGATGCGATCGCTCAGCAGTTCGCTGCCGCGCCGTGAGCCATAAGCCTGCTGGAGTGCTTCGGTCAATCGGGTAAAGCCGGAGATATCGGCAAAGAGAGCCGTGCCCACAGTGCGTTCGGGCAGATCACGCCCTGCTGCCAGCACCTGGCGTCGATCCTGGGAAAGGTAGGCCACCAGCTTATGCATAGAATACCTCGCTCATCCTGTGCCCTCTTTTGTGAGCTTGATCAAGGCTATTCCAACCCTCCTTCCAAGCAAACGCTCCTATGCTCATATCATCGTCATTTGCAGCCAGGGAGTCAACCACGAAATCAGTATCAGCAGGGCTGATGCAAAGTCCGAACGAGAACGCGGATCGCGCTGATCTGACGGATTGACGCGGAGCTTTTTGCGGCAGCGCAGCGCGAATCTGTTCCATCTGCGGTATCCGCGTGCGATTGCCTGAGGCGACGTTGCATCAGCCCTGTCAGTATCAGAGCCTTTAGTTGCATACGCGATCAGGTGCGTTGTATACTACGCATGCAGCAATCACCCACCTCCTTGCTTTATGCTCGTGTCAACCCTCAGGAGATCATCATGTCCACGGTTCTTCCCAGTTGGCGCGACACCCCGACCCGGACGGCCATCCTCGCCTTTGTGGCTGCCGTTAGTGATGAGGCCAGCCGGCACTATCTACCGCCTATCAAGCGAGTGGCGGTCTTCGACAATGACGGTACCCTCTGGTGCGAGAAACCGATGTATGTACAGCTCGATTTCCTGCTGCGCAAGCTGGCCGCGCAGGCCGAGGCTGACCCGGCGCTACGCACCCGCCAGCCCTGGCAGGCTGCCTATACCCGCGATTTTACCTGGCTGGGTGGGGCGATCACCCACCACTACCAGGGCGATAGCCGTGATCTGCAGATCTTGATCGAGGGCGTGTTGACCTTCTCGCATGACCAACTGGTCGAAGCGGTTGAGGCGGAGGCCGCCGCTTTTGTGAGCCAGACGCAGCACCCCACCCTCGGACGGCCCTATACCGCCTGTATCTACCAGCCCATGCTCGAACTCCTACGTTACCTCGAGGCCCATGCCTTCACGTGCTACCTCGTCTCCGGCGGCGGGCGCGATTTTATGCGCGGCTTCGCCGAGCAACTCTACGGCATTCCCCGCGAGCGGCTGATCGGGACAACGGTGGCCTATAGCTATGAGGAACAAGACGGTGTGGGGATGATTGTGCAACAGGGTGAACTGAGCGTGATCGACGATGGCCCTGGTAAACCCATCCAGATCTGGAGCGTTGCCGGACGACGGCCCATCCTCGCCGCAGGGAACTCGAACGGCGACCTGCCGATGCTCCAGTTTGCTGGCACGCCCGAACGCCTGGCCTTGCGCCTGCTGCTGCTGCACGACGATGCCGAGCGTGAGTTTGCCTACGAGCGCGGGGCTGAGCAGGCCCTGACGATGGCCCACAGCCAGGCGTGGACGGTGGTGAGTATGCGTCAGGATTGGGAACGAATCTTTCCCGATCAGCCCTAGAGCACCGCTAGCGTATGCGCAAAAGGGCCAATAAAGACCGGTCAGGTGGCGACGAGCGGTGGATTGCCGCCCAGACGGAGGCTACATGATGGATGCCTATCCTCATACGGCCATAAGTGACGTCTTGACCGAGTGGATCAAAATCGCCGCTCTCAGCATTGAGCTATTGGCCGTCTTGATCATTATGGTTGTGGCCCTGAGCAGTACGATCCTTTTTCTGCACGGCCTGGGGCGCGGCGAAGATCGCCAGGCCATTTACGAGCGCTACAAGCTACTGCTCGGTCGCGGCTTGCTGTTGGGCCTGGAGATGCTGGTAGCCGCCGATGTCATCCTCACGGTGGCGATTGAGCCCTCCCTGGACAGTGTGATCTTCCTGGGCCTGCTGGTGCTGATCCGCACCTTCTTAAGCTGGTCGATCGTCATTGAGATCGAGCACCGCTGGCCCTGGCAAAGCCCAAAACAGCACCCACCAGAGACGCACTAGGCTGTAAACACCCTTCGCTGGCACCCTTGCCGAACACGCACGGTACTGCCTGTCATACAGGCTGGTACCCCCCGATCTGCCTGCGGTACCACCACCAGGACGCCGCCCGCACAGGCCTAGCAAGCTTGTGCGGGCTCTCAGCGTATGGTAATCAGCTCGATTTATAATCAAAAGCAGTTCTCAGCAGCGTGATCACCTCTGCGGTGTGCGACCCACAGGGAAAGGGTGTCGTATGATGACCCGTAAGCCTTTAGGATCGCTACACCATATCGAGCCATCCAGATCGAGGGTGCCAGACTGGCTTCTGCCAGTAGGCGTGGTTGTGGTGGGCTTGATCAGCCTGGGCAGCCTGTTGATCTGGTGGCCCTTAGGAGATAGCACACCCGCCGCGCCCTTGAGCGAACCAATCGCTGCAGCGGTCAACGTGGAGCTTTCGCCAGAAGAACGAGCTTACCTGGCCTCACTTGGGCCACTGACGGTTGCCCCTGATCCTGATTGGATTCCCTATGCATATGTTGATGAACAGGGCAACTTCGCTGGTATTGCGGCCGATCTCATGGCGCTCGTGGCCGAGCGTCTTGGGGTTGAGTTTGCCTATATCATTCCCCGCGATTGGGATGCGGCGCTTGAACTCTCGCAGGCTGGCGAGGTCTATATCCTCCCCTTTCTGAACCAGACACCTGCGCGTGAAGTGTGGCTGACCTTTACCGAGCCGCTGCTGATCGATCCGAATGTCTTTATTACGCGAGAAGAACACCCCTTTATCTTTGATGCGACCCAACTGGGTGATGCCAGGATTATTTTACCCACTGGCACCTCGGTAGAAGAGCGGGTGCGGCGCGATTTTCCGAATCTGACCGTGCTTACCGTGCCGAGTGAGAAGGAGGTCTTCCAGGCCATCTCCCAGCGTGAAGCCGATCTGACGCTCCGCTCGTTGACTATGGCGGCCTATACGATCCGTAAGGAGGGCCTCTTTACGTTGAAGATCGCGGGGCAGGCCCCCAATACCTATATCAACCGCCTGCGGATTGGGGTAAGCAAAGACCAGTCCATGTTGCGCGATATTCTTAACAAGGGCATTGCAACGATCACACCCCGCGAGCGTGAAGCGATCATCAATCGGCATGTCAACATTACCATTGTGCAACCCTTTGATTACAGCATCCTCGTGCGGATAGCAGGCCTGCTACTCATCCTGGCAGGGATCTGGTTCTACTGGAGCATGCGCCTCAGAACGATCAACGCCTCGCTGTGGGAGAGCGAGCGGAGCAAATCGCTCTTGATTGCCAACCTACCAGGGGTTGCCTATCGCTGCCGCTTTGATCGTGACTGGACGATGGAGTTTGTCTCAGAAGGATGTCTCAGGCTTACCGGCTACCCGAGCGAGGCATTGCTCTACAACCGGCAGATCTCCTTTAACGATCTGATCAAAGCTGAAGACCGCGAGAGGGTCTGGCAAACCTGGCAAGCAGCAAGTCAGCAGCAGCAGTCGGCGAAACTAGAATACCGCATCATCACAGCGGATCAGCATGAAAAGTGGGTCTTTGAGCAGGGAGACTTTGTCTATGACGATGCGGGTCAGATCCAGGCGATCGAAGGACTCTTGATCGACATCAGTGACCGCAAACATGCGGAAGAAGAGATCTACCGAATCTCGATCCATGATAGCCTGACAGGAATCTATAATCGCGGTTATCTATTCAAGCGGTTGGAGAAGCTGATCAACGAGCATGAACGCACTGGCCGCACCTTTGCAATTGCCCTGATCGATCTTGATTTTTTCAAGACGATCAACGATACCTATGGTCACCCGGGCGGTGACTACGTCCTGCAACAATTTGCGCATCTCCTCAGCACCAATTGTCGCCCCTACGATCTGGTTGGCCGCTATGGGGGTGAGGAGTTTATGCTGATCACGCTGGATATGCAACACGAAACGATGCGGCTGCTGCTCCAGCGGGTGCGTGAGCAGCTCGGCGCGCAGGTTTTGGTCTTCGAAGGCCAGCCGATCAACTTGACCTTCAGTGCCGGGATCGCAGTGAGCAGCCAGGCTGGTGATGGGTGCGACAGCGAGGCGCTGATCAGCGCGGCAGACAAACGGCTCTACCAGGCCAAAACGCAAGGCCGCGACTGTATCATCTAGGCTAGCTTCACCGTCCGGCGGAAGCCCGGCGCAGGCGGGGCTGCCAGCCATCGAGGGCCAGCCAGAGGATCACGGCCAGCAACAGCCAGTGGATCTGGTCGCGCACGGCGACAAGCATGGCGACGAGCTGGCGCGAAGCGGGCAGCGTTTCATAGAGGCGCTGGAGACCGATCAGCGGCGCGTCACGTAGGCTCTCGAGCACGCTGGCCAGGCCGAGCTGGGTGCCGAGGGCACCATAGATCTGCCAGGCGACGGCCAGCGAGAGCCCGACTGCCACTGAGGTCAGGATGAGCACCAGGATGCTGTACCAGGACTGTGGCCGGGGGCGGGCGAGTGCCAGCGCCATCAGGGGAGCGTTGGGAATCAGCCCGAGCAGGCATGTGGTCAGCTCAGGCGGGGCCTGCCAGTGAAGTTCGTGGCGGAGCAGACTATCGAGCCCATCTTCAGGGTCGCGCGCTGCCGCTTCAAGATGCTCATGCATAGTTTACCTCCCGGTTCCGCCGAAGAGCAGGCGGAGCGGTGCGGCCCCCGGAAAGGGGTGCTCAGGCTCATGCCGGGGGGAGCGGGCAACCTCACGGGTAGCCGGGGGCTGCTCCTCGGCCTCGAGGATAGCGGCAAGCCGCTCTTTCCCGCGCCGAATATGGCTCTTGACGGTGTTAAGCGGGATCTCAAGGATCTCGGCAATATCGGTATACTTCAGATCTTCAAAATAGTAGAGTGTGAGCACCAGGCGGTAGTGCGCTTCGAGCTGATCAAGGGCGCGGCGCACCTGCTTACGTAGTTCGTGCGAGGCAAGGGCCTGCTCGGGGTCGGCCCAGCGATCATCGTCGGGCACTGCAGTGATCGGATCAAGCTCTTCGGCCTCGAGCACAGGGGGCAAGACCGGCACCTGACGCCCGCGCCGGCGCAATTCATCACGGCCCAGGTTGACCACCAGCCGGTAGAGCCAGGTCGTGAAGCGACTCTCGCCGTTATACTGCGGGAGAGCGCGAAAGAGGCGAATGAAGGCCTCCTGGGTGAGGTCAGCAGCATCCTCAGGGTGTTTGAGCACACTCATCGCGATGCTATAGACATAGTGTTGCTGGCTGATGACCAGCTGAGTCAACGCCTGCGGATCACCCTGCTGGGCCAGCCCGATCAACTCATGCGACGGTTCAGCCACCGCACACCTTTCCTGGCGCAGATGCGCCATCGTCAGGTCGCTGCTGCGACGATTATCGCACCGGAGGGGCCTGCCCACCTCGTTCAGCAAGCCGATCCGGGCCTACGACATTTGCCGTAGAGCAGCCGACACTTACATAGACGACAGGGCAGATCCAATAGTTGCAGGGAGATCCTGCTACCAATTTACGGTCCGCCTATCCTGATCATTCACCACAAAGGCACAGCGGGCACAAGGGGCAGCACAACGCGAGGTGCTATACTGGCCGATACGAAACGCACCCTTGTACCATCGCAAGTAGCCGAGAATGCCCCCTGCCGGAGGCTGCCCTCGTCTCTCCGATAGGCTGTCAGACAAACTGGCTGCATGCCTGCCTCGATTCACTGCTGGCGCAACTTTATGCTCATACAGAAGGAAGCAGAGCCCGGATGGAAACACAGCTGCGGCACATGTACCTGGACCTGCTCAAGCAGTGCCTGACCGGGCTGATCTATGAGGATACTCCGACGTTGGCGATCATTGCGGGCGAGATCATCGACCGGGCACCGCGACGATTTATCCGCAGCTTGCGCGAACAAGGACGTGATCACCCT
This sequence comes from uncultured Chloroflexaceae bacterium, assembly GCA_964592425.1. Lineage (GTDB taxonomy): Bacteria > Chloroflexota > Chloroflexia > Chloroflexales > Chloroflexaceae > Viridilinea. The sequence continues at coordinate 58,351 of CAZQCG010000029.1, forward strand.
TCGCATGCTCATACAATGATTGGTCTGCGCCGTCTCGATAATCTTCAGTACTGCATCGAGCAGGTGCTTGCCGACGAGATTCCCGGTGACCTGATTGAAACCGGCGTCTGGCGCGGCGGTGCGACAATCTTCATGCGCGGCGTGCTGAAGGCCTATGATGTCACCGAACGCACGGTCTGGGTGGCCGACTCCTTTGCTGGCTTGCCTGTTGCCGACCTCGATCGTTACCCCGCAGATAAGCTGTGGGCTGATCTGGCTGGCTGGATTGCGGTGCCGCTGGAGAGGGTGCAGGCTAACTTCATCCGTTATGGGTTGCTGGATGCGCAGGTGCGTTTTCTGCCGGGCTGGTTCAAAGACACCTTACCCACAGCCCCAATTGCCCAGTTGTCCGTGCTGCGGCTTGACGGCGACCTCTACGCATCGACGCTAGATGCGCTGACCCACCTCTACCCCAGGCTCGCTCCGGGCGGCTTTGCGATTATCGACGACTACAACATTCCGTCCTGTCGCCAGGCGGTCGAGGCTTACCGGGCTGCGCACGGCATTAGCGAGCCGATTCAGGACATCGACGGCTGGGGCGTCTTCTGGCGGCGCAGCGGGTGACGCCGCAGCCACGCCCGTACCTCCGGGCGCTGCAGCACATGCGGGTCGAGTCGGCTGGCCTTGCGCCAACAGATGCGGCTTGCGGCGCGCTGCGTGGTGTAGGCATGATGCGCCAGCGCCAGCCAGTAGCGCGCACAGGCCTGGCTCACCGCGGCGTGTTCGTCCGCCGTCAGTGGGGTGACGCTGCAGTAACGCTCATAGAGCGTTTCGAGCTGAACAATGGCGGCATCCGCCTGCGCCGCCGACCCCGGCGGCGTGCCATGGCCCCAGCGGCGCAGCGCGGCAAAGGTCGCCAGGTCGGGGCGCAGACCTAGCCAGCGCTGCTGGATGGCGTACTGCAGCAAGAGCATCTGGCCGTTCTGCGGGGTACGCTGGGTGGCGCTGACCTGGGTTGCGCTGCGTCGGTAACAGGCAAGCGTGTCGGGCAAGTTTGTAATCTGGCTGACCACGGCCAGGCGTGCCAGCAAGTCGTAGTCGCAGAGATACGGGTGTGCTTCCGAGTAACCGCCAAGTTGCCGGAGCAGGCTGCGCCGATACAGCGAGGCGGAGTGCAGCAGACTGGCACCAAAGAGCACCTGCCAGCGCACCACGGCTGGATGGGTCGCAAAAGACTGTTGCTTAATCTCTGTGCCTGCTTCGTCAATCAAGCGCACCTGTGCACCTACTGCACCTACCTCAGGATGTGCGTCCAGAAAGGCGACTTGCTGGGCTAACCGTTCCGGCAGGGCAAGATCGTCGTGGTCGAGGACGGCAACATACTCGCCCTGGGCGAAGGCCTGGGCCCGATTCAGCGCACCCGCCGGGCCGAGTTGTGTGGCGTTGGCGACGGCGAGGATACGGGCGTCTTGGGCAGCATAGCGCGCAATGATCTGTGCTGTGGCATCAATCGAGGCGTCGTCTACGATGACGTAGCTGAAATTAGCAAAGCTCTGCGCCAGGATGCTCGCAATGGCGGGCGCGAGAAAACGCTCCCCATTGTGGGTGGCGGTGATGACGGTGACACGTGGTGAGACGACGTCAACCATGTGTGGCGTCTTCAGCCAGCAACTGCACCACCTCGGGCAGGCGCGCCAGGTCATTGGGCAGCGTGAGCAGGCGCACGGGCACCCGGCGGTGCAGTTCACCCACCGCCTCAAATTCGACGCGCCGTGCGTCGGGAGTCAGGGGCATCGTCCTGCGTGCCAGGCAGTGGGTATAGAGTAACTGAAAGCCCGTTCCAGAGGATGGCGTCTCGATCAGTGGTGCGGTCAGGTCGGGCCGGCGCGGCTGCAAGACATAGATCGCCCGCAGCGGCGTTAACGTGGGTTGCGCTGGTAGCGCGTTGGGCGGCGTGACGCTCAGGAAGCCCTTGGCAAACGAATCGAATGGTTGATCGAAATGCCCGATGTCCTGTGCCTGCCCCATCACTGCCAGACTCTCCGGCCAGAGGTGCAGGCGCGTGATGCCAGATGCCACACTGACCCCGCCTGCATCGAACCAGGGCAGAATCTGGTCGTCGCTCAACAGCGGATGCCCCGCAGCGACAAAAGCCGCGGTCAGGGTGGACTTGCCCGCGCCTTTGTTGCCCAGCCAGGCAAGCGCCTGACCCTGCACGTCCACAACGTTGCCGTGCAAGATGAGACGCCCCGCGAGACGCAGGGCCATGCCCAACCAGGCATTGGATAGGTAACCGGCGATCATGCGCTCTATTTCGTCGGATGGTCTATCGCTGCTGCTCTGCCAGCCGACCTCGACAACGTCGCCGGTGGCGGCGAGAATGGCAACCAGTTGGAGCTTCGGATCAGTCACCCGCTGGACGACAACCTGGCCCTGTGGCGTGGATTGGCGCCAGAGCTGAAAGACGGCCGGGCTTTCTGGTCCCACAAGATCGACCTCTGGGCGACGTCGGCGCAGTGCATCCATCGTCCCCAGCCAGATGCGCAGGTCGGGCGACGTTAGCGTCGCCGTTGGAGTCAACGCCGGCATCGGCTGATTGGTCACGATGTGGAGACCGTGTAGCCGATAGGAGAAATCCGCATGAATTGCCGTCTGCATCACCTGGTGTTTCTTATCTGCTACGACAAGGTTTCAGATGCTACTGCTGACGTGCTAGCGCATCAGGACGGCACAGACGCCATCCTGATTCTCCCCTCTCCCGCCACGCGGGCATATCTTTACCCAGAACATCTATTCGACCTCGGCGGGAAGCGAGCGAAGGG
>CAZQCG010000030.1:0-59001 GCA_964592425.1 uncultured Chloroflexaceae bacterium
ATGCTGCGCGTGCCTTAACCTTTCACCATTAACCCACGTGTCCGCCCGCCATGCCGGACCCACGTGTCCGCCCGCCATGCCGGACCCACGTGTCCGCCCGCCATGCGCTGCGGCGCGGGCGGGCACACCGGCCCGCCCCGACGCCATGGATGCGCTGCGGCGGGCGGTGCGGTGCAAGAACCGACGCCACACCCATGGCATGCAGCGCAAACAGGTGATCGTCGTCGCGGCGCCGGGTGCGCCCGATCGTCATGGACAAGGTTTCAGAAGCGGGCGATCCAGCTTGACGGTTGCCCACAACTCCCACAACCCCCACCGCCCCCATGCCGCACGCGGTCGGGCTATCGGGCTGTCGGGTTGTCGCCCAGATGGTCAAGCCAGTTTGAACCTTGTCTTAAGTAGGGGTTCGCCCTGCAAGCCTGCTATAATGCTCAGGTGTAGCCTGGACGATCAAATGAGGATGGTTGATATGCAACTCCCTCCCATACCATCGAATAGCACACCCGCCAGTTCAGGCCGGGCCTGGGTGATAATGCTAGTGATCGCAAGCCTGCTGCTGATCGGCGGCTTGATCGCCATTGGGGCAATGAGCTTCGGTGGACGAGCCTTCGTCCTGGTGCTCGGCTGGCTCTTGATCGGTAGCGGTGTTGTGCAGATCGTCGGCGCATTGCTCTTCCGCGGCGCTGGTGGGATTGGTGCCGAAATCTTCTTCGGCCTCCTGAGTATGGTCCTCGGCGTGCTCATGATCAGCTTCCCAGTGCTTACCGGCAGCCTGATCGCCCTCGTGATCGTCGGTGGCCTGATCCTTGACGCCGCCCTTGAGGGCCTGCGTGCCGGGCTGAGCCGCCGCCCCGGCTGGATCTGGCCAGTACTGATTGCCCTCGTCGCTCTGGGTCTCGGTGCGGCCATCCTGTTCATGCCACGCCTATTGCTGCCCCTCCTCGGCCTGCTCGTTGGTGTTCATCTGGTGGTGCGTGGCGTAATCATGCTGCTCGCCGCCCTCGAACTACGCAAGATTGCCCGTGGTATGTCTGCCTGATCTTCTGGGAAGAGATTTTTTGTGAGGATATTTACCTATGCAACGTCATGAGATTGTGAGTCTGGCCACTGTTCGCGGCTATCCCTGCCTGACGATCACCCTGCCGACCCACCGCACCTCGCCCGATAATCGTCAGGATCCCATTCGCCTGAAGAATCTGATCAGCCAGGCCGCCAGCCGCCTGACCGATGAACTGGGCAAGCGTGAGGTCGCCGCGCTGCTGAGCCGCCTCGATCAACTGGCCGATTCGGTTGAGCACCAGTACAACCTTGATGGGCTGGCCCTCTTTGTCAATGTCGACGGGGCGCGTATGCATCGCCTGCCCTTCAGCCTGCCCGAACGGGTGATCGTTGACGAGACTTTTTTTATACGCGACCTGATCTACGCCTTCAACCGCTCGCCGCGCTACCGGGTGCTGGCCCTCTCCGATAACCAGACGCGCCTCTTCGAGGCGGTGCGCGATGATCTCGAGGAGATCGGCCCCGGCTCACCCTTCCCGCTGGCCAATCCCGGGATGAGTACAGCCCGTACCAACGCGAGCGACCCGGCGGTGAATGTCTCACAGCTGCGTGACGAACAGACACGCAACTTCTACCGCGAGGTCGACCAGGCCCTTAGCAAAGCTATGGCTGACGATCCGCTGCCGCTGGCCCTGGTCGGGGTTGACCGCAACCTGGCCTTCTTCCGCGAGGTGAGCGCCAATAGTGCTCAGATTGTGGCCACACTTACCGGCAACCACGACCAGACCTCGGCCCACGACCTGGGCCGGCTGATCTGGCCGGGTGTACGCACGGCGCTTGCCGAGCGCCGTGCGGCAATCTTCGCCGAGTTGGAGGCTGCTGTGGGCGGACAGCGCAGTGCCTCAACCATCGGCGAAGTCTGGCGCTTCGCCCACGAGGGCCGTGGGGCAACCCTGATCGTCGAGGAGGGCTACCACGAGCCGGCAACGATGGACGAGAGTGGGCTACACTTGCAACCAGCCGGTGAAGCTACCGGCCCTGAAGCCCTTGATGACGCCGTCGATGAGGCCATCGTCACCGTCCTGGCCAAAGGCGGGCGGGTCGTCTTCGTTGACGATGGGAGCCTGGCGCAGCATAGCCAGATCGCCTTGATCCTGCGTTATTGAGGACTGCGCGGTGTAGTCTGTAAGTGAGCTTTTTCGCCAGCGCTATGGACGTGAGCCGTGCCTCTTAGCGTGAGCGCAACGTGGCCGAACGATTAGTGTTAGGCATCGACCAGGGTGGGAGTGGCAGCCGGGCGGCTCTGCTTGACGAAGCTGGGCAGGTGCGCGGCTATGGCTACCGCTCCCTGGGTCGGCTCTACCCACGCCCCGGCTGGGTCGAGCAGCGCCCTGCCGCCCTCACCCATAGTGTCGCCGAGGCGGTGAACGAGGCGCTGGCGCGGGCCGGGGCCTCGCCAGATGCAATCGTCGCCTGTGGTATTACTACCCAGCGCGACACCACCTTCGCCTGGGATCGCCGCAATGGACGCCCGATCGGCAATGCGATCACCTGGCAGGATCTGCGCACCGTCCCGCTGGTCGAAGCGGCCGGAAGTTGGGAGCACGGCGATCAGCGGCGCGAACGGCTGGGCCAGTTTCCTGGCGCTTATGCAGCAGCGATGCATATGGCCTGGCGTATGCGCCACGACCAGCCCTTCCGCCGCGCCGCCGAGGCAGGCCACCTGCGCGTCTCACTGGCCGCCGGCTGGATTATACAGGCCCTCGGGCATCCCGCCGAGCACGCCCTCGACTATTCGCTGCTCCAGGCAATGACGGTCTTCGACCCGCGCCGCCGGGCACTCTGGGACGAGTGGATCGCCTATCTTGAGATCCCACGGGCCGCCCTGCCCGCCCCCCGCCCGACCATCCACCCCTTCGGCGAGTTGCACATCGCAGGGGCCGCCGTCCCCGTGCTGGCTATGATCGCCGACCAGCAGGCCGGCCTCTTCGGCTACGACTGTCGGCAGCGCGGCGAGGCCGTCGCTACCCACGGCACCGCCTCGTTCGTGAATGTTGTGGCTGGCCCCCAGGCACCCCCGCAGGGCCGGGCCAAGACCTACCTGGCCTGGGAGCTCGACGGTGAAGCGGCCTACAGCCTCGAAGCCGATATGACCGTCACCGGGGCGGCAGTGCGCTGGCTGAGCCAGATGGGGCTCATCCGCCGGGCCACCGATCTCGATCAACTGGCCGCCGGGGTGAGCAACAGTGAGGGCGTCGTCTTCGTGCCTGCCTTTACCGGCCTGGGCCTACCCAGCGAAGACCGCAGCGCCCGCGGCACGATCCTTGGTATGACCCTCGGCACAACTCCCGGCCACCTGGCACGAGCCTTCTTCGAGGCGATCGGGTGCCAGTTGCAAGCCATCTGTGCCACGCTCGAAGCCGAGGGCGGCCTGGTGATCAACGAACTACGCGTGGGGGGCGGTCTGGCGGCCAGCGACCTGGCCTGCCAGGTGCAGGCCGACCTGGCCAACGTACCACTGGTGCGCGCCCGTGACACCGAAAGCGGGGTGCGGGCCGCCGCACTGCTCGCCGGGCTCGGTGCGGGGCTCTGGGCCACCCCCAGCCAACTGCCGCCTCTGCTCGACGGGAGCGAGCGCCGCTTTGAGCCGCGCATGGCCCCCGCCGAACGGGCCGAGTTGTTGGGGCGCTGGGCGCGGGCCCTTGAGCGAGCCCGCGGCTGGGTCTAAAAGATCGTCTTTCGTCCGGCGAGGCGCGCATCGATGGTCTGCTGGATCGTCTCGCGCACCAACTCGCTCAGGCCAAGTACCGTGAGCGGATCATCAGCCTCAGCAGGGTCATACATATCGGTGCGGATAGGCTCACAGAAGATGATTACCCAGTGGGAGGGGAGCGGGATAAAGCCGAGCGGGCCAAGCCAGGGGAAGAAGGGCGTAAGCGGGAAGTAGGGCATGCCAAGCAGTTTGGCAAGCGGCTCGACATTGGCCAGCATCGGGTAGATCTCTTCGGCCCCAACGACAGCCACAGGGATAATCGGGGCACCCGCACGGATAGCCGCCTGCACAAAGCCGCCGCGCCCGAAACGCGCCAGTTTGTAGCGATCTTTATAGAGCTTCCCAACGCCCTTAAGCCCTTCAGGGAAGACACAGACTAGCTCGTCGTTTTCGAGCAGGCGTATCGCATTTTCAGGCAAGCCGGGCACCTGACCCATTGCCGCCAGGGAGGGGGCGATAAAGGGCAGCGTGCTGAACCAGTGCAGGTGCAAACTACGCACAATCCGGTCAATCTGGGCGGGATGATCTTCCAACACCGCCGTAGCGATCATGGCCCCGTCCCAGGGCAAGACGCCACTATGGTTGCCCACGAGCAACGCACGCCCCTCGGTTGGCACATGCTCAAGCCCTTCGGGGGTCACACGCCACCAGACACGGTACATAAAGCTGAGGAAAGGTCGCACCACCTCGATCAACTCACGATCCATGCCGTAAGGGTCAGTGACATACTGGCCGTTGAGGCGGCGCTTGATGAAGTTAACCTGCTCGTCGATCTGATAGCGAAGCACCATGCCGATGCCCTGCCAGAAACCAGGGTCAAGGTAGTCTTTGAGATCGATGCCATGCAGCATCTGGTTGACCTTCTCGACCTGTTCTTCGGTCATACGCTGCAGGTTCTCGCTGATCAGCTTGAGTGCGCCTGCGGCGAGCGCACGCAGATCAAAGCCACTACTGGATGCCTGGTCGGCCAGGTTACGCATCTCCAACTCGGCCTCGTAGAGGCTGTTGGCCGAAGCACCACCGATGGGAATATCCTCTTCAGGGCGTGCAGCACCCTCGCCATTGGCCTCGCCATAGAGCGGGGCCGGGGCCGGGCGGATCTGGGGGGCCGAGGAGTTAGCCTCAGCGGCGGCCCGGCGGCGGCGCGGCCCCGGAGTCGGCGTGCTGGCCTCAACTGGTAGCTCTGCCGCCGAGACAGCCATCGGCTGCGGGGGCGCGTCTGTTTCGCCTGGCTCAGACTGCTCAATGACAGGCTCAGGGGTGGGTGCATCAAGGGTGATCGAGACCTCGATGGGGACAGCCATCGGCTGCGGGGGCGCGTCTGTTTCGCCTGGCTCAGACTGCTCAATGGCAGGCTCAGGGGTGGGTGCATCAAGGGTGATCGAGACCTCGATGGGGAGCGAAGTGTCAGCTTCAGCTGGCAGGACTGCTGACGCAGACTGGGAGACAGTACGCCCACGACGACGCTTCGGTGCGGGGGCGGATTCAGTAACTGCGTCCGGCTCACCGGGCTGCTGGTCATCAGGGCGCAGATCGTCAGCACTCATGAGCAATGCTCCTTCGGGAGAGAAAGGCTTGCAGGGCTTCTTCGGCATTATCAGCGCGCACACCATTCTCAGATAGCTGCGGCGCAGCCAGGCTCTGCACACACTCAGCGGCGCTGTACATTGGCGACCAGCCCAGCACACACTGGGCGCGGCGAAGATCAACCACACAACTATGGCGCAGAAAACTCACATCAAACGGCCAGCGCCCAAGCACGTCCCGGTTGCCCATATTGATCGCCATGGTCAGCACCTGGTCGAGCATCATGGCCGGGCGGCTGCCAGCGAGTTTGATCGCCTGTGAGAGACAGAGCGTATCCTCGGTGGCTAAATTGATCGGCCCATCGACCTCGGTACAGGCGGCCAGGACAAAACCTGCGGCCGCATCGTCGTGGTGCAAGACCTGCAGGCAGGGGTCAAAGCCGACCAGCATGCGCGGGTCAGGTTGGCGCAGGTAGCCAATCAGCGGCGACCAGGCACCGACGAGGGGAGCACAGCGGATTGGTACCACGGCGATCTTGCTGTGGCGAGCCGCAAACTCGGCGCAGAAACGCTCGACCTCAGCCAGGTCGCGGGTCAAGCCGGCCAGGCCAGAGCGAGCGATCGGGTGCTCTTCGCTGATAAAGGTCGGATTGAGCGGGCTGGCCCCGTAGACATAGGCGTGGCTACGCAACACCACCCGGCGCACACCGGCAGTAGCACAGGCACCGAGCAACTCCATACTGCCGAGCACATTATGCTGCACAGCCTCTTCACGGCTGAGGGTGGGACGTTCGGCACCGGCGAAGTCAAGATGGACAACCGTGTTGATGCGTTCGGACTGCAACAGCTTGGCCAGTTGACGCCCGGAGAGACGAGTCGTCAGCAGTTCGGCCCGGCCCACCGGGGCGGGCGGGCGATTGCGGCCCAGGCCGATAATCTGCTCAACCTCGGGCTCAGCGCTGAGCAACTCGGAGACATGTGTACCAAGCAGCCCATCAATGCCATTGATTAACACTCGAATGCCCATAGGTCACCTCTGCCTGCGGGGAATTGTTCAGACAAAGCCCCGCTACAACAAGCCTGGGGAAAGCCAGGCGCGCAGGCAAGCGGCCAATCAGGCCTCTTCACGCTGGCGCAGATGGGGAAACAGAATCACTTCGCGAATGTTCGGACGGTCGGCAAGGATCATGAGTATGCGGTCAATGCCCATCCCCAGGCCGCCGGTGGGCGGCATGCCGTACATCAGTGCATTGAGATAGTCACGATCCATCTGGTGAGCTTCCTGGTCGCCCGACTCGAAGGCGCGCCCTTGCTCAAGGAAGCGCTGCTCCTGGTCAAAGGGGTCGTTCAACTCACTAAAGGCATTACCGATCTCCATCCCGACGGCAAAAGCCTCAAAACGTTCGGTGAAGGCGGGCTGGTCAGGCTTGCGCTTGGCCAGGGGCGAAAGTTCAACCGGATAGTCGGTGATAAAGGTGGGCTGGACGAGCAGCGGCTGAACGGTCACACTAAAGAGTTCATCAACCTGCAGGGCCCAGGTGGGTTTGCGCTCAACCGCCAGGCCAGCAGCGCTAATGGCGGCATGCAGCGCACTAACCTCGCTGATCTGGCAAATATCGATGCCGGTCTGCTCAGTGATTGCGGCGGCCATACTGAGGCGCGGCCAGGACGAGCCGAAGTCGATCACCTGACCCTGGTAATTCGCCTGGGTCGTGCCGGTGACAGCGCGGCACATCTCGCGCATCAACACTTCCACCAGGCGCATCATATCGCCATAATCGGCGTAGGCCTGGTAACACTCCATCATCGTGAACTCAGGGTTATGGCTGCGATCGACCCCCTCGTTGCGGAAATTCTTACCGATCTCGTAGACAGCGGGGAAGCCGCCGACGATCAGGCGTTTGAGGTAGAGCTCGGTGGCGATGCGCAGATAGAGGTTCTGGCCAAGGGTGTTATGGTAGGTGATGAAGGGGCGTGCGGCGGCACCGCCATAGAGCGGCTGGAGCACCGGCGTCTCAACTTCGAGCATCCCGTGGGCGTCGAGCACGCGGCGCATCGCACTGATTGCGGCAGCCCGGGCGCGAAAGACCTCACGCACCTCGGGGTTAACGATCAGATCAAGGTAACGCTGGCGATGACGCTCCTCAATATCCTGCAGGCCAGCCCACTTTTCGGGGGGCGGGTTGATCGCCTTGGCCAATAGCCGCAGCCGGGTGACAAAGAGCGATGGCTCGCCGGTTTTCGTACGCCGGAGGGTGCCAGCGGCCTCGATCAGATCAAAGGTATCGAAGTCGTCGCGGAAACGGGCAAACCACTCCTCACCCAGATCAGCGCGGCTCAGCCAGAGTTGAACGCCTCCGCTGCCATCTTCGAGGTGAGCGAAGGCAATCTTGCCCATAATCCGGCGGGCACCCACAATCCGCCCGGTCAAGCTCACCGGAGTAGCAGCAGCAGCTAGTTGATCGAAGCTGGCGAGTAAGGTGGCGATGCTGTGGGTACGCGTAGCGCTGGTGGGAAAGGCTTCGATACCAGCGGCGCGCAGGCGCTCGAGCTTGGCTGCGCGCTGGATCTGGAGCTCGTTGAGTTCCATGGAGCCTGGCGATCATCTGGGCAGGGCACAACGCCCTGCCGGCGTCATCGCATTATACCATTCAGCGCACCCTGACAACCGTCAGCTTCATCACGCCGGAAGGGGTCTGCACGGTGACTTTTTGGCGGGCGCGTTTGCCGAGCAAGGCAGAACCGATGGGTGACTCGTTGGAGATACGGCCCTGGCGCGGGTTGGCCTCGGCACTGCCGACGATCATCCAGGTCTCTTCTTCCTGGTCATCCTCAAAGCGTACAGTGACCGAGCAACCGACCCGCACCTCGCCATTGCTGGTCTGCTCTTCGTCGATCGTCTCGGCGCGCGAAAGCAGGCTCTTTAACTCGCGAATACGACCTTCAAGAATAGACTGAGACTTCTTGGCATCTTCATATTCACCACTCTCGGAGATATCGCCCAGCTCTTTGGCGGCGGCGATCCGCTCCGCAACGTGTTTGCGCTCGACCGTCGTAAGCTCCTCCAGCTCAGCTTCGAGCTTAGCACGGCCCTCACGGGTCAGGTAAGTAGGCTTCTCTGTCATAATCTCGCTGCCTCTGTCAGGCGCTCCGCCTGTGGCATTTGAAGCGTGCGGTCTAATCCTACCGCAGCAACCCTCGGCGGACAACTTTGTTGCGATAAAAAGAAGAACTGAGAGCGATACTCTCAGTTAGACCACGGATGGCAGGCATCAACGCCAATGATGTATCTCTCCGAGCAGCAACAACGAACATCTGGCAGGCCACACCGGTTAAACTGCCTGTGGGCTTTTTGATGCAACATCCGCTGGACGACCTAATTATAACGGTTGCTGGCCATGTTGTAAAGCAACAGAAGCCCGCGTTTCTGTCACGCTGAGCGCAGCGAAGCGTCCCGGCGAAATGACCGGCGTTCCCGACCGGGACGCTTCGCTGCGCCGTGCGGCTCCGCTCAGCGTGACAACGCCCGTTACCTCAAGTGTCAACAGTTACACGCTACGGGTCTTTTGCATGCACCCCTCGCATGTGGTAGAATTGGTGCAGGTGTTCGCACATGTACAATTGAACCTTGCTGGTTCGAGTGGATAGTCTTCCGCTCCGTAAAAGGTTTAAGGTTATGTGGCGCGCTGGTTCGGCGGAAGGGGCCAACCTGAAAGCCAGCCCAGGCAAGTGTAGCAAAAGCCACCCCTCCCTTATGCTGCTCTTTGGAGCACGCGCCTGGGGCGGCAATCTCTGAAGCTCAAGCCCTCGGGCTTGGGAGTCGTCACGCTACGATCCGACGATACGGGATCTCCGAGGAGTGTGCAATGGCGGTGGCGATCAATCCCGCGATCTTTCGCGCTTATGATATTCGGGGTGTTGTCGGAGTTGACCTCGACGCGGCGCTCTATCATCGTTTGGGGCAGGCGGCAGGGACGATCATCCGCCAGCAGGGCGGGCGAACGGTGGTTGCAGCGCGTGATGCACGACTCAGCTCAGCCGAGTTTCAGGCGGCGCTGATTGCTGGCCTGCGGGCGACGGGCTGTGATGTACTCGATATTGGCCAGGCTGCCACACCGCTGATGTATTTTGCAGTCGAGCAGCTTGGTGCCGACGGTGGGGCGGTGGTGACGGCCAGCCATAACCCGCCCGAGTTTAACGGGTTGAAGCTGCGCCTGCCGCACCCGGTCTTCGGCAGCGAGCCAGCTCCGAGTGAACTGATCCAGGCAGTGGGGCGCCTGGCCTTGAGTGGCGACTTCGCCCAGGGTAGCGGATCACTCAGCCCGGCTATGGTTGAAGCGGCCTACCGCGCTAATGTGGCCGGTCTGCTACCCTTCAGCGGATCACGCCCAAAGGTGGTGCTCGACGGTGGGAACGGGGTGGCCGGGCCGCTAGCCCTGGCGACCTACCGTGAGCTGGGCATTGAGGTGGTGCCACTCTTTATTGAGCCAGATGGGCGTTTTCCGAACCATCATCCTGACCCACTTAAGCCCGAGAATCTGCAGCAACTGATGGCTGCCGTGCAGACCCATGGCGCAATGATGGGCATTGCCCTTGATGGCGACGGCGATCGGCTGGGGGTGGTGGACGGCGACGGTGCCATTGTCTACGCCGACCGCTACCTGATCGCCCTGGCCGCGTACCTGCTCGGGCGACGGCGCGGGCCGGTGATCTTTGATGTGAAGTGCAGCAGCGTGCTGGCCCAGGCCATCAGCACCCTGGGCGGCGAGCCAGTTATGGGCAAGACGGGCTATACCAATCTGTCAGGAACGATGCGCGAACTGCATGCAGTGCTCGGGGGCGAGTTGAGTGGCCATACGATCTTTCCCGACCCCGGTCATTACTTTGATGATGGGGCCTTTGCCGGGGCCTACCTGCTCTACGCCCTCAGCCAGCTTGGCACCAACCTGCACGATCTGCTGGCACCCTACCCCCTGCTACCGTCGATTGACGAAGGGCGCATCCCCTTTGCTGAGGAGTTGAAGTTTGCGGCGATTGCCTATGTGCATCAACACTTCAGCGCCAGCCACCCGGTCAACACTATTGACGGCGTACGGATCGATTTTGGCGACGGCTGGGGCCTGCTGCGGGCCTCCAACACCGAACCGGCCATCACCAACCGCTTCGAAGCACAAACGATGGCCCGCGCCCAGACCATCCGCGACGAGGTCATGGGCGTGCTCGATGCGTTTCGCAAAGGCGTATGAGCACCCGTTATCGCCCCGCCACCCTGGCCTGGGAGGCAATCTATACAGTCGATTTTACGCTTGAACAGGTGCGCCGCCGGGCAACCCGGCTCGGCCAGGGTCTGGCCGAACGTGGGCTGAGTTGTCTGGTGGCTTACGATACACGTTTTATGGGCAGCCTCTTTGCCCGTGAAGCCGCAGCGATCCTGCAAAGCCAGGGTGTCCGCACAAACATCGCCGCAGGGCCGACTCCGCTGCCAGCCCTGCATCACGCGCTTGAACAGCGACGGGCGGAGACGGCCCTCTACATCTCGGCGGCCAGGCGGCCCTACTTCTACAATGGGCTGCTGCTACTCGGCGAGCAATTACATGGGCTCAGCCTCGAACCGGCGGAGCTCGGGGCAGATCTGCCGGCTTTCCCCCCACCCGGCGAGCTGCCCGCCGACCAACTGAGCGATATGCGTGGGCCTTACCTCGAAGCCCTGCGCAGCATCGTTGACCTGGAGTTGGTGCGCCGTACTTCATTGACGATCTTCGTTGATGTGATGAATGGCACTACTGCCGGCATCTTCCCCGCCCTGCTCAGCGAGGGCGGCCAGACACGGGCGATTGAGATCAACCGCGAGCCTGATCCACTCTTTGGACGGGTGCCCCCCGCCCCGGCCGAGAGCAGCCTGACCCGCCTGAAGAAGCTCGTACGCGAGAGTGACTCGCACCTCGGCCTGGCCCTGGCTGCCGACGGCACCGCCCTGGCAGTGGTTGATAAACAGGGCGAACAGCTTGACCCTAGCGAGACGGCCCTCTTGCTGGCGGCTTACCTGGCCCGCCAGCAGCGCCAGCGGGGAACCGTCGTGATCGCCAACCCGGCCCCCGGCACGCCTCTGGCTGGCCTGCCGCGCCTGACAGCCTGGGAAGAGGCAACCGGCCTGCGTGCCGAATGTCTGGCTGACCCGACGGCACGTTTTGCCGAACTCTCCGGCACCGAACGCAGCCTGCTGATCGGCGCCACCGCCAGCGGCGAGATCATCATCGGCCGTTATGCCACGTACCCCGACGCTGTGCTCGCCGGGCTGCTCTGTGTCGAACTGGTTGCCCGCAATAGCGGCAATCTGCGCACGCTGATCGATGCCCAACGGGAACAGGTGCTCAAGCTATAACGGGCGGGGCGTTCTACCATTACTATGCGTAGTATTATCAATCGGCTTCTGAACCTCCGATCATTGGCAGCCCCACTGGCCCTCACCTTCGTCGGGGTGGTACTACTCTCCTTGGGCGTGGCCTACCTGGTCATTCATATCTATCGCACGGTCGAAGGTCTGCCGCCCATCGTCAGTGTCCTGACCCTGCAGTTCCTGCCACGACCCTGGCGTGCGGGCTTGCTGCTTTCAAGCGGCCTGGGCATCCTGGCAGCCGGGATCTGGCAACTCAGCGGGGTGGCCGTGATTTCCCTGCGTGCTGCCTCCGCCGATGGTGAACTGGTGCTTGGCTATCACCGCGAAAGCCCGCCAAACCTGGTGGTACTCTCCGGCGGGCCGGGCCTGCTGATACTCAGTGCCATTGGCGATCAGGTGCGCCGACTGACTTGCGTGGTGCCAGCACAAGACCCGATCGAATATTACTATCGGGCCGTCGGGCTCTTCAATTTGCAGAATGTCTACTACGTGGTACCCACACCCGAGCCGCAGCAGGTACAGGCCGAGCTTGACGATGGGGCCCAGCTTGATGTGCGCCACCTTAACCTTGACCCAAATATCGCCCCGCGCCATGTTGCCCGCCTGACGATCTTGCCTAAAGGAAGCGGCGAAAGCCTGCCTCTCACCCGGCTCGCCGCCGAGGCCATCCGCGAGGCTGATGCGATCATCCTTGGGCCGGGCAGCCTTTTTGAGAGTATTCTGCCCAATTTGCTGATCGGCGATCTGCGGACAGCCATTGCCACCAGCAAAGCACCCAAGATCTATATCTGCAACCTGATGACTGAGCCGGGGCGAACGACCGGCTTCGGTGTGGCCGATCATATCCGGGCGATCAAAGCCTATGGTGGCTTCATCCCCGACTTCGTACTGGTCAATGCGCAACGGATCGATCCCGAAGTCTCACAACTCTACGCGGCCGCCTTCCAATCGCCAGTCTACCTCAGCCCCGATGAGTATGAAGAGACGGCGATGCTCTCCACTGCTCATGGCACCTACCGCGGCGTCATGATCGAAGGCAGCGTGGTGCTCGAAGCTGACCTGGCTTCGTCGGTGATCCAGTACACCGCCTCGCTGGTCAACCCCGCCGAGAGCCGCGCCGTGCGCGTGCTGCGCCACGATAGCCAGAAGCTTGGTATGGCGATTATGGCCTTGCTGAAGCGGAATTGAGGAGCTGGAGCAACGATGGTGGTGGTCTTGTTTGAGGATGAGCTCTGGCTGCACTTTGCGGCGCTGACGCAGACCCGCCCGGTCTTCGATCTGCGTGTTGGCGCGCTGACGGTGCGCGAGCGAGCAACGGCCATGGCAGCACAGGCTGGCCTTGATGGTACGGCCACCTTCGGACTGGCACGCATACACCTGATGGGGCACTATGGGCCGCGTGGCGGTCTGGCCGCCTGCCTGCGCGACGGTACACCGGTGCTGCTGGTTAACGGGCGGGCGCTCGATCTGAGCTGGCTGCCGCAGTTGCTGAGCGAGCCACTCAATACGGTCTACCTGGCCGATGAGATCTTGCTCGGGGCCTACCTGAGCCCGAGCCTGGCCAGCGCAGTGCTCTACTACCTCCAGGCCCAGCAGGCCGCCGATGCGCGCGACGAGTTAGTGCGCTTTGCGCGCACCCGCGACATCGGCCCCGCTGAACCGCCGTTGCTGCTCATCTATCCCTGGGATCTGATCAGCCAGGCCGGCCCGCAGATTGTGCGTGATACGCCCCTGCTCGCCCAGCGCATCCCACGCCTGGGCCAGGCCCCGCCCCAGGTGATCGTGCGCGGTGAGCATATCTATGTTGCCCCAGACGCACGCCTCGACGGGCCGCTGGTGCTTGATGCCCGCGATGGCCCCGTGGTGATCGATGCGGGTGCGCAGATCGAGCCCTTTAGCTTCATCCAGGGCCCAACCTATATCGGTGCCGGAACGCTGATTTCCAGCGCTCGTATCCGCGGCGAGACCGCTATCGGCCCGGTCTGTCGCATCGGCGGCGAAGTTGAGGCTAGCACCATTCAAGCCTATAGTAATAAGCACCACGACGGCTTCCTCGGCCACTCGTGGCTCGGCGAGTGGGTCAATATCGGGGCAATGACCACCAATAGCGACCTGAAGAATAACTATGGCAGTGTGCGGGTTGCCCTTGAAGGCATCGGCCAGCTTAATAGTGGCCTGATCAAGCTTGGCGTCTTCCTCGCCGACCATGTCAAACTGGGCATCGGCCTGCACCTCAACGGCGGCACAATCATCGGAACAGCAAGCAATATCTTCGGCGTGCATAGTGTACCTAAAAACATACCTCATTTTACATGGGGTGGCGACAGCTTTCGCGAGTATCGGATTGATAATATGATCAGCGTGGCCCGCACGGTGATGTCCCGCCGCCGCCGCGAGCTGGAGCCCTCGTACGAGGAGGTGCTGCGGGCAGCCTTCGCCCTGACCAGTCCGGGCCGTGGCGCTGCCGCAGCGGCGCCTATTGCGACCCTCCCCGCCGAAGCGCGGCGGGCCTGAAGATGGAGTGGCCAGCGTATGCCTTCACTGCGTGATCTGCCCAGTGTTGATCGGCTGATCCAGGCTGTGCGGCGCGAACTGGGCGCTGAGGTGCCCCATGAGCTTGTGCGTGATGCTGCCCGGATCGAACTGGAGGCAGCCCGCACGGCTTTGAGCAGTGGAGACTGGCAAGCAGAGGCCGGAAGCGAAGGTGGAACAGCGCTTGATCTGATCACTACGATCGTCGCCAAGCGGGTTATGCAAGCGCTCAAAGCTAGCCTGGAGCCCAACCTGCGTCCGGTGATCAATGGCAGCGGGGTGATTATTCAGACCAACCTGGGGCGTGCGCCGTTGAGTGCGGCGGCGATCGCAGCGATGGCCAGGGTTGGCGCGGGCTATACCAATCTCGAGTACGACCTCGTGCAAGGTGAACGGGGCGATCGCTACGTCCACCTCGAAGGGCTGCTCACCCGCCTGAGTGGGGCCGAAGCCGCCCTGGCAGTCAATAACAATGCCGCAGCGGTCTACCTGACGCTCCTTGCCCTGGCCAACGGGCGCGAGGTGATCGTCTCACGCGGGCAGGCTGTTGAGATCGGCGGTGGCTTCCGCATCCCCGATGTGCTGCGCCAGAGTGGCGCGACCCTGGTTGAGGTCGGCACAACCAACCGCACCTATGCCCGTGATTATGCGGCGGCGATCAATGAGCGGACGGCCCTGCTGATGCGTATTCACAGCAGCAACTTCCGCCTGATGGGCTTTGTGCATGAGACAAGCCTGAGCGCCATGGCCGAGGTTGCCCACCACCAGCAGGTCACGCTGCTTGATGACCTGGGCAGTGGGACGCTGCTGCCGACCACACCCTACGGCCTGGCTCCCGAGCCGACGGTACAGGCCAGTGTCGCCGCCGGGGCCGACCTGGTCACCTTCAGCGGCGATAAGCTGCTGGGCGGGCCACAGGCCGGGCTGATCGTCGGGCGACGTGAGCTGGTTGCCCGCCTGCGCGCCCATCCCTTAGCCCGTGCATTGCGGATCGATAAGAGCACCATCGCCGGACTACAGGCCACCCTGCTGAGCTATGTGCGTGGCACAGCCCTGGAGGAGATCCCTGTCTGGCGCATGATCGCCACCCCGGCAGCGAGCCTGGCGCAGCGGGCACAGGCCCTGGTCGTACAGCTAGGTGCAGCCGGGCTGCCCGCCGAAGTGTTGGCATGCCGTAGCGCCGTCGGTGGTGGCGCACTACCCGGCGAGACCCTGGCCAGCTTCGCCGTGGCCCTTGAGCCGCCCCCCAGCCAGGCGGCGGCCCTGGCACAGCGCCTGCGCACGGGCAACCCGCCGATCATCGGGCGTAGCAACGAAGGGCGCATGCTCTTCGATCTGCGCACGATTATGCCTGGGGATGAGGAGCAGCAACTGGTGGCGAGGTTAGTGACCGTATGGCCACACTGAAGCTGCATGCCATCCTGTTGGCGGCGGGGAGCTCGACCCGTATGGGCCAGCCCAAGCCATTGCTCGCATGGCATGGTCGCCCGCTGGTCACTCATCTTGCGGCAACGGCGCTGGCTGCCCGCCTGGAGGGTCTGGTGGTCGTGCTTGGTGCGGCGGCACCGGCAGTGCGAGCCGCCCTGGGCGCGCTCCCACAGGATCGGCTCAGTCTGGTTGAGTGCGCAGACTACCAGGCGGGCCAGGCCGCCTCGCTCCGCTGCGGGCTGGCCGCCCTGCCCACCGCGACCGCGGGCGTGCTGGTGCTGCTGGTTGACCAGCCCCTGGTGAGCGTTGCCCTGCTTGATCGGCTGGTGGAGGCGTTCGTTCAGGCGCCAACGGCCCTGGCAGTGGTACCGCGTTACCAGGGACAGCGGGGCAACCCGGTGCTGCTGGCGGCAGGCCTCTTTAGCCAGCTAGCCAGGCTCAGCGGCGACGTGGGGGCGCGCAGCTTGCTGCAGGCTCACGCTGAGCAGATTCACTGGCTCGATCTGGATGATCCGGCGGTGATCTACGACATAGATACACCGGCAGATTACCGACGCGCTACGGAGTTGTCCACTCACTGAGGCGGAAACCCGCCTCGCGCAGCATACGAAAGACGGTAGCGGTATAGACGCCAATAAACTCCTGGGGGGCTTTGGCGCGGGCCAGCATCTCCATCGCGCCCATGGCCATCTGGCGGCGCATTTTGGGGTAGTAGAGACAGGAGTGGACGACCTGGTTGTAGAGGCCAAGCCAGTAGATGTAGCGCCGCACCAGTTCAGTATCGGCAGCGGCGGCCACCTGGCGCTGGAAGGTGCTACTCAGGTTGTGACGAGCCATAAAGACATCAACCGCATCAAGATGCAACGTGCGGAGAGTGGCCAGGGTGGTTATCAGCGTAATCGGCAGCCAGCCCTCACCGGCGGTGATCACATCGCCCAGCATGCGCAACACCGGCTCGGGGTAGTAGAAGCCTACCGCCCCCAGCCCGGCCACGACGCGCTCAACCAGACGTTGATCATTACGCAGCAGGCCGTCCTGAAGCAACAACTCGATCAACGGCATAGTCTGCCCGCGCTTGCCATAGGCCAGGCCCAGCGGTAACAGCAGCAGATCGCCGATCCGTTGCAGCACACTCGGCGTTTCGCCAAAGACAAGGGCCGGATGTTCAACAAACATACGCTCAGTCAGGCTTTCGACCAGCGCCACCCAGGCCGGTGGGGTGGTGGGCAGCAAGACACTGAAGCTCAGCAAGAGCCAGAGGCGTCCATCGCCGGGCAGACGTGCGAAGAGCGTGTTGATCAGCGGTTCAACGGCTTCAAGGTCGGCAGCTGCATGGATGGCGATCTGGGCCAGGGCCACCAGGTTGAAGAAGAGATTCTCGGCCTGCAGCAACTGCTCTAGTTCACCCTGGTAGAGTACCAGGGGCGTAGCCGGGTCGAAGAGCGGGGCGACACGCATCAGGATGGCCCGCTCTTCGGGCGGCACGGCGAAGAACTGCTCAACCGGGACTACTTCAGCCATAAGCATCGTATCGAGGATAGGCTGCGAGAAGGCATTGGCCACCGCCTGAAAGATCAGATCCTCAATCGTCTTGCCGAAGATACCAGTATTAAGAATGTCGAGATGCAGGCGCTGACGGGCCAGTTCATAGTAGAGATCAACCGTGGTGTCGCGCACATCGGGGCGCTCAGGATGGTTGATGTAGATCACCACCGAGAGCTCGAAGAAGAATTCGAGGATGTTGCGCAACTCACGCAGGGCACTCGGCCCGATGCGGGCAACCAGCTCACGCAGCAGCCCATAGGTAAAGGCGGGGTCGCCGCGCCAGATCAGGTAGAGCGTATCACGAGCTACCCGGCGCAGGCTTGGATTGCCGCGGCCTGCCGCCCAGAGGAAGATCTCGCGGGCGCGCGGCCCACTGTAGTAGGCCGCCTTGAGCGCGGTGCGGCGCGCCTCATCGGCCTCGTGCTGAGCAAGGGTTTTGATCAATGCGGCGGCAGCAGGTGGATCTTCGGCGTAGAGCTCGACGATGGTCTGGGCAACCAGTTCACGCAGTTCCAGATTGGGTGAGCGAGCCAACTCGGCGAAGGTCGCTGGATCACGGGCGATCAGCAGGGCGGTGCGGGCCACCTCAAAAGCGAGGGGGAAGCTGCGGGTCGGTGCGATCAGCGTGGCAAGCGTGCCAGCGAGCGCAGCACGGGACTGGGGATCGCGCAGGATGTGCCGGGCGAGGACATAGGCACCCAGCTCGGCATAGGCGAAGCCAACCACCTCGCCGCTGTAGAGATCGCCGCTCAGCTCGCTGAGGATGCCTCCATCAAGCAGGCGCACATAGGTCGAGTCGGGCTCATCACTGAGCAGATCCTCACGCAGACGGGGATTACGGGCCAGGTCACGCAAAGGCACAGCGGTGGTGCCACGCTGCAGCAACTCGTCGGCCAGCTCATCAAGAAAGAGTTGCTCGCGGCGCTGGCGCACACGCTCGTCATAGAGGCGGCGGAAGAGGCTCAGGCCCATACCACGTGCGACGATGTCGAGGGGGCCGTCGCGGTAGCTTTCGGCGACGAGGCGCAGCATGAGCGGCTTGCGCAGACGCTCGCGCAGGCTAGCGGGCAGGGCAGCAAGGGGTGTGGCAAGCTGGAAGGTCTGCTGATAACGCGGATAGACCGCCTCCAGTTCATCCTCGGTGAAGGACACGAGGTTCAGGGCGAGCTCACCCTGGCGGCTCTGGTGGTAAGCGCCCCAATAGAGCCGCGTCGCCCCGGCCCGTTCAAGCTGGCCCCAGGTAGCACTGTTGCAGCTGACGACGATGCGCAGCCAGGGGCCGCTAGACCGCCCGACCAGGGCGTCGATCTGTTTGAGCAGGCTTTCGGGGCCGGCCTGGGCCGCGCCACGGTACTCGTTCAGCGCATCAAAGATGATCACCAGGCGACGATGGGCCGCTTCGGCCAGACGGGCGATCTGACCGAGGTCGTGCTGGAGCAATTCGGGCACCTCACGGCCCAGGTCACGCGCAATCTCGCGATCAATCTCAGGGCCAAGCGAGCCGCCGCAGCGGTAGAAGAGGACGGCATCGCCCGCCTCACGCAGGCTGGTGGCCCAGTGGGCCAGCAGGCAGGTCTTGCCCATACCCGAATCGCCAATCAGCAGCAGCCCACCGGCGCCAGTCATGAACCAGGCGCGCAACTCGGCCTGAACCTCGACACGCGGCTGGTAGAGGGCGGGCAGATAGGGGCCAGGACGACGCTCGGTGCCGACCAGTTCGCGCAGGGCCTGCTCGGCCTGACTGCGGGCAGCCGCACAGACCTGCTCCCAGCCGACGCTGATCGGACGGGGCTGGCCCAACAAGACCGGCAGGGTAGGCGTCTCGGGGGTGAGCAGGGGGGAGCCGAAAGCTGTGTCGGGCACAGCCAGCGCGGCGGCCAGGGCAGTGCGCAGGGCTGCCGCCGAGGAGATGCGCTCTTCGCGACGCAGGGCCAGAGCTGCGCCAAGCAGATCGGCAACCGCCTGGGGCAGCTGCGGGTTGAGTTCGGCAGCCGAGCGCAGGGGGTCGCTGCGGCCAGCGAGACGGGCATCGGCGCGGGCGAGGGCACTGGCGGGGGCTTGATCGGTGAGCAGGTGGTAGAGCGTTGCGGCGAGGGCGTAGAGATCCGAGCGCGGATCGGTGCCACTGCCCTCGATCTGCTCAAGCGGCGCATACTGCAGAGTGTAGCCGAAAAAACTGGCCGGGCTACCGGCCCCGGCACCCTTGGCCAGGCCAAAATCGAGCAGCACCACCTGGCCTTCGGGAGTGAGCTTGATATTCTGCGGCTTAATGTCGCGGTGCAGCACCGGCGGGTGGCGGGTATGCAGATACGCGAGGGCAGCGAGCAACTGATCAGCCCAGGCCAGCACCTCATCGACAGGAAAAGGCCCGCCGTGGCGCGCCTGAAGCGCAGCCAGGTCGGCCCCGCCGAAGAACTCCATCACCAGGAAGCGCCCACACTCATCACGAAAGTAGTCGATCACCTTGGGCAAGGCCGGGTGCCGCAAGGCCGCCAGCAGGCGCGCCTCACGCTCAAAAGCCTCGGCATTCTCCTCGGCCTGCCCGATCATCTGCTTAAGCGCGACCGTATTACGCAGGCGTCGGTCAAGGGCCTCGTAGACGGCACCCATACCGCCACGGCCAATCAGGCGCACTATCTGGTAACGCTCCAGGATCAGCGAGCCAGTCTCAAGCATAAGGGCGTACCGCTTGCAGATCACCGGTGATGATACGGCCCATTGTAGCACAGGAGCATGCGACGACCAGTTTTCAGGCCCATTGGATCATGGCCCACAGCCTGGATGGGTTATAAGCTGCATCATTCCCCGCGTTCCTATGGTATGCTGGTAGACACGGTTCCTGGTAATATATTGGCTGCGCTGATGGGCCACGCCATGTGCAGCCCATGTCAGGTCAAGCCTAAAGACGCCTCGGGAGAGTGCCTCACAACCCGTCATTGTCGGTCGGACAATGATCGAACACTCCGCCTGAGCGATTTTGATGGGTTGACGGCGTTGGGGCGCAGCAGCGGCTAGCACTGCTGCGCCCTTACTGGTGCGTAGCCTGCCCGTCATTTTTGCTCGGACGCTGTACTAGATTGAGTTTGGCGATGCATATCGTGGTTGTAGATCTCTCGCCCTCAAAAACATAGGAATCCCATGCGTAATGCCTCGAAAGCGGCACCTGGAGCGGTAGACAATCAGCAGACTTCGTGGTTACCCATGCTGATCATCGCCCTGGCCCAGATCCAGCTCGCCTTTAACATTGGTGCCTTGCAGGTCTCGATCGGAGGTATCGTCGATGACTTCAATACCTCGCCGACGAGTGTCAGCACAGCCCTGGTGGTCTACTCCCTCGCCGTCGCTGGCTTCGTCATGCTGGGGGCCAAGCTCGATCGGCTGCTCGGCTCGCGCCTGGTCTTTCAGATTGGTATCGTTGTGCATGGCCTGGCGATGGGCGGCATGGCCCTCAGCCGTAGCGCCAATCAGATGATCCAGGTGCAGGGCCTGGCCGGGCTGGTGGCGGCCTTTATGGTGCCCTCGCTGGTCGTGCTGATCGCCGTTCACTACCGCGGCCAGCAGCAATCGCAAGCCCTTGGCCTGTTAGGGGCAGCCCAGGCTTCGGCCAGTGTGCTCTCCTTCTTCATCGCTGGCCTGCTGGGCACATTCCTCAGCTGGCGCTATGCCTTCGGCCTGCTAGTCTTTGTCGCGATTACCATCCTGATCCTCAGCTTCCGGCTCAAGCCAGTACCACGCCAGCCTGAGACGAAGATCGACTGGAATGGCGTGGTGCTCGCCGCCGCAGCAATCACCCTGATCAGCCTGGGCTTTAACTACCTCAACGCCTGGGGCGTATTGCTCGCCAATGCCAGTGCGCCGTTCAGCCTGGTCGGGATCTCGCCAGCGCCGCTGATGATCGTAAGCGGGGTGGTGATTGGCCAACTCTTCTTCACCTGGTCACGTTTACGCCAGCGCCAGGATAAACCAACCCTGATCGCCCTTGAGGTGCTCGATACGCCCGAGGAGCGGGCGGGCATCTACGCGCTGCTGGTGATTGGTGCCCTTGGCCCGGCGATCAGTTTCCTCATCCCACTCTATATGCAGATCGTCCAGGGCCGCACCAGCCTGGCCACCTCGGTCGCGATCATCCCCTATTCGCTGGCGATCTTTGTCGGCACCGCCTTTATTGTGCGCCTCTTCGACCGTCTCTCCCCGCGCCAGATCGGGCGCTCTGCTTTTATCATCGTTGCCTTTGGCCTGGTGCTGCTCTCCTTCACTGTCTCCAACGATTGGGGCACACCAATGGTGATCGTCAGCCTGATCATCACCGGCCTGGCTGAAGGCTCACTGCTCACTCTGATCTTTAACGTGCTCGTCTCGGCCTCGCCCAAAGAACTGGCTGGCGATGTCGGTGCGGTGCGCGGCACCTCCAACAACCTCTCGACCGCCCTGGGCACGGCAATTGTCGGGGCCCTCGCCGTCGGCCTGCTTGGGACGATCATTAGCACGCAGGTGGCGGATAACCCGGCCCTGCCGCCAGCTTTGCTCAGTCAGATCAATCTCGATAGCGTCGATTTTGTCAGCAACGACCAGCTTGACGAGTTTCTGGCCACCACCTCGGCAACCCCCGAACAGGCCGCCGAGGCCCAGCGCATCAACGAAGAGGCCCGCCTGCGCGCCCTGCGCGCCTCCTTCATGTTCCTGGCCGGTGTCGCCCTGATCGCGATTGTCCCGGCTGCGAATCTGCCCAACTATCGCCCCGGTGAGATTCCCGCCACTCCGCCTGAGCCGCGCCGACGCGGTGCCAACAAACAGAGAGGCTAACCATGACAAGCATTAGTACGGCTGCACGGGCCTACGCCCGCGCCAATGGCCCGCGCTTTCGTGACGAACTCTTCGCCTTGCTGCGCATCCCCAGTCTCAGCGGCGACCCGGCCTATGCTGCTGAGGTGCGCCGCGCCGCCGAGTGGCTCGCCACCCATATGCAGAGCCTGGGCCTGCAACAGGTCGCTGTGATGGAGACCGCCGGTCATCCGGTCGTCTATGGCGAGTGGCTCGGGGCTGGCCCGGATCGCCCAACCGTACTCGTCTATGGTCACTACGATGTTGTGCCGGCGGCGCTGGAGGATGGCTGGCATACGCCGCCCTTTGCGCCGGTTGAACGCGATGGGCGCATCTATGCCCGTGGCGCTACCGATGATAAGGGCCAACTCTTCATCCACGTCAAAGCCCTGGAGTCCTATTTGCAGACGACAGGTGCCGCGCCGGTCAACCTCAAATTCCTGATCGAAGGCGAAGAGGAGGTCTCCTCGCCCAATTTGCGGCCCTTTATCGAGGCCAACCTTGAGTTGCTGCGGGCCGATGTCTGTGTAATCAGCGACTCCTCGATGCGGGTGATTGAGGAGCCAGCGATTACCCATAGCCTGCGGGGCATGTCTTATCTCGAAGTCGAAGTGCAGGGGCCAAAAGACGATCTGCACAGCGGCTTCTGGGGTGGGGCCACCCACAATCCGGCCCTGGTACTGGCCGAGATCCTCAGCCAACTTTACAATTCCGACCATACGATCAATGTGCCTGGTTTCTACGATGATGTCGTGCCGCTCAGCGCTGAGGAGCGTGCGATGATCGCCCGTAATCCCCTCAGCGAAGCGCAGTTTCGCCAGGCCACCGGCGTGCCGGCCCTCTGGGGCGACCAGAACTACACCATCCGCGAGCGAGTCTCGGCCCGCCCGACCCTCGACATTAACGGGATGTGGAGCGGCTGGAGCGGCCCCGGCCCCAAGACGATCATTCCGGCCAAAGCAGGTGCCAAGCTGAGCTCACGCCTGGTAGGTAACCAGGATCCGCATAAGATCTACGCCCTGCTCAAGGCGCGCATCGAAGAACTCGCCCCACCGACGGTTCATGTCACGGTGCGCCTGCTCACCACCGGCGAACCGGCGCTTATCCCCTTCGACCTGCCGGCCATGCAGGCGGCTGCCCGTGCCTACGAGCGTGGCTGGGGTCACACCCCTGTCTTCACCCGCGGCGGTGGCAGCATCCCCGTCGTGGCCGACTTTGTTAAACTGATGCAGATCCCCGTGGTTATGATGGGCTACGGCCTTGACGATGACGGCCTGCACGCCGCCAATGAGAGCTATAGCATCGAGATGTTCGAGCGCGGCATCGAGACAGCAATTGTCTACCTTGAAGAATTGGCCCAGCTGGAGCAGCTATGAGCACCGAGTTTGACCGCGAGCTTGAAGAGCGCCTGGTGCGCTATGTGCAGATCGATACGACCAGTGACCCGAGCTCGCCCACCTCACCCAGCACTGGGCGTCAGTACGATCTGCTACGACTGCTGGTACAGGAGCTGGAGGCGCTGGAGGCCCAGGATGTGCGCCTGACTGCGTATGGCACAGTGATCGCCACTATTCCGGCCACCACCACCGCGACCGTTCCAACTATCGCCTTCCTGGCCCACGTCGATACGGCCCCGGCCTTTAACGGTGCCGGTGTGAAGCCAGTCGTCCATCGCAACTATGACGGCAGCGATCTGCACTTCCCTGATGATCCTGACCTGGTGCTCTCACCCAAGCAGTATCCCTACCTGGCCACCAAAGTCGGTGATGACCTTATCACAGCAAGCGGCAAGACCCTGCTTGGCGCCGACGATAAGGCGGGGGTAGCCATCCTTATGGCTATGGCCGGGCGCCTGCTGGCCGATCCGGCGATCATCCACGGGCCGATCCGCATCTGCTTCACCCCTGACGAGGAGATCGGTCGGGGCGTTCACCCGAACCTGCCCGCCGATCTGCAGGCCGAGGTGGCCTACACCCTTGATGGAGCCCACTGTGGCGAGATCGTCTACGAGACCTTCTCTGCTGATGCAGCGACGGTCACGATCAAGGGCGTCTCGATTCATCCCGGCTGGGCCAAGGGCAAACTGGTCAACGCCCTCTACCTGGGGGCCAAGATCATCGAACTGCTGCCCAAAGCCCGCCTGACCCCCGAGACGACCGAAGGGCGGCAGGGCTTTATCCTCGTCCACGACTTCCACGGCAATGCTGCCGAGGCACAGCTGCAGTTCGCCCTGCGCGATTTTGAGCGTGAGGGCCTGGCAGCTCACGGGGCCTTGCTGGAACAGATCTGCGCGACGGTGCAAGCCACCGAGCCACGGGCCGAGATCAGTTGTACGATCACCCCGCAGTACCGCAATATGCGCTACTGGCTGGAAAACGATATGCGCCCGGTTGAGTTGGCCCGTGAGGCCTGCCGCCAGATCGGCGTTGAGCCCTTCTCTATCCCTACGCGCGGCGGTACCGACGGTTCACGCTTGACAGAGATGGGCCTGCCTACCCCGAATCTCTTCACTGGTATGCAGGAGATCCACGGCCCCCTCGAATGGGTCAGTGTGCAAGACATGGGCCGCGCCACGCAGTTGTGCCTGCGGCTGGCCGAACTATGGGCCACAGCCTGAGTTGAAACTCACCCGCTATCACTAGATTGAGGATACCGATTCCAGATGGAAATCACTACTACCACCGGGGCGCTGCTTGAGACGCCTACCGAACTGGCCGTGCTGCTCTGTCCTGAAGGGGTTGCTTTGCCCACCGCTGTGGCCGGGTTGATCGAGCCAGCTGATTTCAATGGTGCTGCCAAGCAGGTGCGCCTGCTCTACCCCCGCGGCAGCCTTGCCGCCCGCCGCCTGCTGCTGCTTGGCATGGGCCAGGCCGAACAACTCAGCGCCGATCGGCTCCGCCAGCTTGCTGCCCAGGCCACGCGCCAGGCCCAGGAGTTGCAGGTGGCCGACTTCAGCCTCGGCTTCAACGGCAGCCTGCCCCTGGCGCCTGCCGTAGTTGGCCAGGCCCTCGCCGAGGGCCTGCTGCTTGGCGGCTACCGCTACCAGCGCTACCGCACCGGCCTCAGCGAAGCCCAGACCTTCAGCGTTGCCCAGGTCACGGTGGTTGATCCCGCCGTTGAGGATCTGGTCACCAGCCTGGGGGTCGGCCAGATCGTCGCCCGCGGGGTTGCCCTGGCCCGCGACCTGGTCAACACCCCCGGCAACGATCTGCCACCTGTCGCACTTGCGGCTGAGGCACAGCAGCTAGGGGCACGCCTGGGCTTCCAGGTCACCATCTTCGACAAAGCCCAGTTGAGTGAGCAGGGCTTTGGTGGGCTCCTGGCCGTAGGCCAGGGCTCGGCCAATGAGCCACGCCTGATCATCATGGAGTATGGCCAGGCCAGCGCCGATCACCCCACCCTCTGCCTGGTCGGCAAAGGGCTGACCTTCGACTCCGGTGGGCTCTCGCTCAAGCCAGCGGATTCGATGATGACCATGAAGGCCGATATGGGCGGTGCCGCCGCTGTCTTCGGAGCCATGCAGGTGTTGGGTGAGCTGCAGCTGCCGCTGCACATCGTGGCGATTGTGCCTGCGGCAGAGAATATGCCCAGTTCCAACGCCTACCGCCCCGATGATGTAATCAAGACGCTCAGCGGCAAGACGATTGAGGTGCTCAATACCGACGCCGAAGGCCGCATCGTGCTGGCCGACGGGCTCTACTATGCCCAGCGCTACAACCCCGCCGCGATTGTTGAGCTCTCGACCCTGACCGGGGCGATTGTGGTTGCCCTGGGCAACCATGCGATCGGCCTGGTTGCCACCGACCAGGCCCTGGCCGAGCGGCTCAGCCGGGCTGGCGAGCAGAGCGACGAGCGGGTCTGGCAACTGCCCCTCTGGGACGAGTACCGCGAGATGATCAAGAGCGAGATCGCCGATATGAAGAATATCGGCGGACGGGGCGCTGGTTCGATCACCGCCGGAGCCTTCCTGGCCAACTTTGTCGGCGATTACCCCTTCGCCCACCTCGACATCGCTGGCACCGCCTATGCTGAGAAGCCCGCCAAAGCCTACCAGACACCTGGCGCAAGCGGGGTCGGGGTGCGCCTGCTGACCGAATTGCTGCGTAGCTATAGCGCTTAGGCTTCTTGCGCACGATGTTGGCTTTCCATCAACCTGAAGTCTCTACTTAAGGAGAACTGTATGGCGGCAAAAACGGGCACACCCGCTGGTCAGCAAAGCGGCGGTATCGTCCAACGCTTACTGGACGGCATCGAGAAGGTTGGCAATAAGGTACCCCACCCGGTGATCATGTTCCTCTACCTGATCGCCGGGGTGATTGTCCTCTCGGCCATCCTTGGCCTCTTTGGCGTCAGTGTCACCGAAGAGATTGTTGTTCCGGTAAACCCTCCGGCGATCCAGGACTACTACAGCGACTCGACCGAGTCACTCAGCCAGCATCCCTATGAGCCCTACGACACTGAGTTCGTGATCGAGACCCAGACGATCGCCATCCAGAACCTGCTCTCAGTGGAGGGCATCCGCTTCATCTTTACCTCCTTCGTCGCCAACTTCGCCGGCTTTAGCGTGGTTGCCGTCACCCTGGTCGCCATGGCCGGTGTGGGGGCTGCCGAGGGTGCCGGGATGATGGCCGCCCTGATCCGCAAGCTGGTGCAGGTAGCGCCACGCCCGCTGATCGCCTTCATCCTGATCTTCGTCGGCGTCCTCTCGAGTGTTGCGTCAGACGCTGGCTACCTGATCCTGATCCCCCTGGCGGCAGCGGCCTTTGTCACCCTGGGGCGCCATCCGCTGGCAGGTATGGCGGCGGCCTTCGCCGGTGTGGGCGGCATCTTTGCCGTCAACCTGTTGATCACACCAATCGACGCCATGCTCACCGAGATCACCAATGAGGCGATCGGCCTGACTGGCGGCGAACCGCTCACGATCACCGCCAACTTCATCTTCAGCGTCGTCTCATCAATTGTCCTCGCCATTGTCTGCACGGTCGTGACCGAGCGCCTTGTCGAGCCACGCCTCGGCCCCTATACGCCCGCTGCCGGCGAGAGCGGCAACACCGAGGAGAGCCTGACCCCGGAAGAGCAGGCCCGCGAGGCCCGTGGGCTCACCTTCTCCCTCTACGGCTTCTTGGCCGTACTGGCCGTGGTGCTGCTGATCACACTGCCCCCCGGCGCCCCCTTGCGCGACCCGGTGACTGGGGCCATCGTCGGCAATACGCCCTTCATGGACAGCCTGATCTTCATCATCTCGCTGATCTTCTTGATCTCAGGCATCGGCTACGGCCTGGGCGCAGGCACGATCAAGAGCAGCAATGACGTGATCAGTGCAATCACCAAGACCTTTGCAGGCCTGGCCGGGTTGATCTTCATGCTGCTGATGATCAGCCAGTTCATTGCGATCTTCAACTTCAGCAACCTGCCACGGGTGATCGCCGTTGCGATGGCCTCCTTTCTCGAGCAGGCCAACGTCGGCGCACTGCCCTTGCTGATCGGCATGATCCTGGTGATCGTCGTGCTCGACTTCATTCTGCCCGGCGTCGTGCCCAAGTGGGCCATCTTCGCCCCGGTCTTTGTGCCCATTTTCGACCGCCTGGGCGTCCCACCGCAGACTGTCCTGGCCGCCTATCGCATCGGCGACTCGCCAGCCAACATGCTCACCCCGCTGATGGTCTATCTGCCCTTCATCGTCACCATCGCCCAGCGCTACAAAAAAGACTCCGGCCTCGGCACCGTGATCGCCCTGATGATTCCCTACTCGCTGGCCATCCTTGGTGCCTGGCTGCTGCTCTTCATCGCCTGGTTCATCCTCGGCATCCCCCTCGGCCCGGGCTATCCGGTTGGGGCATAGTCCTACCATTACAATTGAGACCTGACAGGTCTTGCAGACCCGTCAGGTCTAGATCACCGTAATAAGAGGGACGGTAGAGAATATCGGGTGTAGCGAATCCGGCTGCTGCACCCGTTAAGGAAAGCCGATTCGATGCGACTCTATACGCTCTACGCTTTGATCGCCGCAGCCATTCTGATCGCCGCCCTGTCCGCCGTACCGGGCCTTTCCGAGCGCATCCGCCGCTTCTTGATCGCCGCCGTGGCCCTGCTGGTGATCGTGCCGGGGTTGCTTTTGTTGATTTTTATGTAACCATCTTCCATCGTGCAAAGCATACCCCCTCCCACAACCGAGGCCGCACTCCTGGTCGCACCAGGCAATCCGCAGCGCTGGTGGATCCTGGCCGCCTGCTCAGTGCTTGCTTTTGCCCAGCTTGCCGAACCATACCTCTGGATGATCGGCATGGAAATCCCCGCCTCGGCCTTCGGCACGGCCTGGCGCGAGTATCGTAGCCTGGCCAATCTGGGGACGGTCTTCTTCATCGCCTTCCAGCTCGCAGGCGGCGTGCTCGGCGACATCTTCGGGCGACGGCGGGTACTTTTGATCGGCGCAGTCGGCGCAACCGCAGGCAACCTGTTGACCCTGGCAGCCTGGAATATCCCCTCGCTGGTGATCGCCCGCGGCCTGACCGGGCTGTTCGGTGCGCTGGCCTTCCCCCTCACCCTGGCCCTGGTCAGGCTCAGCTTCGCCGACGAAGAGCGCAAACTCGCCCTGCTGATCTTCACCTTCGTCTCAGCCCTGGGCTCCCTGGCCAGTCTGCTCGGCATGCCGATCGAAGACTGGTTCGGCTGGCGCTGGACCCTGGCCCTACCGATCGCCACCGGCCTGCTGGGGATCACCCTGGCCAGGCGCGCTATCCCCGAGAGCCGGGTCAGGGGTGGCTCACGGCGGGGTGAGGCGGTAGTTGCAGCAGCATGGACGATGGTACTGGTCGCTCTGATCTTTGGGCTGACCACCGCCCGCACAAGCGGGGCCTGGTTCAACCCGATCACGATCACGGCGGGTATCGTCGGCAGCCTCGGTCTGCTGGTGATGATCTTTTGGCTACGCCGCTCAAGTAATGCACAGATGCACCGCACTGCCAGGCATGTCTCCCGCCTGCACCTGGCAGTGCTGCTGTTTATTTCAGCCCTGCTCAACTTTGCGCTGGGCGCCTATGTACTGCAACTCTACCAGTTCTTTGCCAATGTGCAGGAGCGCTCCGGCATTGTGAGCGGGCTGGCGCTGGCCCCGATCTTGCTCTTCAACCTCTTCAGCGTGGGTTGGGCCACCCGCTTCATCAGCACGAGCTCACGGCGCATTGTGGTTGGCGGGGGCCTCGCGGCAATGGGCCTCGCGATGCTGCTCTCGGCCCTGGCCCGCCCAAGCATACCGTACCTCCTACTCGTCCCGCCGATGGCCCTCTTCGGCCATGGCTTTCTGCTGGCCTCGGCAGCCTGGACTTTCTACTTCTTCAATGCCCTACCCGTCGACCTGACCGGCATGAGTGCGGGGATCAATCGGGCTGCTGGCTTGATCGGCATGGCCCTGGCCGGGCTCATCCTCAGCAGCGTGCTGCAAATCGCTGGCAAGAGCGACTTCCTCTTCAGACTGGCCGCCTTTGACCTCGACGCCGAGCAGCAGCAACAGGCGCTGCTGGCCCTCGATCAAGCCTTACAGCAACCTCTCGCACTCTACGCCCAGGCCCAGGCACCCGAAGACCTGCGCACGCTCGGCCTGCTCGCCATCTACCGCGAGTCCTACAGCGTCGGCATTAGCGCAGCGCTGGTGACCGGCGGCAGCATCACCCTCGCCGGTGGCGTGATTGCCTGGCTCTGGTTCAGCCGCGCTGGCAGAGAGCCCGATCGGCCCCTGGAAGATCGACCGCGCCAACACCAGCGCCCAAAACCTGACCCCTGAGCCCCGAATCACATGTGGCGCACAAAATAGACGGTCGTCTCGTCGCTGTAGCGCTCCTCCCAATGCTGCGGATGCGCCCGCGCCCAGTCCACCAGCGCTGGCTGCTCACTCAGGCTGAGCAGCAGCCCATCGATCGCGTAGGCCGCCAGCAGATCATCCACCTCGCGCCCCGCCGAAAGGCGCTGATAGTCGAGCCACTGCTCCAGCGGGTAGAGCTCGATGCGCGGGTCGGCCCAGACAGGCTGCTCAGGCGCGGCCCAGATCAGGTAGCTACCATAACTCATGGCATGAAAAAGCCGCTGGGGCCGTTCGGCCTCGGCCCGCAGTGCCGCGACCGCCGCCACCGGCGTCTCAGGGGTGACCAGCGCACCAAGCACCGGTGGCAAGCCCAGGGCAGGCTTGACCCACGGCAGGGCCAGCCCAAGCAAAAGGGCAATCACCCCCGCCAGGGCCAGATTGAGGCCCGGCAGGCCCTGGTAGGCTGGCGCTGACGGCGCATCTGCCGGTCGCCAGGCGGCCAGTTGTAGCGCCAGCAAAGGCGTGGCCACGGCAACAAACCAGATCACATTGCGTGTAGCCCCAAGCGCCAGCCAGAGAAAGGCCCCCACCAGCAGCATCTCGCCGGGGTTGGGGGGACGCCGCGCATAAGCAAGGATGACGATCCCCGTCATCAGAAAGAGGAAAAAGATCATCCCATTCGGGTTGCGAATGGTCGGCGGGGCCCACTCGACCACCAGTTCGGTCACCTGCGAACTGCTGAGCAGACCGCGTACATAACTCAGCACCTGCAGCCCACCCGGATTAACCAGCCAGCTGAGCCCGGTCAGCCCGCCAGCAACTACCAACTGCCAGAGGGGCGGGTGCCATGGTCGTTCAGGGCGGGTCAGCACATCCTCGGCCACACCTACCGGTCGCACGGCCCAGGCCCGCTCCTCGGCCCGCGCTTCGAGCCAACGCCGCAAACCCTCGCCCAGCCAGGTCAGCCCGATCAGCGCCCCGCCCAGCACAAAGCTCCCGTGCAGGTTGACCCAGAACATGCCCATCAGTGGCAGCAGCAGCAAAGGCGGCCAAAAGACCTGCCTACGCGGGCCGTGGGGCGTACGCCAGGCGGTCAGCACATAGAGCGAGCCGATAAAAAGCGGGATGGCATAGCTCTGCGGACGCACCAGCCAGTTGTCGAATGAGGCTGGCAACGTACCCAGCAAAAGCAGGCCAACACTCAGGCGCACTGCGCCGGTCTGCCTGATACAAAGGCGCAGCAGCAATCCGTAGGCCAGGGCCAGCAGCAGCGCCTGCAGCAAGATCACCAGGGGCAACCCGCCAGCCTGGTAGAGCCCATACATAAAGACCTGGGCCAGCCAGCTTTGATTGTAGAAGGGCTCACCGGCGCGTGTGTAAGAGAAACTATCCACCTGCGGGATCGCCCCGGTCGTCGTGATGATCCGCCCGGTCGCCAGGTGCCACCAGAAATCATTTGGTGGAATCGGTGTCAACAGCGGGCGCAGAGCCACAAAAGCCACCCCTGCCAGCAGCCAGACATGATTGAGACTCAGCTTACCCAGGCGAAACACTCAGCGCCTCCTCCAGATCGCGCTACTGCGCGCAACCAGGCTCTGCTCCCAGCCGGGCAGTTCTGCCATCGCCGACGCCAGGCCCGCCTGGCGTTGCTGATCGAGCACCACGCAGGCCACCTGCTCACGCTCAAGAAAGGCCGCGACGCCGCGCCCCGCGCTCACCTCGCGATACTCCTCCCACAGCTCCATCGGAAAAAGCTCGATGCGCGGATCCACATAGTGGCGAGCAGCGGGATAGAGCGCCCAGGCCATATAGGAGCCATAGCCCATATCGTTGAAGATCGGCCCGGCGCATGGCTGCGCAAGCAGGTTCGCCACCGCCTCCACCGGCGTATCGGCGCTGAAGAGCTGTGGGGCACCCGGCACCGGCGCGAAAAGCGCCTGGTAAGCAGGCGGCAAGGGCAGCAACGGCTTGATCCAGGGCTGCAAAATGGCCACCCCAAACCCAAACAGGCATGCCAGAACCAGGTTAGCCAGCGTACCGCCGCCCCGTTCGCGCCGCCCCGGCAGTGACGTAGCCGCAGGCCCCGCCCCGCGTGGGCCAGCCAGGCTCTGGGCCAGGATCGGCATCGCCGCCATGCCGAACCAGAGCACATGGCGCACCCCACCCAGTGCCTGCCAGGCCAGCCCGCTCACCAGCAGCACGTCGGTCAAACCCGGACGGCGGCGGCCCAGACCAAAGGCCGCCAGCAGAGCCAGCAGGCCAAGGTAGAAGGCCGCCCCGGCAAGCGTTGCTGGGGTCGGCGACTGCCACTCGACCACCAGTTGCTGGCTTGGCGCATCGCTCAATAGTTTAGCTACATACGCAAAGACCCCCAGACCAAGTGGGTTCAGCAGCGTTGCCACGAAACTGGCCCCGGTGGCCAGATAGAGTGGTTTGAGCCGGTACCATGGCAGACTATGCGGATCGCGCCGCAGTCGGTTCACCGTCTCACCGGTACAGAAGGCGCCTGCCAGCAGCAGGCCCATCACAAAAGCCCCGTGGAGGTTCACCCAGGCAAGCATAATCACTGGGAGCCCCACCAGCCAGGCTGGCCCAATACGCCCCTCGCGGTAACGTCCCAACAACATCAGCACGGCCATAAAAGGCAGCCACGACCAGTTCTGTGTGCGCGTACTGAAATTGTTGATCGTCATCGCCGCCGCCAGCAGCCCACCAAGCGTGCCCAAGCGCCAGGAAGCGCTACGCAAACGTCCCTCCCAGATCACCAGGCCATACGTCAATGCCCCAAGCAGGTTACGCGTAAAGACCACCAGCGGCAAGCCACCAAGCCGATAGATCTTGTAGAAGAGCCACTCGCCCAACCAACTCTGGTAAATAAAGGGCGTCGCGGGATCAACCCCCCACGCAAAACGATTCGTCGTCGGCAGACCCTCATTGGCCGTGAGCGCACCGACACGCAGGTGCCACCAGAAATCGTGCCCACCAGTAGGCGTCAGGCTAATAAAACCAGCGATCAGGCTCAGCCCAAAGAGCGCCCAGAGATGATCAAGCCGGAGTCTGGGCAGCGGCGCAGCCGGTGGAGCAGCACGGGGCGGGAGTTGCACAGGAACCCCTGGACAGGCCGGGCCTTGCGCAACCCGGCGGCAGTACAACCATAGGCGTTGCTGGTACGCTTCCGTGGCTATAATAGCATTATGCCGTTACCCGCAGCACTAGACGAGCACGAGAGAGGCAAGCGAGCTATGGCTTCAGCATGGTCAAGACTGCAGCATCACGATGAAGATGGGCAGGCAAATTTGAACCTGGGGGTCGACGTCGCTG
Source organism: uncultured Chloroflexaceae bacterium (assembly GCA_964592425.1). GTDB lineage: Bacteria > Chloroflexota > Chloroflexia > Chloroflexales > Chloroflexaceae > Viridilinea. The sequence goes on from CAZQCG010000030.1 coordinate 33,141, forward strand.
ATTGTACGGTCGTACTGCCGACCTACAACGAGGCGGAAAATATCGGGCAACTGATCCCCCGCATCCTCGTCAACCACCGCCTGCGTGTGCTCGTCGTTGATGATGCCTCACCCGACGGCACCGGCGATCTGGTTGCAGCCATGGCCGAACAGCATCCGCGCATCGAGCTCTACCGCCGTCCGGGTAAGCTTGGCCTGGGCAGTGCCTACCTTACCGGCTTTCAACATGCTCTGGAGAAAGGTGCCGATTTTGTTTTTGAAATGGATGCCGACTTTTCCCATGATCCGCACTACTTGCCAACGCTGCTCGACACAGCCGAGGCTGGAGCCGACCTCGTGCTCGGCTCACGCTACGTGCCGGGCGGCGGAACCACCGACTGGGGCGTCACACGGCGCTTAATCAGCCGCGGCGGCAACCTCTATGCCGGGCTTATCCTTGGCCTACCAATTGCCGATGCCACTGGCGGCTTTCGCTGCTACCGACGACGCACCCTTGAAGGCATCCACCTCGACCGCATCCGCTCAAACGGCTACGCCTTCCAGGTCGAGATGGCCTACCGGGCCTACCAGGCTGGCTTTCGTATCGTCGAGGTACCGATCATCTTCCCCGATCGCCGGGTTGGTCGCTCGAAGATGTCACGCCGGATCGTGATCGAAGCGCTGATCAATGTCTGGAAGCTCCGCTTCGGGATGTTATAATCCAAGGCAAGGCATAGACTAGATTCCCAGGGGGTGGCCCGTGTCAGCCGATGAATATCAGCAACAGCTCGACCAGGCCCTGTCCACGTATCGCGAAGATCTCGAACGTACCCGCCGCGAGCTCACTGAGGTCGAAGTGCTGGTGCGCCAGAGTACGGTCGAGGTTGAAAAACTCGCCCAGCGTGAGCTCGCCGTCTCCAATCGGGTGCGCGATCTCGAGATCAACATCGAAAAATACAGCAAGGATGAAATTAAGAACTTCTACACCACCGCCCAGGAGGTGCAGATGCGCCTTCAGGCGATGCGCGGCCAACTCGATCAAATTCAGGTGCGCCGCGAAGCCCTGCGTGTGCGCCAGACTCAGCTCTCCTCAGGCGTCAGCCTGCTGACCGATCTGGCCGAAGCCTTAACGGTGCGTGAAAAACCAGCGAGCGACGGCATCGATACGGCTACGATGGTGGCTAATATTATTCAGTCGCAAGAGAGTGAGCGACTGCGCATCTCCCTCCAGATGCACGACGGCCCGGCCCAGGCGATGAGTAACCTGGTGCTCCGCGCCGAGATCTGCCAGCGCCTGATCGACCACGACCTTGACCAGGCCCGCGCCGAGCTGAACAGCCTCAAAGCCGCAATCAACGGCACGCTCCAGGATACCCGCAAGTTTATCTTTGACCTGCGCCCGATGACCCTGGACGACCTTGGCCTGGTACCTACCCTACGCCGCTATGTCAACCAGGTTGCCGAAAAGAATAGCCTCGAGATCAACTTGATGCTCCAGAATATGGAACAGCGCCTGCCTGGACACTACGAAGTAACTATCTTTCGTTTCATTCAGGAGGCCCTCGGCAATATTATCAAGCATGCCAAGGCCAGCCAGGTACGCCTGCTGCTCGACAATTCCGACGGCACCCTGCAGATCCTGATCGAAGATGATGGAGCCGGCTTCCATGTCGAGGACACGCTGGTCACCGCCGGAACCCGCCGTAGCATGGGCATTGCCAGTATGCGCCAGCAGATCGAGGTACTCTTACGCGGGGAGTTCGGCATTGAGAGCGTGATCGGGCGCGGCACTCGCGTCGCAGCTACCATCCCTCTGCCATGACCCCACTGGTCCAGGGAGAGGTACTAGTCCGGTACTCCCACGTGCTCAGTACCAACAGACTATTGTAAGAAGGAGGGGTAACCACCTATACTGCAAACGTAGCTTCTAGTTGATGCTACACATCTTACACAAAGGGAGGTGACAAAAATGCTTCGAAGCTTCTTCGCTAAGGAAGAGGGCCAGGGCCTCGTAGAGTATGCACTCATCCTCGTGCTTATCGCTATTGTTGTTATCGGTATCCTTACCCTCCTCGGCGGCCAGGTCTCGCAGGTCTTCTCGGAGATCAATTCGGGCCTCACCGGCGCATAAACACACCCTAACGAGTCGGTTCGCATTATTGCATTAGTTTATTCCGCACACACCCCCCACTTATTTGGGGGGTGTGTCGTTATTTTTTGAACAAATTAAGGAGTTTCCGTGCCCATAGCAGATGATGCGCGTAAATGGTGGGCGCTGGCGGCCGTAGGAAGTGGCGTGCTCCTCTCAACAATTGACGGCTCGATCGTCAATATTTCGCTCAATACCCTGGTTGATGCTTTCGACAGCAACCTGAACGTGGTTGAATGGGTTGTGCTGGCCTACCTGCTGACAATCACCTGCCTGCTCCTTTTGATGGGCCGGCTGGGTGATATGTTCGGCAAACGGCGCGTCTATAGTCTGGGTTTTGTGGTCTTTACCATCGCCTCGGCCCTCTGCGGGCTGGCCCCAGTGATTGGCGCACTGATTGGCTTTCGTGTCCTCCAGGCTATCGGTGCGGCAATGATCCAATCAGTCGGACCAGCCTTGCTGGTCACTGCCTTTCCGCCTCAACAGCGCGGTATGGCCCTCGGTGCCACCGGCTCGTTTGTCGCTGTTGGCATTCTGATCGGCCCGGCCCTCGGTGGCTTGCTGCTGCGCTATGTCAGCTGGCAGGCAATCTTTTATGTCAATGTACCAATTGGCATCCTCGGCATCTGGCTGACGATGCGCAGCATCAGGCCTGACCCACCTGCCGTGCAGGGGCAGGTCTTTGACGTGATCGGGGCGGTGCTAATGTTGATCGCCCTACTCGGCCTGCTGCTGGCCCTCACCGAAGGCCCCAACTGGGGCTGGAGCGACCTGCGTGTGCTTGGCCTGCTGGCTCTTTTTGCCGTCGCAGGCGCGGCCTTCATCGTCTGGGAGTTGCGCTTCCCTAGCCCGATGATCAACCTGCGCATCTTCCGCAACACAGCCTTTAGCCTCAACCTGTTAGCTGGCTTCATCCTCTTCCTCGGCCTGGCCTTCAACCTGCTGCTCACCCCGCTCTTCTTCCAACTAGTCTTTCAGTTTGACCTGCAACGCACCGGGCTGATGCTGATGGCCCTACCTGCGGCCCTCTCACTCGCTTCGCCCCTCAGTGGACGCCTCTCCGATCGCATCGGCTCAGCCCGGCTGACCGTCGCTGGCCTGGCGCTGACGGCTATCGGGCTCTTCGGCTTGAGCTTTGCCACCCAGACGACAGCGCCGGTGCAGATGCTGGTTCTGCTGCTCGTGATCGGTGCTGGCATCGGCATGTTCCAGAGCCCCAACAACAGCACCGTGATCGGGCATGCCCCCCGTGAGGCGCTTGGTGTGGCCAGTGGCATGCTCGCAGTGGTGCGTACCCTCGGCCAGACCGCCGGGATTGCCCTGGGTGGGGCGATCTGGGCCTCGCAGGTGCTTGTACTCTACGGCGCACCGATCACCCCGATCACGGCAGCCCCGCCGGAAGCCCTCGCTGGTGGCTTTGGGTTCGCTATGCGGATTGCCGCAGGGCTAGCCCTGCTGGCGATCATCCCGTCACTCGTCGGTGGACGTGCCGCAGGGAAAAAGCAAGCGGGGAGTCACCTATAAAGGTGACTCCCCGCTTGCAGGGTGGGGGATTTTTTGAGACCTGACAGGTCTTGCAGACCTGTCAGGTCTGGCGATTGTTTCTTCAGAGGGGCTGCGCCCCTCTGGCTCCCCACATTCCGCCAAGCGGCGCTGGCTCCCTGCACTCCATAAGCGGCGCTGGCCCTGCATTGCGCTAAACGGCGCTGGCTGCCCGCTGGCACTCCGCGCAGGAGCAGGGCCGTTGCCTTCTTCATCCCTCGGTTATATACCAGCTTGTACCAACTTGCAGCACTGGCAGGCCACCACTGAGCTGGCCAATCACTTCGCTAATCCCGGCGCTACGTTCGCGGAGCACCTCCCCATTGGCATCAAGGAAACGCAGGACGATCAGCCCGTCGATAATGCGCACGAGAGCCCGACCTTCGTCCTGGTTGATCACCTCAGTTCCGCTAAAGGTGAGCTCGAGGGTTGCCCGACTACCAATGGCCGGGCTGGCCATGCTATCGGCAAACTTGGCCAGCATTGTAGCCATTGCTATGCGTTGATCGGCACGTTCACTGGGAGCAAAATGACTGGCCAGGCGTTCAGCCCAGACCCGTCGTGCAGCGGGATCGGCCAGATCAGGGGCGGCCAGGGCCTGATTGAGATCTTCCAGGAAGCTCTCGACAACAGCCTGAGGACTGGCCCCACCAGCACCGGAGAGTTCCTGGCTGGTCGGCGTACTGGTACATCCAGCCAGCAGGACACCAACAACCAGCATCGTTGCGCAGAGCAAACGGATCATGGTGCGGGAGAAACCGTAGGCAGGCTCTCAGACGGGGCGGTGGGCAGTACCGAAGGGTTGTCACCCGGCGCGACAGGCGCGCTAGGGGTAGTGAGATTCTCCTGGAAAGAGCGGGGAGGGGCGGGCAGTTCGGCGCGGATGATCTGGCCCCCATTGACCATATAGAGAATCGGGCGCGGGCCGCTGCTGTCTACGAAGAGGCTGGCCAACTCGTTAAGCTGCACCGGGGCGTCAGCGCGCGTCTTGATCTGCTGGATCACCCTGCCACTGAACTTCTCCATCTGGATCACCCGCTCATTGAGCGTATCAACCAGGAAGAAGAAGCCATCATCGGGGCCGGAGCCTGTGACGGAGAAGCCCGTGATCAGGCTGATCGGCGGATTGATCGCCTCCGGCGTCACCGCACCTACGGGCTGGCCCTGGCTGAAGATCAGAACACTGCCATTGGAGCGCAGCAGGTAGACGCTGCCATCAACGCTCATATCGACAACCGTACTCAAATCCAGTTCGGCGATCGCAGCTGGATCAAGCCAGTAGTCGGGAGTATCGTTATAACTACCCGAGCGAAAACGCAGCACCTCATTGGGCTGGGCACCCCAGACATAGAGATTGCCACCGTACTCTTCCACATCAAGGCGATCACGCAGTGACCAGATCTCACTGGCACCAAGTTTGGAGTAGTTCCATTCGGCGTTGGAGCGGAAGTAGTAGCCAAAGCCGGTAGCGGCCTGGTCGATCGCCACCACCTGGTCAATGCGCCAGAGGATAGCACGCAACGGCCCGATCACTGTACTCCCAACCGTCTGGCCAGGACTAAGGTATGGTTGGGCAGCACCGCCGTTGCGGGGGAAGCGGTAGAGCCGGGCTGCTTGGTTGTCAGCGTCAAGGGTATAGATGTATTGTAAGCCTTCAAGAATCGTGGTGTCAGTAATGCCGATGAGCACAGGCGGTACGACGACGCTGGCAAAACGCCCGTTTGGCAGCGGGTGTTCAACAACGACCGTCGGTGACTCAAAGAAGGTCAGGCCCTGAACAGCGGCCAGAGCGCGCTCATACTCGCGTTCAAGCTCTTGAAAACGCAGCCAGAGGGTCGGGTTGGTTGTGGTCACGCTAGGGCTGGCCTGCACCTCTTCAATCGCCTGGCGGGACAATTCGAGCGCCGCAACCGCCTCGGGTTTGGTCGTGGCCTGGCGCACACCGGCAAGCTGTTGCTCGGCAGCAGTAAAGTATTCGAGGACGACCTGCTGCTCGTTTTCGCGGGTGAGGGTAAGCCCATAGAAGATCAGGGCTACCACCGAAAGGGACAGACCAAGGAGCAATACCCAGGGGAAAGGAGGTCTGGTACGCCGATACGAAAGACCCTGGCCACGCAGGATCGGTGCTCGCTGAACTGGTGAAGGGCGGCGATGCTGGCGCGCACGCAGGCGATCTTCAAAGCTCACCGCCAGCCGGCGGAAAGGTAGGGCCAGACGCTCCGGCCAACTCAGATCGACCAGTGGGCGATGCTCAAAGCGCGGTCGATAGGGCTGCGGAGGGGTGACCGGCTCCTCCTGGCCCAGGTCAACCCGCCACATCTTGCCGGGAGGGGTCTCGCCAAGGAAGGTTGAGGGCGGCAGATTTGAGCGTCGCACGGGGGCTGTGTCGGCGCGACTTTGCCGCATCTGGGTATGCAGTTCGTCCAGACTCTCACCGACGACCAGCGGTGGCGGACGCGGGATGGGTTGTGGCGAACCAGGTGGCTCAGTTGGCATCGTACGCAGCGGATCGGGACGCGATGTGTTCGCAGCCGCGCTGCGGGGATCGGAGTGCGGACGGCCCCGGCGCAGGGTCACATCAGCAAGGCCACCAAACCAGGCCCCCAGAGTCAGCATCAGGATGCGGCTACGTTCGCCGATGCCAGTTGGGCTGAGCGGCAACTCGTGGGCTGTACTAGTCAGCAACGGCCTGAGCGTGATCGCCAGAGCGTGAGCATCAGCCAGCTGGTGCTTGTCCGCCAATTGACGCAGATCACCAATCACCACAACCGGATCACTCGCCCGCAGAGCCGCCTCTACCATCACACGGCTAAGGAGACGCGCAAAGTTGCTTGAGCAGAGGATGGCCCCCTCACCGAGACGCAGGCTGGCCCGATAGAGTTCGGGCTCGCTGAAGAGGCTGGTACCAAGTGCGCCGGTACGACTAAAGGGTGTGGCGCTTACATGGGCCGGATCCCAGGAGGGATGGGCCGGCAGGGCACGCAAACGCCCTTCACTCAGCAGATAGACCTGGGCCGGTTGAACCTGGGCAAGGTAGAGATCACCATCACGCAACACGGCAGCGGTCAGCCCAACATAGGCGCGCTGATGGGCAGCCAGCTTAAAATTCTGCTCGTAGAGCGCCTTATTGGCGGCGCGGATCGCCGCACGCAGGCAAGAGGTACTGCTGAAGCTACTATCGCTGTAGAAGGCGGTACGAGCCGCTTGCAGCACCAGTTGGCAAGCGGCAGCCCCTCGTGGTGTCGCAGGATCGACCTCAACCAGCAGGTAAAGCCGACCCTTGCGCGACTCGGGCGCGAAGGGCGAAGCTGGCTCGACCAGCGCGATCAGGTCGCTACGCTCCTGCCTGATACTACCCACAAGCCCGAACTGGCTGGTCTGGGCCTCCGCTCGCTGCATGACCTTCGCTTTGTTCGTTCTGCCACCGGGCGGTTGCATAGCGCCGCCTGATCGATTATAGCACAGGCCTCTGGCGTGAATCGGTTGCCCCACCTTCCGCAGGGGGCTATAATAAGCAGAGCTAAGGTTTAGGCAAGGGATCAGGGGGCGGGGATCGAACCAGGGCGACGCTTCTCCCCATAACGGTTCACCCTGCGCCGCACCCATGTATGTAAGCCCGAGAGCGCCGAGCCTGGTCAGGCCCGGCTTCCCGGAAGCAATGAGGTTGGTATGGCCCGCGTCAGCGTCACGATCAGCGGCGAGCAGCGCGCCTTCGCAATTACCGAGCACGGCGTGACGATCGGGCGACAGCTCGATAATGAGATCGTGCTCAACCATGCGATTGTCTCACGCAAGCATGCACGGCTGGAGTTGCGCGGGCGCCAGACCTGGTTGGTCGATCTCGGCAGTCGCAATGGCATCACCGTGAACCGCCTGCGGATCAAAGAGGAGCACCTCAGCGATGGAGATCTGATCGGCGTCGGGCCGTTCGAGTTGAAGTTTGAAGACCGCGCTGCCCAGAGTGTAGTGCTCGATGATAATCGCTACTACCCCCTGGCGCTCGAAGGCCATGTGATACAGGCGGCTGAGTTACACCTGGCCCCCAACGATCTCCAGGAGTTCGTAAACATCGGTATGCGCCTCAACCAGATCGTCGATTACCGTGAGTTGCTTGATCGCGTAGTCGAAGAGGTGCTACGGGTGGTGCCAGCTCAGCGTGGCTTTCTCTTACTGCGCAAGAACGAGGAGTTGATCCCCCAGGTGGTTGTGCCTGCCGACACCGGTGAGATAGCCATCTCTGGCTCAATTGTTAGCAAGGCCCTCCAGGGCTCTGAGGCGGTCTTGACCCGTGATGCACGCCTTGATTTTGCCGGGGCCAACAGCATCATCAGCGCCAATATTCGCTCGGCGATCTGCGCCCCCCTGCTTGCCTTCGGCAAGGCCATCGGCGTCATTCTGCTCGATTCACCCGGCCACGACCAGTTCGCCGAGCGTGACCGCGATATGGTCGTCGCCATCGCCAACACGGCCGCCGTGGCCATCGAGCGCGCCCGTCTGACTGAGGAGTTACGCCAGCAGGGCGAGCTGCGTAAGAACCTCGAGCGCTTCCTCTCGCCCAACGTGGCCCACGCCCTTAGCCGCTATGTCGCCCAGTACGGCAAACTCTGGGAAGCCCAGGAGCAGGTTGTCACGGTGCTCTTTGCCGATATTAAGGGCTTTACCTCACTCTCCGAACGGCTCTCGCCCCACGAAGTGCAGGATCTGCTCAACGAGTACCTGCACGAGATGACCGACGCGATCTTCCACTATCGTGGTACGGTGGACAAATACATCGGAGATGGTATCATGGCCATATTTGGTGCGCCGCGCCTGCCCGATGAGCCACTTGATGATGAGCATGCCTATTGCGCCGTCGCCGCCGCCATCGAGATGCAACTCGCCCAGCAACGCCTGGTCAGTAAATTAGACCCGAGTCGGGCCTTTATGATCCGCATCGGGGTCAATACCGGCACTGCCTATACCGGCTTCTTCGGCACAAGCCACCGGCTCGAATACACCGCCATCGGCGATACCGTCAATACAGCCTCGCGCCTTGAAGGTGCCGCCGAGCCCGGAACAGTCTTTATCGGCCAGGATACGGCCAGCGTCGTCAGTGGACGCTTTCGCCTTCAGGAGATGGGTGAACTGCAACTGAAGGGCAAACAACAACGCGTACGGGCCTATAAGGTGATCGGGCCACAATAGATGAGATGCTATGCCCATTGTGATCGGTATCCGCTTTAAGGATAGTGGGAAAATCTATTTCTTTGACCCGCGCGACCTGGATCTGCAGCCCGGCGAAGAGGTAATCGTTGAGACGGTACGCGGCCTGGAGCTGGCCCGTGTCGCTTTTGCGTGCCGTGAGGTCACCGACGAAGAGATCGTTGGTGAATTGAAGCCGGTGGTACGCCGGGCCGAGGCAAGTGATCTTGAGCGCCTGCACACGCTCCAGGCCCGCCACGAAGAACTGCTTGCCCGCTGCATTGAGAAGGTACACGAACATAGCCTGCCGATGAATCTGGTCAAGGCTGAGTATAGCTTTGATGGCACCCGCCTCACTTTCTACTTTACTGCCGAAAAGCGGGTTGATTTTCGTATGCTGGTGCGTGACCTGGCCCGCACTTTCAAGAGCCGCATCGAGTTACGCCAGATCGGCCCACGTGATGAGGCCAAGCTGCTCGGTGGGATCGGCCCCTGTGGGCGTGTCCTCTGCTGTGCCTCCTTCCTGCCCGACTATGCCCGTGTCAGTATCAAGATGGCCAAAGACCAGGATCTGCCGCTCAACCCGAGCAAGATCAGTGGCGTCTGCGGTCGCCTGCTCTGCTGCCTCTCTTATGAGCATGAACAGTATGTGGTGATGCGCGCTGAACTGCCGCGCAAAGGCACCTGGGTGCAAACCCCGGATGGCCCCGGTGAGGTGATTGCCCAGCATGTGCTCAAGCAGCAACTGCTGGTTCAACTGGCGAGCAGCGGCATGCAAGAGACCTACGATCTGGGCCAGGTGGAGCTTGCAACGGCCCAGGTTGCCTCGCTCGCCCATAGTCGTAACGCCGAGGGCCTGACCCCGGCAGCCCAGGCCCGGGCGGCCCGCCCGCCTGAGCGTGAACGCGGCGAACGGCGCAAGCTGCGTGACGAAATCGACCAGTATGACCAGGGCGAAGATCTGGAATTACTGGAAGATCTGCTGGAGCACCCGACAGCACTTGCCCATAGTGGAGCCCCTCCCCGTCGTCAAACCCCGGCAACCGAAGCACCCCCAGATCGCCCGCGGCGTGAGCCACGTCCTCGCCGCAGCAATCCGCCCGCTGAAGCAGCGCCACACCCCGCGCAGACCCAGCCGCCAACTGCTGCGCACAGCAGCCCCCATGCGGATCCTGCACCAGCCAGCGAAGGTCCTGCCGGATCGTCACCCCCGCGACGGCGGCGGCGGCGCAGTGGCCGCGGTGGCGGCAAACCCTCCGAGTCGTCCGCCGAAGAATGAGCCTGATCGCTCGCCCCATTACCCTCTCCGCTCATCTGACACAAGGAGCCATTGTGGAGATCATCCCTGTTGACGACCATATCACTGCAATTGACCACAACCTGCTGGGCCTCCCCGGCGTCGGGGTAACCTACGTCGTCCGTGGCGAAAGCATCGCCCTGATCGAGACCGGCACGGCGTTGACGGTGCCGCATACTTTGGCTGGCCTCAAGCGCCTTGGCATTCACGCCGACGCGGTCGATCATATTCTCTGCACGCATATTCATATGGACCACGCTGGCGGCGCGGGCTATCTTGCCGCAGCCCTGCCACGGGCAAACGTCTACATCAATAGCATGACCAGCCAGCATCTAGTCGATCCCTCCAAGCTGCTGCCAAGTGTACGGCGGGCCGTCGGTGAGGCCGCATGGCCGCTCCATGGTGATCTGAAGCCCATCCCCGCTGAACGCATGCGCCCCGCAGAGGATCTGCACCTCGACCTGGGCCAGGGGATTATCTTAACGGCGATTGCCACGCCCGGCCATTCACCCGATCACCTCTCCTTCCGTGACAGCAAGAGTGGTGGGCTCTTCATTGGTGATGCCGCTGGCCTGGTGATGGATCACTGGGATCTGGCCTTCCCCTGTACCCCTGTGCCCGCCTATGATCTGGCCGCTCACCGCGCTACCATCGCTCGACTGAAGGCGCTCGACCTGCCACGCATCTACGTCACCCACCACGGCCCCCACGACGATGTCGCTTTCCAGCTAGACCGCGCTGCGGCCAAACTTGAGGAGTTGGTCGACCTGGTTGATAAAGCGATCACCGAGGGTAACAACGATTTCGTCACGCTCAACGAGCGCTGGCTACACTATGACCATAGCAGCCCGGCTGCGATTGTCGCCCAGAGTTGGGGCGAGATGAGCATCGCTGGCTTGATCCGCTACGAAACCAAACAGCGCCAGGCGCCGGCCTGAGCGTACCCGGTGCCGCTGCCCGGCACGCAGCCAATGAACAACCTCGACTACAGTATCATCATCGGCGGTGGGCTTTTTGTAGCCCTGGGCTTCTACTGGGGCCTGATCCGCCAGGTGCTGGCCCTGGTCGGCCTGGTGGTCGGCATCGTAATGGCCGGGCGGCTTGGCCCCGAAGTGGCAAGCTGGCTCAGTTCATTTGTGACCGATCCGCTGCTGGCCGGTGCATTTGGCTTTTTTGGCGTGCTGCTGCTGGTGAGTGGGATAGCGAGTCTGGTCGCCTCATTGCTGCGTTTCTTTGTCGGGCTGCTCTTCCTGGGCTGGCTCGATCACCTGCTGGGGGCGGGGTTGGGCCTGCTGCAGGCCCTGCTCGCGGCAACCGCCATCGTTATGGCCATGGCCATCTTCCCGCTGCCCCTGTGGACGGCGGCCCTCGAAGGTTCGCTGCTGGCCCAGCCCTTGCTGGGCCTCAGCCCGCTGCTTGCTAGTCTGCTGCCGCTTAACTTTTAGACACAATACCTTTCAGATAAGCTCACGCAAAGCCGCAAAGCCGCAAAGCTTCTGCGTCTGATCGGCCTTGATCGATCTGCGCTTGCCCCTATTTGCAAAGTATTGCTTTTAGACATGGTTCAAACCGGCTTGATCGGTTGGGCGACAGCCCGACAACCCGACCGCGAGCGGTGTGGGGGTTGTGGGCGCTGTGGGCAACGGTCAAGCTGGTTTGAACTATGTCTAACTAATCAGGCTCCTATACAGAGCCTCGTAGTGCGGCAGCCCGACGGCAAGGTCGAAGCGGGTTCGGGCCGACTCCAGAGCAGCGGCCCCCAGGCGCAGCCGGGTCTGGTCGTCGGTCAGGAGCGCCACCAGGCGCATAGCAAAGGCGTGCGGGGTGGTTGCCAGGGCTCCGGTCTGCCCGTCGCTGATGATCTCCGGGGTGCCTCCGGTGGGCATAGCCAGGATCGGCGCACCGAGGGCGGCGGCCTCCAGCAAGACCCGGCTGAGCGGCTCGCCCCAGGCTGAGGGAAAGAGCAGCAGGTCGCAGCGAGCCATCAGGCGCAGCACTTCGTTGTGATCAGCCCAGGCCAACATACAGGTGGGCACACCCAGGGCGACCAGTTCGTCCTGCAGACTCGTTCGCAGGGCTCCGTCACCGGCGATCAGCAGGGTGAAGGGCGGTAGAGCCGCCCGCTGCTCCGCCGAGAGCGCCCGGAAGATCACTGGCAGCAGGGCGGCACCCTTGTTCGGCTCAAGCTTGCCAACAAAGAGCAGCAGCCGGCCCGTCCAGCTAGTGCAGGGCAGTTCGGCGGCGAGAACGGCGTTGGCCTGCTGATCGACCAGGTGATAGAGCACATGCAGGCGGTTCGCCGGAACCAGGCTTGCCAGGCGGCGGGCGATATAGTGACTACAGGCGATCACCGCATCGGCTGCGGCCAGGTAGGCCGCCCTGCGCCGCAGGTGGGCCAGCATGTAGGGGATGGCCAACATTGCTACAGCCCCGCGTAGAGGGCCGAGCCGGGCTGGCAGGTCGGTCGCCAGGGCCGACCAGCCGCTGCGGGCGTAGGGCACCCGGTCGCCGTGCAGCCCGGTGGCGAAATAGTCCCAGGGCCAGTGGTCACGCACAGTGACAAGCACCGGCAGCCCCAGCTGACGCCCGGCAAGCACAGCAGCCGGGGCGGTCTGTACATGCTGGGCATGGATGAGCTCAGCGGCAGGTCGCTTGCGGGCAGCTGTGACAATGGCCATCGCCAGAGGTTGCCAGAGCCGCTCATGGCGAAAGTAGTTCTGGATGATCGGCAGGCGTGGGGCCTGGTAGCCCACCCGCAGCGCCGGCACACCAAGGGCATCGTAGCGGCTGAGCCCCCTGGCCCCGCGCACCGGCACAATTGCCGTCACCGTATGGCCACGGGCCTGCAGGGCCAGCGCCAGGGCGTGGCTACTCCATGCCGCGCCGCCCTTGCCATCAGGTGGAAAGACATCACTCGGCATCAAGATGTGCATGTGTCGTTGGCTCAAGCCTTGCGCAACTGACGCCCAGTCAGTACAACCACCAGGCTAAAGGTGATCACGCTGATCAGCAGCAGGCCAAGCCAGCTTCCCGCCGCAACCGGGATGCCCATGAGCATAACCCGCTGGAAGCCAGCCAGGCCGTGGGTCATCGGAATGGCGTAGGCCACTGGCAGGGCGGGCCAGGCGAAGCTGTCGAGGCTAATGAAGAAGCCGCTGAAGAAGATCGAGAGCAGCAATGAGATCATCGCCAACTGGATGGCCTGGCTATCCGAACTGGAGAGGGTGGAGATGAGGAAGCCCACGCCGAGCGAGGCGATGATCAGGAGCAGGATTAGCCCGGCGAAGGCCAACCAGTTGCCCAGCAGCGGTACCCCAAGGATGGTCATCGCCACGATCAACACAGTGGTGGCCAGACTAATAAAGACGGTATAGCCCAGGTATTTGCCAATGATCAGCTGCGGCAGGCTGACCGGGGCGACCCGAAAGACTTCAAAGGCACCCATCAGCCGTTCGCGCACCAGAGCCAGGGCCCCCAGGGTGATCGCCGTGTGCTGAACGAGCAGGGCCAGCACGCCAGGGGCATAGAAGACCACCGCAGGATAGGCACTGCCGCGCAGGTTGCGGTAGCTCTGACCCACCGGCGAAACGAGCCGGTCGGGCGGCGTATTGACAAAAATTTCGAGCGAGCCGTTGAGCAACTGCAACTCACCGCGGGCAGCGTCCAGTTCGGCCAGGGCCTCAGCAATGGTATCCCTGGCAATAGCGGTGCGGGCCCGGTCGATGGCCTCACGCAAACGACCGATCGCCGGGCGCAGTTCGGCGATGCGCCCACCCTGCGCAACCAGAATCTCCTGGGCTGGCAGAATCCGCTCAAGCGTGGTGAGCAACTCATCGATGAGGATCAGGTCATCAAGCAGTTTCTCTTTGCTGGCCGTACTCAGGCGTTGTTCAAAGTTGGTCACCCGGCCTTCGGCATCAACCAGGCGCAGCTGGATGCCGGTAGCCTCTTGTTGGGCCTGGGCCGCCGTAGCCCGCAAGAGGGCTTTGTTGATCTCGTTGACCTCAGCGTAGGCCAGGTATTGGATCCAGCCCTCAGTCAGCGGGTTGATCGCATTGGCGATAAACTCGATCTGCGGGCTCGGCCCACCGCGCAGGGCCTCATCGGCATTGGCTGGCAGCACCTGCACCAGGTCAACCAGCCCTTCAGCGAGCAAGGCCTCGGCGACGGCGCGGTCGTTTGTTACATCGCGCAGGTCGAAGTTCACGCCGATCAGATCACGAACCTGTTGCTCGCTGATCCCGCTGATCCCGCCAGTCGGGATCACCAGGATGGTGCGCACACGCGGCGTACTATTGACATAGGTAGACCCAAAAATGATCAGCACCAGCAGCGGGCCAACAATCAGGCTGAGGATGAGCAGAGGCTGGCGGCGGATCTCGTTGACCTCTTTGAGAAAGTAGGCGTAGACACGGATCAGCCAGCGCTGCCAGCCAGGCACCGTGATCGTACCGGAGGTGTGAAGCGCTGGTTTATGTGCGCCGCCTGGCCGATCAGCCACGTTGGGCCTCCTGCTGCTCGTTCTGCTGCATCAATCTGATGAAAATCTCGTCGTAACTAATTTCCAGCGGCGCAGCACTGGCGACCACAATCCGTGGGCGCTGATTTTCGAGGCGCTTGAGCACCTCGGGCAACCACTCACGGGCATCTTCGACGACCACATGCAGGTCAGCCTCGGTATCCGGCGAACGGCGCACCGCTTTGACGACCGTGTCCCAGCGCCGCAACACATCAATGGCGCGGCGGAGATCATCGGGATTGTCCAGGGTGATATCGATAATCTCACCACCCAGGGCCGTCTTGCGCAGATTGGTGGGTGTATCAATGGCCAGAATGCGCCCTTTGCGCATCACCGCAACATAGTCGCAGTAGATTGCTTCGCTGACCACCTGGGTGGTGACCACCAGAGTACGGCCATCATCGCGCAGCTGGCGGAAATACTCCCAGAAGCGGGCGCGCAGCACCGGGTCGATCCCGGCAGTCGGTTCGTCGGCAAAGAGCAGGGCCGGGTTGTGCATCAGGGCACCTACCAGCATCAGGCGGCGCTGCATACCGCCCGAGAGGTTCTGACCGAGCCGGTTGCGCGCATCGGTCAGATCGACAAACTTGAGCAACTCGTCCATGCGCTGGCGCACCTGGTTGCGCGGCATACCGTAGAGTGAAGCGACGAAGGCGGCATTCTCGGCCACGCTGAGGCGCGGATAGAGCACAAACTGCTGCGGGATGTAGCCGATGCGCTCACGATCCTCGGCGCTGAAACGCGAAGGCGTGCGCCCAAGGGTAGTGATGCGGCCCTTCTGTGGCTGCAACAGGCCCAGGGCGACCCGGCAGGTCGTGGTTTTGCCGCAGCCTGATGGCCCGATCATACCGAGGATGGTGCCCTCAGGCACTTTGTAATGCTGGTCAAAGATCCCGGCCCCGTTGCCGAAATCGATCTCGACCCCTTCCGAGTGGATGGCCAGTGCTTGACTCGTCATCATCTTTATGCGCCTAATTGATGGAGATCAGCACCTATTGTACCAGAGAGCGAACGGGACAGCAGGGTGATCAAACTGACGAAGACCATAGTGGTACAATAGGCACGTTATGCCACAATCGCTCGTCTACCTGCTGCTCTTTGTCGCCCTGATCCTGCCCATTCCGGGGGTGATCCTGCTGCGTATCTTTACGCCGCGCCTTGGTGAACGGGGCCTCGTCTTCGGGGCAACCACACTCTTCAGCCTGGCGATTGTCGGCACCCTGGCCCTTGTGCGCGCCGATGTCGCCGTCTTGCGCGTCGGTGATCTGAGCCTGCTCTTACCAGGCACCAATTATGGGGATACGCTCGTCTTGCCCGCCGAGATCGTGATCGAGGGCAACCCGGCGGATAGCCTGCCCACCGACACGCTTCCACCAATCCCCACACTCACGCCACGCCCCTCAGCGACAGCAGCGCCCGAACCCACGCCCTTCCTGACGGTCACACCCTCAATAACACCCACGCTGGAAGCAACGCCCGAACCCACGCCCGAACCAACACTTGAACCCACGCCTGAGCCAACCGCCGCACCAACCGCTGCCCCGCCAGCAGACGCAGCGCAACGTTACGTAGTACAACCAGGCGACACCTTCCGCGCCATCGCCGAGCGTTTCGGCGTCAGTGTGGCCGACCTGCTCGCCGCGAACGACCTGACGCCAGCCGAAGCCGATGCACTACGCATCGGCCAGGAGTTGCTCATTCCGTGAACCGAGAGGGAGCCAGGCCTTGTCAACTGCGATCAAGACTATCGAACGCAAGCCGCGTGAGGCCAGCCCCAGGCCGCCGCTGCTCCTGCTGCTGCATGGCTACGGGGCCAGTGAGCACGACCTGTTCGACCTTGCCGACTATGTCGATCCGCACCTGCATGTGTTGAGCCTGCGCGCTCCTCTGGCCTTGCCATGGGGCGGCTTCGCCTGGTATCACCTGGACGGAGTACCAGGTCGGCTTATCCCTGACCCGCTCAGCCGGGCCGAGGCGATTGACCTGCTTGAGCGCATCGTCACGGCCCTGCCAGCCCAGGTCGGTGCCGATCCGCAGCGGGTCTACCTGCTTGGCTTTAGCCAGGGTGCCATCCTCAGCCTGGGCCTGGCCATGCGCCGCCCCGACCTGGTAGCTGGCGTGATCGCCGCCAGTGGCTACCTCGATCGCGAATTGCTGCCCACGCCGATCCCCGCAGGGCTAGCCGGGCTGCCAATCTTGCAGATGCATGGCACCTACGACGACGTGATACCTGTCAGTGCCGCCCATACCACGCGTAGCATGCTGGCCGATCTGCCGGTGCGCCACAGCTACCACGAGTATCCTGTCGGCCACGGCATCCATCCTGAGGGCTTGCAGGTGCTGCAGCGTTGGTTAGAAGAGCGGCTGGCCGAGAGCCAGCCATGAACAGATTGCAGGTACCCTTCGGCGACCTGGGGCGCCAGGCGGCGACCATCGGCGATGAACTGGCCGAGACCCTGGCCCGTGTCGCCCGTGGTGGCTGGTATGTGCTTGGCCCGGAGGTACGCGCCTTCGAAGAGGAGTGGGCCGCTTACTGTGGTACTACGCACTGTGTCGGTGTTGCCAGCGGTTTCGATGCGCTCTACCTGGCCCTGGCCGCCCTGGCGATCGGGCCCGGCGACGAGGTGATCACTGTTGCCAATGCCTGTATCTATCAGGTCGCCGCGATTACCCAGACCGGGGCCAGGCCGGTCTTCGTGGAGATCGACCCGCAGAGCCACAACCTTGACCCAACAAAACTGACCGAGGCGATCACCCCGCGTACAAAGGCGATCATGCCGGTGCATCTCTACGGGCGCATGGCGGAGATGCCAGCGATCAGTGCGATTGCCCAGGCCCATGGTCTGGCGGTGATCGAGGATGCCGCCCAGGCCCACGGGGCCTGGATCAACGACAGGTCTGGGCAAGCACACCGGGCCGGAGCCTGGAGCGACCTGGCCTGCTTTAGTTTCTATCCCTCAAAAAACCTCGGTGCGCTTGGTGATGGCGGAGCAATCACCACCAACCGGCCCGAACTGGCCGAGCGCCTGCGCCGCTTGCGCATGTACGGCTGGGGCGAAAAATATGTCTCCGTCGAGGCGGGCGGGCGCAACTCGCGCCTCGACGAGCTGCAGGCCGCCGTCTTGCGCGTCAAGCTGCGCTACCTTGAGACATGGAACGCCGCCCGCAACGAACGCGCCGCCTGGTATCACGAGTTACTGGTAGATAGTGCCGTGCAGTTGCCGCCGGTCGTCCCTGGCCATGTCTGGCACCTCTTTGTGATCGCCAGCGAGGCACGTGACAGCCTGCGCCAGCACCTGCAAGCCGCCGGGGTCGCCTGTGACATCCACTACCCACTGCCAGCCCATCTCCAGCCAGCCTACAGTGGGCTGGGCTACCATGCTGGCGATCTACCAGTCACCGAGCGGGCTGCGGCGCAGATTCTCTCACTGCCACTCTACCCTGAGTTGAGCCGCAGCGAAGTTGAATATGTTGCGGCGAGCGTACGTACGCTCCATGGATGATACATCAGCCTTTTGTTCCGCCTGCGGCAAGCCGCTCACCAGCAACTACTATACCCTGATCGACCGGCCTGAGCGTTACTGCGCCGATTGTATTGCCACACGCCCACGTTGCGCCGCCTGTGGAGCGCCCCTCGGCCAGCACTACTGGCAACTGCATGACGGGCGTCTGCATTGTAAGGCCTGCCACGCCACCGCCATCTACGATCCGCAAGTGGCCCAGACGATCTTCGACGAGACAGTGGCCGGGGTAGTCAGCCAGTTCGGACTGACCCTCAAGGTCGGAGTCGCCTTCCGCCTGGTAGACGCACCAGCGCTGGCCGAACTGAGCAGGACAGATGGCCGCCATCCGCCCACCTTCGGCACTAACCTGCTCGGCCTCTACCAGCGCCGTGGGCACATCCGCGCCATCTACATGCTCTACGGCCTGCCACGACTGAGCTTTCGCACCACTGTGGCTCACGAATATGCCCACGCCTGGCAGGGTGAGCACTGCCCCCTGCTGCGTGACGGCGAGTTGCGTGAGGGCCACGCCGAGTGGGTCGCCTACCACCACCTGAGCTGGCTCGGCTGTACACGGGCCGCCGAACGCATGCGCAACGCTCGCCACCCCTATCGCGCTGCCCTTGAGCGCCTTTTTAGCCTTGAAAGCCAGCTTGGCGCGGCTGGCGTCAACCGCTTCCTTACCACAGCCGAGTGACCGCTATGCAGAGAAACAGGGCTGATGCAAAGTCGCCTCAGGCAATCGCACGCGGATACCGCAGATGGAACAGATTCGCGCTGCGCTGCCGCAAAAAGCTCCGCGTCAATCCGTCAGATCAGCGCGATCCGCGTTCTCGTTCGGACTTTGCATCAGCCCTGTGCAGAGAAACGGGTAATTTGACAGCCTGCCATGGCCATGGTACGCTGCAAAAGCCGCTTACCACGCTACAGCCTGTCGGCAATGTTGCCACCCCCCACCGTTGTATCCCCTCGTGCCGTGGCGCTCCTACGGCAGCCCCGCCCGGATCAGATTCACCCGCTCTGCCGTGAGGAACCTGATGGCCCCACTGCTTGAAGTACGCGACCTGCAGACCCATTTTCACACCCAGGATGGGGTAGTCAAAGCTGTTGACGGTGTCTCCTTTCACGTTGCCCGCGGCGAGACCCTGGGTATTGTCGGCGAGTCAGGCTGTGGCAAGAGCGTCACCTCGCTCTCGATTATGCGCCTGATTCCCACGCCTCCCGGCAAGATCGCTGGTGGCCAGATCCTCTTCGACGGCGAAGATCTGCTCCAGATGAACGAGGCCCAGATGCGCAAGATCCGTGGCAATCGGATTGCCATGATCTTCCAGGATCCGATGACCTCGCTCAACCCGGTCTTGACTGTGGGGCGTCAGATCACCGAGTCGATTGAACTGCACCTCAACCTCTCGAAGAAGGAGGCGCAGAACCGGGCGGGCGAACTGCTCGATATGGTCGGCATCCCCAGCGCCGCCAAGCGCCTCGATAACTATCCGCACCAGTTCTCGGGCGGCATGCGCCAGCGCGTCATGATCGCCATGGCGCTCTCCTGCAACCCCGAACTGCTGATCGCGGACGAGCCGACCACCGCCCTCGACGTGACGATCCAGGCCCAGATCCTCGAACTGATCAACCGGCTCAAGCAAGAGCTTGATACCGCCGTGATGATGATCACCCACGACCTTGGTGTGGTGGCTGGGATGACCGACCGGGTGACGGTCATGTATGCTGGCAAGGTGGTTGAAGAGGGCAGCACCCGTGAGATCTTCGACAATCCGCGTATGCCCTATACAATCGGTTTGCTGCGTTCGATTCCCCGTCTCGATGAGGATCGCGGGCGCAAGCTCAACCCTATTCGCGGCTTACCGCCGAACCTGATCGACCTGCCACAACTCTGTCCCTTCAGCCCACGCTGCGACTATGTCAAAGATGCCTGCCTGAGTCAACAGCCGCCGCTGCGCACGGTTGGTAGCGATCACCGGGCCGCCTGTCTCTTCGACATCAATATGGATACGCCCATTCCTGAGCCCAGTAGCGAGGGCATCGCGGCCTGAAGGGATAACGATGACAACCTCAGCCTACGATAGCGCCAGCGGCGAAAATCTGATCGAGGTTCACGACCTCAAGATGTACTTCCCTGTCACCCGCGGCATCATCTTCCAACGCCAGGTCGGATCGGTCAAGGCCGTCGATGGGCTTAGCTTCAACATCCGTAAAGGCGAGACCCTTGGCCTGGTTGGTGAGTCGGGCTGCGGCAAGAGCACAACCGGGCGGGCCATCCTGCAACTCTATCGCCCGACTGCCGGTGAGGTGCGCTTCCAGGGCACCGATCTGACCCGTCTGCGCGGCGACGAACTGCGCAAGATGCGCCGCCAGGTGCAGATGATCTTCCAGGATCCCTACGCCTCGCTTAACCCGCGTATGACGGTGGGTGACATCATCGGCGAGCCGATCAAGGTGCATCATCTGCGCCAGGGCAAGGCGGTGCGCGAACGGGTCGAGGAACTTCTCAACCTGGTTGGGCTTAACCCCGGCTTTGCGAACCGCTACCCTCACGAGTTCTCTGGCGGCCAGCGCCAGCGCATCGGCATCGCCCGCGCCCTGGCCGTCGAGCCGAGCTTCGTCGTCTGCGACGAGCCGGTCTCGGCGCTTGATGTCTCGATCCAGGCCCAGGTGGTTAACCTGCTCGAAGAGTTGCAGGATAAACTCGGCCTGACCTACCTCTTCATCGCCCATGACCTGAGTGTGGTCAAGCATATCTCTGACCGCGTCGCGGTGATGTATCTGGGTAAAATGGTTGAACTGGCCGAGGGGCCTAAGCTCTACAATATGCCGCTGCACCCCTACTCACAGGCCCTGCTTTCGGCGGTGCCGATCCCTGATCCCAAGGTTGAGAAGCAGCGCCGGCGGATCATTCTTGAGGGTGATGTGCCCAGCCCGCTCAATCCGCCTTCGGGCTGCCACTTCCACACGCGCTGCCCGATTGCGATCCAGCAGTGCAAAGAGGAAGAGCCACCCTTCATCGACTATGGCGACGGCCATTTTGCGGCCTGCTGGCGGGCGCGTGAGTCGAGCGAACTGATGCCGGCTATCGCCAAAAAGCAGGCCGAGGCGATTGCCGCACGTATTCACGCCGACATCGCCAAAGTCAAGGGTGCCGCCGACTAGCGCAGAGCGCACACCCTAATAGTTTTCGCGCAGCCACGCCCGCCAGCCAGTATCGAACTCGGCATAGCTGAGGCCAAAGACTTGCTGGAGGGCTCCATCGTAGCGCTCAACACCAGTACCGGGGGTCTGGTTGAAGGTCTGGGCCAACTCCCAGAACTTCTCCAGGCCACCCAGTTCCTGGTCGATATAGGCCACCAGACTGTAGGCGAAGCCATAGGCCAGGCTGCGGTCGCGCTCAAGCAGGTAGAGGTGGTCGAGATCCTGAGGCGTAATGCCGCCCGCCGGGTCAACGATGGGGATGATCGCATCGGCGGCGACGGCCGCACTGACGGCGCTGCGCCGCGGGCTGTCGGCGACATATTCGGCCAGGCCCTCGAACATCCAGTCGCGCATCGTAGCCGTCGGCATAAAGGCGCGCTGGTTCACCAGGTGCGTATACTCATGCACCAGCGTCTGGTAGAGATCCGACTCCCAGCCCTCAGCGGGGTCATACCAGCCATAGACATATGAGCCGGGCGTGTAGATCTCCATACGGTCGCCGCGTGGGCGAGCGGCGGCACTGTACCAGGCGATCGCGCCGCTACTGGCTGGCGGCGTAAAGCCGAAGATCGGGCGAATATTGACCTGGTAGCTGCCTTCGGGTGCTTTGCCGAGCCGCTCGATTACCTGGCTGCGGGCCTGCTCCATTAACTCGACCAGGCGGGCATTGACCGGCTCGGCCCAGGCGTAGGTGGTAAAGGTAAAGTTTTCGCTCTCCAGCTTGATCTTCTCGCCCAGGTCGCGCTCAGATGGCTCGGCGATCAACCAGCGCCCGTCAACCTCGCGCATCAGCCAATCGTAGCGCCGCCCGTCAGCGCTGTCGAGTTGCACCTGCACGAAGCCCAGCTCACGCGGCGTCACCGCCGTCACCGTGAGCGGAGGGTAGTCGCCGTCGCTGAGCACCGAAGCCTGGTAGATCTCGAAGCGCTCCTGCACCAGACGGCGGATCGGCGCATTGCGCTGATCGACCGTTGTGCGTAGCAAATCGGGGTCGTTGGTCGCATAGGCCCGCACATAATCGTCCACCGTCGTCTGGATGGCCATCTGCAGCGGATCAACTGCTGTCGAACCAGTGGTAGGCTCAGCGGTTGGGGCTTCAACTGACGTTGCAGGCGTTGCTGTCGGCACCTGCGCCGAACGCCCTCCGCTACAGCCAGCCAGCCCGACCAGGGCCAGCATGAAGATGATCAGTATATTACGCATCAGGGAACCTTTCGTGATGAGTGACCCGCTTCGCCATCAGAAGATCAGGGCGACCGGGGCCATTGGCATCGGGGATGACCCCGACGAGGCAAAAGCCGCAGCGTTGAGGGATGCATGGCAAGTCATTTTACCCATGTCCGATTTGCACCTTGTGGTAGAGATCGCTATAAGCGGCCACTGTTTCCGCAAGGGTCGTCACCCGACGACGTCCCGGTCTTGGGCATCCCGATATGCAAAATGCACTGCTTCATGTGACCTCTAGCGCCCAAAATAACCTCGCGACTGTCTAATGTTTTGCCTCCATGATCGCAGCAATTGCTGGCGATATTTCGGGTGAACAGTCAACCGCCAGAGCAGATTGCGCATCTGGTCAGGGCTGAGCATATGCGCTCTGCCCAGTTCTTCATCAACCACCTGTTTCTGGTGCGTTAAGTCAGGATCGGGAAAACGAAAGACCTCCCGATACTGTGCTTCCCATGTACGATGGTGCTGATTGTAATCGCGTTGTTCCCAATACTTGTTGGAGTTGAACACCTGGAATTCAGGCCCCCAGAAATGGGCGGTTAAATCCATCGCCACGCCAAAGAGTAAAGCCGACGACATTTGATTCGAAAAGATATACCGTTTGCCATGGACATTGCGCACAAAGTTCCAGAGAAATTCATCATTCAGGCGCGATTGCCCATTGGTGACAACCGCCATCCCATGACGCAAGAAAGGTTCGGCCAGACCATGGTTATGGTCAATATAATAGAGACATACTGTGATTGGATGGTACGCTGTGGGCAGTCTGGCCAGCGCAGCTGCGTATTGATCGAAATCACAGACCATGTCGATCCTTCTGGTGGAATGGGATGGGAAGGCAATCGACCCTTTCTGCTCGGCTTTCGCAAGCGGAATATAGCCTATCCCCCGTAGTAAATACAAAAAAGGCGCACCACTGGTTCGCGTGGCAATGTCAGGATAGGCGCTCGCATAACGTCGCTCGGTAGCCACTGACCAATACCAGTTCTCCGGGGCCTGCTTAACCGCATGACCTGGAGCGGTAGCGATTGTCCAGCCATGCTGGATCGAAACTGGCAGCGGTAGACTTTGGGGGTAGCCGCTGTATCGCCGCATGATTCTGCCGGCCCCATAGAAGGCTGCTTCGCCAAAGATCTCCTTCATATCGGTAGTGTACTTGCGCCAGGATCATCGTGCTGTGGGACTTGTTGGTGGGGGATGGACTTACCTCTGCCCTGCAGCAGCCACTCCGCCAACTGGAAATCAAAAGGCTCATCAATTTCAAGACAACGCTCAGGCGGCACGCTATAGAGCGCGGTCTTGCCAAAGAAGCGATGTTTGGCCTGCAGAAAGCCAGCGGTGCGCATCACATAGACCGCGCCGGTTTCACGATATTGGGGTGTACGCTGCTGCCGCAAAAGCCGCACCCGTTTGTCGTGATTAACGCCAACTGCATCACCATCTTCAACCTGCTGCCAGAGAAAGTAATGGAAAGGCGTGACTGCCAACGCTGTATCAGCTTCTTCTGTCAGTAAGACCTGGACAACACCGTCTATATCCTCAGCCGTGGTCAACGGAGAGGTACACTGCAAAAAGATAATCAGCTCTGGCAGCGTTTCTCTACCTTGCTGCAGGGTGTCGATCACATGCAGAAGCGCAGATTCCGATGCGGCACAGTCGTCGCTAATAGCTGCGGGCCGCCAGATAACCTCTGCGCCGTAGGCTTGAGCCACCGCGCCGATTTCGCTATCGTCGGTCGACACCACCAGACGAGCGACACTGTTTGCCCGACGCGCCTGCTCGATCGTGTGGGCAAGCAACGGTTTGCCGGCCAAAGGCAATACGTTCTTGCGTGGCACGCCTTTCGAGCCGCCCCTGGCAGGAATAATCGCCAGACCTTTCAAAGATTGTTGCGTAGACATTGTTGCAGGTGTGGCTGACCAACAAGATGACCCCTTGTCGCCGGCTGCGCGCCTCAGTGCAGGCGACAAATCCGTTGTAACGCAGCGGAAAGTACTACAACCCATCTGCGACTCGGCGTAGCTTGTTGCGTGCCACATACTCGGATTCATATGCACAAATAACACCATCACCCATTGCGGATTCAATTACACGAATGTCTCTTACAAGACGTTGAAACCCTTGTGGCTCGACCGACGCTGCTTGATCGCTCCCCCACATGGCACGATCAAGTGTAATATGGCGTTCAATAACGCAAGCGCCCAGTGCCACTGCCGCTACAGTGGTCTGTAGCCCAATTTCGTGCCCTGAGTAACCAACTGGCACTCTGTAACGATCCCGTAGCGTATGAATAGTCTTCAGATTGAGTTCATTAGGTTTGCATGGATAGCTTGAGTTGCAATGTAGAATGATCAGATCATGTTTACCCAGAATACCAATCGCCTTATCGATCTCCTCTATGAGACTCATTCCCGTTGAGAGAATGAGCGGACGATTATATCGCCTATGATGAAGTAGCAACGCCTTATCTGTGAGCACTGCGGACGCTATCTTGTAGAAGGGTGGATTAAACTGCTCAATAAAGTCAACCGAGGGTTGATCCCAGCACGACGCCGTCCATTGGATTCCATTTTCGCGGCAATATTGACTAATATCGGCATATTCTTCGTAACTAAATTCAACTCGGTAACGATAGTCCATGTAACTTATGCGACCCCAGGGCGTATCTCGCATCACCTGGCGCTGTTCAGGAGGTACGCAAAGTTCTGGGGTCCGCTTCTGAAATTTTACTGCATCGCAGCCAGCCAGAATGGCAGCATCAACGAGCCTTTTTGCAATATCCAAATCTCCGTTATGATTGATACCGATCTCGGCGATAATGTAGACAGGATACCCTTCCCCCACGTGACGCCCCGCAATTTCGACAGCGTGTATCATGCGCTCACCGTTCACTAGTCTTGATCACCATTTAGCATTTTATACCGGCACTGTCTACCTGAATTCGAGTAGTGATTCGGGGGTATTCACCTTAGGAGGCATTCGTCGACCTCTTGCAGGGCGGCATCGTGATCAGGCCAGGCCCGTGGCCAGTGCTCACGGAAGCCCTCGACCAGCATGGCCGCCGCTGCCGCCCGTAGCTCTGGCTGAGTGGGATCGAGTGGTTTGATCTGTATGTGCTGCACCATTGGCTTAATCATAATATTTTGGTTCGCCCACGTCAATTGTCCTCGCCTCATCCAGCAGGGCATGTGCAACGTCCGAAATAGAACGCGGATCGCGCTGATCTGACGGATTGACGCGGAGCTTTTTGCGGCAGCG
>CAZQCG010000031.1:0-57886 GCA_964592425.1 uncultured Chloroflexaceae bacterium
GGCACCGGGGCGCGTCCTAGTCACTTGACGTAGTCCCTACCGCGTATCGGTCTCCAGGTCAGGGCGTTCCTGCGTAAAGAGTTCGAGGGCGGTAAGACCGTCACCTGCCTCCTGTACCACCCAGCCATTATGCTCAAGCGTGCGTCGTAGATAGCCCCGCAACTGGGCGTCGTCTTCGACCAGCAATACGCGCAGCAACTCATTGCGCCCGTTCAGCAGGGCTGCAACTTCTCTGGCCAGAGCATCAGTATTGACCGGCTTGCGCAGAAAGTTGGCCGCCCCGAGTGTTATGCCATGTTCAGCCTGTTCATCAATGCTCAACATAAGCACGGGGATGTTGCACGTTGTGGCTTCGGCCTTGAGCCGTTTAAGCACACTCCAGCCATCAAGCTGGGGCAGCAGCACATCAAGAATGATCAGGTCGGGCAGCAAGGCCATGGCCAGTTCCAGCCCATCGGCACCACTGGTGGCCAATTCGAAGTGGAGATCCTGGCCGGCCAGCGCCCGCGGCAGCAGGTCGCACACAGCCGGATCATCATCAATGATCAGCACCAGGCGCGTTGGAACCGGTACCGGGTCGTCCGCTACATCGGCTGACCCGGCCAGCACCTGTGGCAGCAAGGGCCCCCGTCTGTCGGCGACCGCACTCGCGGGGGAGCGCGGTAGGCGCAGGGTAAAGGTCGAGCCTTCGCCATAGATGCTGGCCACACTGATATGCCCCCCCATCAGGTGGGCCATACGCTGGCTCAGGGCAAGCCCCAGGCCGGTGCCGCCATACTGACGAGTTGAAGAGGGGTCGCCCTGGACAAAATCACGGAAGAGCAGATCAAGCTGATCGGGGCGAATGCCGATGCCGGTATCCTCAATCACAAAGAGTACCAACTCAGGCTCCTCGACACTCGCCGGCCTACTCTGAACACGCAGCGTTACGCTCCCGTTATGGGTGAACTTACAGGCGTTGCCGAGCAGGTTAATCAAGATCTGGCGCAGATGCACCGCGTCGGCCACCATCATACCAGCGTCCGCCACCCCTTCAACGATCAAACGGTTACTGTTGCGTGCAGCCAGCGGGCGCACATTGTCTAGCACCGCCGCGATCAAGATCTCCAGTTGAACCGAAGCAGGCCGTACCGGCATATGCCCAGCCTCGACTTTAGAGAGGTCAAGCACATCATTGATCAGCGCCAGCAGGTGGTCGCTGGCAGCACGGACACGGTTGAGATCCTGGTGTAGAAGGGGGTTATCCTCAGGTTCGAGATCACGCTGGATCAACTCGACATAGCCGATGATCGCCGTCAGTGGGGTGCGCAGTTCGTGGCTCATAGTCGAGAGAAACTGGCTCTTGGCCCGGTTCGCCACATCGGACGCCTCCTTGGCCATACGCAGGGTCTGCTCAACCTCTTTACGTTCCGTGATATTGCGGATGATCACCTGGGTTGTCGCTAGCTCACCGTCGAGCAAGGGCAACACCACCAGCTCAGCTTCGATACTTGTGCCGTCAGGTCGCTCAAGGCGCTGGTCAAGCAGCACCGCGCTGCCGTCGGGGCTGGCATGGATCGCCCCGATCCGCGGGTCAACCGGCTGTCCGACCAGCTCTGCCGAGGTGGTCGCGCCGAACAGGCGCACCCCGGCCGGGTTGCTATAGCGGATCAACTCGCCGTCGTGGACAATAATCGCGTCGGGGCTCAGTTCAATCAACTGGCGGTAGCGCCCGGCGCTATCCAGCAATTGCCGTCGCGCCTCGTCCAGGCGATTAAGCATCTGGTTGATGACATGGCCTAGTTGAGCGATCTCATCCTGGCCGTGTACTGTGATATGGGTACCAGACTGGGTGCTGTCGATTGCGGCAACCTGATCACTAAGCTTGATCAAGCGGATCAGGATCGTCCGTTCGAGCATCCAGAAGAGCAGGATGGTGAAGAAGAGGGCAGTGAAGAGCAGTACCTGGTTGTACTGGGTGCGGGCATAGGCCCCGAGTTGGTAGACTTCGCGCGGCAACTCCAGATAGAGCAGCAGGCCGGGCTGCCCCAGCAGATCGTCAATCCGCGTTGCACCAAGGATCTGCTGCTCACTGATCGGCAGCACAGCAGTAGTGCCGGTGGCACGAAGCAAGGTCGCGGCCTGCTGGAGCGTGGCATTGGCTGCGGGCTGATCAAACCGATTGATCGCCACTGGCAGACGAGTCACCTGAGCCAGATGGGCCAACTCAACCTCATCCAGGTTGCGGCCCATCAGCAATGTGCCTACCGATGGCCCCTCGCCCATGCTGCTCAGGATCGGTTGGGCCGAGATCAACAACACATGGTCTGGCAGTAGTAACAGCCCGGTGAGGCTTCCGTCAGCATCATTGTGATGCAGTAGCCTGGCCATCACTTGATCAGAGTCGAGCAAGCCAGCGGGCAGCGGCGCAAAGGTCTCCTTTGCCAGATCAAAGCCCTGAGCGTAGCGTATCTCGCCCGCAGGGCTGAGCATAGCCATGAAGGAGAGATCAAGGTTGATGAAGGTCGAAGGCACCAGGTTGGTCTCGACATAGAGCGGGGCATCGCCCTGCATAAAGGCGTAGGTGTCATCCCAGGCAGCATAGTCCCGGTTGACGCGGTGGAGGTTGCCAAGGCTGTTCTCAAGGGCATTGGCTACCTGCTGAACCTGGTCGCGGACGGTGCGCTGCTCAATCACCAGATAGCCACGGCTCATGATCGACCCGGCCAGGATCTGCAGCATCACAAAGAGCGCCGCAAACAAACCCAGAAAGGCCAGCAGGGTGCGTATACGTAGCGAGGCAGGATTGACCAGATTCCGCATCGGCTCAAATCCTCAGTGATGGGGTAATGGGTGGAGTTTCGGAGGCAGGCCACAAACCCTCCCCCGGCCCCGAGGCGCACTTCCAAGTCGTGTTCGTTTGATTATAGAGTACCCAGGTCGTAGCATCCACATAAGATAGAACGCAACCCAAGCCAATCTCACCCCACTAGAGCGCTTCGGGCTGGGGTTCGCAGGTACGTTATCATGGTATACTCTTCCCAACTTTGGATAGATTTGCCTAGATTTGAGCCCCGCTGGCAGGCAGATTATCGGCGGCTCCGGAGGCCTCGGCGCATGTCCGTCCAGACCGCAATCGTCATGCTCAACCTTGGCGGCCCAAAGAGCCTGGATGAAGTTGAGCCTTTTCTCATTCGCCTCTTCACCGATCGTGAGATCATCCAGTTACCGTTACAGCATTGGCTTGGGCCCTTGATTGCCCGCCGTCGCACGCCCGCCGTGCAGGCCAACTATCGCGCCATTGGCGGTGGCTCGCCTATTTTGCACTGGACCAGCCTGCAGGGCGAAGGGATGGTGCGCTGGCTTGACCGGCTCTCGCCAGCAACGGCCCCCCACCGCTTCTACACTGCTTTTCGCTATGCTGCCCCCTTGAGCGAGGAGGCTCTGCGCCGTATGCATGCCGACGGTGTGCGACGGGCAGTCGCTTTTACCCAGTATCCCCAGTTTTCGTGTGCCACCACCGGCTCAAGTTTGAACGAACTCTGGCGTGCCGCCCACCGCACGGGCCTTGAGCAGCACTTTACCTGGAGTGTCATTGACCGCTGGCCGACCCACCCCGGCTTTATTGCCGCGATGACGCGCAGCGTACAGGCGGGGCTGGCGCAATTCCCCCCCGCCGAGCGTGAGCGAGTACTGCTGCTTTTCAGTGCCCACTCGCTGCCCCTCAGCGTGGTCGAGCGTGGTGATCCCTACCCCCAGGAGGTCGGGGCCAGCGTACAGCTGGTAATGGAGCAACTCGCATTCAGCCACGAATACCTGCTGGCCTACCAATCGGCCGTCGGGCCAGTGCGCTGGCTGGGGCCAAGCACCGAGCGTATCCTGCACCAGCTTGCGGCCCAGGGTCGGCACCATGTCCTGGTAGTGCCGATTGCCTTTACCAGCGACCATATCGAGACCCTCGCCGAGATTGATCAGGAGTATGGCGAACTAGCCCACAGACTCGGCATCAAGCACTTTCGGCGTGCACCAGCCCTCAACGACGACGCTGAATTCCAACGCACGCTGGCCGAGCTTGTCGCTGATCACCTGCAGAGCGGAACCATCTGTTCATCGCAGTACCGCTTGCGTTGTCCCGGCTGTGTGAATCCCCAGTGTCGTACCGTGCTCAACCCGGTTGACACCTATGCCTTGCCCCAGGGATCGTTAGCCCATTCCTCAAACACACGCTCGTAGATCACCCGCGTGGCATCGGCGATCCGCGGCCAGGTATAATACTCACGCACCTCACGCAGGGCGGCGGCGGCGCGGGCACGGGCCATGTCGGGCCGGTTAAGGGCTGCCGTTACCGCGTCGGCCAGGGCCCCGGGGTTGTCGGCGGGGACAACCAGTCCGGTTGCGCCATGCTGGACGACTTCGGCCAACCCACCGGCATCACTGACGATCAGCGGGCAAGCATTTGCCAGGGCCTCAAGGGCAACAATCCCAAACGGCTCGTAGAGCGAAGGGAAGATCGCCAGGTCGGCGGCGTGGTAGAGCCGGTCGCGATCCTCGTTGGTAATAAAGCCGACGAAGTTAACGCTCTCACTGATGCCGAGTTCAGCGGCGCGACTACGCAGTGGGTAGAGATATTCGCCGGTGCCAGCAATGATCAGGCGGGCTGTCAGCTTGGCACGAATGCTCGGCCAGGCTTCCAGCAAGATATGCAGGCCCTTCTCATAGACGATCCGCCCGACATGAAAGACCATACGCTCATCGTCGGCGACGTAGCGCCGGCGAAAACTGAGCCAGTGCTCAGCACTCTCAAAGGGTGTTCCCCCGATCCGCACGCCATTCGGCACCACATCGAGCTTATCGAGCGGCGTCTGAAAATAGTCCTGCAGTTGCTGAGCCATAAAATGCGAGCAGACGATCACCCGCCAGCTCTCATAGGTCAGCAGCCACTCCAGGTGGTTGATCCGGTGCGCGGCTGGCCCATGTAGCCCGCCGCGCCCGCGCCCGCGCTCAGTGGCATGGATGGTCGCGATCAGGGGAATATGCCAGCGATGCTTGAGGGTGCTGGCCGTCTCGGCGGCAAGCCAGTCGTGGGCATGGATCAGGTCGAAAGGCCCCAGTTCAGCGTACAGCGCGATCGCCGCCTCAGTTAAGGCTGCATTACTCTGTGCAACCAGGCTGGGGTAATCGGTCGAGGGAGCGTCATACACCGTCACCCGGCGCACCTCTACCCCATCGATCTGCTCACTGAGAGTACCCTCACGTAGGCGCGGGGTGATCACCGAGACGCGCAGGCCCAGGCTTGCGAGAGCCGGGAGCAACTCTGCCACATGTCGCCCGAGGCCGCCGACGATGTGAGGAGGGTATTCCCAGGCAATGTGGAGGACATGCATAACAGCCTTGATTATAGCACAGACGCCCTGATCAATGGGAGGGTGGGAAGGCTGCTTTCCCGCGTTCGACACACAGCCCCCCGTGTGCTACAATCAGCGTAGGGACGCCGCAGAACGCCAACGGAGGGCTCCATGCGCATCGAGCGTAACCTGGGAATGGATCTGGTGCGCGCCACTGAAGCTGCTGCCCTGCGCAGCGGTCGCTGGATGGGCCGTGGTGATAAGATCGGTGCCGATCAGGCCGCCGTCGATGCAATGCGCTATGCGCTCGACAGTGTGGCGATGGACGGTGAGGTGGTGATCGGTGAGGGAGAGAAGGACGAGGCCCCAATGCTCTATGTCGGCGAGCGCGTCGGCGCAGGCGATGGCCCCGCGATGGATGTTGCGGTTGACCCTGTTGAAGGGACAACCTTGCTCGCTGAGGGCATGCCCGGTGCGATTGCCGTGATTGCGATTGCCGAGCGCGGGGCGCTCTACAACTGGCAGGGCATTGCCTACATGGACAAACTCGCTGTCGGTGAGCGCGCCAAGGGCGTGATTGACATCAATGCACCTGTCCCCTACAACATTCGTGCGGTGGCCCGCACGTTGGGCAAACAGATTGAGGATGTCACGGTGGTGGTGCTTGACCGCCCACGCCACAAGGATCTCATCCGCCAGATCCGCGAGACCGGGGCGCGCATCAAGCTCATTCTGCACGGCGATGTCAGTGCCGGAATTATGACGGCCATCGACAATCCGCCTGCCGATATTCTCATGGGCATTGGTGGGGCCCCCGAGGCGGTGATCACGGCAGCTGCGCTCAAGTGCTTCGGCGGCGAGATCCAGTGCAAGATCTGGCCGCGCAATGACGAAGAGCGTCAGCAGGTGGTCGATCTCGGCCTTGATGTCAACAAGGTCTTCACCACCAAGGATCTGGTCAAGAGCGATAATGTCTACCTCGCTGCTACCGGCATTACCCCCGGCGAATTCCTGCGCGGCACCGAGTACTTCGGCGGTGGAGCCCGCACCCACAGCGTGGTGATGCGTGCCCGCTCAGGCACCGTGCGCTATATCGATGCCACCCATCGCTGGGATAAGTTGATGCGGATCTCGAATATGCCCTATGGATGATCGCCCGTTGCGATCACTCGTCGCGTATGACCCAGGGGCGCAGCAGCCGCAGTTGCTGCGCCCTTCTTCGCCAGCTTTTGCTGCCGCCCTGGCCCTGGCCCTCGGCGGGCTGGCCGGTGGGGCCGCCGCCTTCGGCCCGCTCTACGCCCTGGCTGGCATGCTTGGCTTGCTGGCCGCAACCCTTATCCTCGTCTCGACTGAGGTCGGCCTCTTTGTCGTCTTCGCCATTATCACGCTGCTGCCCTTTGCCACCCTGCCCTTTCGGGCGATCATTACCCCCAGCCTGCTCAGCCTGGCCCTCGTTGCCCTGCTCGCCGTCTGGAGCCTGCGCCTGCTTGCCCGACCCGAACGCTACCAGTTACAGGTTACCAGCCTGGCTTTGCCGATCTTCGCCTTCCTCGGCCTGACCCTCTTCTCGCTCATTCTTGGCGCACGCGGACTGCCTGATCCGTTGACCCTGCACAACTACGCCAAGTTTGTGCTTGGTGTGCTGCTCTACTTCAGCGTGGTCAATGTGGTGCAGACCCGCCCCCAGGCGCGGATGGCCCTGCGCGGCCTTGTCCTCGCCGGTGGCCTGGCAGCACTGATCGCCCTGGTGCTCTGGGCGCTCAACGACCAACTCGCCCTGAGCCTGCTGGTCAGCCTGGCACGCCTTGGCTACCCCAGCGAGGGGCGGGTGCTACGTTATGTCGAAGATGATCCGAGCGGCCTCGAACGAGCGATTGGCCTTTCCGTCGATCCCAACAGCTTCGGCGGTATGCTGGCCCTGGTACTCGCCCTGGCTGCGGCCCAACTGGTCGCCCGGCGGCCCCTGTTGCCACGCTGGCTGCTTGGCGTGGTCGTTGGCATGATGGCCTTAGCCCTGTTGCTCACCTTCTCACGGGCCGCCCTGCTCGGCCTGGTCGTTGCGGCGATCTACCTGGCCAGTGTGCGCTACCGCCGGCTCTGGTGGGTGCTCATTGCCGGTGGCCTGGGCGCAGCCCTGCTGCTGTTTGCCCTTGGCTATGGCGACGAGTTCGTTGAGCGCTTTGTGAGTGGGCTGCGTTTTGAGGACCAGGCCCAACAGATGCGCCTGGCCGAGTTTCAGAACGCCCTGGCGATCATTGTACGCTACCCCGTCTTCGGCATCGGCTTTGGCCAGGCCCCCGACCTCGACCTGACCGCCGGGGTCAGCAGCATCTACCTGGCCCTTGGGCAGCGGGTGGGCCTGCTGGGATTGGCCGCTTTTCTCGTCACCGTCAGCCTCTGGTTTGTTGAGGGTCTGCGCGCTATGCCTACCCTCGACGACGAGCGCATGAGCTGGCTGCTCGGCTGCCAGGCCGGCATCGTTGCCGCCCTGGCCGTCGGCCTGGCCGATCACTACTTCTTCAACATCGAGTTCAGCCACATGGTCGCCCTCTTCTGGGGCACCCTGGGCCTCGGCATCGCGGTCAGCGCCCTCGCGCCGGAGTGATCGATCACCTCAACGCTTCTTGCCGCGAGGCACCGCTGAGGAGCCTTTGCCACGGGGCACCGCCTGGGCTTTGGTCGCGGTGGACTGAGAAGTCGTGGCATGGATCTTGGCCGCCTCGGCGGCAATAGCCGGGTTTTCGGGAAGGATGCGTACTGCTGTCGACTGGGCTGATGCCTTACGAGATGGTTGATCTGGTGAGCCAGTCAGCAGGTGCATAATCTCATCCTCACGCCCGAGGTGGCAATCCTTAAACTTTTTGCCGCTACCACACGGGCAGGGATCGTTGCGCCCGGGCTTATTGATCGTCTTGCGCTGCGGTTTGGCCGCCACATACTCCATCTCGCTGCTACCACCAGCCATACGTGCCGAAGCCAGGCGCGCCGCTTGCTCAGCCTCGATCTGGCGCAGGTAGCGCTCGTAGGCGAAGGACTGCGGGATGATCTGGAAGACCACGTCACGGGTGATGTTCTCTTTGAGCTGCTCGAACATCTCAAAGGACTGACGGCGAAACTCGACCAGGGGATCTTTCTGGGCAAACGCCTGCAGCATAATGCTCTGGCGCAACTCATCCATTGCCGTCAGGTAATCGATCCACTGGCGGTCGATCGCGCCCAGCATCATGCGCCGTTCGACGTAACGCATGATCTCCGGCCCAATCGCCGCTTCGCGCTGGGCATAGGCCTGCTCAATATGCTCGATCAGCCAGGCCTCGATCTGTTCAGATGACTGACCAGCAAAGCTAGCGTCACTAACCGAGGGCTCCAGGCTGGGGTTGATCTGGCGATAGTGGCGCAGCAACTCTTTCAGATCCCAGTACTCCGGTTTGTCGGCAGGTACAAACTGATCAATCAGGAAGGCCACTTCCTCACCGATCATGCCGAGCACCTGCTCGCGCAGATCTTTCCCGTCAAGGATCTCGCGCCGATCCTGGTAGATCACCTGGCGCTGTTTATTCATCACATCGTCGAACTCGACGGTATGCTTGCGCAGATCGAAGTTATAGCCCTCGACGCGGGTCTGGGCACCCTCAATAGTGCGGTCGAGAATGCCAGCCTCGAGCGGCAGATCGGCGTCCATAAAGCGGTTCATCAGCCCTTTGATCCGCTCAACCGGGCCGAAGCGGCGCATCAGTTCGTCTTCAAGCGAGAGGAAGAAGCGTGAGGAGCCGGGGTCGCCCTGGCGTCCGGCACGACCGCGCAGCTGGTTATCGATCCGGCGGGCCTCGTGGCGCTCAGTGCCGACAATATGCAGACCACCCAGCTGGCGCACCTCAGCACCTTCGGCCTCAGTCAGGCGCACGGCCTCTGCGCGGGCCAGCTTGAGCTGCTCGGCAGTAGCGACCTCGAACTTGATGCCGTCTGCGGCGAGCAGGTCATCAACCAGGCCATCGGGGTTGCCGCCGAGCAGAATGTCGGTGCCGCGCCCGGCCATATTGGTCGCTACAGTGATCGCACCTTTGCGCCCGGCCTGGGCCACAATCGTCGCTTCCTTCTCGTGGAATTTGGCGTTGAGCACCTTATGGCGCAGCCCCGCCCGTTCCAGTAGCCTACTCACCCGCTCAGAGGTCTCAACCGAAGTCGTACCGATCAGCACCGGGCGCCCGATCTGCTGCAACTCCTCAACCTCGTGAACCACCGCATTAAACTTGGCTTCCTCGCTACGATAGATCTGGTCGGGCAGATCTTCGCGCACCGAAGACCGGTTGGTGGGAATGATCACCACGTCCAGGTTATAGATCTTGGTGAACTCCTCACGCTCGGTGTAGGCTGTGCCGGTCATGCCCGAGAGCTTACCATACATGCGAAAGTAGTTCTGAAAAGTAATCGTCGCCAGAGTCACATTCTCATTCTTGACCGTTACACCCTCTTTGGCCTCAACCGCCTGGTGCAGGCCATCAGACCAGCGACGCCCGGGCATAGCGCGCCCGGTAAACTCATCAATGATCACCACCTCGCCGTCCGGATTGACCATGTAGTCACGGTCGCGCTGGAAAATAAATTCGGCCTTGAGGGCATTCTCAACGAAGTGGGTCTTCTCAAAATGCTGGGCATCATAGAGGCTTTCGCCATCGGGGATGCGCAGCAGGCGCTCGATATGCTCGATGCCCTCTTCGGTCAGAGTAATGCTGCGGGTACGCTCATCAACAAAGAAGTCGCCATCGGGCAGCAGGCCCTCGTCCTTAAACTGTTTGGCGGTCACCGTTGAGCGGCGCAGGTTGCGCACCAGCACGGCCACCTGACGGTAGAGATCGGAGGACTTCTGGGCCGGGCCGGAGATGATCAACGGGGTACGCGCCTCGTCGATCAAAATATTGTCCACCTCGTCGACAATCGCATAGTGCAGTTCACGCTGCACCATCTGAACCTTCTCGTGGGCCATATTGTCACGCAGGTAGTCAAAGCCAAACTCATTGTTAGTGCCGTAGGTAATATCGGCACGGTAGGCTTCGCTGCGCGGCACCGGGCGCCAGTGAACAAGCCGCTGATCCTCGGGATTGGCCTGCGAATCGACATAGTCCGGGTCGTAGAGGGCGCTCTGCTCATGAGCGATAAAGCCGATGCGCATGCCGAGCAGGTGATAGATCGGCCCCATCCAGCCTGCACCGACCTTGGCCAGGTAATCGTTGACGGTGACCAGATGGGCACCCTTGCCCTCCAGGGCATTCAGGTAGAGCGGCAGAGTTGCGACGAGGGTCTTGCCTTCGCCGGTCTTCATCTCAGCGATCTTGCCCTGGTGGAGCACAATCCCGCCGATCAGTTGCACATCATAATGCCGCAAACCAATCGTACGGCGGGCCGCCTCACGCACGGCAGCAAAAGCCTCAGGCAGCAGATCCTCCAGATCTACGCCCTCCGCCAGCCGCGCCCGAAAATCCGCCGTCCTGGCGGCCAACCCCTCATCGCTGAGGGCCTTATATTCAGGTTCGAGCGTATTGATCGTCTCGACCATCGGCTGGATCTGGCGCACCGCCTTCTCGTTGGTATCGCCAACCAGTTTCTTCAGCCAGTTCAACATTGCGAACTCCGTTCGCTGAGCACGAACATATTGCTGGCCCGCCGTTGCGGGCCGATAATGCATTATAACAAACCTGCTTTGATCCTGCCGCTGTCTTTAAGAGAGGTGCAGCGTATTGGTACTAGGCTCGCTCAAGTCGCTCGTGTAGCACGTGCATCAGTTGTTCGGGGGTAAAAGGCTTTTGCAGAAACTGGGCCCCCTCATCACGCAGGCTGTGTTCAATCAGGGCATTCTCGGTGTAGCCCGACATATAGAGCACCCCGATCCCTGGGCGCAGGTCGCGAATGGCGACGGCCAGTTGCACCCCATTCATTCCGCCGGGCATAACTACATCGGTGAGCAGCAGATCGATCGGGCCGCTGTGATGCAGCGCAAGCTCACGGGCCTCGGGGCCATTGGCGGCTTCAAGGACTCGAAAGCCGCGGCGTAGCAAGATCTGGCGGGTGAGCTTGCGCACATCGGCATCGTCTTCGACCAGCAAGATTGTTTGAGTGGCTACGGGGGCCGGGGCGTGAACCGGCCCCAGGGCATGCTCCGGCGGTGCCGTCGGGCTGATTGCCAGAGCGGGCAGGTAGATGCGGAAGATCGTTCCCTCGTTGAGCACGCTTTCGAAGCAGATCTGCCCGCCGCTCTGGCGCACAATGCCATGGACACTGGCCAGGCCCAGCCCGGTACCCTGGCCACGCGGCTTGGTCGTGAAGAAGGGCTCGAAGATGTGGGGCTGGATCTGAACTTCCATACCGACGCCCGTATCATGCACTTCGAGCAACACATGGTTGCCGGGCGGCACGCAGCTATGCATGCCTGTCGCCGGGCCGACCATCAGCGTTGTGAAACGCAGGTGGCCACCCTGGGGCATGGCATCACGGGCGTTCAGGGCCAGAT
The DNA here is from genome assembly GCA_964592425.1 of uncultured Chloroflexaceae bacterium. Classification (GTDB taxonomy): domain Bacteria; phylum Chloroflexota; class Chloroflexia; order Chloroflexales; family Chloroflexaceae; genus Viridilinea. Next base: position 11,830 of record CAZQCG010000031.1, read on the forward strand.
TCAGCACCACCTGCTCGATCTGGCCGGGATCGGCTCGTACAACTGCCAGATCAGGCGCAAGTTCAAACTGGACATCGATCTGTTCGCCGACCAGACGCCGGAGCATCTGTTCCATCCCCTGTAAGACCTGGTTCAGACTGAGTAACTCGGGCTGGAGCACCTGGCGGCGGCTGAAGGCCAGCAGTTGGCGCGTCAACGTCGCGGCGCGGAGCCCCGAATGACGGATCTGTTTGATCGAGACAAGCCCCTCGTGATCCGACGGTAGATCACCTTCCAAGAGATCAATCTCCCCAAGGATCACTGTGAGCAAGTTGTTAAAATCGTGGGCCAGCCCACCGGACAGGCGTCCCAGGGCCTCCATCTTCTGGGCCTGGCGCAACTCCTCTTCTGCCCGTCGGCGTTCGCGCATATCGCGCACAATTGTCGAGATCAGCGCAGGCCCATCGTTACTGGCACGGTGCAGTAGAATCACCTGTGAGACCGGGATTTCGCTCCCATCCTTGGCCCGCACAATGCTCTCACCGATCCAGAAGCCCTCACGCATAACGGTTGGGAGCGCTTCACCACGCAACCATGGCAGCATGCGCTCTGGAAAGAGATCGGCCACCCGCAGCCAGCTCAGATCCTCGTCGTTAAGCCCCAGGATGCGCCGGCCCGACTGGTTGAGGAAGAGGATGCGCCCACTCAGGTCGGCCATGCTCACCAGATCGGTAGTGGCCTCGATGATCGCGGCCAGGCGGGCATGGGCCGCCTCAGCCCGACGGCGATCTTCCAACTCGCGGCGGGCCGCCTCGTAGAGACGGGCATTCTCCATTGCAGCCGCAGCCTGGGTCGCAAAGGCCAGCGCCAGGCGCCCATACTCATCGGTGAAGGTTCCAGGCTGATGCCGATCAAGGGTGATCATGCCCACCAGCCGGTCACCAAAGATCATTGGTACGCCCATCCATGCGCGGATCGGATCGTCGCAGTAGGGGCTGCTTTGAAAGATCGGGTAGCTCTGCTGCACATCATCAATGATCACTGGCGCACGTGTGTGTACCACCTCGGCGTTAGGTGTCTGGCCCAGTTCAAGGGAAAAACAGGTTCCCAGGATCGTCTCAGGTTGCTCCATCCCATAACAGCTGATGATCTCTGAGGTGGTTCCATGCACTTCTTGCACCGAGGCGCTGTCGTAGGGCACCACCTTGCGCAACTCACTCAGAATCAGGTCAAGTACCCGCCAGCGATCGAGGGTCGAGCCAAGCGCTTTGGTAGCGACATGCAGTGTTTCGGCCTCGTGACGGCGCTGCTCGGCAGTCGCCAACGACTCACGCAGGCGGGCGACCGTGTGCTCAAGGGTATTGGCGAGGGCCCCAACTTCGTCGGGGGCAAGGATCGGAATATGGGCCATCAGGTCGCCGGCCCCCACCCGTTCGGCGGCAGCGGCCAGAGCACGAATGGGGCGCACAATGCTACTGGCCAGACGCTGCGAGACGATCAGGGCGATCAACAGGCTGAACAGGGTGATCGCACCGATCACCAGCTGTGTTTCGTAGATCGAACTGAGGATCGCGCTCAGTGGGCGCTCATAGATGATCGTCCAGTGGACGGCACTCTGACCAAGCGGGCGCACCCGTGTGAAGGTTTGAAACCATCCGGGACGATCAGCCGTATCAATCAGCGTGCCAGCTTCCTGGCGCAGGATGACCTGGGCATCGTTGGGCTGATCGAGCAGCAGGTTCGCCGCAAATCCACCGGGGCTGGCCTCTGCGGCATTTTGGCTAAAGAGTTTATGCCCATTCTGATCAAGTACATAAGTACTGATCCCGTCTTCCGGAGCCGCCAGTTCAGCCAGAATGGGGGCGAGAGGGGCCTCGATCACGATCACCCCGGCAGTATTGTCCTTTTCGTTAGGGTAGCGCAGCGCATAGCGTAATAGCGACGCGGTCGTAGCTGTACCCTCGGTGATGTGGATGATCACGGGCAGCGTCCCGGGGATGCCCGCCTGTTGCAGTGCACCGAGGAAATAGGGCTCACGATGGCGGCGCTGGAGCTCGGCAGCAGGCACGAGGGTCAAACCATGGCCCTGATTGCGCACACAGACCAGCTCGCGGCCAAAGGAATCCAGCAGACAGGCCCCACTGTAGTGGTTGGCCCGCTGGCTCAGGAATGACCCAAAGCTAGCGGCGACCCCATCCAGGGCATCCGGCTCACCACGGGCATAGCGGCGAAGAGCGGGATCGAGCACCAGCACAAGTAGATCGGCCGCATCCTCACTGATATGGCCCTCGGCGGCGGAGGCCCGCGCCTCGGCCACCTGTAGCTGCTCGGTGCTGATCTGGCTGATCAACACACCTCTACTGCGTAGCAGCGTGTAGGCAACGATCACCACAGTCGGGATGAGCATCACCAGAATGAAGGCCCGCAGGAGCTTGACCTGCAGGCTTGGGCGTATAAACGTTAGCATACCGTGATCCACCGACGTATGAGCCTGCTGTGCGTAGTATATGCTGCGGCTGTTACCGCTGGATTGACGCTGTCAAAGCCCGATGGTATGCTGAAGCTAGTTCAGGGAGGATTACCAGGCAGAGACAGAGAAACAGCAATGGCCAAAGCAGCCCTGCTCTATGTTGGCACAAGTGGCGGTTTGTGCATCCTCAGCGATCCCGGCGGTACCGGGCGCTGGCGTCAGGCCGGTGAGACCCTGCAGGGGCAACGGGTCAGTCGCATCCTCACCGCCGACGCACTCACCCTGGCGGTGGTCGTTGATGGTGTGATCCTCTACAGCTCTGACGGAGCCCAGAGTTGGGCCCCCGCCCGCGAGGCCGATCGGGCCGAGCTGGGCGAATTGGCTACCAGCAACGAGGTGCTGGTCACAACGGCCCAGGGTCCAAGCAGACGCACGGTTCCACTTCCGGCCCCCGATCCGCTTGCTATTGCGGTGCTTGGTGGCAAGCAAGAAGTCTTCCTGGCTACGGTCGTTCCTGGTACGCGCATTCTGCGCAGCGAAGATAGCGGCACGACCTGGAACCCGGCGACGCTGCAGGGCGACCTGCGAGGCGCGGTGCAGAGCCTGGCCCCGGCGGCCTATCATATGGACCAGATCTGGGCAGGCACCGACCAGGGCCAGATCCTCTACTCAAATGATCGCGGGCGCACCTGGCATGAGGTGCAGTTGCTTGAACAAGCCATTCTCAGCCTCGCTGCGGTACGCCTGATCTAGCTGTGGAGAGGTGGAGTTGTGGAGTAAGCCACTCGTCACTCGTCACTCGCCATCAAGGCCAGGTCAGGCGCATCCTTCACCGGCAGGCGGCCCAGGAGCACAAGCAGGCCAATGATCAGCAGCGGTAGGATCCAGCCGGTCACCCCGGTGACACCCACCAGGGCTGTATCGAAGCTGGTGCCTTGCATAAAGAGCGCATGTACCAGGCCCGCCGAGCCGTTCAAGGCCCCGTGGGCAAGCACTGCGGGCCAGACGCTGCCGGTGGCCAGGCGTGTCCAGCCGAAGAGGATGCCCCAGACAATACACATCGCTACCATAATCAGCCAGCCACTGGCAAGATGGGTCGGATAGTTATAGCCGAGCAGGATCAGCGGGGCATGCCAGAGGCCCCAGATCGCCCCGCTGAGGATCAGGGCCGGCCACTGGCCGAGCGGCAGCAGGCGCGGCAGCAGATAACCCCGCCAGCCCCACTCCTCGCCGAAGGAGGGCAGGGCATTGAGAACCGGTGCCAGGGGCAGCATAGCCAGTTGAGCCAGCAGGATGGTCTGGATCGGCACCTGTTCGAGCACCTGGCCAGCCCCGGCTGCCTCAAGCATAGCCCGAAAGCCGGAGAGCTCGGCCAGATCCAGCGTATAGAGGCCGAAGATGGCCCCGATGAAGGGGTTTGCCAGCACCATCAGGCTAATGCCGACCCAGGCGAAGAGCCAGTACCAGCCCCAGCCGCGCCCAAGCCGCAGGCCGGTTGCCGTCAGCACACCCTCGGCGGGACGGCTGATCAGGCGCGTCACGATCAGCGTGGCAAGGGCGGGCGTGAACATCATCAGGGGCAGCACGACCCCGGCAAAGGGATGGGCTAAACCCTGGCCGCTAAGCCAGAGCGGGCTAGCCACCAACCAGGCCAGGCCGTAGGCCAACAGAATAAAGCTGAGTAGACCACGCAGGTCAAGCGATGCGCTTCGCATCAGAGTCTCTCCGAGCTTCGCCGATTGTGCAAGCAGTATACACCTGATCCATCGGCCCAACGGCTGCAGACGACTATTGCAACGATGTAACCGGAGCGTAACTATTGACGATACCCTGAACGATAGCTACACCCAGCAAATGCGCGTCTATTGTTAGTAAGGTCGAAGGAGACAAGCATATGAGCCAGAAAGCGACCGACGGGTTTGACCCGAACGACCCGTTCGGCACCTGGCGCACCATTCGCGACGCCAATCTCGATGCGTGGGCCAAGGGAATGACCTCACTGGTAGGCACGGAGGTCTTCTCTAAGGCGATCGGGGCCCAGCTTGATACGCTGCTGGCTACCTCGGCCCCAATGCAGAAGGTCGTCCAGCAGTACATGGAAGCCTACCTGGCCCAGGTCAACATGCCCTCGCGCAACGAGGTGGTGGGTCTGGCCGGGCGGCTGACCGGCATCGAGATGCGCCTGGACGACATGCAGGCTCAGCTTGATGAGTTGCTTTTTGCCGTGCGAGCGATGAGTGCAGCCCCGGGTGCGGCTGCAGTCGCCGGGAATGGTGAGGCCAAAGGCGCAGTACGCCGCCCCCGCAAGCCCACCGAAGAGTAGCGCCGCCGCATATGCGCGGCTTTTGAATGAACTTGATACGCGATCTGCAGCAGGCACTACCGAAAGAGGGAGCCGTCGATGACTACACCGAGCGCCGCGACGCTGGACGCGGAGGTGATGACCCAGAAGCTCGTCGAGGAGCTAGAGCGCCTCGGAAAGAGCAGTGAGACCTTCGCACGCCTCGCCGCCAGCAGAATGAACGTCGAGATTGGGCAGACCCCGAAAGAGGTCATCTGGACGCTCAACAAGATGAAGCTGTACCATTTTTATCCGCAGACCCCGCCTGAGCAGCGCAAGCCCGTGCCGCTACTGCTTGTCTTTGCCTTGATCAATCGCCCTGATATCTTTGACCTGCGCTCGGGTAACAGCTTCGTTGAGTATATGGTCAAGCAGGGCTACGAAATCTATATGCTTGACTGGGGTCGCCCCGGGCTTGAGGATGCCGGCTACGATTTCGAGGATTTCTCGCTCAAATTCCTGCCGCGTGCGGTGCGCGCTATGCAGCGCCACGCTGGCACGCATGAATTCAGCATGTGCGGCTGGTGCATCGGTGCGACGATTACGACGCTCTATGCGGCAATGCGTCCCGATGATGGCCTGCGCAACCTGATTCTGCTGACGGCACCGCTTGACTTCTCAGACAAAGAGGCTGGCCCTTATAACAAGTGGCTTAATACCGAGTTCTACAATGTCGATGAGTTGGTGCGCCAGTACGGCAATGTGCCGGGCGTGGTCATCGACTACGGGGCCAAGATGCTCAAACCGGTCGAGAACTTCGTCACCAACTATCTCAAGTTGTGGGACAACCTCGACAATCCTAAGGTGGTCGACTCCTGGCTTTCGATGAACACCTGGGTCACTGATAATGTGGACTTCCCTGGTGCTGCCTTCCGCCAGTGGGTGGTCGAGTTCTTCCGCGAAAACCGCCTGATGGAGGGAACCCTGATGATGGAGGGCCAGCGCGTTGATATGAAGAATATCAAGGCGAGCGTGCTCAATGTGATCGCCGACAAGGATCACATCGTCCCCAACTGTCAGTCGACCAGCGCGATGGATAAATTCGGCACAAGCGACAAGCTGTTGCTGGAGATGAAGGGCGGCCATATCGGCCTGATGGTGGGGAGCGGTGCCAGCAAGCGCACATGGCCCCAGATCGATACCTGGCTGGCCAAGCGTAGCCAGTAGCCTCCATAGTTGCGTCGGGGCGCAGCAACGGCTGCGCCCTTCCTTCATGCACCCGGTTAGAGTTAGCCCTCTGACCCTCGACGAGGAGTTTGCTATGCGTTTGAAGGACAAGGTTGCCCTGGTGACCGGCGCCGGCCAGGGGATCGGCAAGACCACCGCGATGACCTTTGCCCGCGAAGGGGCGAAAGTTGCGGTTGCTGACATTAACATGACCGCCGCCCAGGCGGTTGCTGCCGAGATTGAGCAGGCCGATGGCCAGGCCAAGCCGATCTTCCTCGATGTCAGTCGTTCGGAGTCGGTTGAGGCGGCCCTGCAGTCGATCATCAACTGGGCCGGTGGGGTCGATGTGCTGGTCAACAATGCTGGCATCACCCGCGATGCACGGATGCAGAAGATGACCGAAGCTCAGTTCGACGCGGTGATCGCGGTCAACCTCAAGGGGGTCTGGCTCTGCTCCAAAGCTTGTGTGCCGAGCATGATCGCCCGCGGCGGTGGCTCGATCATCAACGCCGCTTCGGTGGTGGGGCTCTATGGTAACTTCGGTCAGACCAACTATGTCGCCGCTAAGGCTGCCGTGATTGGTATGACCAAGACCTGGGCCCGCGAGCTTGGCCCGAGTGGCATTCGGGTCAATGCGGTCGCTCCCGGCTTCACCTCCACCGAAATGATCGCCACTGTGCCTGAAAAGGTGCTCGAGAGTGTGCGCGAGCGCACCCCCCTGCGCCGCCTCGGTCTGCCTGAGGATATTGCCAACGCCTATCTCTTCCTCGCCTCTGACGAGTCGACCTTTATCACCGGCCTGACGGTGTCGGTTGATGGTGGCCTGATCGTGTAACCTAATTTGAGCTAAGGATGGGTGGGGCGTAGCGGCTCGGGCTGCTGCGCCCTTTTTTTGTGATGACCCCAGCGCAGCCACGTATGCACCTGCCCCCGTCAATCGGCGCAGTTCTGACCCTGGCGGGCCGGTTGCGCCGAACGCCCTGGCGCGCCTGGGCTACGCTCGAACTAAGTGTGGCTGAGGCCACGGCAGTCTATATCCTTGGCTTTCTGCTCTCGGCACCGCTGGGCATTGTGCGCCAGATCTTGCTGAATGCCCGCTTCGGGCTTGGCCCCGAGGCTGCGGCTTATTATGCCGCTGCACGCCTCCCTGAGACGGCAGCCCTGCTGATTGCTGGCGGGGCCTTGACCAATGCACTGATTCCAGTGCTGCTGCGGGTGGTCACACGCGATGGCGAGGCGGAGTCCATGCGCCTGGTCAATGCCGTGCTGACTGCACTGCTGATCGTGGCTACACCCTTCTCGCTCGGCCTGGCCCTGGCGGCACCCTGGCTCGTGCGTACACTGCTGGCCCCTGGCTTCGCGCCGGAGCTTCAAGCCCTCACGACGACCCTGGCCCGGATCATGCTGATCGAGGTGCTGCTGCTGATGAGCAATGCGGTCTTTGCCGCCATCCTGCTCAGCCGCAACCAGGTGCTGTTGCCCATGCTGGGAATTGGGCTACGCAACCTGACCCTGATCGGTGGGATTGTCCTGGCGATGGTCGTGCCAGGGGTGGGTATCTACGGCCCGGTGGTCGGCTCCATCCTTGACTCGTTGGTGCAGTTGGCCCTGCTGACCCCGGGGCTGCGGGGGCGGGGCTACCGCCCGCGCCTGGTCTGGGCCCCAGGCAACCGTGATCTGCACACAACCTGGCGGCTGCTCTGGCCAAACATCATCGGGAGCATCGGTACCTATGTTGCGGCAATCGTTGATACGGCCTTTGCCAGCCTGACAGGCGTGACGGCGGCGGTTGGGGCGCTGACCAATGCCTGGATTCTGGTCTGGCTGCCGGTTCGCCTGATTGGTGTGGCGGTAGGCCAGGCCGCCCTGCCGCGTATGGCACTCTTGAGTACCAGGGGCGATCTGGCAGCCCTCCGGCGTCTGTTGTGGCGCATGCTGGTGCCGGTCTGTGCCATCGGCCTGCTGGCAACAGGAGCCCTGGTACTCTGCGGGGAATGGTTGATCAGGCTGCTCTTTGAGCGCGGCGCTTTTGATGCGACAGCGGTAGCCTTGACGACGCAGATGCTGACGATCTACGCCCTGGGCATGCCAGTCTATGTAGTGACCGAAGTAGCGACACGGGCGCTGATCAGCCGCTTTGACAGCCTAAGCCCGATGTTGAGCAACCTGGGCCAACTTGGCCTGCGCATTGTCCTCCTCAGGCTGTTGATCGTGCCCTACGGCCCTGCCGCTATCCCGCTTGCGCATGTGCTCAGTGCGGCTGCCGAAGCCCTGGTGCTGCTCCTAGTGCTGGCCTACCGCGTGCGTTGATGTGGAGCTAAAGCACATGGTTCAACTCAACCCGCTCGATGGGCAGATTCATGCGGGTGAGGCGCGGCACAACATCGCCATAGCCGCGTTCGAGCAGGTGGATGCCGCGGATGATCGAGGTACCGCGGGCAATCGCGGCCGCAATGATGTAGGCCAGGCCGGCGCGCAGGTCGGGAATGGTGATCATGGTCTGATCGGCGCGCAGTTGGGTTGGGCCAACGATGATGGCGCTATGCTCATGGTTGGTATTGCTGAAGCGGCAGGGCAGCCCGCCGAGGCAGTGGGTGGTGAGCTGGGTGTTGGCCCCCAGTTCGTTAAGGGCGCGCAGGTAGCCGAAGCGGTTCTCATAGACGGTCTCGTGGATGATCGAGATGCCGTGGGCCTGGGTGAGCATGATCGCAAAGGGTTGCTGCCAGTCGGTGGAGAAGCCGGGGTAGACATCGGTCTCGACGACGATGGGTACCAGCGGTTTACGACGGAAGAAGCGTACCGTGTGTTCGTCGAGCAGTTCGAAGCCACCGCCGGTTTGCTGGAAGTAGGCCAGGAAATTGCCCAGGTGGCTGGGGTTAATTCCCCCAACGGTAATGTCGCCGTCCGAGGCACCGGCCAGGCAGGCCCACGAGGCGGCCTCAATCCGGTCGCCGAGGATGGGCATGCGTGTGCCCATCAGGCGCGGTACGCCCTCGATCTTGATCTCACGCCCGGCCGTGGTGAAGATCACTGCGCCCATCGCTCGTAGCATGGTGATCAGGTCGATGATCTCCGGCTCGATGGCGGCATTAGAGATCACACTCCAACCCTCAGCGAGCACACCGAGGAAGAGCGAGGTTTCGGTTGCACCAACACTGGGGTAGGGCAGCTTGATCTGCGTGCCGCGCAGACGCCGGCGACGACGGGCGACATAACCGCCCTGGCTCATCGTCACTTCACCGCCGAACTGCTCAATCGCCTGCAGGTGAAAATCGACCGGGCGCTCGCCGATCTTACAGCCACCCACCACCGGCACCGAAACCTCGCCAAAGCGGTGCAGCAGGGCCCCGAGCAGCAGGATGGGGATGCGGTTGCTCCCCGAGTCGGGAGTCGGCACCTGCGACGAGCGCATATGGATCGGATCAATCGTCAGGGTGGTGTCGCTACCGCTGCAAACAACCCCAATCGCCTCGAGCATGGCGCGGGTGATCGCCACATCGCCAATCGGTGGCAGGTTGAAGAGCTGCGAGGGGCTATCGGCAAGCAGGGCGGCAACCATCGCCTTGGTGGCGAAATTCTTGGCCCCCAGGGCGGTGAGCTGTCCGACGACCGGCTCCCCGCCACGGATACGGTAGGCTAGCTCATTTGTCATCGTAGACCTTAACCTTTCTCACCCTGTGAGGGGTGCCCGAACGAGCAGCTATTGGTATCTGACACAGGCTGATCATACACGATCAACGGGCTGGCCAGAGCTTATACCTGGCTGATAGCTGTACGGCTTGTACCTCTATTCAGTATAATGGCCCGTGGAGTGTATCCGCCCAATGGGGCAATCCTATGCTCACCCAGTTCGATGTTGAACGTGCCCTGGCCAGTTATAATCTCGGCCCAGTCCGGTCGGTACGCCCGGCCAGCCATGGCGTCGTGAATGAGACCGCCTTCGTTGAGACGAGTGCCGGGCGCTATGTGATCCGGCGCAACCAGCGCAAGATCGGGCGTGCCTCGCTTACCCTGCGGCATCGTCTGTTGACCTGGTTACGGGCAGGTGGTTTTCCCGCGCCACGCCTGATCCCAACTGAACATGGCGAGACAGCGCTTGAGCTTGATGGACGTATCTTTGAGGTTTTTACATTCATTGACGGTGATGAATTCAACCCTGAACGTATAGCTCATCTCAGTGGTACCGGAACCGTGCTAGCGCGCTACCATAGTGCGATTGCCGATTTCCCCGATCCGCCGCCCTCACAAGGCCCGCGTTACAGTACCTCCTCGCTAGCCGGGCTGATCGAGCGCATTATGCAGCGCGATATGATGGGCGACCTGACGGTGCCCTTGAACTGGTATGATCGGCGCGCCGCCGATCTGCGGCATACGCTCTCTGAGCAGGGCTACGAAGGCTTGCCCCAGGTGCTGATCCACGGCGATGTCCACCGCGACAATCTGATCTTCCGTGGCGATACGGTGGCTGCGCTGATCGACTTCGATCAGGTGACCATCGATGCGCGCCTGGTTGACCTGGCCGATGCCCTGGTTGACTTTGCCGTAGGCGAGGCCCCGGCTGACTGGTATCCCTGGGGGGTCTACGCTGGGCCACTCGATAGTGGGCGCGCCCAGGCCCTCATCACTGGCTACTGCCAGGTCGAGCCCTTGACGACGGCTGAGGCACGCGCCTTACCGGTGCTGGTCGAAGTAATCTGGCTGCAGGGCAACCTGCGCCGTGTCTTGATGACCTCCGACGCCGAGCCTGACTACCACCTTGAAGTGCTTGGCCAGGGGCGTCGCCTGGCTGAGTGGCTTGGTGAGCATCCCGATGTGCTGAAGTCTGAACCAGGAGTACACCCCTATGACTGAGCGCGCAGCGTACAGCGAGGAGGAGTGGGCCCAATTGATGGCGGCACCGGTAGCAGTGATTGCAGCAGTGATCGGGATCAGCCCGGGCGGGCCGGTAGCGATTATGCAGGAGGTTGGCGCTGCCGTGCGCTGGTTTGAGCAGACAGCGGCGCAACGGAGCGAGAATCCGCTCTTTGCGGCAATGTTGCTGCACCTTAAGGAGAGCTTTGATGCGTTTAGTACCGGCAAGGGCAAGGCTGATGAGGTTAAGGTCGATCTCTTCGAGCTGGGGCGCGATCCTGCCCGTTCGGTGGAGCTCTGCCGCACGACTGCCGCCTTGCTTGAGCGCAAAGCGCCCCCTGAGCTCTCCGCCGAGGTGCGCAACTGGCTGCTTGACCTGGCGGTGGCGGTAGCAGAGGCGGCCCGCGAGGGCGGCTTTATGGGCATCGGCGGCGAGCAGGTTAATGCGAAAGAGCGCACCATGATCGCTGAGCTGGCAGCCGCTCTGGGCCTCGACCGGGTCTGAGCGTGACGGCTGTGGCGCAGGGCCTATGCTATAATCGTCGAATATGGTCGTGCTCCACCCCTTGAGTGTCCATTTCCCGCTTGCCCTGCTGCTGGCGAGTAGTCTTTGCACGCTGCTCGCCCTGCGTTGGCCTGAAACCGCCTGGGCTTCGAGCGCTTATCATTGCCTGCTATTGGGCTGGTTTGCTGGTCTGCCAGCCCTGCTGAGCGGCCTGATCGACGCGGCCCAGCAGTTGAGCGGGCCGACGGCCTGGCGTGATGGCGCAGTGATCGCTGCGGTCAACCAACATGCCTTCAGCAGCCTGGCCGCGATGCTCGTCTATGGCCGGGCCTTGCTGCTACACCGGCGTCAGCCCGAGCTCCTGGCCGACCCGGCGGCGCGGCGCAGCTACCTGGGCCTACATGGCCTTGGGGCGGCCCTGCTGATGCTGGCTGGATGGCTTGGGGGACAGCTAGTCTACGAGTTGGGGCTAGGTGTACAGGTGTAGGCTGCCTGGCCTGCTTGCTCGGTTGTCTGTCCTGAGAGGTGAGTCTATGCTTGGCGCGCTGATGTATGCGATCCTCCACATCACCTTTAACTTTGCGCGGATGATCGGCTGGTTTCGCCTGAGTATCGAGGGGCTTGAGCTGTTGCCTCCCCGTGAGCAGAGCGGTATGGTCGTAGTGATGAACCATATCAACTGGGTGGACATCCCGGTGATCGGCACCCTGCTACCCTATCGCTACCGCCTCTCGTGGCTAGCCAAGTCCGAACTTTTTGAAAATCCAGTGATGCGCTGGTGGTTCAACCAGATGAGGGTGATCTCGATCCGGCGCGGCAAGCGTGACACGGCGGCCATGGGGGCGGTGGTGGCAGCCTTGCGGGGTGGGGCGGCGCTGCTGATCTTCCCAGAGGGCACACGCAACCGGGCTGGCATTCTCCAGGCCGGGCGTGGCGGCGCGGTGCGGATGGCAATGCAGGCCGAGGTACCGATTGTGCCGCTGGCGATCATTGGCACCGAGGTTGGGCTGAAGGGCGTTTTGCGCCGTGGCCGGGTGCATTTGCGCATCGGCGCACCCTACTATGTCCCCCGGTTGGCAGACGAGACACTGCATCCCGAGCAGATGGATCAGCTGACTACCGCGATGATGGGCCACATTGCCGCTCTCTTGCCAGCCGAGCGCCGTGGCATCTATGCCAGCCTGGTTGAAGGGGCCGCTGAGCCGCGTCAGTAGCTGCGTGGATGGCCAGGTTTCCTCAAGGCAGCGCTTCAATGAAGGCCAAACCATCGGGTGAGCCTTCGGCGACCCAGCCTCCGCTGCCGTCCCATTCGACGCGCCACCAGGTATAGCCATCGGCGGTGGCGGGGCCTTCGCGCACAATGGCCTCCGCGCCTTCAGGGATGCGGGCCACGACGCGGCTCAGGCCGGGGCTTTCACGCGCCCGCAGCCCGGCCCCGTTGAGGTTGACGACACGCACACGTCCGCCAACGGCAATGGTTGGTGGGGTGGGTGTGGCCGTGGGCAGGGCGGTAGGCAGGGCGGTAGGCAGGGCGGTAGGCAGGGCGGTAGGCAGGGTGGTGGGGACTGCCTGGCTAGTTAGCGCTGGGGCGGGCGGCCGGCTGAAGAGCCACCAGAGCGCCCCGCCGACAAACAGCATAAGCACGGCCAGACTCAGCAGGGCGGGCAGCCGGCTGGCTGTCGCGGCACGCTGTCGTCGGCGGGTCTGGTCGTAGCCCTGACGGTAGAAGTAGTAGTGCTGATAGTAGAAGCTATTGAACTCATCGTGCGCAGCATCAAAGACGCCACGCTCGTACATCTCGCTGTTGCTGGGCATAAGTGGCGGGCCAAGTTGGCGTAAGCGGCAGAAAGCCACTCGCCGCCGGGCGAGTGGCACAACTGTAGCTGACGCAGCGGGCTACTTCAGGGCCAGATCTTCGCGCCCGATCTCACGCAGCATACGCGGGTAGAGGGCATAGGCCGGTTCGACGGCGGGCAGCAGTCTGAGGATCTTGGGAATGGGGCCTTTGGCAATAATCTGCCGGCGGGTGAGGGCCGCCATAAGGTTGATCTTACCATGCCAGAACTGGTGGGCAATGTCGGCCTTCATGGACATTTCGACGTCGGGCTTGAGATTGACCGGGCCCCAGTAGACATCACAGTAGGCACCGGGCTGCGTCGGGGGGTGGGCTGCATCGATGGTTGCGATGCCGTGTGGCTCTTCGTAATGGAACTGGATGACGATCTTGCCTTCACAGATCCTGGGGGCAATGTGTGCATCCGTCTTGAGCCGGTCGAAGAGGGCCCCGATGATCTGGTGCAGCTCGGCTTCGTCTTTGAAGTAGGGCATCGCCTTCTCCGTGTGGTGGTATGCGCGCACGATGGAACAACGGTGAGGTACCGTGCCAGGAAGCGTATTGCGCGCCATCAAGCTTCGTATGGGGGATGATACCAGGAAAATCGCCCTGATGCAAGCGCATGTGACGCGATGCGTCAGTTTTGCCGACTGACGCCTGCTCAGGGCGTACTTGTACTACGCTGGGCGAGGAACGCCGTGGCCTGGCTCTCGCCATCGCCACTGAGCCGGTTCAGGAAGTCGGGGTCGCGGTTGAGCTTGGAGACATAACCGAGGCTCGCGCTGAGTGCAGGGCTCATATCGATCCAGTGGACATCGATGGGCTTGGCGTGGTCGCTTTTAAAGCGGCCCTCGCGAAGCCAGCGGCTGATCTTCTGGATGACATCGAGCTCGTGGTTGAGCGAAAGGTTGCCAGCCAGGGCGTTGCGCCGATCTTCGATCTCTTCGACACTGGTCGGCTCTTCAGTGATGCTCTGCTGGTTGATGCGAATGACCCAGATCTCGTCGGGCTTGAGGTTTACGTCGATGTTGGCGACAAGCTGGCGCACCGGCGGATTCTGTGAGAAGAGCCCGTCCCAGTAGATCTCGTCGCCAATCCGCACGGCTTTGAAGAGGGTAGGCAGGGTGGTCGAGGCCAAAACGGCATCGACGCTGATCTCGCTGACCAGCGAGTCGAAGGCTTTGAAGGTACCTGAGAGGACGCCCACGGCACCGATCAGAAGGCGCGGATCGTTGACCGGCTGGCTGATCTCGTCGAGTTTGAGGTACTTCTCAAGCAGGGTCCGCAGGTCGAAGAACTCTTTACGCGGAGCAAGGGCGGCAACCACCTCTGAGGAGAGCACAAACTGAGGCGAGTAGGGGCTTGACTTCAGTTCGGGCAGGCGGCCCTGGTTGGTCAACTGCACCAGGCCGATGGTCCAGTCATTCCACATGCGCTCCCAGGGCAAGAGGGCTGAGTTGTCACGCCAGAAATCGTCAATCAAGCCAATCACCTGTTCGTGGCTCCAGCCAGCCTGGCTGACTTTGAGCAGGCCGTACCAGGCCAGGGCTGCGCAGATCGCCCCGCCTGAGGTACCGCTAAGGGCGCAGATTTCGTAACCACCCTGGCCTGTCTGACGCAGCAGGGGCCGCAAGGCCCCTGCCGTGAAAGCCGTGTGGCTGCCGCCACCCTGACAGGCGATAGCAACCCGGCGCACCTTCTTCCCACTGGTTGGCCTGCTGGTCGGCCTGGTCATAACGAGCCCTTTCCGCTGTTCAGTCTTCTATAGCGTTATGATAGCAGGCTTTTGCGGGCTCTGGAGCAGATTAGAGCGCTGTGCACTGGGGTTGGAGATCTTACCTAACCCCAGTGCGCAGCGCTCTAGTTTCAATACTTTGCAAAGAAGGCGCGGTAGGCGGCATGCCCGTCCTCTTAACCTACCCACGCTGGTAGGGAGGCGGGCGCCTCGCACTTACCCGAAGCGGCCCGAGATATACTGCTCGGTGCGTTCGTCCTGGGGGTTCTGGAAGATCTGCTCGGTTGCGGCATACTCAACGAGCTGGCCAGCCCGATCCTGGCGATCCATCAGAAAGAAGGCGGTATAGTCCGAGGCACGGCTGGCCTGTTGCATGTTGTGAGTGACAATCACAATGGTGTAGTTCTGGCGCAACTCGAACATCAACTCCTCGATCTTGAGGGTTGAGATCGGGTCGAGCGCTGAACAAGGCTCGTCCATCAGGATGACTTCGGGCTCAATCGCCAGGGCCCGGGCGATGCAGAGGCGCTGCTGCTGGCCACCGGAGATGGCCAGGCCGCTCTTCTTGAGATCATCCTTGACCTCGTCCCAGAGGGCGGCGTCGCGCAGGGCGCGCTCAACCAGCTCGTCCATCTCGGCTTTGCTGCCTTTCCAGCCGTTGATGCGCGGGCCATAGGCGATGTTGTCATAGATGCTCTTGGGGAAGGGATTGGGCTTCTGGAAGACCATACCGATGCGCCGACGCACCTGAACGGCGTCAACCTCAGGCGCATAGAGATTGGCACCCTGAAAGATCACTTCGCCCTCAGTGCGCGCACCGGCGATCAAGTCATTCATGCGGTTGAGCGAGCGCAGCACGGTGCTTTTGCCGCAGCCCGAGGGCCCGATGAAGGCGGTGATTTTATGGCGCTGGATCTCCAGATTGACATCCTTCACGGCGCGGAATGAGCCGTAGTAGATGTTGGCATCGCGCAGCTCAAGCGCGTACTTGCTGTCGGCAGACATTTAGACAACCCTCCGTGCGCGTACATAGTTGCGGAGCAGGATTGCAGCCGCGTTGATCGAGAGCAGCATAATCAGCAGGACGATAATGGCCGCAGCGGCAATCGCACGGAACTCGGGCTCGGGGCGCGAGGTCCAGTTGTAGATCTGGATCGGCAGGACGGTGAACTTCGAGAAGATGCCGTTCGGGTCACTGACGATAAAGGTCGAGGCCCCGACGACGATCAGGGGAGCGGTTTCGCCGATGGCGCGTGAGATGGCCAGGATAGTGCCGGTGAGAATGCCGGGCAGGGCGTTGGGCAGGACGATATGGCGGATCGTCTGGAGCCTGGTTGACCCCAGACCGTAGCTGGCCTGGCGTAACGACGAGGGCACAGCGCGAATAGCCTCTTGCGAGGCGATGATCACGACTGGCAGCACCAGCAGCGCCATGGTCAGAGCGGCCGAGAAGACGGTGCGCCCGTTGAGGGTTTCGCTGCCGCCGCTGCTGGAGCCGAAGATGGCACCACTGGTGAAAGGCTCGAAGGTGCGGACAAAGATGGCCAGGCCAAGCATCCCGTAGATGATGGAGGGCACACCTGAGAGATTGTAGATGTTGACCTGGATGATGCTGGAGATACGTTCAAAGATGCGGTTGCCCAGGCGCCCAGCTGCGCTGCGTTCGTCGAAGGGTTTATCGCGCTGATACTCTTCGAGGAAGATCGCCGCTGCAATCCCGAGCGGGAAGGCGATCACCATGACCAGCAGCAGCAGATAGAATGAGCCGAGAATGGCGGTACGCACACCGGCTTTGGTCGGGTCGCTTGACATCGGGCTGACGATAAAGTTCCAATTGAGCCAACTCTTAAACTGCAGTTCGGCCCGCGGATATTTCTCGGCCACCTGGACGCTGATCGTCTCGCGCTCGAAGAGCCACTGCCAGAGTGAGAAGGTACTCACGATTTCGGGCTTGACGATCTCCGCATTGATGATAGCAATCAGGTCGGCCTGCTCACGTTCGGCCAGGGGCTGCTCACGCTCAAGGTTGCGCAGCACGCGTGAGCGCAGGTTCTCCTCAAGTATAACGATCAACTCTTCGTTGGAGAGCTCCTCGAAAGTTCGTCCAGCGGTCAGCGTTGCGGAATCAACTGCCTCTTGCACCGCCACGCCCCCAAAGGCGTCATTGGC
The DNA here is from genome assembly GCA_964592425.1 of uncultured Chloroflexaceae bacterium. Lineage (GTDB taxonomy): Bacteria > Chloroflexota > Chloroflexia > Chloroflexales > Chloroflexaceae > Viridilinea. Next base: position 28,881 of record CAZQCG010000031.1, read on the forward strand.
AATGTTGGCGGCCAGGAGCAAGAGGACGATGATCGCAGCAAGGGTATTGATCAGCAGGAAACTCTCCCAGAGCTTCCCCTGTAGCTGGCGTTGGCGGCCATTGGCGCTGATTGCTTCGGAGCTGGTTGGCAACTGGCCAGTCGAAGGTTGCAATTGACGTGACTCACTGCTCATTCGTAGACCTCACGGAAACGCTGCACAACCCAGCGGCTGAGGATGTTGAGGATCAGGGTGATGAAGAAGAGCACCAGCCCGATCGCGAAGAGGCTCTCGTACTGGATCGAGCCATAGCTCAGGTCGCCGCCGGAGATGCGGGCGATATGGCCAGTCATCGTCTCGGCAGGCTGGAAGGGGTTAAAGGTGAAATTAGGCGAAGCTCCGGCCGCCAGGGCCACCACCATGGTCTCGCCAATGGCCCGCGACATGGCAATGATGACAGCGGCGATAATGCCGGAGAGGGCTGCTGGCACGACAATCTGGATTGCCGTCTCCCAGCGGGTAGCACCCAGGCCGAAGCTGGCCTGGCGCAGGGCGCTCGGCACGGCACTCAGGGCATCTTCGCTGAGGGTGGCCACGAGGGGTGTGATCAGCACGCCTACGACCAGCCCGGCCGCGGCGACGTTATAGATCTGCACCACGTTGGAACCGAAAATCGCTCGCAGGACGGGAGTGACGAAGGAGAGGGCAAAGTAGCCGTAGACAACGGTAGGGATGCCAGCAAGTACCTCGAGCAGGGGCTTGAGGATGCCACGCAGGCGCTGCGAGGCGTACTCGCTGAGGTAGATCGCTGCGCTGAGGCCGAGGGGGATGGCGACCAGCAGGCCGATCACCGTCACCATCAGGGTTGCGTTGACCAGGGGCAGAATGCCGAACTCGCCGATCTGCGGCTGCCAGAGGGTGTTGGTGAAAAATTCGACCAGGGTCACTTCAGGCAGTCGGAAGAAGAGCAGGGCCTCCTGGGCCAGTACCCAGACGATGCCGAGGGTTGTAAGGATTGAGATAAAACCACTGGCAAAGAGGGCGGTTTGCACCACCGACTCGATCACACGTGGCCGCTTGCGCAGATCGACGGGCCGACTGATGGCCTGCCTGTCACTGCTTGCCAGGGCTTCCGCACTTGTGCGGGCCTGGTCAGTCATAAGAACCTCCTGCCTGGTATGAAGGGTTGCACCCCTCGTGTTCCCTATTCTGGTCAGGGGCGATGCCCCGTACTAAGCCAACAGTTATAGTGTAACAAACATTTTTCGTTGCGTGATGGTAAGCGTGCCATGCGGGGAAAGGCTGCTTGCCTCTCCCCGCATGGGAGGATCATCCTAACCGGGTGGCCTACTGAGCATCGAGCCAACCCTGCCTGGCCTCATTAAGGGCCTCGACGGAGGCAGGGAAGTAGCCAACATCAAGGATCTCGTCGTTGACGTTGGTGAGGTAGAAGTTGATGAAGGCTGCGACCTGGGGCTTCTCAGCCATCACACTGGCATCAGAGTAGATGAAGAGCGGGCGCGCCAGGGGGTAACTGCCATCTTCGGCGCTCTGCTCGTTGGGGGTGACGCCCTCGACGGAGAGTGCCCGCAGCTTGCCCTGGTCGGCGGCGTAGTAGGCATAGCCGAAGTAGCCGATAGCGTAGGGCGAGCCTTCGACCCCCTGCGCCAGCACGTTATCGTTCTCGCTGAACTGGGCACCGGAGGCCTGCAGGGCCGTATCGTCCTCATCCAGCACCGCTTCGACGAAGTAGTCGTAGGTGCCGGAGTCGGAGCCAGGGCTGAAGAGCAGAATCGGCTCAGCGGGGAAGGCGGGGTCAACGGCGTCCCAGGTCTTGGCTTCGCCATTGAAGATCGCGCCAAGCTGTTCGAGCGAGAGATCCTCAACGAAGTCGTTCTCGCTGGAGACAACCACCGCGAGGGCGTCCGTGCCGACACGGAACTCAATGGGCGTGCGGTTGATCTTGGCGCAGTTGGCGACCTCGTCCTCCTTGATCGCCCGTGACGCGTTGGAGATATCGGTCTCACCGGCGATGCAGAAGCGCTCGAAGCCCGCACCAGTGCCGATACTGTCGATGGTGATCTGGCCGCTGTAGCCATCCTCATTGAAGAGCTCGGCCATACGCTCGGTGAGCGGATAGACCGTGGAGGAGCCAGCCACAATAATGTCGCCACTCACGGCCGCCGGGTCAACTTCAGGCAGAGCAAGTGCGGCGGTGCTGCTGCCGGTTGGCCCGGCGGTCGCCGCACCAGTGCCCTCCAGCCACTTCTGCCTGGCCTCATCAAGCGCCTCGGCGGAGGCAGGGAAGTAGCCAACATCAAGGATCTCGTCGTTGACATTGGTGAGGTAGAAGTTGATGAAGGCTGCGACCTGGGGCTTCTCAGCCATCACACTGGCATCAGAGTAGATGAAGAGCGGGCGCGCCAGGGGGTAACTGCCATCTTCGGCGCTCTGCTCGTTGGGGGTGACGCCCTCGACGGAGAGTGCCCGCAGCTTGCCCTGGTCGGCGGCGTAGTAGGCATAGCCGAAGTAGCCGATAGCGTAGGGCGAGCCTTCGACCCCCTGCGCCAGCACGTTATCGTTCTCGCTGAACTGGGCACCGGAGGCCTGCAGGGCCGTATCGTCCTCATCCAGCACCGCTTCGACGAAGTAGTCGTAGGTGCCGGAGTCGGAGCCAGGGCTGAAGAGCAGAATCGGCTCAGCGGGGAAGGCGGGGTCAACGGCGTCCCAGGTCTTGGCTTCGCCATTGAAGATCGCGCCAAGCTGTTCGAGCGAGAGATCCTCAACGAAGTCGTTCTCGCTGGAGACAACCACCGCGAGGGCGTCCGTGCCGACACGGAACTCAATGGGCGTGCGGTTGATCTTGGCGCAGTTGGCGACCTCGTCCTCCTTGATCGCCCGTGACGCGTTGGAGATATCGGTCTCACCGGCGATGCAGAAGCGCTCGAAGCCCGCACCAGTGCCGATACTGTCGATGGTGATCTGGCCGCTGTAGCCATCCTCATTGAAGAGCTCGGCCATACGCTCGGTGAGCGGATAGACCGTGGAGGAGCCAGCCACAATAATGTCGCCACTCACGGCCGCCGGGTCAACTTCAGGCAGAGTCACGCCTGCATTGGCAGCGGGGGCCGTGGTCGGGGCTGCGGTCGGGGCCGCCGTAGGAGCCGCGGTCGGGGCCGCGGTCGGGGCCGCCGTAGGAGCCGCGGTCGGGGCCGGAGCATCTGTTGCCTGCGCGGCGGGCGCGCTCGTGGGGGTCGCGGTGGTGCCGCCACAGGCAGCGAGGGCGGGGATCAGCAATACCAGCAGCAGTCCCAGGGTGAACCATCGCTTCGTAGTCGAAGCCATGCCAACTCCTCCTCAATCCAAACAAAGAACGTCGTACACATGCCGCAGCCCAGGCTATCCGGAGTTTGTGCTCAGGTAACCCTCAGCACCTCGTGGTGCAGCACACAGATTGCCGGTTGTTCTGGGCACAGCAGCGCTATTGTACGGCGGCAGTGTTAACACGAAGCGGTAGTTTTATTAAGAGCATGTTAAGAGCCTGAGGGGGTTCGCGCCCACGTTATGCCTGGGTTATCTCACGTTAGCAGCTGGTTAATCTGCGGATAGTGCTCCGACAATCTCGCCTACGTATGCTGAAGAGGCTTGCGCGAGGTTTGCTTGCCGCAGGAATCGAAGCAAGGAGCACCTTATGCGTGTCGCGCTGATCAGCGAGACCTTTCTGCCCAACGTCAATGGTGTTGTCACGACTCTCTGCCGATTACTGGAATACCTGCGCGACCATGGTCACGAGGCGTTACTGATTGCGCCGAAGGGCAGTGTGGAGAGCTATGCCGGGACACGCGTGGTGACCTTGCGGGGGATGCCTCTGCCGGCGTACCCCGAATTGCGGCTCACGCCGCCCCAACCTGGCCTGACGGCACAGGTACGCCAGTTTCAGCCCGACCTGATCCACCTGGCCGGCACCATTGCGCTGGGCATTGCCGGGCGTCATGCTGCCCGCCGACTGGCTATTCCTATGGTAGGCGCTTACCATACAGACTTTCCGGCCTATACGGCCCACTACGGCCTGGGCTTGTTGCGGGCACTGGCCTACCGCTACCTGCGCTGGGTACATAACAGTTGTATGCTTACCCTCTGCCCCTCGCTGGCAACTCTTGCCGACCTGCGTCGGAATGGCTTTCGGCGCCTGCGGCTGTGGGGGCGTGGTGTCGATACTGAGCGTTTCCACCCCCGCTGGCGCAGCGAGGCCTGGCGAGCTTCGCTTGGTGTGGAGCCAGACGAGCGGGTGTTGCTGTATGTTGGCCGGCTGGCCCCTGAGAAGCGGGTCGATCTGTTGGCCGATGCATTATCGGCGCTACCTGGGACGCGCCTTGTGCTGGTTGGCGACGGTCCGGCCCGGCCTCAGCTTGAGCGGCGCCTGCGCGGCACACGAGCGCACTTTACCGGGTACCTGCGTGGCGACGATCTGGCTATTGCTTATGCCAGTGCCGACCTGTTTGTCTTTCCCTCGGATACCGAAACCTTTGGCCAGGTGATCCAGGAAGCCATGGCTTCGGGGCTGCCAGTTGTGGCGGCGCGTGCCGGCGGGGCGCTGGACATGGTGCGCGATGGGACGACTGGCGCACTCTTTAGCCCAGGTAACGCTGCCGAGTTGCGCGATCAGGCACGTCGCCTGGTGTATGACCCGCACCGCTGTACAGATATGGGCCTGGCCGGGCGTATGGCTGCCGAACAGCACTCGTGGAGCCATGTTATGCATGCGCTGATGGGCCACTATGAGACAAGTTTAAGCCGTCACCGCTTGCGCCAGCGTTTGCTACCTCTGAGCGCTTGAGGGTTGAAGTCGTTATGCTGGTGCGCTATACTCGCTACGGGCTTAACACACGCTTAATAATTGCCCCGAGTATATCCCGGCACCATCATAATGATCACGCGTCGTCTGGCCGATCTCAGCGGCCCTTTTATCGATCCGCACAAACCGTTCCGCAACTGGTCGAGTTTCCCGTACAGCCAGATCGATCAGCCTGATCCACCCTATGTGGATCTAGTCCAACTCAATTGGGGGCTGCGGCGGGCAAAGCAGCATCTGAGGCGGCTGCATAGCCAGGGCTATACCGGGATCGTCGTCGATAACCTGGCGCACCTGGTCTCTTTTGACGGGCCGGGTGAGCCGATCTATGCGCCTGATGATCCCGTGCGTCTGCGGGCGCTTGCCTATGGCGTAGCCTTCGAGGAACTATTCGATCTGGCTTACGCGCTGGGGATGGAGGTCTTTGTAACGACCGATATGCAGTGGAGCACGCCTGGCTTGCGCCGGACAGTGGGTACGCTCAAGGCTACGAACCGGCACCTGGCGGCGCTCAACCGTCGGGCGGTGGCCGAACTCTTTGAGCGGTTTCCCCATGTGTCCGGGCTGGTCGTGCGGGTAGGCGAGGCGGGTGGCGCACATAACCAGGGGCAGTGTTACCACGGCCACATCATCTACACGACACCAGCGGAGTTGCGTACGTTGATCGAAGGGCTGCTGCCGATCTGCGAGTCTGCCGGGCGGCTACTTGTTATCCGTACCTGGAGTATCGGGATTGGCAGCCTGGGCGACCTGATCTGCTCGCCTGCTCGCTATGCGGCAACGTTTGGCGGACTCACTTCGCCAGCACTGCTGGTCTCGATCAAGCATGGGCCAGCCGACTTCTTTCGGCTGTTGCCGCCCAATCCCACGCTGAGCCAGCCTGGTCCAGGCCAGATCATTGAGTTGCAGAACCGGCGCGAGTATGAACTGTTTGGGCTGGTGCCTAGTTCGATCAGCGACCTTCACCGCACCATCCTGGCCCGCGCTTGTGCTGACCCACAGTGTGCCGGGATCTGGGCCTGGAACAGTACCGGCGGCTGGGGTGGCGGTCAGGCCAGTCTCGGCAGTGACGGGTGGAGTCTCTGGACCGAACTGAGTAGCGCCCTGACGGCGGCCCTGGCGATTGAGCCAACGCTGGATAGTGAAGGCTTTGTCTCAGATTGGATGCGCTTGCGCCTGGCGGATGCGGCTTTCGCTGAGACAGCCGGTCTATTCTACCTGGCCTCAGCCGAGTTAATCGAGCAGGGCTGGTACCTCGGATCACTTCCGTATGCTGCCACTCGGCTAGGGAGCGTCTACCTGTCCCCCCTGCTCTGGGTCTGGTGGATGCGACCCACGGCGGCCCTGCCAATCTGGGCCTACCTGGCCGAAGCGGTGGGTGACGAGACAGCTGTGCTACGCACAGGTGCAACGGCGGCGGCGCAGGCGGCGGAGTACGCTCGGCGTCTGGAGGAACTTGCCCCAGCAGGTGAACCCGCAGCGACAATCGTTATGAGCGCACGCTACCTTGCCGATGTGCTGGGGCTGGCGCAGGCGATCAAGCAGTTGATGCTGAGGTTGGCAGCACAGGCGCGCCGCGAACAGGCCCCCACCCCGGCGGCATTGCGCCAGGCAGCGCAGCAGACCAGTGCGGCAATGATGGCCCACCGCGCCAACTGGGGCGAGCGTACCGATTTCCCGGCCCTGGAGTTAGACGAACTGACGCGCTTTGTCACAGCCCTTGAGCAGCACCCCCGCACAACCTGGCTCCAGCTACGCACAGCTTCGGTCGGTGTCGCCCTATTCAGACACAGCCGCAGGTTAAACCTGGCCGGACGAGCGGGGGCAGCGGGTTTGCTGGTGAGCCTGCTCAGCCATCGGCGTGGACGGCTTGGCATGGTCGGGTTGATCGCTGGCCTGGCCCTGACAAGGCCTCTGCAGCGCCGCGCCTTGCGTCGTAGCCTGCCCTGGTTGAGCCAGCACCTGCATCTGCTGCCCTCGATCTTCTTTGAGGCCGGGCCAGCTATGGCTGAGTGGATCGCCTGATCCGCCAGGCCGGGCGCCTGGTTAGTCGTGGCTTTACCCTGGCTTAACTTTTTATTAACAGACGCCCCGTAGAATACCGACCATCCGTACCGTTGCTGGTTTACATCCAGGACTGCGTATGATCGGCATCCCACAGCAGTGCAGCATAGGGTCAGCGCTGATCTACTTGTTGGCATGTTGCGCTTTGAGCGCCTGTGCGCCCACACCGCCTGACACCCCAACCGCATCAAGCCATACATTGGCAACGCAGCCACCCGTCGCCAGGGTTGATGCTCGGCTGGCTGCTGAGCAGGGCCGGGCGCTTTTTAGTGGTCGGGTTGAGCCGGAGGGCTTTGTTCCCTGTCAAACCTGCCATACAACCGACCCGCTTGCGCCTGGCGGGGTTGGACCGAACCTGGCCGGGATTGCGCTCAGGGGGGCAGAACGGGTGACTGGCCTCGCCGCGCCCGAGTATATCCGGCGTTCGATCAGAGTTCATGACGAATTTGTTGTATCCGGTTATGCCCCTGGGATTGCACGAGCCGTAGTGGGACGCGATTTTGTCGAAGTGCTGAGCGACGAGCAGATTGAGCAACTGGTGACTTACCTGCTGAGCCTGGATCAGCCGCCAGTTAGCTCTGTGCAAACGACAACTCAGACGACGCGGCCCGTAGCTCGGCTTACGCCCTCTGCAACACCGGGCCGCAGCCTTGCGGTCGGCCCTGAGGCGACTACTTTCGCCAGCGCTACCCCAGCCGCCAGTGCCACCCCAGCCGCCAGTGCCACCCCAGCCGCCAGTGCCACCCCAGCCGCCAGTGCCGCCCCAGCCGCCAGCGCCACCCCAGCCGCCAGTGCCACCCCAGCCGCCAGTGCCACCCCAGCCGCCAGCGCCACGCCCACAGCGGTTGAGCCTACGTTTACAAGCGTGAGAGCGACCGACACGCCAGTAGTCGGAGTGGCCCCAACCGCAACGAGCGGTACGCCACCGACGCTCACGAGTGAGCCAACCCCGCAGCCCACCCCGCTTGAGCCGACGCCTGCCCCGACGCCAGTGAGCGAACCGACAGCTACCCTGACGCCGGTGAGCGAGCCGCCGCCAGCGCCTACAGAGCCGATTGTGGTTGTCCCGGACGACCCGAACCTGGCACGTTACGCGCCGTGCGTCACCTGCCACAACCAGCACCCACTCCAGGTAGAGATGCCACATCCGCTTAACCCGACCTGCAATGAATGTCACCGTGGTGCGCCGAACCGGATCGGATGCCCGAGTTGCCATAGTATGCATGGGGTTGAGTATCACGATCCTGATCCAAACCTTCCGTGCGCCACCTGTCACAGCTAAGGCAGTGGCTTGAAAGGCAGTGGCTTAATCTTTCATTAACTTTTTAATAACATTGGCTTGACACCAGCGGCGTATGATCCGCCTGTCCGGTACCTTCGCGCTATGCACACAAAAATGCCGGATCTGGTATGAGTTGAAGGAGAGCTGGTTATGGGTATGCAGCGTGAGCAAGAGTCGGGGGAGCTTCGCACAGAGGATGGAATGGTTGAGAGCTTCGCAGAGATTGTGCGCCGTCGTCTGAGCCGGCGTGATCTTTTGCGCGGCGCGGCGTTGGGGGCTTCGGCGGCGCTGATCGGGGCCACAGGGCTGAGGGCTGGCACAGCGACGGCCCAGGGCACGGGGGTGTTGCGCTTCACGCCGGTGACACCAACCGATCCCGCGTTCGATGAGGTGGTCGTGCCTGCTGGCTACTATGCGCGTACCCTCATTCGCTGGGGTGAGCCACTGAGCGCCAACGCGCCTGCCCACAACGTCTGGCAGCAGACACCGGCAGCCCAGGCCGAGCAATTCGGCTACAACTGCGACTTTGTCGGCTTCCTCCCCTTGCCACCGGGATCGGGCGTGTCGAACCGCGGCATCCTCTGCGTCAATCATGAGTACAGCAGCCCCGAACTCATGTTTCCGGGCTATGATTTCAACAACCCTACCCGTAACCAGGTCGATGTGGAACTGGCGGCCCACGGCATCTCAATCGTTGAGGTGGCACGGGCTGCTGATGGAACATGGAGCTATGTGCGCGGTTCGCAGTACAACCGACGCCTGACCGGCGAGACGCCGATGCGGATCAGCGGCCCGGTGGCCGGTCATGACTGGTTGAAGACCAGCCAGGACACCAGTGGGACACTGGTGCGGGGAACCTTGAACAACTGTGCCGGTGGGAAGACGCCCTGGGGAACGTTGTTGAGTGCCGAGGAGAACTGGCACCAGTATTTTGGGAACCTGAATGCCCTGGCTGCGACTGATCCACGTTTGGCGGTTCACAAGCGCTACGGTATTCCGGCTGAGAGCAGCGAGTTGCAATGGGAGAAATTCCACTCGCGTTTTGACGTGCCCCAGGAGCCGAACGAAGCCTTTCGTTTTGGCTGGATTGTCGAGGTCGATCCCTACGATCCCAGCTTTATGCCAGTGAAACGCACAGCGCTGGGACGGTTTCGCCATGAGGCTGCGACCATCGCGATTGCCAGGCAGGGCCAGGCCGTGGCCTACAGTGGCGATGACCAACAGTTTGAGTATATCTACAAGTTTGTGAGCAAGGGCGTCTACAACCCCAATGATCGCAAGTCCAACTTTGGCCTGCTTGATGAGGGCACGCTCTACGTGGCACGTTTTAACGACGATGGGACGGGGGTCTGGTTGCCAGTCGTCTATGGCCAGGGGCCATTGACCAGTGCCAATGGGTTCAATTCGCAGGCCGATGTGTTGATCAACACCCGCAAGGCTGCTGACCTGCTCGGGGCTACGAAGATGGATCGCCCTGAGGACATCGAGGCCAACCCGGTCAACAAGAAGGTTTACATTGCCCTGACCAACAACAGTGCTCGCGGCACTGAGGGCAAGCCGGGCGTGGATGCGGCCAATCCGCGTGCGAAGAACCGTACCGGACAGATCATCGAGTTGACCGAAGCAGGTGATGATTACGCCAGCCTGGCCTTCCGCTGGGAGATCTTTCTCCTGTGTGGTTTACCAAGCGATGAGAGCACCTACTTTGCTGGCTACGACAAACGCAAAGTTAGCCCGATCGCCTGTCCGGATAACGTGACCTTTGATAATGCAGGCAACCTGTGGATTGCGACCGACGGGGCGGCAAGTGCGATCAAGTACAACGATGGCCTCTTTGTGGTGCCAGTTGCGGGCGGCGAGCGGGGACATGTGCAGCAGTTCTACTCGAGTGTTGCGGGCTCAGAGGTCTGTGGCCCCGAGCTCACGCCCGACAACCGTACCGTCTTCCTTGCGATACAGCATCCGGGCGAAGGCGGCACCTTTGCTGCGCCGATCAGCACCTGGCCCGACCGGGTCGGGTTGCCGCGTCCCAGTGTGATCACCATTCAGGCTTTTGACAGCCGAGTGATCGGCAGTTGAGCCGGTAGGGACGCCGGTAGGGACGCAGCGTGCGGCACCCCTACTGTGGGGGGCGTTTCCAGACAGACCTGGTTACGCACACCGCGCACGCCGGTCGGGGCGCAGCGTGCTGCGCCCCGACTAAGCTGTGGGGGGCGCTTCCAGGCATACATGGTTGCGCCCGCGGCGTTTGGCTTCGTAGAGGGCAATGTCGGCGCGCTGGGCCAGGCGCACGGCATTGTCGTGCTCATGCAGTTCGGCCACACCGGCGCTGAAGGTGACATAGAAACTGGTTGGCCCGGCAACATGGCGCAGGGCACCGAAGCTGCTCCTGATGCCATCAAGCACCTGTACGGCGGCAGCGCCGCCGGTGCCGGGCAGGATGATCATAAACTCCTCGCCCCCATAACGCCCGATCACATCGCTGCGGCGCAGGCGCTGTTGGAGCAGGCGCGCCAGCATGCGCAAGACACCGTCACCGGCGCCATGGCCGTAGGTATCGTTGATCTGTTTGAAGCGATCCAGATCGACCATTGTGACGGTCAGGGGAGCCTGGTTGCGACGAGCCCGTTCGACTTCGAGTTCGAGCAGGCTGCTGGTGGCCGAATGGTTGAGCAGCCCGGTCAAGCCATCGCGCACCATCAGGGCGCGCATACTGCGTGCGCGTTGCGCCCGAGCCCTGACGGCATGCACAAGCGCCTCGGCACTGATCGGCTTGGTCAACACATCATCACCGCCCAGATCACGAGCGGCATGGTGGTACTCGCTGGCGGTCTCTGAGGAGAGGAAGACAATCGGCAGGCTGATATAGGCTTCTTGCTGGCGGATCACGGTGGCCAACTCGATGCCGGTGCAACCGGGCATATGCAGATCGAGCAGCAACAGATCGGCCTGCAGGTGGCGGAGGGCGGCCATGGCCAGGCGCGGGTCGGTAACTACGCGCACAGTCATGCCAGCGGCGCGCAGCACGAGGGCGTAGCGTTCAGCGAGATCGGCGTCGTCATCGACACAGAGGATGCGCAAGGGTTCAACGATGCTGACTCCGGTGATGCGATCGATCGTGTCGATCAGCTGGCCGGCGTGGATGGGTTTGACGAAGTAGGCCTGGCCGCGAGCCCGCACGGCCGCCAGGCGTGCCTCGAAGTCGTCGCGAGCCGAGATGAAGATGACCGGGATCGGTTGCGGCACAAGCCCCTGGGCAGCGATGACAGCACCGGCACCGGCCAGGTTACCTTCGGGGAACATCACATCCATGACCAACACCGCAGGGCGGACTTGGCCAAGCAGAGTTGGCAGGTTGGCGAGATTATGGGCCAGGTGGACTTCGTAGCCGAAGTGGCGAAGTTGCGCAGCCAATTCGTGGGCGGTCTCGCGATCATCTTCGACGATCACAATCGTGTGCCCATTGCCAGAATTGAGACCTGTAGCGGCCTGTGACATACGGGTATCCATCTGACTGGGTCGATCACTGGTGAGGCATAGATCAACGCTCTGGTGGCCAGTATGACGTAGTTCGGCGAAGAGGGCAGCCAGTTCGGCGGCGACCTCCGCTGGAGGTTCGCTGGCGAGCCAGGAACGCAGAGCTAGTTCGGTGTTGCGGGCAGCATTGCCCAACTCGGGCATACCGAAGGTTGCGCCAGAACCGGCCAGGCGGTGCAGTTGCTGGCGTAGCTCACGGGCTGTCTCAAACTGCCAGCCTTCCACCTCGAGCTGGCTCCAGAGGCCAGCAATCATATCAAGCCGTTCGGGCAACCGTGTACGGTAAGCTTGGCGCATCACCCCAAGTTGGCGTTCAAGCTCGGCGTTATCCATAATGACGCGTCCAGCTTGTTGTAACTAGTTTTGGTAGCGCCAGTGGGTCAAAGGGTTTAGCAATCACATCGATTGCGCCAAGGGCCAGGTAGTGAGCAATCTCGTCATGATGCACACGGGCAGTCATAAAGATGATCGGCGTGGTGCGCAGGCCGGGGAGGCTGCGCAGGGCGAGCAACGTTGTCGGCCCGTCCATGAAGGGCATCATCACATCAAGCAGAATCAGGTCGGGATCAAAAGTAGGGGCTGCTGCAAGGGCTTCGGCACCTGAGCTACAGACACAGAGCTCAAACCCACTGCCATGCTCCAGAGCGAGGCGGGCAATCAGCTGGATGTCCGGGTCGTCCTCAACAAAGAGAATACGGTTGAGTGGTGGCAGAGCATTCATCTGGCTTCTATGTTCGCTACAGAGAGTCTGTTGTGACGGAGGATCAGGCGCATGATCGTATCACGCAGAGTCTGATCAGGCATATCATCGCCAGGCCAGAGGGGTGGCAGAACGCTGGCTGGTTCGCATTCGGCTTCGTGGGCCGCAAAGATCAGTACCGGAGGGGCATAATTAAGCCGTCCGATCAGCGGCAGCAGGTGCAGCCCCGGCCCATCGCTGAGAGATGGGGCCACGATGATAATCGCAAAGCGGCCCTGTTTCAACTCGGTGCTGGCAGCAGCAAGGCTTTCAACATGGGTGATGCGGGCACTTTCATTGAGTAGCATAGCCACAATACGGGCGCTGTCGGGATCAGACTCGACATGCAGCACCTCCACCCGCATACCGGGCGGCACGTCTGCGGGCAGGGCCGCCTGCACACTGGCAGCGAGGCGGCCCGGCTCCAGGGGCAGGCTCAACCAGTCAACCACGCTGACGGCGCTGCCGGTGAGGGTCTGGTGTTGCGCGTCGACGCGGGCAGCGACGGCGATAATCGGCAGCATACAGCCGTGGGGATGCTCGCGAAAGGTACGGATGAGCGCCCGGTCGGTGGCGCTCCCCTGGCCCAGGCTGACCACAACGCCGTCGTAGGGGGTGACCACGAGGTGCTCAAGTGCCCGCAGCAGATCACCAACCCGATCAATGAAGTAGCCGAGAGGCTCAATCAATTCGGCCAGCAGGTCAGCCAGCTGCGGATCGTGAGCGCAGACCAGCAGACGCGGCTGGGTCGAGCCTGTTTCGGCAGGGGAGCGACTGAGCGGCAATTCGAAGTAGAAGCTCGCACCCGCAGCGGGCAGGCTCACAAAGTCGATCTGGCCGCCGTGGCGCTCGATAATCGCCCGGGCAATGCTCAGCCCGAGACCGGTGCCGCCCTGGCGGCGGGTATTGGAGGCATCGGCCTGGGCAAACTTCTGGAAGATGTGGGCATGAAACTCGGGAGGAATGCCTGGCCCGTGATCGTGAACCCAGACCCGGGCCCAACCACCGTATGCCTCAAGCCTAATCTGCACCGTCTCGTCGGCGGCTGAGAACTTGGCAGCGTTGGAAATCAGGTTACTCAGCACCTGCATCAACCGGTCCTGGTCGGCCTGCACCCAGAGTTCGGGCAAGGGTGATGCTACTTCAAGCCTGACCTTGAGCGCTACAGCATAGGCCCGGTTAGCCTCGACTGCGGCATCAACTAGTTGGCTCAATTCGACCGGCTGCATCTGGAAAGCCATGTGACCGGCCTCGATCTTCTCAATATCGAGAATATCATTGATTAGCCGGATCAGCCGTTCACTATTTTTCAGGGCGATCGTGATCATGGTGCCAGCCTGGGGGGGCAATTCACCAACGACGCCGCCATCAAGCAAACCAAGGGCGCCACGGATCGAGGTGAGTGGGGTACGGAGTTCGTGGCTGACGACCGAGACGAACTCGCTCTTCATGCGCTCAACAACCTTACGTTCGCTAATATCACGATAATACCAGACACGCCCATAAAGATCACCGCTGATACTGCGCACCGGTGCGCTATAGCGCTCAAAGGTTCGTCCATCACGCAGGTTAATCTCAGCCTGGCCGGTTGCATCAGGCGAAGCCTCAAGGGCCAGGATGGCCGCCTGGGTCTGTTCGGGCTCGCGCACCTGGGCCAGCATGATCGGCAGGCTCACTTCGCTTGAGGCGGCTGCGACAACCGTGGATGTCAGCTGCCACAGTTCGACAAAGCGCCGGTTGGCGTAGAGCCAGCGCCCATTGGGCGCAACGACCAGGATACCATCAATTGCGGTATCGAGTTGACATTCGAGCAGGGTTTTTTGGAAGCGCAGCTCTTCTTCGCCCTGGATGAGGGCATGTTCGAGCGCTTTGCGGGCCGTGACATCGAAACAGATCACCAAGTAGCGTTCCGGTCGCCTGTCAGCGCCCAGAAAGGGCACGATGGTTGTATCGACCCAGTAGCTCCGCCCACTACGGGCACGGTTACAGATCTCGCCGTGCCAGACCTGGCCCGCCCTGATCGTCTGCCAGAGATCGGCGAAAAAGCGCCGGGAGTGGTGGCCCGAATTGAGCAGGCTGTAGCTGCTGCCAATTAGTTCGTCACGACCGTAGCCAGTAATGGCACAAAAGCGGCTGTTGGTATCGAGAATGAGGCCCTGGCGACTAACGATGGAGATGATCGCCGCCTGGCTGAGGGCGTTGGTCAGGTCTGAGGCATCTTTGAGTGCCGAGCGCAGCAGTTCTTCAAGATCTTTCTGTGCGCTAATATCCGACTCGATCGCAATAAAGCGGCGGATGCGCCCATCGGGGCCAACGATGGGCGTAATGCTTATGGCCAACCAGTAGGGATGGCCGTTGCGGTGGTAGTTGACCAACTCGGCGCGGATCGAACGCCCGGCCTCGAGCGCGGCATGCACCTCGGCGATGGTGGCGGGATCAGTCGCAGGCCCTTGCAAGATCGCGCCGGGTTTCCGCCCATAGACCTCAGCGAACTGATAGCCAGTGATACGCGTGAAGCCGTCGTTGACCCACTCGACCAGACCCTTGGCATCGGTAATGATCACTGCGTTATCGGTATGGCGCGCCACCAGGGCCAATAACTCACGCTGATCGGCCTGGGAGCGCAACTCGCGCATCAGTGGGTGGGCGACCAGGAGGGCCAGGATCGGCAGGATTATGCTCATCAGCAGCATGACCGCAACCCAGGGGCGGAAATCCGCCCCTGGGTACCAGAGCAGGGCCAGGCAGCCGAGAGCAGGCAGGCTGGCGGCAAGGCCCGTGATCATGATCCAACGGGTCAGTCGATGAAGGACAGCACGCTCGTCCATGCGCTCTTCGTGCTTATGCAGCGGGGAGGGTGAACCAGAAGGTGGCCCCAAGACCGGGGGTGCTTTCAACATCAATCTGGCCGCCGTGGGCCAGCACAACCTGACGCACGATGGCCAGGCCCAGTCCAGTGCTCTTCTCACCGCCGGTGGGTTGCGCCGAGAGACGAGCAAAATGTTGGAAGAGGCGCGCCCGGTCTTCTGCAGTCAGGCCGGGGCCGTGGTCGCTAACAGCGATCCGCCAGAAGTCACCCTCAGCGCGCACACTCAGGTTGACCTGACTGCCCGGCGGGGAGAACTTGACGGCATTGGAGATCAGGTTATCAAGCACCTGGCGCAAGCGTTTAGGGTCAGCCATCACCGCGCCACCCTCTGGGCAGTCCAGGCTGATGCGGGTGCCTTTGGGCGAAGCGAGCATCTGGTGGCGTTCGAGGGTTTCAGTCAGCATCATGCCCAGGTTCACCCGCTCGGGCTGGACGCTGAAGATGCCGTGGTCGATCTGGGTCACATCAAGCAGGTCGTTGAGCATGGCCAGCAACTGCTCGGTGACACGGTAGATATCACCGAGGAACCGCTCACGTTGAAGCGTGGCGGTATCGACCGGGGCGCTACGCAGGTAGGCCGCCATCATCTGAATGAGGCCGATCGGGTTGCGCAGGTCGTGGGCGGCCATACCCAGGAAGGCATTTTTCTGCTCATTCAGTCGCCGCAGTTCTTCGTTCTGGGCCAGCAACTGGTCTTTCTGATCGGCCAGTTGGGAGACCAGACGCCCCTTTTCAACCGTTACCGAGAGCTGTTCGGCGATCTGCTGGAAGAGTTCGATATGTACCTGGGCGTAGGTATAGGGCCGGGTGCTTGAAAAGAACATAAAGCCGACCGGCACGCCATTGGCGATCAGCGGGCAGGTCAGCGAGGAACGCAGACCCTCGGCAACGATCAAGCGGGTGGAGTAGGAGTCGGGCTTACCGGCGAGGTATTCCTCAAGATCGTTGAGAATGCGCGGCTGGCCAGTATTGATGATCATCTCGAGGCTACTGCCAGCAAGCGGCGCAGTAAAGCCACGCTGCAGATGCACCTCGGCCAGATCAGTGCGGGCCCAGCGTGCGCGCACACAGGTACAGTCGTCGTCGATCAGGGCGAAACCGATCCGGTTGTAGGGAATAAAACTGCGGAAATCCTCGTAGACCTGGTTGAGGATATCATCGAGCAGAAGACCATGGTTGATGCGCGTGGTAATGCGATTGAGCATTGTCACTTCGCGCCGGTGTTGTTCGAGCGTGCGGGCCAGATCATGAAGGGCGCGCCCAAGCCGCCCGATCTCGTCATCGCCCTCAACCGACACGCGCACGCTGAACTTGCCGTCACGCAGGTTCTCGGCCGCACTGATAATGGTGCTGATACGCGCATCAGCAGGGGCAGGCTCTTCACTCATGTGCTGACCTCTATGCAACATTGCAGGTACGGGCAACCTGGCCCAGTAGGTAGGTCGCTCTGTCTAGCTGTCAGTATAGTACAAAGTTAGAACCAGGGAGACACGCAGGTAGGCACATCATGTACAATAGGCCTGTGTGATCGGCATACGTAAGGAGCAGAGCGATCCGATGACGACAACCCATGTGCTGGTGGTTGATGATGATACGCTGCTGCGCGAGTTTACCGCGACGGTGCTGCGCGGTGCGGGTTTTCAGGTCAGCACGGCAAATGGGGGCCATGCGGCGCTCGATCAGATTGCGACCAACCGGCCCGAGATTGTGCTGCTTGATGTGCAGATGCCGGGGATGGATGGCATTGAGGTCTGTCGCCAGATTCGGCGTAACCCTGCCTATGCCCAGATGCCGGTGGTTTTGCTGACGGCGGGCAATTCGCTTGATGAGCGAGTGCGCGGCTTCGACGCCGGTGCCGATGATTTTGTGGCTAAACCGTATGACCCGACTGAGTTGCAGGTGCGCATCCGTGCCTTGCTGCGACGGGTGGCCACACCTGAGACAAGCGTTCCTGCGGCACCACCACCACCGAAGGCCCATACGGTTGCGGTCTTCTCGCTCCGCGGTGGGGCTGGCGTCTCGACCGTTGCAGCGAACCTTGCCACGAGCCTGGCCCGGCTCTGGGGCCACACGGTGGGATTGATCGACCTGGCCTTGCCCAGCGGGCAGAGCGCACTGATGCTCAACCTGCCACCCCGCCACTCCTGGGCCGATATCGTCGGTGTCTCACTGGACGAAGTGGACAGCGCCTTTCTCGAAGGGGTGATGCTGCATCACGCCAGTGGGGTCGCTGTGCTGGCTGCACCAGCCCGGCCCGAGCAAAGTGAGTTGCTTACCGCTGCGCATGTCACCCATACGCTGGGCCTGGCCCGTGAGCACTTTACCTACCTGGTGATCGAGCTGGCCCACGATTTTAGCGAGCTTACCCTGGCCGGGCTTGACCAGGCTGACCTGGTTCTGGTGCTGCTGACGCCCGACCTGGCTGCGCTGCGGGCAACAGCCTGCGCCCTCGATGTCTTTGCCAGCCTCGACTATCCGCATGAGCGCCAGTTGATCACACTGGTGCAGAATATCGAGCGCCGCGGGCTCGGGCGTAATGAGATCGAGGCATCACTGCACCGCCCGATCGATTGGATCATCCCCTACAGCGCCGAGCCAGTCACGGTGGGTATCAATACCGGCGTCCCGCTTGTGCTGAGTGCGCCAACCCTGCCGATCAGCGCCTGCCTCGAAGACTTGAGCTGGAAACTCAGCCGTGAGGAGGATCGCAAAGAGCGCCCGGCCCAGCCTAGCGAGGCCTGGGTACGCCTTGTGCGCCGCCACCAGAGTATGCGTGGGCGCAGTTAGCAGTAGCAGAGGAAGCCCTTGCGGATCATTTTTTTTGGCAGCCCGGCTTTTGCAGTTCACCCGCTGATGGCCCTGGTTGAGGCTGGCCATACGCTGGTCGCGGTTGTCACGCAGCCGGATCGTCCGGCCGGGCGTGAGCGCCGCCTGACGCCGCCCCCGGTCAAAACGGCCGCCGAGCGCCTTGGCCTGCCGGTGCTCCAACCACCAACGCTACGTGACCCTGAGGTGGTTAGCGGGTTGGCCGCCCTGCGCCCTGAGGTCGGTGTCGTAGCAGCCTATGGCGAGATCCTGCGCCGCAACGTTCTGGCCATCCCGCCCCTCGGCTACCTCAACCTGCACCCGTCACTGCTGCCCCTCCACCGTGGCCCGACACCGGTAGCCGGTGCGATCATGGCTGGCGACAGTGAGACGGGTGTGACAATCATACGGCTTGATGCGGGCATGGACAGTGGCCCGATCCTGGCCCGTGCGGTGGTGCCTCTGCCAGCGACGGCGCGGGCGGGCCTGCTCACCGACGAGCTCTTTCGGCTCGGCTCCGGCCTGCTGGTCGAGAGTCTGCCGCTCTACGCGGCCGGGGCGCTGCAGCCCGAGCCGCAGGTGGCCCATCTGGCCTCGTTGACACGCCTGCTGCGCAAAGAAGATGGCCAGGTTGACTGGAGCTTGCCGGCCCTGGTGATCGAGCGCATGACCCGCGCCTACGACCCATGGCCGGGGGTGACCACCAGCTACCGTGGCCAGGGCCTCCGCCTGCTCAGCGCAGCAGTTGAGCCGACCTGGGCCGGGTCTGAGCCCCCAGGCACCCTGGTTGGGCGTACCAGTGCTGGTACACCCCTGATTGCCACCGGCTCGGGGGCTCTGGTGCTGCACGAGGTGCAGCCAGCCAGCCGACGACCGATGCCTGGTGCCGCATGGCTGGCCGGGCTACAGGGAGCAGCGGTACGGCTGGGCGAACCGTAGGGGGCACATCGTAGCGGGTGCCCGTCAGTCACCTGCACTGAAGCCGTAGCCGGAGAGTTGCCCGGTTGGTGCAGCCGCGCCCTGCACCAGCCGTGTGGGGCTGGCATGCAGGCGTAGTTGCAGCTCAAAGGCGCCCAGGTCACAGCCATCAGCTGTGGGCGCAGCCAGACCATCGGCAGAAATTGCCCCGCCAAAGCTGTCCTGGGACCGGTTGATCTGGTACGAGCGTTGCCGATCCTCTGAGCCAGCCCACGTGCGAGGTTGCACCTGATCAACCACCAGATATGATAGTGCTATGCGCAAATAGCGATAGAGCTCTAAGATATTGGTTACAGCAATGCGCGTGAAAGGCGCAGCTTAGCTTTTTCCAAAGCTACCGAAGGAATGCGTCACCATGAACAAGAGCGGATCGCCGCTGCGGGATGCGCTGGATCTGCACACTGCCGAGACGTACAGTGCCGCTGAGCAGCCGATTGAGGTTGGTGTGCGCCTGCGTGCGCTGCGCGAGGCCCGCCGCTTCTCGATCAAGGCCCTGGCAGAGGCTAGTGGCCTGGCAGTCAATACGCTCAGCCTGATCGAACACGGCAAGTCCTCACCCAGTGTGAGCACCCTCCAGCAGATTGCAACTGCCCTGCATGTACCGATCATGGCCTTCTTCACCCCTGAGGCACCCCGCAGTCGCGTTGTCTACCACCCGGTGGGCCAGGTCGTGACGCTGCCCTTCCCCTATGGTGGCCTGGCCGACCTGGGCGTCGGTATGGCCCGACGGAGCATCGAACCCCTGCGCTTGAGCCTCGACCCTGGTGCGGGCAGTGGGCCTGAGACGATTATGCATACGGGCCAGGAGTTTGTCTATGGCCTCGAAGGCGTGATCAACTACACCGTGGCTGGTCAGGTCTACCTGATCGAGCCAGGGGCCAGCCTGCTCTTCGAAGCAACCTTGCCGCACTGTTGGCACAATCCCTCTCCTACCCTGGCCGTCGCCTTGCTGGTACTCTGCCCCTATGATGCGCCGGGAGCCCCTTCCGCCCATCACGAGTTGTACGGTGCAGAATAATTGCTTATCCCTCGCGTTTGAGGAGAAACCTATGTCTAGCCTATTGTGGAGATGCCTGGCCTGCCTTACGCTGATAGCCCTGCTGCTGGGCCTGCCTGGGGCCAGGGTGGCCTATGGGGCCACCCCGGTCGCCTATGCGGTGCTCTTTTACTCGCCGAGTTGCCCCCATTGCCACTATGTGCTCGACGAGGTACTACCACCGCTTCAGGCACGTTACGCTGAGCAACTCCAGGTGCAGATCATTGATGTGACGATGCCCGAAGGTGACGCCCTCTACCGGGCGGCAATTGAGGCCTTTGCCATCACGAATGATCGCCTGGGCGTGCCGACCCTGATCATTGATCGCACGGTTCTGGTCGGTAGCCAGGAGATCCCCGACCAGTTGCCCGGGCTGATCGCAACGACCCTGGCCAGCGGGGGGAATCGCTGGCCGGCCATCCCTGGCCTGGATCTGCCAGCGGTTGCCCCTGACCCGGCCCCTGAGACACCAGCAAGCAACCCCTTCCAGCGTGACCTGGCCGCTAACATCCTGGCACTCATCCTGCTGCTGGTCATGGTCGTCTCGGTGATCAGTGTGCTCTTCCGGCTGCGTATGCCCCTTGAGCGTCCGCTGACTGGCTGGCGCGTCTGGGCTATCCCCCTCCTTGCGGTGATCGGTATGGCCATCGCGGCCTACCTGGCAAGTGTCGAACTGAGTGGCAGCGAGGCTGTCTGTGGGCCAGTCGGCGACTGCAACACTGTACAGCAGAGCGCCTATGCGCGCCTCTTTGGCGTACTACCGATCGGGCTACTGGGGATCTTGGCCTACCTGGCCATCCTGGGGGCCTGGGGCTTGCACCAGTTCGGCACGGGACGCCTGGCTCACTTAGCTGGTACAGCCCTGCCGCTGCTCACCCTGGTTGGCACGCTCTTTTCGATCTACCTGACCTTCCTCGAACCCTTTGTGATCGGGGCCACCTGTCTCTGGTGCCTCAGCTCGGCGGCACTCATGACCGCCCTGCTCTGGCTGACCATACCTGTGCGCCAGGCTCCAGCGCAGCGTGGACGGCCGCGGCATGGCCATGCTCATAGCTGAGGGTATCGGCTATTTTCACCTTCAGACAAGGTTTCAGGCATGAACAGTGCCCTCGGCGATCTCTTGATCCTCGACCTGAGTCGGGTGCTGGCCGGACCTTACGCTACCCAGCTGCTTGGTGATCTTGGCGCACGCATTCTTAAGGTTGAACAGCCCGGCAGCGGCGATGAGACCCGTAGCTGGGGGCCGCCCTTCACCACGAGCGGCCAGAGTGCCTATTTTCTCTGTGCCAATCGCAACAAAGAGAGTATCACGCTCAACCTGAAGCACCCGGCCGGGCGCGAGGTGCTGCGTGAGCTTGCCGCCCGGGCCGATGTGCTGGTTGAGAATTTTAAGACCGGTACCATGGCCAGCCTGGGTCTGGATTATGCAAGCCTGCGCGAATGTAACCCCGGCCTGATCTACTGTGCGATCACCGGCTATGGGCAGGATGGCCCCGCTGCCGAACACCCCGGCTATGATACGGTGATCCAGGCCCAGGGCGGACTGATGAGCATCACCGGCACGCCTGAGGGTGAGCCGCTCAAGGTCGGCGTGGCCGTGGTGGATATTACCACCGGCCTCTACGCAACCACGAGCATTCTGGCGGCCTTGCATCACCGTAGCCATAGTGGCGAGGGCCAGATGATTGATCTGGCCCTTTTTGATGTGCAACTGAGCTGGTTAGCCAATGTTGCCAGCGCCTACCTTGTCGCTGGCAGCCCGCCAGGCCGCTATGGCAATGCCCACGCCACGATTGTGCCCTACCAGCCCTTTCCCGCTGCCGATGGCCAGGTAATGATCGCCGTCGGCAATGATGGCCAGTTTGCGCGCCTTGCCACCGCCCTCGACCATCCGGAATGGCTGAGCGACCCGCGTTTTGCCGACAACCCCGCCCGGGTCAACGCGCGCCAGATCCTCGTGCCGCTGATTGCCGCAGCAACCGCCCTTCACTCCACCACCGACCTGGTGGCGCGCCTGCTCGCCGCCGGGGTTCCCTGCGGGCCGCTGAACGATATCCCAACGGCCCTCGCCGACCCCCAGGCACAGGCCAGGGGCATTGTACAAACCATCCACGACACCGATGGCAGTGAACTGCGCCTGGTCGGCCCGGCCCCCAGGTTGAGCCTGACCCCCGCGACGATCCGCACGGCCCCGCCGCAGCTTGGCCAGCATACTGACGCTGTGCTCAGCGAGTTGCTCGGCTATGACGCTGAGCGCCTGCGTGCCCTGCATGAAGCTGGGGCGATCTAAGTGCCAGGGGGCTGGCGAGATGGAGAGGTGCGGAGGTGTGGACACGAAGGCGGCCCGGACTGGGGGACAGTCCGAGCCGCAGGGGTAAGGGGGAGGAAGGGGGAAGTTTGAGGTGGGTAGTGGCGGTGCCGTTCTGTCGCCAGTGTATCACTGCTGCACTGCGTCATGAGTGAAGGAAATTTGGCTTACCGGTATGGAATGACAACCAGTAGCTTGGAGGGGCATAGCACCATGAAAACCCCACGCGAGTACCAGGAGCAGCTTGAGGCACAGACGCTTTCACCGCTGGCTGCGCAGAGCGCCGTTGCTGTGCGTGAGCGTCCCGAATCGCCCTGCACGATCCGTACCGCTTACCAGCGCGACCGTGACCGTATTCTGCACTCCAAGCCCTTCCGCCGGCTCAAACATAAGACTCAGGTCTTTATTGCGCCGCTCGGTGATCACTACCGCACCCGCCTGACCCATACCCTGGAGGTTACCCAGGTCTCGCGGACGGTTGCCAGGGCGCTGCATCTCAACGAGGATCTGGTTGAGGCAATTGGCCTGGGCCATGATATTGGTCACGCGCCCTTTGGCCACGCCGGTGAGACGGCCCTGACGCGCATCTTTCCCGAGCATTTCCGCCATAATGAGCAGTCGCGGCGCATTGTTGAGGTGCTTGAGCGTGATGGGCAGGGTCTTAATCTCACCTATGCCGTGCGTGAGGGGATCTACCTACACTCGAAGGCGCGCCGTGATATTATGACTACAGCCTGGGGCACGGCGAGCACGCTCGAAGGGCAGATCGTCAAGCTCTGTGATAGCGTGGCCTATATCAACCACGACATTGATGATGCCCTGCGCGCCGGGGTCTTGCAACAGGCCGAGCTGCCTGCCGAAGCGCTGACGGTACTGGGGCAGAGTCATGGCGAGCGTCTGAATACAATGGTGGGCGACCTGATCGCCTATAACTGGTGGGCCACCGGCGCTACGCTGCCGCCCGATCCGCCCCTGCTTGGCATGAGCCCGGCGGTGCTGGCGGCGACCAATCACCTGCGCGACTTTATGTATCGCCAGGTCTACCTGAGCCCGCAGGCCAGGGTTGAGGATGTGAAGGTGCGTTTTGTAATTGAGACGCTCTATGCCCATTTCTGCGCTTACCCCGATCAGCTTCCCACCGACCTGCAGCGCATCGCCGAAGAGCGCGGCGAGCCGGTGACACGGGCGGTGGTCGACTATATCGCTGGTATGACCGACCGTTATGCGCTCGAGATTTTTAAACGCGTCACTACGCCCCGTACCTGGGGTGCATAGGCCCATTCACTGATGAACCAGATCGATGACATCCGCAACAAGATCGATCTTGTCGAGCTGATCGGCGCACTTGGCGTGAGCCTGCGCAAGACCGGGCGCAGCTATGTGGGCTTCTGCCCCTTTCATCCCAACTCGCGCACGCCCGCCTTTACGGTCTACCCTGATACGCAGAGCTTCTACTGCTTCGGCTGCCACGCCTCCGGCACTGCCTTCGACTTTGTGATGCGCAAACAGGGCCTTGACTTCCGCCAGGCGCTCGAACTGCTGGCGAACCGGGCGGGGGTAAGCCTGGCCCCACGCAGTGATCAGGAGCGCCAGGAGGATGCACGCAAGGTTCGGCTGATCGAACTGAACAGCCTGGCCGCCAAGGTCTATCATCACCTGCTGGTTGCCACCAGCCGCGGCGAAGTGGCCCGAGCCTATGTCGAGCAACGTGGCATCGACCCGACGATGCTCGAAGCCTTCCAGCTTGGCTATAGCCCCGATGAGTGGGGCTTTCTCTTCAGCTACCTGACCGAGAAGAAGGGCTATACGTCGGCAGAGATCGAGGCGGCGGGCCTGGCTATCCGCAACGAGGCGGGTCATCACTATGATCGCTTTCGTGGGCGGCTGATCTTTCCGATTCGCAACGCCAGAGGCGAAGTGGTCGGCTTTGGCGGGCGTGTTCTCGACGCTGGCCAGCCCAAATATCTGAACACTCCTGAGACGCTGCTCTACAAAAAAGGCGACCTGCTCTACGGGCTCGATCTGGCCCGTGAGGCGATCCGTACCAGCGACGGCACGGTGGTTGTCGAGGGCTACCTTGATGTGATCAGCGCCCACCAGCACGGCTTCCGTAACGTCGTGGCACCCCTGGGCACCGCCCTGACCCGCGCCCACGTCGCCCTGCTCAAACGGCTCTCGCAGAAGGTCTACCTGGCCCTCGATGCTGATGCGGCCGGCCAGCGGGCCACGCTGAAGGGCCTGAGCGCCCTGCGTGAGAGCGCTGGCGAGGATGGCGGGGGCCAGCTGGTGGTGACGGCCCAGGGGGCAGTGCGCCTGGAGAGTGATGTGGCCCTACGCATCATCCGGATGCCCGAGGGTCGCGACCCCGACGAGGTGATCCGCGCAGACCCCGAGCTCTGGCGGCGGCTGGTGGCCGAGGCTGTCCCGGTGATGGAGTTCTACCTGGAGATCTACACGGCAGGACGTGACCTGCGCCGGCCTGAAGAGCAGCGCGCCGCTCTGGATCGCCTGCTGCCGCTACTGGCCGAGCTAGACGGGGCCCAGCAGCGGGTCTATGTCGCCCGCCTTGAGCAGGTGCTGGGTCTGCGCGCTGAGTTGATCCTTGACCTGTTGCGCGGGGGGCCGGGCCGCCGCCCACTGGAACGCCCACGCCGCCGCCCCGGCGAGCACGAGCGGCCCGCCTTCCAGGTGCCAGCGGGCAGCGCACCGCCGTCGCCCCCGCCTGATGACGCCCCCCACCCGGCAGATGGCGGCACGGAGCGACTTGCGACGCCAGACCGGCTGCCCCCGGCGCGTACGGGTGAGACGCTCCTACTGATTCTGGCCCTACGCCACCCCAGTGTCGCCGCCGCCGTCGAGGCCCTGTTAGAAGAGGGCCTGGCGCGCCACCCGGCCGTACGTGAGCTCTTTGGCGGCGGGATCGAGGATCTGCTTGAAGCTCCGGCTTACCAGGAACTCTGGCGCCAGTTCACCCTGCTGCCGCCCGAGTGGCGACCGGGTACAGCGGAGGAGTTGCAGACCTGGGCCGCTGAGCTGGACGAGCAACTCCGTGAGACGGCACTCTACCTGCTGGCAGCCGTGTTCCCCATCCCCGAGGACTTCCGCTACCGGCAGGAGGCTGAGCATTGCGCCCGTGGCCTGCGCCTCGAACAGATTCGCCGTTTTCAGGAGCGTCTCAACGAGCGCGCCCGCCAGGCCGAGGACGAGAGCGCTTTCGACGAACTGCGCCAGCTCTACAACCGGGTCAACGAATACCGTGCGACCATGCAGATCCCCCGCCGCAGCAGCACCTTCCCCGACCTGCGCAACAGCCTTGGCCCAGGGTGAGTGATGACACAGCATTGAGCACAACTAGTACGCCGTCCCAGAAGTTCGCTGGGGGTTCCTGGGAACGCGGGCGTCTCGCCCGCATCCGGCCTGAGCGGGCGAGACGCCCGCGCACCCGGGCCACAACTGCCTGCGGACGTTCGGCAGGCAGTACTAGTCGTGCTCCGGCTCTTGGCTGATACCAGCAGGACGGGCGCGCTGGTGGCGTAGGGTCGCCCGTGTCTCCGGGCGCTGCCAGAGTTGCCCATCAAGGGCCAGGGCGCAGGCCAGGGCCTCCCGGCTGGCGACGCGCTGGCTGTGACGGTGGCTCCAGGCAATCAGCAGCATGCGCCGGGCGCAGTCGATGGCGATCTGCGCAGCGGTCGCCGCATCGGGCTGCTCGACAGCCAGGTAGCGGCTGTGGATAGTCGTGAGCAGATCGACGACCCGGGCCACCGCCCCTGCATCAGCCAGGGGTATACCGCGCAGGGCGTGGTAGAGCTCGCCGATGGTGTTGAGCGGGACACGCAGCGCGAGTCGCTCGGCCAGCATACGATGGATCAACAACCAGACCTCGCCGCGCTGGGCTGTATTGCGGAGCGCACTGGTCTGCTGGGGATGACAGCGATAGCTGACCAGTCGCTCTGGCAGGTTGCTGATCCGGGTCTGAGCAATCAGCTCGGCCCAGAGCGAGTAGTCATTGGCGTAACGCCAGCACACCTCATAGCCGCCGCGTTCGCGTAGCAGCGCGTGGCGCAGCAGCGCGGCCGAGTGCAGCACCGGCGTGCGGAAGAGGATCACCCAGCGGGCCAGCGCCGGATCAGTGGGAAAAGCTATGACCCGTATGACGTTGCCCGCCTGGTCGATCTGTTCGACCCATGCGCCGACCACACCGACTGCCGGGTTGGCCTCGAGAAAGGCCACCTGGCGAGCCAGGCGCTCAGGGTGGGCGAGGTCATCAGCATCGAGAATGGCAATCAACTCGCCCCGGGCGTGAGCGAGGGCAAGGTTGAGGGCATAGCTGTGATTGATCTTGCGGTCGCTCTGCAGCAACTGGATGCGCCTGTCTATTGCGGCGTAGTGCCTCAAGATCGCCGCTGAGCCATCGGTCGAGCAATCATCGACCAGCAGATACTCAAAGTCGCTGTAGGTCTGGGCGAGCACACTCTCAATTGCGGCGGCCAGAAAGGGCTCACCATTATAAACCGTAGTGATCACCGAGACGCGGGGTGGCCTGCTGGCAGGGGTAGTGCGCAATAGCGGCACCGGCTGATCATGAAGCTCGCTCTGCCCGGCAGCCTCAACCAGGGCTGCCACCGTCGCCGGCAGATCCGCCAGGCCATACGGGCGGTAGAGGCGGCGTACCGGCACCTGCTGGACAAGCCTGGCCAGGGCGGCCATACTCTGGGCCGGGTAGTCGGCAGTGAGGGGGGCAAGACAAAAACGCTGGCTCATCAGGGCGCTGAGCGCGGCGGCAGGGCCAAGCTCTTCGCTCAGCAGCGTCGTGCGCTGTGGATCATGCGGCATAAGCAGGTAGATCGCGGCCAGGGGTTGTGGCGCCGCAGGGCTGGCGGTTGGTGCCACAAAGAGTTTGCCTTCCGTACTACGCAGGTGGGGTGCCATGTTGGGTACGGCCTCCAGCACCGCCATACTGGTTGGCCAGAGGCGCAGGCGGGGCGGGCCAGCCAATGCAGAAGGCCCCGGCCCAACCACCAGGTGGTCATCGGCAAGGACGGTATGGCCAGCGGCAACAAAGGCGGCGGCCAGGGTCGATTTGCCCGCCCCTGACGGGCCAAGCAGGCCCAGCGCCCGGCCATGGGCAGCAACCGCTGCGCCGTGCAGCGTCGGCAGGCCACGCAGGCACATAGCATAGCCGAGCAGGCTGCCCATGATCCAGCCCGATAGATCAAGCTGGAACTGTGCATTATCAGCCGGTTGCTGTTGCCAGTAGAGGCTGATCTCTGTTGCGCCAGGGCTGAAGAAGCTGAGGGTTACATCGTCAGCAAGGCGCGTGGTGAGACGCAGAACCACCGGGCTGTTGACCGGCGCGGCGGCCAGGTCGAGTGACCAGCCCGGGCCGCTCTGCGCCCGAATGGCCATCCACGCCAGCGCCTGCCAGGCTGACGGCGGGTTGGCCTGTGGGCAGAGGGTAAGGGTCAGATCGGCTGGTGTGGTCGTCGCTACGGCCACAGGCTCCACACCAACAAGCGGCTGCGGCGAGCGCAGGCGCAGGCCATAGAAGAGGTAGTCTAACACGGTGGTTTAGTTGTTGCAGCCTGCTGGCTGCGGCGTAACGTCAGTCCATGATTGGATCGACTGCCCTCGTCCGCGCCGGTGCTCCGCGTGAGGTGCGTTGCCTCCGACACCCGCCATTCGCCAGGCTCAGGTTCCGCCAGCGTAACAGACGTGGCCTGCGATCGCCCGAAAACATGACCCTGCTGGCGAATTGGTGCATTCTCCACCAACGGTAGGGGCATGGCACACCGTGCCCCCTACCTAATACGGACGAACCAAATTCGCCAGCGATATCCTGAGAGCGAGGGACAGGGGGTGTGACCAAGGCAGAGTCAGTCAGCCGACGTAGTATAGTAGAAAATGCCATCATATTCGTAAGCGTTACTAACCGCACTGCGCGTCAGCTCATTGACGCTACCGTAGTCCTCAATGTGTGGAGGGTGGTAGGGCTTGCGCTCGCGGACGGTTGCGTCGGTCGGTGCAGTGAGCGGGGTGTTGGAAGGCGCTGCTTTGATCATCGTCATGTTTGTTCCTTCCGCTTGACAGATTCAGATCAGGCGGCCATAGGGCGGGGGGGCCTACGGGTTGGCCAGGCGGGTAAGCAGGCCACGCTGCTCCAGGGTGGCGATCAATCTGCTGAAGTCGGCCCGCAGCGTTGGTTCGTCAATCGCATATTCGGCGAGCATTGTGGTGATAGCTGGCTCTAACTCGCCGTGCTCGGCCAGTAACTGCCACATACGCGTAGCTACATCATCGAGGCCGTAGTAACGATTGTCGCCAATATGCAACAGCACCGCCTCGTCGGCAACGACCTGGAAGAGTACATCCTCGGCGACCCGGAACGTAGCAGCCATCGAAGAGCCCCAATATTTGTGACGATCAGCAAGATAGCCTATAGTATAACATAGCGCAAAGGGCGCAGGAGCTAACGGGCGGTGACCGTTAAGGTTTGGGGACTACGTCTGCCAGGCCCTCCGGGGGCCAGTTGAGCAGTTGACCTCGGCAGAGCTGCGCCA